>JAPKZB010000047.1 GCA_026393985.1 Acidobacteriota bacterium
AAAAACTTGGCAACTACGCCAAGACTGATGTAGTCGGTGATTCGGCTACCAGTTGGCAAGGACGCAATCGTTCGCGCCATTCAAGGGGCCTCCGCTCCCTAGTACAGAATAGCATAGAAATGTTCTAAGTGAACAGTATTGGGGTTAGGAAAGCCGTTGGAACCTGCCGTCCGTTGGTATCGTAGGGAGCACTAAGGGGAACTTCGTCGGATGGAATCTGTCGCTGTCATCGCCAATGTTCTGGGCCTGGCCATCGGCGCCGGGCTGAACCTCTACGCCGCCGTGCTGGTAACCGGCCTGGGAATCCATTACGGCTGGCTGACGCGGCTGCCCGCCGAACTCAATGTTCTGGGCCATCCGGCGGTCCTCGCCACGGCGGCCGTGCTGTACCTTGCCGAGTTTGTGGCCGATAAGGTGCCATTCCTGACGCCGTTCTGGGATGGCGTACACACGTTTATCCGTCCGGCGGGGGCGGCGGTGCTGGCGATGGGGGCGGCCGGCGGCATGGACCCGCTGGCGCGGACGCTGGCCATGCTGGCGGCGGGTACCGTGGCCTTGGGCGCGCATTCGAGCAAGATGGGCGTCCGTCTGGTGGCGCATACGACGCCGGAGCCGGCCACGCACGCGGCGATAAGCCTCGCCGAGGACGTTAGCGTCGTGGCTCTGCTCGCCCTGGTTTATCAGTATCCGTGGGTGGCGCTGCCGGTGCTCCTTGCGCTGCTGGCGGCGATGGCGGCGCTGTTGCCGTTTCTGTGGCGCGTAGCGTGGTTTCTGGTGGCGGGCCTCGGGGGGCGTCTGCGGCCGCCGCTGACCGCTTTGCCCGGCGAGGGGGTGCGGGTATTCACCCGGAAGGCGCCGGCTGCTCCGCGGCTATGGCCGGGCGAGTTGCTCGTCGATGGCGCCGCCACCCGGTTCACGTTCCGGCGCTGGGGCCGGGTGCGCACGATCGTCGTGGGCGCCCCGGCGCCGCGCCCGGAGTGGGGGTTCGTCTTTAGCGTGATCCGCTGCTCCGGGGGCGCGAGCTTCTACGTCACCCGGGAGTGGCGCGGGGCGCTTACCGCACAAACGCCTGCCGCAGCATCGCCTCAAACGGAGGAGTACAGATAAGGGCGTTGCCGGCGTAGATGGAATCGGTGCCGGCGAAGTTGAAGAACTTGCCGCCGGCCTCCTCCACCAGGACCTTGAGCGGGCACAGATCCCAGGGCTGAGCGCTTGGCTCCACCCACACCTCGGCTTTGCCCGTGACGATCATCATGCAATCCGGCCCGCCGCTCATGCTGCGGACGGCCCAGAAGTTGGCGCAGAAGTCCATCACCTGATCGCGATAAGCCCACTTCTTATTGTTCTGCAGGCCGTTGAAGCAGACCACGGCGCGGTCGAGCCGTTCCACGCTCGAAACCTTGCAGCGGACATCGTTGCACCAGGCGCCGCCGCCGGTGCTGGCAAAGTAAGTCTCCTCCATCACCGGATAGTGGGCGCAGCCGGCCACGGCCTTGCCGTTCTCTTCGAGGCCCAGCAGCACGCCCCACAGCATGTTGCCGCGGACAAAGTCGCGCGTGCCGTCGATGGGGTCGATAATCCAGGTGCGGCCGGAGCGGGATGGCTTGGCTACCCCCTCCTCGCCCCGTTGGCCGTCTTCGGGGAACATCTCTTCGAGCATCCGCGCAATGAGCTTCTCGCTCTCTTTGTCGGCGATGGTGACCGGCGAGTCGTCGCTTTTATCCTCCATCTGGATGCCCTGCTCAAAGTAGCGCATGGCGAGCGCGGAGCTGGCCTTCGAGATGCGGCGCATCGCCGCGATTTCGCGTTCGTAATTCATCTATAAACTATTATCTAACGATGAGCGCGCGAACCATTTACTCCCTGCTTGAAGAGGCCGTTACTCAGTACGGCGAGGCGATCGCTTTGCACCAGCCCGTGGTCGTAGACAAACAGCGTAGCTATAAGACCTGGACCTGGCCGCAGTACCGCGACGCGGTGCGGGAGATCGCCTGCGGCTTGCGGGCGATGGGGGTGCCGCCGGGAGAAGTGGTGGCGATCGGCAGCGAGACGCGCGCCGAGTTCTATCTGACCGACCTGGCCATCATGACCAACGGCGCAACCGCCGCCGCGCTCTACGCCAACTCCCTGGCGGCCGACCAGGTGAAGGCGTTGCGCACCTGCGGCGCCCGGGTCGTTTTTCTCGAAGACGCCAAGTATCTGAAGGCGCTCCGGGCGGCCGGGGGCGGGGAATTGAACGTCCAGTGGGTTCTGTTGACCGGTTTCGCCGAAGGAATTCCGACCCTGGCCGAGGTGCGCGCCCGCGGCCAGGCCGCCCTGCGCGAAGACCGCGACTACTTTGAACGAATCCGCGTCATGGTCAAGCCGGAGGACCGCGCGATTCTCTATCTCACCTCCGGCGCCACGGGCGAACCGAAGATGGTGGAGGTTTCGCACGGCGCCCTGGTCGCCAACGTCGACATGGGGCCGCCGGCGATCCCCGTCGGGCCGCAGGATCGCATGCTGGCCTTTCTGCCCTCGGCCCACATCGCCCAGCGCATCGCGCTGGAACTGCTGCCGCTGCGCATGGGCGTGCCCGTTTGGTTCAGCGAAAGCCTCGCGCGCATGCCGCACGAGTTCAAGATCGTCAAGCCTACCTTCTTCCTGGCGCCGCCCCGCGTCTGGGAACGGGTCTACTCCACCGTCCGCACCGAACTGCAGAAGCTGACCGGCCTCAAACGCACGCTGGCCTTTACCGCTCTCGGCATGGGGCAGGAGGCGGCGCAGCTGCGGCAGCGCGGCGAGGCCGTCCCGCTCCGTCTCTCCCTGCCGCTGCAGCTGTTGGACAGACTCGTCTTTGCCAAGATTCGCGACCGCTTCGGCGGTCAGTTGCGGTTTCCCATCTCCGGCGCCGCCCCGCTGAGCAAGGATCTGGGCCTGTTCTACGACATGATCGGCATGCCGTTGATTGAAGGCTTCGGCCTCACCGAAGGCGGCATCAATTGCCTGAACCCGACCGATAAGCCGCGCCTGGGCTCCATCGGCAAGCCGCTGCCGGGCGTCAAAATGAAGCTCTCCGACGATGGCGAACTGCTGATTCATTCCCCCTCGAACGCCACCGGCTACTTCCACGACCCGGCGGCGACGGCCGCCGTGTTCCAGGACGGCTGGCTCTACACGGGCGACCTGGCCACCATCTCCGAGGATGGTTTCGTTTCGATCGTCGGCCGCAAGAAGGAGATGATCGTCTCCTCAAACGGCAAGAAGATCTATCCCTCCCGCGTCGAGGCCCTCTTCAAGACCGAGCCGCTGATCAGCCAGGTGGTGCTCGCCGGCGAACAGCAGCCCTACGTGACGGCGTTGTTCACGCTCAACCCCGTCGCCGCCGAGGCGCTCGAAGGGATGAAGGGCAGGCCGATGGAGGAGTTGGCCAAAGAACCGGTGGTCTTCAAGGCGGTCAAGAAGGCCGTCGAGCGGGCCAACAAAGAACTCGCCGTCTACGAGGCGATCAAGAAGTTCCGGATCCTCGAAAAAGACCTGTCGATCGAGACCGGCGACCTGACGCCGACCATGAAGGTGCGCACGAAAAAGGTGCTCGAAAAGAACGCCAGACTTATTGAGGAGATGTACGGGTCAAAAGAAGATCTCCTGTAGCGGTGATCCGGCGCTGGTCTCCGGCGCCGTGCTCGATGGTGATCACAATCCGGTCGCGGGGCAGCAGGCGCGGGAACTTCTCGCCCCATTCGATCAGCACGAGGGCGTTCGCCTCGAAGATCTCTTCGAGGCCCAGCGTGAATACCTCCCGCTCCGCGTCGAGCCGGTAGAGGTCGACGTGATAGACGCGGGTTGGTTCGCCGTACTCGTGAATCAGCGCGAAAGTGGGGCTGGTCACCGCGTTGGCCGGGGCGACGCCGAGAGCCTCGACGAGCGCTGCGACCAGCGTTGTCTTGCCCGCGCCCAGGTTGCCCGTGAGTTGGACGACGGCGCGGCGAGGCAGCAGCGTGGCCAGTTCGCCCGCCGCGGCGCGGGTCTCCTCCGGATGGGCCGTCAACCAGGTGTAGCTAGGCACAGCGGCGGATGGCCTCCGGCAGAAACTCGAGCAGGTCGGTGGCGATCACGCAGCGCTCGGTCCGCGCGGCGGCCGCCAGTTCGCCGGCCAGACCGTGCAGGTAGACGGCGGCCAGCGTCGCCTCCCACGGCGGGGCCGTCGCCAGCAGCGCGGCCAGCAGGCCAGTCAGAATGTCGCCGCTGCCGGCCGTGGCCATGGCCGGCGTGCCGGTGGGGTTGAGGGCGGCCAGTCCGCCGGGTGTCGCGATTACGCTACGATGTCCTTTTAGCACGACAATGGCACCCGTGGCGTCGGCCAGCGACCGGGCGTCGGCCAGCCGGTCGCCCACCGGGCGGCCAAGCAGGCGGGCCATCTCGCCGGGATGCGGCGTGAAGACGCGCGGGCCGGCGCACGCCGCGGGCAGGTTGCCGGCAAGAGCGTTCAGGCCATCGGCATCGACGACCAGCGGCAGGGGGCAGTCGCGGACCAGAGCCGGCCCGCGCGGGTCGGCGCCGAGCCCCGGGCCGAGCGCGATGCTATCTTTGCCGGCGAGGGGCCAGGCGGCGTCGAGCGGGCTGGTCATCAGTTCGGGAGTGGGCAGGGCCGGCGCGCTCGTGGCGACGGTAACCAGGCCCGCGCCCATCCGGAGCGCGGCCAGGCCGGTCATGCCGATAGCCCCCGCCTTGCCGGCCGCGCCGCCGATGGCTAGCACGTGGCCGAAGCTGCCCTTGTGACCCTCCACCGGGCGGGGCGCCAGCAGGTGCCGCCAGCCGTTGGGTTCGTTTCGCAAAAGCGCGATTTCGTCCAGCATCGCCGCCGGCGTGCCGATGGGGGAGACCGTAATGCGGCCGAGGCCCTGGCCCAGCAGATGGGCGCGCTTGGGCGCGGTGAAGGTGACGGAGAAGTCGGCGCGGACCACGGCGCCGGCGGCCAGGCCCGTGTCGGCGTCCATGCCCGAGGGCAGGTCGACGGCCACCACCCGCGCCAGTGGAAAGCCGGTGTTGATCTCGTGAATGGAGGAGGCATATGGCTCCCGCGCCGGGCCGCTGAGGCCCGTGCCGAGCAGAGCGTCGATGACCAAGGTCGCCAGCCGGGCGTGCGCGGGGATGGCCGTGTGGATGGCCGTAAAGCCGCTCGCGCGCAGCAGGGTGTGCTGCGGATGGGGTTCGGCGGCGAACACCACGTCGAGCGCGCGGGGGGCAAAGCGGCTGTGGAGCAGGCGGGCGATGGCTAGCCCGTCGCCCCCGTTGTTGCCCTTGCCGGCAAAGATGACGATGCGCTGTTGGTCGAGTGGAGCAAACTCGCGTTCGAGCACTTCGACCACGCGGTGGGCCGCGTTTTCCATCAGCACCAGGTCCGGCAGGCCGGCCTCGATGGTCCGCGCATCGATGGCGCGCATCTCGGCGGCCGTGAGTATCTTGGTCATGCGTCGCTCCGCAGCAAGTCTTCGAGGCGCCGCAACTGCGCCGGCGGCCCGAGCACGATCAGGAAATCGCCGGCGGCCAGCACGCACTCGGCTGGCGGGTTGAACACCATCTCGCCGTCGGCCCGCCGGATGGCTAGCACAATCAGGCCCAACTCCCGGCGGATGGGCGTGTCGCGCAGCGATTGCGAAACGAACCCATTGCGGCCGGACACCCGAATCTGTTCAATGCGGACGTCGAGACCAATCGTGTTGCCTGTCGTGAAGTCGATGAAGTCTTTGACGTGCGGCCGCAGCAGGCTCTGCGAGAGCCGGTGGCCGGCCATGGCGTAAGGCGCGTAAACGATATCGGCGCCGGCGCGTTTGAGCTTCGCCTCCGACTCCTCTTCGATGACGCGGGCGGCCACCTGCACTTTGGGGTTGAGCGTTTTGGCCGTGAGGATCAGGTACAGATTGTCGGCGTCGGTGGACAGCGCGGCGATGAGGCCGGCGGCGCGGTCGATGCCGAGTTCGCGCAGCGACTCGTCGCGCGTGCAGTCGGCCGCCACGGCAATGTAGCCCAGACGCATGGCCTGTTCGGCCTCCTCCTCGCTGCGGTCGACGATGAGAAAGGGGGCGGCGGAGATTTCGAGTTCGGTGGCCGCGGCGCGGCCGACGCGGCCGAAGCCGCAGATGATGTAGTGATTGTCCAGCTTGTCGATCATGCGTCGATTCCGTCTCTTGGCAAAATATCCGCTCAACTCCAGTTCAACGACGGTCTGCGTCAAGGCGCCGAGCGAGACGATCATCGTCGATACGCCCACAATGACATAGACGATGTTCCAGGTGCGGGCGGCCCGCGACATTGGAAGAATTTCGCCGTAGCCGACCGTGGTGATGGTGGTCAGGGCCATGTAGAAGGCTTCGAAGGCCGGGAAGCCGCCGAAGGCCATGTATCCCCAGGCCCCCAGCAGCAGCACGGTGGCGACGGCCAGCGCCACGGCGGTGAGCCGCTTTTGCATGCGGCCCCAGGGCGAAACCGGGCGGCTCACGCGGGCCGCCGGACCAGCAGCATGGTCATGTCGTCGTTGGAATCCGGAGCGTGAATCCACGCCTCCACCGCTTCGAACACGGCGGCGATGACCTCCTCGTTGGACCGTTCGCGGACGCGTTCGATGGTGGCGATCAGGCGCTCTTCGCCGAACATTTCGCCGTACTCGTTCTCCGGTTCGGTGATACCGTCGGTGTAGAGCACGAGCAGGTCGCCGGGCTCGAGTGACAGCGTCGATTCGTCGTAGCGGGCCTGGGCGAAGGCGCCCACCACCATGCCGTTGACATTGAGTTGGGTCACTCTGCCGCGGCGGAACAGGAGCGGCTGCAAGTGCCCGGCGTTGGTGTAGGTGAGCAGGCCGGTGGTTTCGTCGTAGACGCCGAACCAGAAAGTGGCGTACTTCTCCGGGGTCGTGTGGGCGTGGAGGTGCTTGTTAAGCTGACTGACAATCGCCGACGGGGCGCAGGGCAGGCCGGACTCCTGCGTGTGGCGGATCTGCGCGCGGAGCGCCGACTGCACGCTCGCCATCAGGATGGCGGCCGAGACGCCCTTGCCGGCCACATCGCCGAGGGCAAGGGCAATCGTATGAGTGTCGATGCGGTGATAGTCGTAATAGTCGCCCGAGACGGTGCGGGCCGGATGGAGGCGGGCCGTCAGAGCGAGGGTCGGCGAGGCCGGCACCGTGCGCGGATAGAGCTGCTCCTGCACTTCGCGGGCGATGGTGAGGTCGGCCTGGATGCGTTCGTTGTCCTTGGCCACCACCAGGAGGCGTTCGAGGTTGCCGGTCATGGTGTTGAAGGAGTCGGAGAGTTCGGCGAGTTGATCGCGGCCGCGGACGGGGATGCGCGTCGAAAAGTCGCCTTGCTGGACGCGGCGCGTCCCTTCGTACAGGTGGTGCACGGCGCCGGTGATGGTGCGGGTGATCGAGATGCCGATCAGCAGGGCGGCGCACTCGAAGAACAGAAACAGTCCGGCGATCAGATAGAAGTAGGAGACCAGCAGCGGCTGGTCCCGGTCGGCTTTCTGCGAGAAGACCACGCGGTAGACCTGCGCGATGCGGGTGTGGATACCGAGCACCGCTTTGCGATCCGCCGCCGGGGCGTCCCAGTCATAGACGGGCAGCTCCGAACCCCACAGGATCTGCAGGTCAAGAAAGTTAACGGGCGCGGGAATGCCCCGCGGCGCGCGGTCCGGGTTGCCGTTGTCGTTTGCGCCATCGGGCAGCCGTATGCGTTGGTTCGCCGGGCTCATGTCGACCAGGGTGATGGCGCCAAGGCCGGGGATCAGGCCGGCCAGAAAGCCGCGGGTCAGCGGCGCTACCACCGTGGCTGAACCCTGTGGGGAGTGGCGGTGCGCCCAGACAGAGAGCTGCCCGTCCCGCAGCAGCAGGCCGGAGATCTCCTCGGGTAGGCCGTCTGGCACGGTAAGCTGCGAGCCGGCCGGCAGCCGCACTTCAGGCTGGCCGGGACGCGTGCACAAGTACTCGAGGCCTGGAAAGCGGGAATCGAGCAGCGCCACCAGCCGGTTGGCCGGTTCGGCGGATGAACCCGCGGCGCCGGTCAGCACGGCCGCGGCCGAGTCGGCGAGCACATCGATGCGTTTGTTGAACTCGGCGGCCACCAGATAGAACGCGGTCTGCGAAGCGATCACCCACGCGCCCATCCAGCCCAGCACAAACAGGAGCAGCACCGGGACCACGGCAATGAACAAGTAGCTCGAAAGCAGACGGTTCCGCAGGCGCCAAACCGAATGACGCAGCACCCGCCGGAGGGCGCGGCCCGCCACCCAGGATCCTGACCCGAGCCCCACCGCCAACAAACCGAGCGCGGCCAGCGAACCCGGCGCGAAGTAGTTGACGCCTAGCCAGGCGATGGCCGCCAGCAGCGCAAACTGCTCCAGGCGGCCGAGCGGCGATCGGGGAGCGGACGGTGCGGTCACGAGTTTTGGGTATGGGCGATGCCCGGGGTCATCTCGAACTCCTCCTCCGGCGTCAGGTACAGGCGCGTGAGGCCGTTGCGGAGATGGGTAAACGCGGTCTCCACGTCGTCGGCGAACTGGAAAACGTGCAGATCCTCCGGAGAGATCAGCCCGTACTTGGCCAGCGCTTCGAAATTGAAGACCTCTTTCCAGAACGAGGTTCCGTAGAGCAGTACGACGATGGGCTTGTGCAGCTTGCGCGTCTGCACGAGGGTGAGAATTTCAAACAACTCGTCCATGGTGCCGAAGCCACCCGGAAAGACGACCAGCGCTTTGGCCAGGTAGGCAAACCAGAACTTCCGCATGAAGAAATAGCCGAACTCCATGCTCAGATCGGGAGTAATGAATGGGTTCGGGGCCTGTTCAAACGGCAGGGCGATATTGAGCCCCACCGAAAGACCACCCGCGTCGTAAGCCCCGCGGTTAGCGGCTTCCATGATGCCCGGGCCGCCGCCGGTGGCCACGACAAAGCGCCGCGCCGAGGTCGGCAGGCTGTCGCTCCACTGCGTCAGCCGTTTGGCTAACTCCCGGCACTCGCTGTAGTAACGGGCCATCGGCCCGGTCTCGTGAATTCGCGCCGATCCGAACATGGCGATGGTGTCCCGGATCTTCTCTTTGCGGAAAACCCGCAGCGGGCCGAGATACTCAGACAGCATCCGCACGCTGCGGGCTTCCGAGGACTCGAGAAACTCTTCGTCATGGAAGAACAAGGGGGGCTTGGCCGGGGAGTTCATGCGTTGTCTTTTACCTTGGCCTCGAGTTCGGCGAGGCGTTTTTCCAATTCTCGCACCGTGCGCACCATCTCCGGCAGTTTCGGAAACGCGGTGACGGCGCGCAGCCACGTCCGGTTGTCAAAGGCCGGAGAGCCGGAAACCATGGTGCCGGCGGGTACATCGTGTCCGATGCCGCTCTGCGCGTAGGCCACGGCGTTGTCGTGGATCGTCAGATGGCCCGAGACGCCCACCTGCCCGGCGAGCAGCACGCTCTTGCCGAGAATCGTGCTGCCGGCCAGGCCCACCTGCGAACACAGGATGTTATCCTCGCCCACCACGCTGGCGTGACCAATCTGCACGAGGTTGTCAATCTTGGCTCCGCGCTTGATGCGCGTCTCGCCCACCGTAGCGCGGTCGACGGCCGTCAGCGCCTGGATCTCCACGTCGTCTTCAATCACCACGATGCCGCTCTGCACGATCTTGTACTGCGTCCCGTTGGCCGTCTTGGCAAAGCCGAACCCGTCGCCGCCCACCACCACGCCGTTCTGCAGAATCACCCGGTTGCCGATCCGGCAGAACTCCCGCACGCTGACGTGCGCATGCGCCAGAAAGTCATCGCCGATCGAGGCCCCTTCGTAAATTGTCACGTGCGGATGCAGCACCGCGTTGCGGCCGATGGTCACGTGCGCCCCGACGGCGACAAAGGGGCCGATGGAGGCGCCTTCGCCAATGGTGGCCGTCGGATGAATCGCCGCCATGGGATGGATCCCCGGCTCCGGTCGCGGCGGTTGGTAGAAGAGTCCCAGCGCGCGGGCGAAATCGTGATAAGGGTTCCTGCTTTCGAGCGTCGCCAGGCCCGCTAGGGGCGCGGTGGCCAGAATCGCCGATGCGCGGGAAGCCTTCACTTTGGGCGCGTATTTGGGATTGGCCAGAAACGTCAACTGTCCGGGCTCGGCCTGTTCCATGCCGCATACGCCCGTGATGCGCATTGAAGCGTCGCCGTGTAAAATGCAGCCAAGCTGGTCGGCCAGTTCGCCCAGGGTGAGGGAATAAGTCATAAGGAGAAGTACACTGTTATTATGCAGAAGTCTTTTCCCTTAGCCGGATGGATTCTTCTGTTGCCCTGTGGGCTATTGGCGCAGGGAGAGTTGCAGAAGGCCGCCGAGGAGTTCAAGGCGGCAACCCGGGAACTGGGCCTGCGCGCCGATTCGCCAGCCCGGGCGGCCGGCAAGCGGCAGTATCCCTGGCAAACCTGGCACGGCCGGCTTTTTTACAATCTGCGCAACGACGTGCTCGACGCGGTGCCCCACGAAATTGCCCAGCGCGGCGGCGGCAAGAACCGCCTGCGGCGCGGCCAGTTCGGCTTCAGTATCGCCGGCCCGGTGATCGGCAAATCCACCTTCGCCTCGCTCTCCTACGAAGGCGTCCGCGAACGCATCGGCCGCAACTCGCTGCGGACGGTGGCCATTCTGCCGGAACGCCGCGGCGACTTTTCGCGGACCGTGGACAGCGCGGGCGAACCCCTGCAGGTCTTCGACCCGGCCTCCACCCGCCCGAATCCGGACTTCGATCCGGCCCGCCCCGTCTCGACCGGCAACCTCGAATACATCCGCCAGCCCTTTCCCGGCAGCGTCATCCCCACCCCCCGCCTCGATCCCGTGGCCATGCGCGGCGTCTCGCTCTACGCCCTGCCCAACGCCGATGCCGGCCCGTTTTTCCGCAATAATTACTTCGTCGTCTCGCCGGAAACCAACAAGGCCGACGGCATGATCTTCAAGCTCGACCACACGCTCGACGACAAAAGCCGCCTGAGCTTCTCGGCCTCCACCACCAACGGCCTCGCGGCCGCTTCTCGCCTGATGCCGACCATCGCCGACCCCGGCGCCAACGACCGTCTGTACAGCGCCCGCCGGGGCTCGGTGGAACACATCCTCACTCTCAGCCCCCGGACCATCAACACCCTCACGCTCGACGCGTCCACCGACCGCAGCGATTCGCAGCGCCCCGGCGAGGTCTTCCCGCTCTATAGCTTTTCGGCCAGCTATCTCGGCATGGGCCGCCCCTACCCCGTGCAGTTGTCGGCGCACAACACCTACTCGGTCTCCGATGGCTACTCGACGCGCCTCGGCAAACACAGCCTGCGCGTTTCGGCCTCCTTCACCCACTACCAGGTCCACGCCTTTCTGCCGCCCTACCCCCGCGGCCGTTTCACTTTCGGCCCCGGCTACACCTCGCTGCCCGGCATCAACAACACCGGCCATGCCTTCGCCAGCTTCCTGCTCGGCGCCGCCGAGTACGCCGAAGCCAGCGTCTTCCCCTCACCGTCCTACTGGCGCCGCCATCTGGCCAGCCTCTCGGTGCGCGATCAGTACGAAGTCACCAAGCGCCTGAATCTGACCCTTGGCGCCAGCATGGATCTCTCAACGCCCCGCACCGAGAAGTACAACCGCATCTCCACAGTCCGTCTCGACGCCCTCAATCCCGCCAGCGGCCAGCCCGGCGCCCTGGTCGCCGGCGGCGCCGCGCAGCCGGTGCGCATCCGTCCCAGCGCCAGTTTCGGCTTTGCCTGGAACCCCACGGGCAACCCCAAAAACGTTCTCCGCGGCAGCGCCGGCCTCAGCTATCAGGCCGTGCCCGTCTATACCTCGCAGTGGGGTACCCAGGGCTTCAACGGCACCCCCACCGCCATCTCGCGCAATACCCAGCTGGCCCCCGCCATCCTGCTGCGCGACGGCATGCCCGCCCTCGACCGGCCCCTGCCCGATCTCCGGCCCGACTTTGCCAACAATACCGTCGCCGATCTTGTCGAACCCACCGCCACCCAGCCCTTCTATCAATCCGGTTCGCTCACCTACGAACGCGAACTGCCCGGGCAGCTCATCCTCGCCGGCACCCTGGCTCACTCCCGTGGTCAGCGCCTGTTTGTCTCCAACTCCGCCGCCAACCTCAACGCGATTCCCCTCGGCAATCTCCGCTTTCGCGATGAGCTCAACAACGAACTCGTCCGCCGCCAACTGCGCCCCTATCCCCAGTTCCAGCGCTTCGACGTCTACAGCGCCTGGCCCCTGGGCAACTACAAACGCGACTCCGGTTCCGTGCGCGTTGAAAAACGCGCGGCCAGCGGCCTCGGCCTCACCGCCACCTACGAACTCTCCCGCCAGAGGGACGACTACTCCGGACCCTACGGCGTGCAGGACTTCTACAACCGGCAGGCCGAGTGGTCCCTGACTGCCTACAACATTCCCCACCGCGTCTCACTCTCCTACGCCTACGAACTGCCCATCGGCTCGAAGAAGTCGCTGCTGGCTTATAACGACTGGCGGCGATATCTCGTCGATGGCTGGTCCATCAGCGGAATGACGACGCTGCTCAGCGGCGAACCCATCGCCCTGCGCCCGCAGTTCAACAACACTGGGGGGCTGGTGGAAGCCCTGCGGGTTAACGTCGTGCCGGGCATCGAGGCGCAGGTGGCGAAGCCCTCGCCGGAACGTTGGTTCAACCCGGCGGCCTTCGACAATCCGGAGAACTTCACCCTCGGCGACGGCCCGCGTACGCATCCCACCCTCCGCAACCCGCCCAGCCAGAACCACGACCTCTCCGTCACCAAGCGCATCGCCATCGACACCGAACGTGCGCTCGAGCTGCAGGCCACCGGCTTCAACTTCGTCAACACGGCCAACTGGACGGACCCGGATCCCGTCATCGGCCCCGCCTCCACGCCGAACGTCAACGCCGGCCGCATCATTGGCTCGCGCGGCGGCCGCGTCATCCAGGTCGGCCTGAGGTTAAGCTTTTGACGCGCCGGCATCTGCTCGCGCTGTTGGGGCCCCCGCCGCCGGAGGGCGCCGGAATGGCCCGCATCCGCGTTCCCGCCCTCGTCGCCAAGGGCGAACCGGCCAACGTCGAAGCCACCGTCGACGGCAAGACCGCCCGCGTCGAACTCCTCAAAGGGCCGCAGGACGATCTGCTCATCCTGCTCGTTCTCGACTTCAGCGGCGACATCTCCTACATCGAATTCGCCCGAACCGGCCTGGCCGAGGCGTTTGGCGCACTCCCGCCCCACGCCTGGGTCACCGTTCTGCGCGCGCAGGATGGTCTCCGCGTGCTCGAAGACCCGACCGGCGCCGCCGAACAGCTTACCGCCAGCGTCAATAACTACACCGGGGGAGGGAAGGCCGGTCTGCTCGACACCGTCGAAGAGGCCGCCCAACTCGGCGACCGCCTGCTCGCGAAATCCACCGCCCGCGTCGCCGTCCTCTACTGCACCGACAGCAGCATCTACAAGTACCGCGATGACTACACCAACCCCGTCATCAACTCGAGCGACTCGCGCGATCTGAGCCGCCGCTTCCCCGACCAGCTGGTCCGCGAAAAGACGCAGAAGCTCGTCGGCGCCCTGCTCGAGCGGCAGACGCCCATCTGGATCGTGCATATTCACTACCGCGTCGACTCGATCAACGAAGCCTATCAGCGCGGCTTGCAGGAGATGGCCGAAGCCACGGGCGGCGAGGCGGCCATCTGCCGGGGTCTGACCGAAATTCCCGCCGCGATCGGCCACGCCTTCCGCCGCATCCGCGAGCATTGGAGCGTGTTTGTGCAACTGCCACCGGGCAAGTCGCGTAACATTGCCGTGGCGCTGAACGCCCCGGATTGTGAGATCAGTTTTCGGCCCAGGTTTTCGGTGAAGCGATGAAAACACACAAGAAACGTTTGGTAGTGCTGGCGGCGATCATGGCGCTGGCGGCCCTTGGCCTCTTCGGTCTGGTGGAGGAGCGGCGCGCCCGCGCCGCGGCCGAAGGGCGGGCCGTCGACCTCGTCGCCCAACTCGCCGCCCTGCGCAACGCCCGGCCCGCTCCCGCCCTGGACCGGCCGGAGGCGGCGCCCGCAACCCCGGCCCCGGCTCTGGCGAAAACCGCGCCGGCGGCCCTGCCCACCGAGTACATCCGCATCATCGCCGAAACCCAGGCCGCGCTCGAAACCGCGCGCAAGGATCTCTCCGCGGCCCGCAACGAGATTGCCGCCTTGCAGGCCCGCGCCGCGCAGGAGCAGGAGCAGCGCGATCGGCTCACCGCCGAACTCGCCGACCGCGCCGAAGCCGTGGCGGCAGCCCGGCGCGTCGTGGCCGCCACGGAAACCGAACTCAAGGCCCGGAACGAACGGCTCCTGCGCCTTGAAACCAGCGAAAAGCTGGTGCGCGAGGCGGCCGGCAAGGCTGAGTTGGAGGCCGCCAAGAGCCTCCGTGCCGCCGTGGCTCTCGAAGATCTGAACCGGCGCCGCGAGGTGCTGCTCAATAACATGGTGCGCCGCTACCGCGAGGTTACCGATCAGTACCGCACCCTCTCGCTCCGCGTCCAGTCCCGGGCCGACCAACTCGGGCTCGACCCCGGCGCCGGAGAGCTATCCCGCATTCAGACCTCCGTCCAGCAGGCCGAAGAGGAGTTCCGCCAGTTGAACAGTCTGAGCGCGCAGGCGGCAAAACTGCTGCGCCCGAGTCGCTAAGCCGTCGCCTGCTTCTCGCAATCCTTCGAGCAGTAGAACACGTCGGTTTCGCGCGTGCTGTGCCGCAGCATGCGGGTTTCGGGCGCGAAGGTCCCGCAGGTCTTGCATTTGCGCAAACGGGTGCCGGATTCGGGCGGGGCGCTGCCGGAGTCGCTGGTCTCGTCCGGTTGCAAGGCCTCTTTGGCTCCCTTGACGAGCAGACCCATCACGGCCCGCAGAAACGTGACGGCGAGGATCGAAACGAGTATCCCGAGAAGAGCTTTGATCATGAAAAGCCGAAAGGCGTCCCGCTATTGCTAGGACGCCTTTCTATCGTATCGAGTTTCGCTAACCGCCGGGGCGGGTTACTTCTTTTTCTGCGTGCCTTTCTTGGGAGCCGGCGCGTTCGGGTTGGTGAAGGTCGTTTCCACCTTCGCCCCGATCGATTCAATCATGCTCTTGGCGCTGGCGGCAAACGGACCGTCCGGTTTCAACTGCATGTACTTCTGGAAGGCCTCTTCGGTTCCGGGCACCGGCGTAATCTTCCCGTCGGCGGCCACCTGCGCCTTGCCCACCAGATAGATGCCGTACTGATAGTGGGCATCGGCGTAGTTCGGGTCCATTTCAATCGCTTTCTTGAAGGCGCTGCCGGCGGCTTCGAGCTGGCCGACGTTGGTCAGAATCGCGCCGAGGTTGTAGAAGTAGCGGCCGCCGTTGGCCGGGTCGAGCGCCGCGGCTTTGTCGAGTTCGGCGCGGGCTTCGTCATACTTCTTCACCTTGGCCAGCGCCAGGGCGTAGTTGTTGTGCATGCCGGCATCGTCGCTCTTCAGTTCGAGAGCCTTCGCGTAGGCCTCGAGACCCTTGGCGCTGGCCGCATCGGCTTCGGCGCCCGTCTTGGTGCCGGCCAGGCCCATGTAGGCCTCGGCCATGTTGGCGAAGATCACCTGCTGCTTCGGATCGAGAGCGACGGCCTTTTCAAAGCCTTCCACCGAGGCCTGGAAGTTCTTGGTCTTCAGATTCTCCATGCCGGTATTGAAGGCGTCGTTCAGTTCTTTATTCTTGGCCATGGCCGCGGCGCGTTCCTTAACCTGCTTTTCCATCGCCTCGCGCTGCTCTTTGGACATTTCGCGCGACATCTCTTCGGTCACCTGACCGGTGGCCATCGCCTGTTCCATGGCCTGCTTCCGGGCCACGTTCTTCGACAGGTCGAAGTTCACCGGCAGCGGGTCGCCGAGCCGGGTCCGTACGCCCTTGACGGTATCCTGCACCTTGCCGTCCACTTCGCATTCAATGTCGTAGGTGCCCAGCGGCAGACCAGCGTGGAACCACTGGCCCTTCTTGTTGGTCTTGACCTTGTAGTTGCCCTTGATGTCGGTTCGCGTCAATTTGATCAGGGCGTCTTTGAGCGGCTTGCCGTCTTCACCCTTGACTTCGCCTTCGAGCGAAGCCGTCTGCGCCAAAGCGCCAAACGTGAAGAGCAGCGAAACTGCGGTGAGGGACAACAAACGGGAAATAGTTTTCATGAAGGGATACCTCCGGCGTGGGGAGCTGGTTTTTGCCAATCCTGAGGATACTACATCGGCGCTGACTGTTGGATGCATTTGCCGCCCCAGGCGTTCCCGCTGCTCTCGGTGGTGGCGCCTGACGATCGCTGCAACCCGCGTTATCCTAAAGGCATCCCACTTCATGGTGAAGGCGTAATGATTAAGGTAATCCTGGTTGCAGTCTCGTTGATGCCGGCCCTCTGGGCCGGACCGGCCGAGGTCACCAGGGCTGCCGAATACTATCAGCGCACCCTCTACCGGGAAGCGCTGCAGGTGTTGCAGCCGGTGCTCGGCTCCGACCCGGCCGCCTATGCGCTGGCCGGCAAGTGTGAGTACATGCTGGGCGACTTCAAGCGGGCCATCGATTTCTTTGAAAAAGCGGTTCAGTTGAATGGGTTCAACGCCGACCACTACCATTGGCTGGGACGCGCCTACGGCCGCCGCGCCGAATCCGGCAACCCGCTCATCGCGCCGCATTATGCCTCTAAAGCCAGGCAGATGTTCGAACGCGCCGTCGAGATGAACCCCAAGAACGGCGAGGCCGTCAACGACCTGTTCAACTACTACCTCGAAGCCCCCGGCTTTTTGGGCGGCGGCTTGAACAAAGCGCAGGCGCTGCTGGAACGAATCAAGGCCAACGACCCGGCCGAGTACTACTACGCCACCGCCCAGCTGGCCCAGAAGCGGCAGGAGTTTCACTCCGCCGAACAGCACTTGAAGCGCGCCGCTGAACTCGCTCCGCGCCAGATCGGCCGCCTGTTTGACGTCGCCAAGTTCCTCGCCCGGCAGGGCCGCCTGATGGAGAGCGAATCGTTCATCACCAAGGCCGAAAAGCTCGATCCCCAAAACCCCAAGCTCCTCTTTGACAAGGCGGAGACCTACATCATCGCCAGGAAGAACCTGCCGGCGGCCGCCAGGCTCCTCGAACAGTATCTGCAGTCGGAGCTGAAACCGGACATGCCGTCGCGCGCCGAGGCCGAAAAACTCCTCCGCCAGGCCCGGGGCGGCGCTTGAACTGGCGGGAATCCCTTCGCTTCAGCTTTCACGCGCTGCTTGCGAACAAGGTCCGGGCTCTGCTCACCGCTCTGGGCCTGGTGATCGGCAACGCCTCGGTCATCCTGGTGGTGACCATCTCGCTCACCAGCCGCGACTACGTCATTGAACAGATCCGCGGCATCGGCTCGAACCTCATCATCGCCTACTTTGAAGCCGGCAATCGCACCGGCGTCAGCGTCGATGCCGACTTTGTCAAAATCGCCGACGTCGAAGCCACGCGCCAGGCCCTCGGCAGCCGCGCCAGCGCCGTCACTGGCGTCATGACGATCTACGATCAGATGGCCATCGAGGGGCGCGAACGCGACGTCAAGATCATCGGTTCGGACCACGAGTACGTGCCCATGCGCAATCTCGTTCTCCTGGCCGGCCGCGGCCTGCAGGCCGACGATGTGCAACAGCGCAACCGTGTCGCCCTGCTCACGCAGAAGCTGGCCAGCCGCCTGTACGGGAGCCAGTCGAACGCCATCCTGCAGGTCATCAAGATCCGCGGCCTGCAGTTCACCGTCATCGGCACCTTCCGCGAAAAGACCGACAGCTTCGGCCTCTCCGAGCTCTCCACGGAAACCATGCTGATTCCGATTACGGTGATGAAGTACCTGACCACCGAGGAGCGCATCGACCCCATGTACGTCCAGACGCGCCGCGCCGAAGACGTCATCCCGCTTACCCGCCAGGTGCAGCAGTTGCTCGAAGCCCGGCACCGGCCCGGCGCCAAGTACTACGTCGATAACCTCTCGGCCATTCTCGATGCGGCCGAAAACATCTCGCTCATCCTCACCGGCGTGCTCGTGCTGGTCTCCGCCATCACGCTGGTGATCAGCGGGATCGGCATCATGAATATCATGTTGGTCACGGTGACGGAACGAACCCGCGAGATCGGCCTGCGCATGGCGCTCGGCGCCTCGAAACAGACGGTGATGCTGCAGTTTCTGCTCGAAGCCGTGCTCATCAGCGTCTCGGGCGGCCTCGTCGGTATCGCCGTCGGCGTCGCGGGGCCGCTGGCGGCCGGCTACTTTGGCGGCATCGATATTCCAATTTCAGCTACCTCGGTGATGGTTGCCTTCGGCACCTCGCTCGGCGTCGGCCTGGTGTTCGGACTGCTGCCGGCCAATCGCGCTGCGCAATTGAATCCCACCGAAGCGCTTCGCTATGAGTAATTTTAAAGACGGTCTGCGGTTTGCACTGCAGGCCCAATGTCCCGTCACCGGCGCCCGCGCCGGCCTGATTCATACCCCGCACGGTGTCATCGAAACCCCCGTCTTCATGCCCGTCGGCACCCAGGCCACGGTCAAAAGCCTCATGCCGCGGCAGATCGAAGAGGAGTTGGACGCCAAAATCATCCTCTCGAACACCTATCACCTCTACCTCCGCCCCGGCCACGAACTGATCCGTCAACTCGGCGGCCTGCACCGGTTCATGGACTGGCCCCGCGCCATTCTGACCGACTCGGGCGGCTTCCAGGTCTGGAGCCTGTCGAAAATCCGCCGCGTGACCGAAGAGGGCGTTCTCTTCCATTCCCACCTCAACGGCGACCGGCATCTGTTTACCCCCGAATCCACCGTCGATACCCAAATCGCCCTCGGCAGCGACATCATGATGGTGCTCGATGAGTGCATCGAATATCCCGCCACCCGCGACGCCGTCGCCACCTCCACCCGGCGGACCAACCGCTGGGCCGCCCAGGCGTTCACGCACTATCGCCGCCAAAACGTAAATCAGGCCTTATTTCCCATCGTCCAGGGCGGTATGTACGCCGACCTCCGCCGCGAATGCGCCGCCGAACTCATCGAACTCGACGCCCCCGGCTACGCCATCGGTGGTCTGAGCGTCGGCGAACCGCGCGACCTGAGCCTGCAGATGGTGGAGGCCACCGCCCCCCTGCTCCCGGTCGCCAAGCCGCGCTACGTCATGGGCGTCGGTAAGCCGGAGGAGCTCATCGAGTACGTTGCCGGCGGCATCGACATGATGGATTGCGTCATGCCCAGCCGCAACGCCCGGAATGGCTGCCTGTTCACCTCCGTCGGCAAAGTGATCATTAAAAACGCTCAGTACCGCGAAGACAGCGGGCCGCTCGACCCCGCTTGCGCCTGCTACACGTGCCGCAACTTCTCCCGCGCCTACCTCCGGCACCTGTTTTTAGCCGAGGAGATCCTCTACTCTGTTCTGGCTACCCTCCACAATCTCCGGTATTACCTTGACATCATGCGCCGGATCAGGCAGTCTATTTTGCTTGGGGACTTCCCCCGATTATTAGCGGCAGCCCGCGCGGCCGAACTGGATTTGAAGTAGTGCCACTTGGATTCTTGTTGCAACTCCCCACGGCGAACAGCCTGATCGGCTTTCTTCCCATGATCGCGATCTTCGCGATCTTTTATTTTCTGCTCTTCCTGCCCATGCAGCGGCAGAAGAAGCAAACCGCCGAGATGCTAGCCAATCTTAAATCCGGCGACGAGGTCGTTTCGACGGGCGGAATCATCGGAACCATTGTCGCCGTGAACGCAACCGATGATACCCTAGTGATTCGCGTCAAGCCGGACAACATCAAGCTCCAAGTGGCGCGCACGGCGATTGCCTCCCTCGTAACCAAGAGCGAGAAGGCCTCCTAGGATTTTTTCATGGACAAGAACCTCAAAACCAAAGCCATTGTCATCGTGGCTACGATTCTCATCTGCATTTATGGGATCATTGGCCTGCCCAAGTCGAAGGCGGAGCTCGACCGCAACCTCGCCGAGAGCATCAAGCTCGGACTGGACCTCCGTGGCGGCAGCCAGTTGGTTTTGCAGGTCCAGGTGCAGGACGCCTTCAAAGCCGACGCCGACCAGAATATCGAACGCTTGAAAGATGAGATGCAGAAGGCGGCCATCGCCTACGTCTCCATCGACCGCAACGACCCGACGACGATCGAGGATGCCGACACCATCCAGATCAACATTAAAGGGGTTCCCGTCGATAAGACCTCGGCGCTGCGCGATATTCTGACCCAGAAGTTCTCCACCTGGCAGATGGCCAGTGTCGGTTCGGACGCCTACCGTCTGACCCTAAACAACACCGAGTCGCTCGCCATGCGCCGCGACACCGTTACCCGGTCCATGCGGACCATCGAGCAGCGCATCAATGGTCTCGGCCTCGCCGAAGCCACCGTGCAGCAGCGCGGCAATGGCGAAACCAATCCGGAGATTCTCGTGCAGATGCCGGGTGTCGACGACCCCGCCCGCGTCAAGTCCATTCTGCAGGCGGCCGCGATGCTCGAAATCGTGGAGGTCAAGGATGGCCCGTTCCCGAGTGAAGAGGCGCTCCGCGCCAAGAACGGCGGCATTCTCCCGCTCGGTACCCGGCCCATTCAACAGGCATCCCGCCCCGGCGACCAAGGCGAAAACTGGTACTTGGCCAATCGCACCGCCGTCGTCACCGGCCGCGACCTCCGCAACGCCCGCGCCTCGCAGGATCAGTTCACCAAGTGGGAGACCTCCTTCGTGCTGTCGCCTGACGCCGGCCGCCGCTTTGGGCGGTACACCGAGGCCAACGTCGGCAATAAACTCGCCGTCCTGCTCGATGGCAAGGCCCGCAGCGTGGCCGTCATCAACAGCAAAATTGAAGACTCGGGCGTCATCACCGGCGCCGGCTCCCAGCAGGAAGCCTCTGACCTCGCCCTCGTGCTGACTTCCGGTTCTCTCCCTGCCGGTGTCGTGTATCTCGAAGAGCGTACGGTCGGCCCGTCGCTCGGGGCTGACTCCATCCGGGACGGGCTCATCGCCGGCGCGGTCGGCGTGGCCGCGGTGGTCCTGGTCATGCTCGTCTACTATAAGCGCGCCGGCATCAACGCCGTGCTCGCGCTGGTGCTCAACGCGATCATCCTCATTGCGGTGCTCGCCTACCTCGGCGCCGTGCTCACCTTGCCGGGTATCGCCGGCATCATCCTGACCATCGGCATGGCCGTCGACTCGAACGTCCTGATTTTTGAACGCATTCGGGAAGAGCTGAAGCATGGCAAGGCGGTCATGGCCGCTATTGATGCCGGCTTCGGCAAAGCGTGGTTGACCATCATCGATACCCACGTCACCACGGTCGTCTCCTGCGCCTTTCTCTTTATCTTTGGCACAACGGCGGTGAAGGGCTTCGCCATCACCCTCGTCATCGGCCTCATCGCCAACGTTTTCACAGCCGTCTTCGTCTCCCGCACCATCTTCGACTGGGAACTGAGCGGCAAGCAACAAACAAACACGCTCAGCATTTAAGGCGTCGAATGCGCCCAGCCAACAACAACCGGAACGCATTCGAGAAACAAAAGCAATTGTGGTACTTTTCTGAGATCATAACGGGAACAAAAGCGGTACTGGTGGCGTCGAATCCCACTGGCCGCCAGTAGCAACACTGCATGGAGATTTTCAAAAACACCAACTTCGACTTCCTGGGCAAGAAGATGCCCTTCATCCTTGCTTCCATCGCGTTAACGGTGGTCGGGGTCGGAAGTCTCATTGTAAAGGGTGGCCCGAAATACGGCATCGACTTTAAAGGCGGCACCGTCACTACCGTGCGCTTTCAACAGGCGCCGAATGAGGACCAGATCCGGAAGGCGCTCGGCGCCAAGATTCCGGGTGAAATCGTCGTGCAGCAGGTGACCGGCCAGAACGAAGTCATCATCTCCACCGATCTGCGGGACGAAAAAGAGTTAAATGAGGCTCGGGCCGTTGTGTTCGATACTCTGAAAGCCACTTTCGGCGGCAAGGATGGCGACCAGCTCGACATCAATACGGCCACCCAGGCCCAACTTGCCGACAAGCTTCGTGGCCCCTTGGCCACCACCTCGGCGTCCCTAACCGAACCGCAACTGCAGGAGCTCGTCAAGAACGTGCTCGCTTATCGCGACGCCGCCCCCCGCTCCGGCCTGCTCGGGAACCTGGACTCCCTCACCGGTGTCTCTTTAGTTACGCCCGAGGTCGTCACCGTGTTGAAGCAGCAGACCTACACCGGTTCCTATACCATCCGCGGTTTCGACCTGGTGGGGCCCCGCGTTGGTAAGGAGTTGCAGGCCCAGGCCATCAATGCCACCCTACTGGCGCTGCTGGGCATGTTGATCTACATCGCCTTCCGCTTCGAGTTCATTTACGGCTTGGCGGCCGTGATCGCGGTCTTCCACGACGTGATCATTACGGTCGGCATTTTCTCCCTCCTCGACAAGGAGATCTCGCTGACGGTGATCGCCGCCCTGCTCACCCTCGTCGGCTTCTCGATGAATGACACCATCGTCATCTTCGACCGAATCCGCGAAAACCTGCCCCAAATGCGGCGGGAAAGTTTTGACAACGTTGTCAATCTCAGCATCAACCAGACGCTGAGCCGGACCATTCTCACCTCAGGTCTTACCTTCCTGACGGCGCTCGCACTCTGGCTGTTCGGAGGTCAGGTTTTAAACGGTTTCGCGTTTGCCCTGGTCGCCGGCATCATTTTCGGTACCTACTCCTCGATCTTCATCGCGTCTCCCATTCTGATCTTCCTCCGGGATTGGTTGGAGAAGCGGCGCAAGGGCGCTACCCCCCCTGCCGCCGCGGCGACTCCGTTGAAAGCCAAGGGTCTGAAGTAATCTGCCTCTCGTTCTACCGTAGTCCTCTGGTCTCTGCCTCTCTGCACCGAGGCAGTGCCGGATAGAAGTCCTCCCACCTCAACGCGCTCCGCTCCTCTGGCAGCGGGGCCGAAAGGATAACAAAAATGTTTGATCAGACATTCGTCGATGGAACCGGGAAAACTAATAAACCCTGGACCGTTTTTGTCTCCTTCCTCATCCAGGCAACATTGGTCGCCGTCTTGGTGATTCTGCCGATGTGGTTCTTTGAGGGGCTGCAGCCGACGCAACTAGCGAGTATGCTAGTCGCGCCGCCGCCTCCTCCTCCGCCACCCCCTCCGCCGGCGGCCCCCGTCAAGGTCGTTAAGGTCATTCCGCGTCAGTTTGATGCCAACCGGCTGATGGCGCCCAAGCAGATTCCGAAAGAGATCGCCATGATCAAGGAAGAGGAATTGCCGCCTCCCATGGGTGGCGCAGTCGGTGGCGTTCCCGGCGGCGTTCCCGGCGGCGTTCCCGGTGGTGTGATTGGTGGCATTATCGGCGGCGTTCCTTCCGCCGCCCCGCCCCCTCCCCCGCCGCCGAAGGAAGTTCCCAAGCCGAAGCCGACCGGTCCGATTCGCGTGGGCGGCAACGTCCAGGCTGCGAATTTGATCCGGCAGGTCCGGCCGAACTATCCCCCGCTCGCCAAGCAGGCCCGCATTCAAGGCGTGGTCCGCTTCAATGCGATCATTTCTCGGGATGGCACCATTCAAAATCTGCAGATGGTGAGCGGTCACCCGCTCCTTGTTCCTGCCGCTACCGACGCCGTCCGGCAGTGGGTTTACAAACCTACCCTGCTGAACGGGGAAGCGGTGGAAGTGCAGACGCAGATCGACGTGAACTTCACGTTGAGTAACTAACCGTTCCCATAAGAAGCGGAAGTCCGTTCACGTAGTAACCGGGCCGCCGGCATCCAAGAGGAGAGATGCGGCCCACCCACTTCGGTGGGATCAACCCGCCGGGACACCGGCTACATATTCCAAAAATTCAACTCGCAGGAGATTACTATGATCATTCAGTTGCAGGTATGGGCTCTGTTTCTGATCCAAGAAGGTGGCGTCTCGTTCGATCCGGCCGACATGTGGGCCCAGATGGGATGGATGGCCCGCTTCGTTGTGATCGCGCTCTTCATCATGTCCGCTTGGTCGATCGGAGTCATGATCGACCGTCTGATTGCGTTCAACGCCGCTCGCGCGCAGAGCCGCGCCTTCGCTCCGGCCGTCGCTGGCGCTCTCCGGGAAGGCAAACTCGATGAAGCCATCAAGATTGCCGACCGTTACAAAAAGTCGCACCTCGCCAAGGTCGTAGTGGCCGGGCTGCAGGAGTTCCAGGCTCATAATCAGGCCGACATCTCGGGCGAAACCATCGAGTCCTCCCGCCGCGCTCTCGAACGCGCCGAAGCAATCGTCCAGGCTGAGTTGAAGCGGGGCGTCAGTGCGTTGGCCACCATCGGTTCCACCGCGCCGTTCGTCGGCCTGTTCGGCACCGTGGTCGGCATCATCAACGCCTTCCAGGGCATCGCCGCGGAGAAGTCCACCGGTCTCGGTGCTGTCGCCGGCGGTATTTCGGAAGCGCTCGTCGCCACCGCTATCGGTCTGTTCGTGGCTATCCCGGCCGTCATGGTCTTCAACTACTTCAACAGCCGTCTGGATGCCTTCAACGTGGAGATGGGTAACTCCTCTTCCGAATTGATCGACTATTTCATCAAGCGGGCTTCGCGCACCAGCGCCAAGCACTAATCCAACCCCTTCTGTCGAGTTGAATCTGGAGCCCGGCCGGGACTCACTCCCGGCCGCATCCTGATCATGGAGATCCCCTCATGTCGATCGTAATTGGACAGTCTCACCGCAAAAAACCAGGCGCTCCCCCGCCGGTCTCCGACATCAACGTCACCCCTCTGGTCGACGTGATGCTCGTCATGCTCATCATCTTCATGGTTATCACCCCCATGCTCTCGAAGGGTATTACCGTGGAACTCGTCCAGACCAAGAACCCCATCGCCATGCAAGCCGCCGATAAAGAGGACGCCATCCTCATCTCGGTGACTCGCGACGGCAAGGTGTACCTTGGGACCGACCAGTTCAACGACCTCCCCAGCCTGGGCACTAAGGTGAAGGACCAGCTTACAAACCGCGTCGATAAGACCGTCTACCTGAAAAGCGATTCCCGGGCTCGTTATGAGCGCGTCGTCGAAGTCCTCGACAACCTCCGCGCTTTCCAGGTGGATCAGATCGGTCTGTTGACAGAACAAATCAAAGAAGGCGACGCTATGGCCGCCCCGGGCGCCTAACCCGGCTCAATCCTCTTCCGAAGGAGCATTCTTATGTCAATGTCAACAGGCGGCGGCGGTAAAGGACCGCAAGCCGACATCAATATGACCCCCCTGATTGACGTGCTGCTCGTGTTGCTGATCATCTTCATGGTCATCACCCCGCTCACGCCAAAGGGTTTGGACGCACTCGTTCCGCAACCTCCTCCGCCGAACACGCCTCCACCTCCCCCTGATCAGGATCGCACCGTGGTGATCATCATCGCCAAAGACAAGTCCATCAAGCTCAATAGCGAAGATGTGCTTGAGAAGAACCTCGAAGAGCGCTTGAAAAAGGTGTTTTCCACCCGCGCCGAGCGCGTCGTCTTCGTCAAAGGCGATCCGGACCTTGAGTTTCAGTACGTTGCCCGCGCCATTGACATTGCCAAGGGTGCCGGGATTGATAAGGTTGGCCTGATGACTCCGAAGATGGAGCAGGGACAGTAGGAGAATAGACCGCTATGATGAAAACCCTCCTGACCTTGGCCGCTTGCGGCGCCCTCCTTCTCTCCGCCACGGGCTGTCAGAAGCTCAGGGCTCGCGATAACCTGAATAAAGGCGTCCGCGCCTACAAGAACGCGAAGTACGCCGATGCTGTGAAGTCCTTCCAGGAAGCCGTTGACCTGGATCCCGACTTCCCTACCGCTCGCCTCTACTTGGCTACCGCCTACATGAGTCAGTGGATCCCCGGCGCCGAGTCCGAAGAGAACGCCAAATTCTCCAAGGCCGCCCAGGATAATTTCCAGCTCGTGCTGGACAAAGATCCCAACGACAAGCTGGCCATCGCTTCCATCGCGTCGCTCTACTACAACCAGAAGAAGTTCGACGAGGCCAAAGTGTGGAACGAGCGCTTGCTCAAGGTCGACGCCCAGAACAAGGAAGCGCTGTACACCCTCGGCGTCATTGCCTGGGGTAAGGCCTACCCCGTTCGTGGCGAAGCCCGCGCCAAACTCAGCATGAAACCCGAAGATCCTGGTCCGATCAAGGACAAGAAGGTGCGGGAAGAGGTACGGGAAAAGAACCTCGCGATCGTTCAGGACGGCCTCAAGCAGTTGGAAGCGGCGGTCCAGGTCGATCCCGATTACGACGACGCCTATGCCTATCTCAACCTGATGCACCGCGAGTTGGCTGACCTTGCCGACACTCCGGCCGATTATAAGAAGGAGCAGGACCTCGCCGATAGTTACGTCCAGAAAGCCCTCGAAGCGAAGAAGCGTAAAGCCGAAGCGCTCGAAAAGAAGGCCGCTGGCGGCATCGTCCAAGAACAAGAGAAGAAGTAGTGCAGGACGACCGGCTGGTCTCTTTGCGTGTACTCTGAAAGGTAAAGGGTCTCGCAGTGAGTCAGCCGGTCGATCTGTCTTTAGCCACCCCGGGGAGTCCCCTCTATCCCGCCTTGGCTGCGCGCTTTGAAGAGCTCGTCGCCAAATACACCAAGCTCCGCCCCAACGAAAACGTCACCTCCCTCCGCGAAGCCTTCGCCTTCGCCGCCCTCCATCACACCGGCCAAACCCGCTCCTCCGGCGAAGCCTACATGGCTCACCCCCTCGAAGTCGCTCACATCCTATGTGACATGTCGATGGACCTCGTTTGCCTCGAAACCGGCCTCCTTCACGATACCGTCGAAGACACCTCCGTCACCGTCGACGAGGTCCGTAAGCTCTTCGGCCCGGAAGTCGCCCAGTGTGTAGACGGCGTCACCAAACTCGCCAAACTCAACTTTTACTCCCGCGAAGAGCGCCAGGCCGAAAGCGTTCGCAAGATGCTCCTGGCCATGGTCAACGACATCCGGGTCGTCCTCGTCAAACTCGCCGACCGCCTGCACAACATGCGCACCATGGCCTCGCTCAGCCGCGAACGGCAGGAGCGCATCGCCCAGGAAACGCTCGAAATCTACGCGCCCATCGCCCACCGCCTCGGCATGGGCAAAATCCGCGCCGAACTCGAAGATCTCGGCTTCCGCTATCTCGACCCCCCCGCGTTTGAAGAGGTAACCCAGGCCATCGAGTCGAAACGCCGCGCCACCCAGGGCGTGCTCGAAGAGATCCGCCACGCCGTCGAAGTCAAACTCTTCCGCGAAAACATCCCCGCCCGCATCGAAGCCCGCCTCAAGCGCCCCTTCAGCGTCTACCAGAAGCTCAAACGCCAGAAGATCAGCATCGACCAGGTCTACGACCTCCTCGCCCTCCGCATCATCACCGATAGCGTCAAGAACTGCTACGGCGCCCTTGGCACCATCCACGGCGAATGGACCCCCATCCCGGGCCGCATCAAGGACTTCATCGCCATCCCCCGGCCGAATCTCTACCAGTCCCTTCACACCTCCGTCATCGGCCCCGGCGGCCAGGCCTTCGAAGTCCAGATCCGCACCGAAGAGATGCACCGCATCGCCGAAGAAGGCATCGCCGCCCACTGGAAGTACAAGGAGGGAAACAAGGCGGGCCAGACCGGAGAGCATCAGGTGGCCTGGCTCCGCCAACTCGTCGAATGGCAGCAGGACGTCCGCGACCCCGGCGAGTTTATGTCGACCCTCAAAGTCGACCTGTACCCCGAAGAGGTCTATGCCTTCACCCCCCGCGGCAAGGTCATCATTCTCCCCCGCGGCGCCTCTCCCATCGACTTCGCCTACGCCATCCACTCCGACGTCGGCCACCTCTGCGTCGGCGCCAAAGTTAACGGCCGCATCGTCCCCCTCAAGTACGAACTCAAGAACGGCGACGTCGTCGACATCCTGACCCAACAGGGCCACACCCCCTCGAAAGACTGGCTCAACTTCGTCAAGACCTCGAAGGCGCGCAATCGCATCAAGCACGTCATCAACACCACTGAGCGTGCCAAAGCCATCGAAATCGGCGAAAAACACCTCGAAAAAGAGGCTCGCCGCCTAGGCGTCCAGTGGAAGAAGATCGCCAAGAGCCAAGTGGAACAGGTCGCCCACGACTACGGCTTCAGCAAAATGGAGGACCTCCACGCCGCCCTCGGCTACGGCAAGTTCTCCGCCCGCCAGGTTCTCCAGCAACTCGCCCCCGAGCAGGTCGCCGCCGCCGAGGCCGACGAGGCCGCTCCCGCCCCCGTCCCGCTCCCCCCCGCAAAGCTCGAAGGTGAGGATCTCGTCCTCAAGGTCCGTGGCGTCGACGATGTCATGGTCTACCGCGCCAAATGCTGCAATCCCATCCGCGGGGAAGCCATCGTGGGCTACATCACCCGCGGCAAAGGCGTCGCCGTCCACTCGGTGAACTGCAGTAACGTGCAGAACCTAATGTACGAGGTCGAACGAAAAATCGACGTCGAATGGGCCCGCGCCGTCAATGAAACCTTCCTCGTCAAACTGGTCATCCACACCGACGACCGGCCCGGCATCCTCAATCAGCTCACCAGTTCGCTCTTCCACGAAGGAACCAATATCCGGACCCTCGAGGCCCAGCCCGATGAGTCCCGCAGCGACGGTAGCGCCATCGTCAATGTCGCTCTCGACGTCCGCGACAAAAAGCAGCTCGAACGCATCGTCAACGCCGTCCGCCGCATCAGCGGCGTCCGCGACGTCGAACGCTCTTACTCCAACTCATGAACCCCGAACACATCGCCATCTCGAAATCGAAAGGCATCGAGATTGACTGGGAAGACGGCGAACACTCCAGCTTCCCCGTCGAACTCCTCCGCACCGAATGTCCCTGCGCCACCTGCACCGGCGCCCACGGCACCGAGCCGCAGAAATGGACCCCGGATCCCAGCCCCTTCCCCATGTTCAAGCCCCGCATCGCCATGGAAAGCGTTGAAGCGGTGGGCAACTACGCCATCCGCATCCATTGGAACGACGGCCACAAGACCGGGATCTACTCCTATGACCACCTTTACAAAATCCGGCCGAAAACCTCGCCGCCGGCCTAATCCGGCATGTTTTCGGCCATCTCCCGCAGTAGTTCCCGCTCCTGTTCGTTGAACCGGTCTCTCATGCGCGGGCCGTTCAACACCCGCCTCCGCGCCTCCGGGGCTAGCCGCCGCAACATCGTCAACGCCCGGCGACCCTCCATGCGCTTGTCCTCCGGCATCGTCTCCTGAAACCGCTTGGCCAGCTTCCGCAGCGCCTGCTGCTGCTCCGGTTTCATCTGCTGGAAGTTGGTCAACGATCCTTCGAGGCGCTTCTTCCGTCGCGGCGCCATGCGCTCCCAGCGCTCCAGCCGCTCCTCGATCATCTGCCGCCGCTCCGGCGGCATGTTTTGCAGCACCCGCTCCCGCTCCTCCGGCGCCAACCGCCGCAGCTTTTCAAGCGGGTGTGGACGCTCCGCTCGCTCGGGCGGTTGCGCCCACAGCCCTGCGGCCGCCAGGATCAGCCCCACCACCGCCAACCAGAGTCTCCCGGCCCTCATAGCCTCGTCTCCTCCTCGAGCGGCTCCAACTGCCGGAGCATCTCTAAATCCTCAAGCGCCCGCTCGGCCTTTTCAATCTCCCGCGCCTCCAGCTTCACCATCGCTTCGGCCTGCTCCCGACGGAACGGGTTCTCCACCGCCAGCCCCACCACCAGCAGCAGCGCGATCGCCCCGGCCGGTGCCGCCACTCGCCAGTCCAGCCCCCCCGGCAGCAGCCGCCGCCACGCCTCCCGCCACCGCTGCCAGCCCGCTGCCTTCTCCTCCCGCGCAATCCGCGCAAACAAGGCCGCCTCAAAATCCGCCGAAACCGGCTCTACCTCCCAGGCCTCCAGCGCCTGCCAAACCGTCTGCTGCCCCTCGACCCAACTCCGGCATTCCGGGCAAACCCCCACGTGCCGCTCCACCTCCGCCACCCTCTCCGCGGCCAGCGAACCCGCGCAGTAGCTCAGCAAGAGTTCGCCCTCGTTCTTCTGCATCGGACAGGCGTTGTCTTTTGTGTTCTTCATATTTCCTGCCTGTTAACCTCGTCCCGCCATATGCGCTAACTTCGCCCGTAGCGTCTCGTACGCCCGGAATAACAAACTCTTCACCGCCGACTCGGAACATTCGAGCGCCACCGCAATCTGTGCATATCCCATCTCCTGGTACTTATGCATCAGCACCGCGGCTCGCTGCTTGGCCGGTAGTAACTCAATCGTCCGCCGGATCTCGGCCAACCGCACCTCCCGTAGCATCCGCTGCTCCACGGTCGGCGCGCTCGAAGCAACCTGCCTGCCCAATCCCTCATCGGTTGCCTGGTCGAGGCTCTCCTGGTTCCGTTCCTGCTTACCGTCCCGGATATGATTCAGCGCCACGTGACTCGCAATCCGGAACAACCATGTTGTAAACTTCGCCGTCGGCTCGTAACTGGCCCGGCTTCGGTACACCCGCAGGAACACCTCCTGCGCTAACTCCTCCGCCACCGCCTGATTCTGAATCATGCGGTAGAGGAAATGAATCACCGGCCCGCGGTGTTTGGCCAGCAGCAGCGCAAAGCTCTGCGCATCGCCCTCCCGAACCCGCAACATCAGTTCGGCGTCGTGTTCAAACGTCGCCACGGCCATCATAGCTTCCTGAACCCGTTACGGCGGCAAAGGTTGCGGTCGGCGCGCCGGGATTGTTACTGTTCGGCGCCCGGCTCCCGCTCCATCAACTCCCGCAGCGCATCGTGCGGGCTCTTCCCCTGCTCGAAAATCGCGTGCATCGTCTCGGCAATCGGCATCGAAACCCGCTGCCGTCGCGCCAACTCCACCGCCGAATAGGTGTTCTCCACCCCCTCGGCCACCATATGCATCCCCTCCTGAATCTCCGCCAGCGTCCGGCCCCGGGCCAGCTCCAATCCCACCCGCCGGTTCCGGCTCAACTCCCCCGTACAGGTCAAAATCAGGTCCCCCAACCCCGCCAACCCCGACAGCGTCGCTGCCTGCGCCCCCAGCGATACCGCCAGCCGCGTCAACTCCGCCAACCCCCGCGTCAGCAGTCCTGCCATCGCGTTCGAACCCAGTCCCAGGCCGCTCGAAACCCCGGCCGCGATCGCAATTACATTCTTCAGCGCCCCGCCCAGCTCCGTCCCAATCGGATCCGTATTCGTGTAGATCCGAAAGGTTGGTCCCGTAAACTCCTGCTGCACCCGCGCCGCCAGCGCCCCGTCCACCGCGCTCGCCGCCACCAGCGTCGGCTCGCCCCGCGCCAACTCCTTCGCAAACGACGGCCCGCTCAGCACCGCAATCCGCGCCGGAAACTTCGGCCGCGTCACCGCCGCAATCACTTCGCTCATCCGCAGCGACGTACCCCGCTCCACCCCCTTGGTCGCGCTGACAATCGGCGCCCCCGGCGGCAGGTACGGCAGCGCCTGCGAAAATACCGACCGCACGTGCATCGACGGCACCGCCCCCAGCACCACATCCGCCGCCTCCAACGCATCGGCCAGGCGGCCCACCACCCGCACATTCGGCGGCAGCCGGAAGCCTTCAAGATACTTCCGGTTCTCCCGGTGCGCCTGCATCTGCTCGGCCAGCTCCTGCTCAAAACTCCACAGGATCAACCGCTCGTAGCGCGGCGCCAACACCATCGCCAACGCCGTGCCGTAGCTTCCCGCGCCCAGAATCGTCAATTGACTCACAGCTTATTCTCCGTCCCCGCCCGCAACCGGACCAGGTTACCCCGGTGCCGCCAGATGATAAACCCGCCTCCCACCAGCGCCGCCCCCACAATCCAGGGCGAAGGATGGTCAATCATCCACACCGCCACCGGCGCCAGCGCCGCCCCTACCATCGAACCCAGCGAAACGTAACGCGTCCGCCACACCGTCGCCACAAAAACCACCGTAATGGCCAGCAGCGGCAGCGGCGCCAGATACAAAAACGCGCCCACGAAGCTCGCTACCGCCTTGCCGCCCTGAAACTTCAAAAACACCGGAAACGCGTGCCCCAGAATCACCGCCAGCCCCGCCAGCGCCAGCCACAACGGCTCGGCCGACCCATATTGCGCCATCAACCAAACCGCCGCCCAGCCCTTGCCGATATCCAGCACCAGCGTGCCAATGCCTATTAACTTGCCGGTGGTCCGGGCCACGTTGGTCGCACCAATGTTGCCGCTGCCCATCGCCCGCACGTCCTGCCCGGTCTTCCACCGCACCAGCAGATACCCAAACGGCACCCCGCCCAACAGATACGCCACCACCAGCCACAGTAAGGTCATCCCAGCGGAAACTCCTTGATTTTGTAATATACCGAGCCCCGGGCCTCGGCCCGGCTCTCATACAGCCAAAACGAACCGGCCCGGAAACGGCCATAGTCCACCGTGTCGAGCTCGCTGATGGCCCGCCGCAACTCTTCCACCGGCGTCCCCGCCGGGATGCGCGCCAGCGTCAAATGCGGCGTATATCGTTTGGTCTCGCTCGCTACCCCGCGCCGCGCGCACGCCGCGTCGGTCTGCTGATGCAACTCCGCCAGCCCCTCCCCGGCCGCCCCGGCAAACAGGGACCGCGGCCGATGCGGATTCGGAAACCAGCCCAAGCCCCGCACGGCCACCTCGATGGCCGGCGTCCGCACCGCGGCGAGCTCTTGCGCAACACCCGCCACATCCGCCCACTCACCCAGGAACTTCGTCGTGATGTGCCAGTTCCCGGCCGGGCTCCAAGCAACCGGCGCTGTGGGCCCTAGCCGCGCGACCAGTTCGGTCAGCCGTTGGCAGACCTCCTCGGGGATCGCAATCGCGGTGAACAAGCGCATCGTGATAACTTTCTAGTCTAACGTTGATTGCCCTGCCGGAAAGCTTTTATGCCCGCGATACGGTCACGGTCGCCCGCGCCCTCCTCGGCAAGACCCTGCTCCATGGGGCACTCGCCGCGCGTATTGTCGAGGTGGAAGCCTACCTGGGCGCTGAGGACCTCGCCGCCCACGCCAGCCGCGGCCTCACGCCCCGCACGCGGGTCTTGTTTGGTCCTCCTGGCCGCGCCTACGTCTACCTCAGCTACGGCATCCACGAGTGCCTCAACGTCGTGGCCGAACCCGCCGGCATCCCCGGCTGCGTCCTTCTCCGTGCCCTAACCCCGCTGAGCCCCAACCCGCGCCGTCTCGACGGCCCCGGCCGCCTGACCCGAGCCCTCGGCATCGACCGCCGCCTCTACGGGCATACCCTCTGGGAGCCGCCCCTGCAGATCCTCGACGCCCCGCCTCCGCCCGAACCTATCCTGGTCACTCCCCGCATCGGCATCACCCGCTGTGCCGATTGGCCGCTCCGCTTCCTGCTCGCGCCCGGCCCCTAAGCCCCCCGACCCTCAGTTCCGGCTTCCCACCGGCTCCCGCCGCCCATGCAGGGGACGGAAAACCCCGCGCCCACAAACAGCTACCCCCGCCTGCAACATCGCCGATAGCAAGTTAAACAACAGGCCATAAATCACCTGCTCGCTCACCACCTGCCGCCCCGGTAGCTTGAACCCCGGCGGCAACTCCTTAGCCAGCCGCAACCGCACCCCTTCGAGCTCCAACTGCCCCCGCGGACCCCGCTTGTTCCCCACGCTGATCGGCGTCTGCAACACGTTGCCCGTCGCACCGTCAATGTAGAATTGACACCGCGAAAACCACCCCAGATTCGCCGGTTCCGCCGCGTCAAATACCAGCAGCGGCACCTGCCGCTCCGTGGCTGTCAAATCAAGCGTCAGCGCCAGCGACGTCTCCTCGATCGACACCGCGAAGCCCGCCTGCTGGCAGATTTGAGCCAGCTGTTCCGTATCGTATTCAAGCAAGAGGAGCCGGTGCTTGCCGGCCTGAAGCAGCTGCATGGAACTCTATTGTAGCTGGAGCACCTGCGTCAGCGCCGCAACAAGTACACAAATCGTTGTGTGCGCAATAATCCCATAGTGCAGCCAGCTCCGCGTATACCGGATCACGTCTTGTATCAGGGTCACGCCTTAGTGTTGCGCGCATATTTGTGTTTGTTACTAGGGTATTGCTCCTAGGACCGCCTCGAACTGTCCCAGTACGTCAAGCTGGCCGGTACTCTATGCTGAAGGAATGCGCTTCGCTCTCCTCGCCCTCGCCGCTCTCCCCCTGCTCGCTCAGACCCCAATGTCCAACCCTGGCCCCGGCCCCGACCATCGCGGCGACCAGATCCTCAAGTCCATCGACAACTACATGTGGCACTTGAAGCTCGGTGACATCGCCCACGTCGACCAGGTGACCTACACCTCCACCCCGCCCCACTACGAAGCCAACCCCACCGGCCAGGGCGCCGGCAACGGCATGATCGTCTACGCCTACACCTTCATCCCCAAGGCGCTCGATCGGTCCCGCAAACACCCCTCCCTCGTCTACGTCCACGGCGGCGTCCACAGTAACCTGCAGAGCGGGGGCTCAGCCAACGGCGCGCACATCATTCGCGAACTGCTCGAACTCGGCTACACCGTCATCGCCCCCGACTACCGCGGCTCCACCGGCTACGGCGCCGGCTACTACAACCGCATCGACTACGGCGGCCGCGAAAACGACGACGTTCACGCCGCCCGCGCTTGGCTCCTCGAACGCTACAACTTCCTCGATCCCGCCCGCGTCGGCATCCTTGGCTGGAGCCACGGCGGCATGATCACCCTGATGACCATCTTCCAGCACCCCAAGGACTACGCTGTCGCCTACGCCGGCGTCCCCGTCAGTGACCTCGTGGCCCGCCTCGGCTACAAATCCGAGTCCTACCGCAAAGTCTTCAGCGCCAAAAGCCACATTGGCAAGACCGTCGAGGAGGACGTCCAGGCCTACCTGAAGCGCAGCCCCTTCACTTACGCCGCCAAGCTCGAAACCCCGCTCTGGATCGATGGCAACACCAACGACGAGGACGTCAACGTCCTCGAGGTCCGCCGCATGATCGACGCTCTCAATGCCGCTGGTAAGAAGTTCGAGTCCAAAATCTGGGAGGCCGCCCCGGGCGGCCACCACTTCAACCGCATCGATACCAAACTCGCCCGCGACTCCCGCGCTGAAATCTGGCGCTTCCTTGGGCAGCACCTCAAGCCGTAGCGGTCAGCCGCCGATCAGCGGCCGGCCCCCCAGCGCCCGGACGAGCAGCCACGCGGTCACCCCCGCCCAGCCCGCCGCCGCTCCCCACACCGCCCAGACACTACCCACCCAGTAACCCAGCAGCGGCAGCGCCTGCAGCGCGTGCATGCCCACAAAGTGGGCCACCCGCAGGTCGCCGCCCTCGGTGCTCCAGTTCACGATCGGTAGCCCCGGCCCACCGTCGTCCACCCCCACGGCGTGCTGCAACCGCGCCGCCATGATTCCCCCTTCCAGACCCGCGAGCACAAAGAGCACAATCCCGAGTCGTATGCCCCACAAGTACGCCGGATTCAGACCAATCGTCGGAGATGTCTGCCAGCAGTGCCACGCCCCCGCCGCCGCCGCCAGCATATTGAGCAGAATCATCACCCCCATCGAGGTGAAAACGAACCCGTCAAACCAAGTCCCCACGTTGAAGTGCGATCCCACGCCCCGCGCCGCCTGCACAAGAATACACAGGCTCTCGTACACCAGCGTCCCGGCGATCACCCAGCTCACCAGCGCCTTGGCGCCTCCCGAAGCGCGAGCATGATGGTAGATCCAGGCATAGGTCGCCGTGTAGAGCGCAATCGAAACGGCAAACTTCATCGGCTTGATCCAAACGTTGATCCCGGCCAGCTGTCTCCCGTCCATTTGCCACAGCGCCAAGGCCGCTAAAAACAGTATGGCGTGCCCAATCGCCGTCCATCCCAGTACTTCATTTCTGCGCAGCAACTCCGAAAGCATCCCGGTCTCCATTTAATAAGTAAAACAGGCCCAGTCCAGCCGGACCAAACATAAAAGTGAGGGGCAGGCAGGGAATCACCCGCCACAGCGCCAACCCGCGCCTCCGCCCCTCAGCCACAATCCAGGAGCCGCAGAACAGGTCGAACGCCAGGTAGTGGATCCACCCCCCGGTCAACACCCAGGGATTGGCAAACAGTTTCGCCACGTTCTCCAGCGTGTCGAATCCGCCCTCCCCCTCGCCCCAGTGCAGCCCCAGCACCACCACGTAGACGAGACAGAATACACAAACCATGCTGCGCGCCACCGGTACGCTCCCGCGCCACCGCGGTGCCAGCACCAGCAGCAGCCATCCCAGTAGCGCCAACCCGTTAGCGATGCGGAACAGTTCGGCCGCCGTCATCGCGCCAGCAACTCCTCAAGATGCGTCTTCACCGCCGGCCACTCCTCCCGGATCACCGAAAAGTACACCGTATCGCGGACATAGCCGCTCCAGGTGACCATATGCCGTCGCAAGGTTCCTTCTTCCTTGGCTCCAATCCGTCGGATCGCGTTCTGCGAACGTACGTTTCGCAGGTCGGTCTTCAACTCCACCCGGTTCATGCCCATCAGCTCGAAAGCCTGCCGCAGCAGCAGATATTTGCACTCGGTATTCACCGCCGTGCGCTGGAACTCCAGACCATACCAGGTGGCCCCGATCTCCAGCCGCCGGTGCGGCAACTCCATGTTCATGTAACGCGTCGAACCGGCCAGCCGGCCACTCTCGAGGTGCCGCACGGCAAACGCGCGCGTCTTGCCATCGGACAACGCCCGGGCAATGTAGGCCGTCATCTGCTGGGTGCTCCCCACCTTTTCGCTAGCCACCTCCCAGAGCGACTCCTCCAATCCGATCGCGCTCAACTCCGGCCCATGATGAAAAGAAAGCGGCTCCAACCGCACAATGTTTCCTGCGAGCATTCCCTGCTACAGTAGCGATTCAGATGAACCGCCGCAACTTCCTTCTCTCCCTGGCCGCTCCGCGGCCCCGGCCTAACGTCCTCTTCCTGTTCTCGGACGACCATCGCTTCGACACCATTCACGCCCTCGGCAATCCCGACATCCAGACCCCCCATCTCGACCGGCTCTGCGCCCGCGGCATGGCGTTCACCCAGGCTTCGATCATGGGCGGCAACCAGGGAGCGGTCTGCGTTCCCTCTCGAGCGATGCTGATGACCGGCCAGACCCTCCACCACGCCACCGCCGCCATCGCCGGCCAGCGGCCCTATCATCTGTGGCCCGCCGTCTTCGCCGAGGCCGGCTACCAGACCTTCGGAGCAGGGAAGTGGCACAACGGCCCCAAACTATATCACGAGGCGTTTGCCGATGGCGGGCCGATTTTTTTGGGCGGCATGGAGGATCACTATCGCACCCCCCTGCACCGGTTCAACCCGGCCGGCCGGTATCCGCCGGCGGCGGCGGTCCGCTCGCCAAAACAATCTGCTACCGAATTGTTTGCCGACGGGCTGCTCGACTTCCTGCAGCGCCGGGACAAAACGAAGCCATTCTGCGCCTACGTCGCCTTCACCGCCCCGCACGACCCCCGGCAGGCCCCGCCGGAGTGGCAGGCCAAGTATCCGCCGGAGAAGATGAAGCTGCCTGAAAATTTTCTGCCGCAGCATCCCTTCGACAACGGCGAGCTCGCCGTGCGCGATGAGAAGCTGCTGCCGTTTCCGCGGACGCCTGAGGCCGTCCGTAAGGAGATTGCCGACTACTATGCGTTGATTTCCTATCTCGACAGCCAGATTGGCCGGATCCTGGATGCGATTGATGAGAACACGATTGTGGTGTTTGCCGGGGATAATGGTTTAGCGCTCGGCCAGCATGGTTTGCTGGGCAAGCAGAACTTGTATGATCACTCGATCCGGGTCCCGCTGATTGTGGCCGGCCCCGGGATTGTGAAGGGCCGGAGGAGCGAGGCGCTCGTCCAGCTGGTTGACTGTTTTGCCACCCTTTGCGACTTGGCCGGGATCCCGAAGCCGCCGACCGTCGAAGGAGAGTCGTTTGCGCCGGCTTTGCGCGGAAAGGGGTTTGCGGGGCGGCCTTACACGCTGCACTACTACCGCGACTTTCAGCGGGCGGTCCGGACGCGGACGCACAAGCTGATCCGCTACACGGTGAACGGCAAGGTGACGCGGCAGTTGTTTGATCTGCGGCGCGATCCGTGGGAGAAGAATAGCCTCGATGATCCGAAGAAGATGGCCGAACTCGAAGCGCTATTGAACTGAGGGGCGGACGGCGACCACCGAGACCTGCTCGAGCATGGGCCAAGTCCCGTTTGGCCCTTCCTTCCGCTCCACCGGAGCGAGGGGCTGGACGGTGGTCCGCGTGGGCGGGACCTGCGGGAAGAAGCTGCCGTAGATGCCGTTCATCTTGCCGAACTCGGCGAGGTCGTCGACATAGACGTTGGCCTGCGTACAGTGGCTGAAGTTGAGGCCGGCCTCTTCAAGGCCGTCGAGGAGGTTGCGCATGGTCTGGCGGACCTGCAGTTCTACGGTCGGGGCATAAATGCCGGAGTTGGGCCCGGGGATGAAGCCGGACTTGGCGGAGCAGTAGAGGGTATCGCCGGCCCAGACGCAGGGGCTCGAGGTGCGGCTCGGGGCCATGTTGCGGGGGCGGACGATGCGACGGTCTTTGCGGTCCTTCACGGCGACGCCGGTGATGGCGATGCGGGCGCCGTTGGGCAGTTCGTTCACCACCAGCGAGGCCCGCGCCGGGGCGTCTCCGGCGGCGAACAGCGGGGCATAGGCTTTGTTCATGTCGGCGAGGCCGAGGTCAGGGGTGACGTAGACGTTGAGGAAGACGAGATTGCCAAGATCCGGAACGGCCTTCCGGAGCAGCTCCATCGCCTCGGCCGGGGTGTTGGCATAAAGGCCGGGGATGTAGACGCGGTCGAGGGTCTTTTTCGTGGCGACAGCGTTGATTTCGACCGGGGTTTCCGTGGGCATGCGCTTGACGCCGAGGACGGCGCGGACCGGTCCGGCGCCGGGGAAGTACTCCTTCCAAATCCGGTCCATCACGGCGTAGTTCTTCATGTCGGCCAGATAGACCTGGCTGTAGACGATGTCGGCGAGGGTCAACCCGCCGCCTTCGACGATGGCCTTCACGTTTTCAATGCACTGGCGGGTCTGACCTTCGAAGGTGGGGGCGAACTGATTGTTGGCGTCGCGGGCTCCCTGCCCGCTCACGTAGAGCACACCGTTGGCCAGGACGCCGGGGGTGTAGGGGCCGACGGGTTTGGGGCCGACCTTGGGGAACACGGCGGACTTCTCAGCGGCCACGAGCGAAACGGCCAGCAGCAGGGCAGGGAGGAGGCGCATGGGGGTCACCTACTTGACGTCGAGCAGTTCTTTCTCTTTGGCCTTCGAGACCTGATCGAGCTTCACGATCAGGCCGTCGGTCAATTTCTGAATCTCGTCGAGGGCGCGGCGCTCGTCGTCTTCGCTGATTGCCTTATCCTTGAGCAGTTTTTTGACGGCGTCGTTGGCGTCGCGGCGGATGTTGCGCACGGCCACGCGGTGGTCTTCGGTGATGCCGAGGAGCTTCTTGACGAGCTCTTTGCGCCGCTCCTGATTGAGGGGCGGGATGGGCAGGCGGATGAGGTTGCCGTCGTTTGAGGGATTCAGGCCGAGATCGGAGTTCCGGATGGCGGCTTCGATCGCCTTGATCTGCGAGCGGTCGAAGGGTTGTACGGTGATGAGAGCGGGTTCGGGCACATGGAGCGTCGCCACATGGGAGATGGGCGAGAGCATGCCATAGGCTTCGACCTGAATGGAATCGAGCAGGTTGACCGAGGCCCGGCCGGTACGGAGCGACGCCGCATCGTGCTGCATATCGGCGAGTACCTTTTCCATGCGCTGTTTAGCGTGCGCTTCTACTTCCTTGACGGTAGTGAAAGTTTGCGACATAAAAAGAGTTCCTTCAACAGATCAGAGTGCCGACGGGTTCGCCCATCGCCATACGCATTATATTGCCCGTGGTCCGCAGGTTGAAGACGCGGATGGGGAGTTTGTTTTCGCGGCACATGGCCACGGCGGAGGCGTCCATGACGGCGAGAGAGTTAGCGAGCACCTCGTGGAAGGTGACGGTTTCAAACATGATGGCGTCGGGATGCTTGCGCGGATCCTTATCGTACACGCCATCGACGCCGGTGGCTTTGGCGACCACTTCGGCGTGAATTTCGAGGGCGCGGAGGGTCGCGCCGGTATCGGTGGAAAAGTAGGGGTTCGAAGTGCCGGCGGCGAAGATGACGATCCGGCCTTTTTCAAGGTGGCGGATGGCGCGGCGACGGATGTAGGGTTCGGCCACCGAAGGGATGGTGATGGCCGTCATGACGCGGGTGGGTACGCCCTGGCGCTCGAGGGCGTCCTGCAGGGCCAGTGAGTTGATGACGGTGGCCAGCATGCCCATGTGGTCGGCGGTCACCCGGTCCATTTTTTTAGCCGCGGCCTGGACACCGCGGAAGAAGTTGCCGCCGCCGACTACCAATCCTACCTGGACGCCCGCCTGGGCGACCTCGGCGACTTCGCGGGCCATCGAATGGAGACGTTCCTGATCGATGCCGAAACCGCCCTCTCCGGCGAGGACCTCGCCGGAGAGTTTCAGCAGGATTCGCTTGAAGGCGGCCAAGGGTTACTCCGCTTCCGGGGCATCGGGGCCGGCGGTTTCGCCGACCTTGAACCGGACGAACCGGGAGATGACGAGCGAGACGCCCATTTTCTTGTTCGCCTGTTCGAGCATCTGACCGACGGTGAGCGAGTTTTCCTTAATAAAGGGCTGCTCGAGGAGGCACACCTCTTCATAGTACTTGGCCATGCGGCCTTCGAGCATCTTTTCGACGATGGCCGGGGGCTTGCCTTCGCGGATGGCTCGTTCGCGCTGAATATCCTTTTCCTTCTCGACGTCGGAGGCGGTGACCTGCGAACGGGAGATGAACTGGGGGTCGGCGGCGGCGATCTGCATGGCGACATCGCGGACGAGATCCTGGACTTCGTCGCTGGAGGCGGTAACGCCGGTGGCCTGAATCAGGACACCGAGCTGGGCGCCGGGATGGATGTAGGCGCCGAGGACGCCGCCCGAGATCTTCTCGAGGCGGGCGAGTTTCATGTTTTCGCCGATCTTGGCCACTTTGGCGGTGATGAGGGCTTCGATGGTCATCGAAGCGTCCTTGGCGTACGCTTCGCGGAGCAGTTCGGCCGGCGTCGAGACGGCGGCGGAGGCGAGCGCCTGATCGGCGAGGTCGCCGACGAGACCCTGGAAGTCGTCGGTGCGGGCCACGAAGTCGGATTCGCAGTTGAACTCGACGATTACGCCGGAGCTCTTGTCGTCGGACAGCTTGATGACGATCGCGCCCTGCTTGGCAGAGCGGCCGGTCTTTTTGGCGGCGGAGGCGATACCGCGCTTGCGGAGCTCTTCGATGCCCTTCTCAATATCGCCGCCGGCGGCTTCGAGGGCCTTCTTGCATTCCATCATGCCCGCGCCGGTACGGTCGCGGAGCGCTTTCACCATTTGTGCGGTGATCTCAGCCATAAAACCTCGTCAGATGTGATTGGGATAAAAGGAGAGGAGGGAAGCGGCGCCGGGAACCGAGCGCCGCTGAGTACATGCCGAAGGAGGAGTTAATCCTCTTCGACGAGCGTCTTGCTGCCGCGCGGCATGATCAGGGCCAGATCCTCTTCCGAGGTCTCGGAGTTCGTTTCCGACATTAGCTGCGCGGAGAACTGGGGATCGAGGTACTGTTCGGCCGAGCCGAGGTCCATGGTGTCGTCGTCACTGCTCGAGGTGGTGAGTTCGGACTCGGAGACCTGCTGGCGGCCTTCGAGGCACGCTTCGGCGATCTTGTTGGTGAACAGGCGGATGGCGCGCAGGGCGTCATCGTTGCCAGGGATGACGTAGTCGACCTGGTCGGGATCGCAGTTGGTATCGACGACGGCCACGACGGGGATGCCGAGACGGCGGGCTTCCATGACGGCGATGGCTTCCTTGTTCGAGTCGACGACGAAGATGACGTCCGGGAGACGGCCCATATCGCGGATGCCCGACAGGTTGGCGCTGAGGTGCTTGCGCTCGCGCTCGAGCTGGATTATTTCTTTCTTGGTCCGGCCACCGTAGTTACCGGTTTCGGCGAGGTCCTCGAGCATCTTGAGACGCTCAATGGATTTTTTGACCGTGGTGTAGTTGGTGAGCAGACCGCCGAGCCAACGGTTGTTGATGTAGAACATCTGACAACGGGTAGCTTCTTCGGCGATGGCTTCCTGAGCCTGGCGCTTGGTTCCAACGAAAAGTACGTTTTTACCCTGGGAAGCCATGTCGCCCACATAGGCCATAGCGTCCTTAAACAGTTTCAGGGTCTTTTGCAAATCTACGATGTAGATCCCGTTCCGTTCGCCAAAAATGTATTCTTTCATTTTTGGATTCCAGCGCTTGGTCTGGTGCCCGAAGTGAACGCCGGCTTCGAGCAATTCTTTCATGGAAATAGACGGCAAATTAGCTCCTTGGTTGAGGATTGAACACACGAACCGGCAGGACTTTCCGAGCGGTATTTGTCCTGCCGGTAGGGTAGTGTGGAATCCGGGTTGGTGGTTTAGCGCTTCGAGAACTGGAAGCGTTTGCGGGCGCCCTTCTGACCGTACTTCTTGCGCTCACGGGAGCGCGGGTCACGGGTGAGGTAGCCCATTCCTTTGAGCTTGCCGCGGAGTTCAATATTGAATTCGCACAGCGCGCGGGCGATGCCCAAACGGACGGCACCGGCCTGACCGTTAATGCCGCCGCCATCGGCGACGACGAGCACATCGAACTTGTCGGAAGTTTCGGTGGCGAGCAGCGACTGTTTGACGGCCGAACGGGCCGAATCGCTGGTGAAATACTGGTCGAACGGCTTGCCGTTCACCACGATATTGCCACTTCCATTGCGCAAAAATACACGGGCCACGGCGGTCTTACGCCGACCGGTACCGAGCCACTGAGTCAAAACAGCCACTTCGGATTCCTCTCTTCTTTACCCAAACTTCTTTACCCAAACTTCTTTACCCAAACTTCTTTACCCAAACTTCTTTACCCAAACTTCTTTACCGTACGATTGCTTCCAGAGCCACTGGCTTCTGGGCCTGATGCGGATGTTGACCGCCCGCGTAAACCTTCAGTTTGGTGGCCATCTGCTTGCCGAGTTTGCTCTTGGGGAGCATTCCCTTGATAGCTTCTTCCACCATTTTCATGGGACGGGTGGCCCGCATCTTTTTGGCGCTGATTTCGGTGAGGCCACCCGGGTAACCGGAGTGATAGCGGTAGAGCTTTTGCTCTTCCTTCCGGCCGGTGAGGCGCACCTTTTCGGCGTTAACGATGACGACGTGGTCGCCCATATCGATGTACGGCGTGTAGACGGCCTTGTTTTTGCCCATCAGGATGTGGGCGGCTTGCGAGGCGATGCGGCCGAGGGCGGCACCCGAGGCGTCGATAACATGCCAATTTCTCTGGATATCTTTGCCAGAGGGAACAACGGTATTCATAGACAGACGATCTCCCTGCGATCCTTCCAACCAACCAATGTAGCGCAACCGCAGAATACGGCGCAACCGCACAGGTTGCGTCCAATCGTCTACCGGGCTGCCGGGGAGCGGAAAGCGCGGTGGCCGACTGCTGCCATTGGGCCGCTGGGGGAAAGCAAAACTTTTTTTATTGTACCGCGCCGTCTGGGCAATTGGGGCGGATTTCGTTGGGCAGTGGGTTCTGTTGGGTTCCCGTTGGGTTCTTCCTGGGTTCTACCCGGGTTCAACCGGGTTCTAAAAACGGAAGAACCGAACGAGTAAGGGGCTTATTATCAACAACATCCTGGGTTCTTGCGCTTCTACGCGGGGGCGTACGCACGCGTGTCGCGCTGGCGCGTGCGAGAAGAGCCACAGGTTTAGGGGCCGCCTGCCGCTGCGTGGGATTGTCGGGTGTCATGGTGTCTTGAGCTTGGCATGGCGGGGCCGGGAAGCGGGGCGGGGGGCGGCTAAGTGATTGGAACCGGGGGAGAAGTTTTTTCGGATGGGGTGGGGAGGTTGATTTTGGCGGGCGAGGGGACGGCGCGGGGGTGGGAGGTGGGTCGGGCGGTGGGCCGGGGCTCGATGCCCCGGCGCGCCGCGGCGGGGTTGCGGTGTGACGGTGGGAAGGTGAGGCGCGGCGTGGGGGAGGGTGGTCTGGTCGGGTGGCGGGAATGGAGTGGCGGTGGGGGCGCGATTCGGGGTGGGGGGGGACGGGGGGAGGACCCGGTGGGCTGATTCCAGGGATAGAGGCTGTCGACGTTGGTCCGGAAGAGGATCTTCATTCGATTGGCATTTTATGGGTTCGTCCGATACATGGGTTCGGCGGGGTTGAGCCCAGAACTGGTTCAGCAGAGCGTGGGGGGATCCCGGTCGCTCGGCTCACGTCGGGGCCGATTGGCGTAAGCCAGAGTGGCGCGCTTCCGGAATGGCTGGAAGCATTTGGCATTGGCCCGGTGGCGGGAAGATCGTGGGAACGGAATTATCCCAGCAGGCTAGTCGGCGGCCATGACGCTACTCTGCGGGGCGGCTGCTTCCCTGTTCCAGCGGTGGACGGAGGGCAGATGGAGACCCGGCCTGCGGGAGCGAACCCGCCGCGCCGCAACTCCTACTACGCTAAAGTCAGTTTTTTGTTGATCCTCGCGTCTGGCAGGACGTCCCTGAGGCCCAGACGCCAGTGGGCAAAGAGGCCCCTCTGAGGTTTGGCCTCCTCCGGGCCGGGTCCTACCCTTCGTCTATCCTCTCCCCTTATTCCTTGCTCTTCAGCGTTTCCCGCAGTCCTTCCATAACTTTCCGGTCGGCCGGCAAGATCCGCCGCTCCCCTTCGAGCTTTTCCAGCACTCGCAACGCTTTCTCTAGCCAGGCTCTCTCTCCCGTCGCTAATCCCATCCGCAAGTAAGTCGCCATGACGTCTCGCTCCGCCGCAGCACTCGATTTATCGCGAAGAGCCAGTGGTTCCGCAATCGAGATGGATTTGCGATAAAACTCGGCAGCCTCTGGGCGATTTCCGCCTTGCAAGGCAACGTCCCCCAGCTTGTTGTAGCTCACACTCAGATCCCGCTGCGCCGCCGCGGACGCCGGATTCTCCTTCGCCAGCTTCGTACGCACCGCCAGGGCCTCTTCATACCGCCCCCGCGCTCCCGCCAAGTCCCCCGCCGCCACCAACACGTTCCCCAGCTTGTCGTAGCTCACACTCAGATCCCGCTGCGCCGCCGCGGACGCCGGATTCTCCTTCGCCAGCTTCGTATCGACCGCCAGGGCCTCTTCATACCGCCCCCGCGCTCCCGCCAAGTCCCCCGCCGCCACCAACACGTCCCCCAATTCGGTCAAACTCACGGAGCGCGCCCGGTCACCGCTGGCCTCAACAAGCGCCCGCTCCGCTGCGTATTTTGCCTTTTCCAGCCTTCCTGATTCTTGATAGAGCCTGCCAAGCTCTACCCAGCCCCAATGGTCTCGCGGGTCCAGATCCTGCACCTCCTGCCAAATCGCCACCAGATCCGCGGTGGTCTTCTCCCCTTTGTCCTTCATCGGCAAACGCAGCGTCGCCACCCTGCGCAGATTCGCCGCCTTCTCCCGATTCGCCGCCGCCATGGCCGCCGCCTCAATCGCTTTGTTCTCGGCCCGGATAATGCCCTCGATCACCGGATCGGCCCCTACCCGGTCGCCATCGGCGTATTGCTGCAAGGCCGCCAACAGCTTGGGGTTCTGCGTTGTCGTCAGCCCGAGGATCTCTCGCCGGTACGCAGCCATCTCCGCCGCAAAGTTGCGATTGCTCTGTTCGATCACCTCAACCAGTTGCTTCCGCTCTGCAACAACTTTGGCGATCTCAGCCCTAGCGATTTGCAACTGCGCCTTTGTGCTCTTCAGGTTGCGTAGCGTCCGCCGGTGGACCTTCTCACCCTCGTCCTGTCTTTCCAGCAACTTTGCCTGCTGTTCATCCGCCAATTTCAAGAGCCGCGCGCGGTCTGCCGCATATCGTGAGTTCAAGTCGTCCTGCAATTGCAGCCTCTCCGACAACTTCAGCAACTCAGCCTTGACTTCGTGAACGTCAAGGGCTATGGCATCGACCTTGGAATGCAGCACGCCCAGGGAGTCTTCGATTTCCTGCAGCGGCATCCAAACCTTATCTAACTCCGTTTGAAATTGCGCAAAGGTGGCCACTGGCTGCAATTCCGGTTCCCGATTCGCAATTTCCACCAGCAGCTTGGATTGAAAAATGGCCGCGAGGCGCGGACTCCTCTTTAACTCCTCCATAAACGCAATGGCAATCAACCCATGCCAGTTGCGATCCACATCCTTCAATCGCGCGGTGTCGATCCGCCAACCGGTTTTCAGCAAGTCCTCAATTACCGCCGGCACAATTACCGCCGGCACCTTACCATCGGTCCATCGGTTGAGGATATCGGTGCGCAGTTCGTCTTCCATCGCGGTGCGCAGCCGCTGCATCCGCTCGGCCGGTTGTTTGCTTTCATCCAGCAGCCACAGCTCGACATCCGGAATGCGAGCCGCCAGAGTCCGGCCTTCGTTGGCGAGATCCCGCTTGATGCCTTCTCGAATCCGGTCCACCGCTGGCCGCCAGATCTTCCAGGCGGGGTTTAGCTCCATCCGAACCAGCGCCTGCCGCGCCAACTCTTGGGTGGCCACCAGATAGGCCTTCTGCGCGGCCCACTCCAAATCGTGGTTTACGCTCGGGTCCGTGGTTTGCAAGCGGCTGAAGTAGTCACGCGCCGACCCTAAAACCCCGCAGACAAGACCATCCGACCGGTTGCCCAAAATTCCGGAGGCAATCGCCGCACCAATCTTTCCGATGCCGCCCTGATCCGCGTTCAGAAACCACTCGACGGATCCGGCCAGCCCCGAAAGCGTTGCCCATGTCAATAAGTCGATGCCCATGTCAATAAGTCCATGACAAGGCTCTGAGTTTACATGCACTTAATGCGGACTTCAAGTCAATCGTAAAGTACTTCCCCGGGCCGCTGCGGACGGAGCGGACCCGCGGACGGGGCGGTGGATGCGCCAGAACGGGTCGCGTTCTATTTCGGGCTGGGCGCCGGCGAGGATCGGGGTGAGGTCGATGCCGTCGAAGGGTTCGGCGGGGGCGGCGGAGACGCCGCAGGCGGCGCTGATGGTGGCGGCGAAGTCCATGGAGGCGGCGACCGGGGCCGCGAATGCCGCCCTCCCAGAGGGTGGCTTTTGGGTGGCGGAAGGGGCCGTTATCGGAGAGGCGTTCGCCGCCGTTGTCGTGGGAGAAGAGGACGAGGGTGTTTTGGGTGAGGCCGTGGCGGTCGGGAGCTTGGAGGACGCGGCCAACGGCGGCGTCCATGGCCTCGAGCATGGGCTTGTACTCGGTGAGGCGGGCTGGTTGGGGGCCTGGAAGGGCCAACGGACGGCGTTGAAGGGAACGTACAGGAAGAAGGGGTTGGGGTGGTTGGCGTCGATCAATTGGGTGGCGCGGGCGGCGAAGAAGGCAGATAGGTGATAGTCTCTCGGCGTGGCGCCGCAACCTCCCCCCGCGCCAGGCTCACGCGAGCAGCGTCTTGCCGCCTACCTGCAGGGTCTGGCGCAAGCGGCAGGACACCGAGACCGGCATCAGCCCTGAACCAGCTACTGCCTTGGTCTTCTCTGGCCCGCAGAGCGCAAAAGCGCGGAACCCCTGGCCGCCCGTCTTGACCCGAACCCGTCTTGACCCGAATAATATCCAGCGGGCTCACCAGTCCCTGCACCCCATCGTCGCCGTAGCGCCCTGGAACGACCAACTCCTCCTCCCGGCCGTCCGCCAGTACGTCCTCCCTCAAATGACCGGCCGCCATCTCCTTTCCGCCTGAGTCGTCGACGATACTGGTTTTCCGAAGAAAGGCAAACACTCTGTCGGCGTCGCCCGGCAATCCTGCGGACCAATCGGCAAACAGGACAACTGCCAGGTGGCCGTCAGCCTCTCGGTCAGCACCGACTCCGCCAGCCGTCCGATTGCCTACGAACTCAACCTGCCGGAAACCTGGAGCGAGGACCCGGAGCGCCGTCGGAAGGCCGGGGTACCGGATGAGGTCGTATTCTGCACCAGACCGCTCCTGGCCGCCGAACAGATGCAACGGGCAGTCGCCGATGGCGTTCCCCGAGCGCCTGTCCTCAGGCCCCGCTCAACAGGGGGGCTGAATAGGGGACTGGAAACCCTGCCGCCGAAACCACGGAAAGCCACGGGCCGGCCGCCGAAACTTCGCCAGCGTGCGCCTCACCACGAACCGGTTTCCGCCCAGGATCTTGCGGCGGGTCTCCACCCCACCGACGGGCAGATCATCCTTTGGCGCAACGTTACGAGCTTTGGCGCAACGTTACGAGCTTTGGCGCAACGGTACGAGCTTTGGCGCAACGGTAAGAGCTTTGGCGCAACGGTACGAGAAAGAAGCTGGAATCCTGGTTTGCGTCGGTGCGGGTCAGGCCGGCGAACCGGGATTTCGAGCGCAGCGAACCGTTGCCGGAGCAATGGCTGCTGATCGAATGGCCCCCCAAACGAATGGCACAAATGACGAGGCACACCCGACGAAGTACTGGTTAGGGAACCTTGCGGCGGACATGAAATTGGCGACCCTGGTGGCGACGGCCAAGCGCTGATGGATTATCGAGCGGGACTACGAAGAGCTGAAACAGGAGCTTGGCCGGGGGCACTATGAGGGGCGCGGCTGGCGGGGATTCCCTCATCACGCCACACTTTCCCTGGCGGCTGAAGGGCATTGCCGTTTACGGCTTTCTGATCGCGGAACGAAGCCGTTTTGCCCCCTCGGCCCGCGCTGGACCGCTCCAACTTGCCCTACGCGAAGTTCCCTCCGACGGGAAGCCGCGCGGGGCGGGCACAACGCCATAACCCCCAGTCAATTGCGACTCTGCGCATCATTTTGCACATCCTGTTGTACATTCTGGCCGGCAGAGTGCTGGCAGGGCGGCTTCGGTGTTGCCCACTTTGTTGTGCCCTATGTCTATAACACAGTACAGCTAAGGCACCACCAACGCCGCCACCTTAGCCCAATCCAACTCGCGCCACATCTGTGCATGCTGCACACAACCCTGTGGCGGAACATCCCAGCGCCGCACCGGCGCGGAAACCAGCCGCTCTCCTTCTAACTTCGCGCAACGCCCAAAGTCCACCACCGTCAGGATCTGCGGAGCCGTCCGCGCCAACTTCGGATCGAAGTAATCCCCATTCGTCATCACCACCTCGCGACAATTCGCACCGCTGCCCACCGCCATTAAGTCCCCCGGCACCGCGTAACGCCCCTGTTTCTTCACCCCACTCAACTCCGCAAAACAAGCCATCTTCCCGCCCCCCGCCGCAGCCAGCAGGTTTAATGCCGCCTCCTGCGCCTCCACCGGATTCCAATACCAGCTACCACTGACATCCCGCTGCGGGTTCGCCTTTTCCGCCGCCGTCTTCCGGTTATAGGCAATCTCCCGCGTCGTCGACGCCTTACGCACCTCATAGTTACCAGGCCGACTGGTCTTCAACGCCCCGTTATTCTTCTCAAACAGATCCCACATCCGCTGCTCATAGTCCACCCCTTGCACCTCATCATTGGCCTTTTTCAACCTCGCCAATCGATCCTCGGCCGTCTTGCGGTCTTGCGCATACAGCGGCATCGCAGCCTTCAGCGCCCGCTCCAGCGACACCCCCGCCCAGGGGTCCCGCCCCGCCCGCGCCACCACTAATACATAGCCTTCATACAACGGCAACCCCTGCCAACGCCCCGTCTCCCGCGGCCGCAAATAAAACTCCACTGCATTCTTGCCCCCGCCCTGCTCCTCCTTGGCCACGACCAGTTGCCCAATCGCCCGCGGCATGCGGTTGAAGGAAAAGTAAACCGACTCCGTTTCCCCCGACACGCTCAGCCGCCACTGGCCCGACTGGAAGTTATCCTCGTGATAAAACGGAAAATACCCAGCCGAGAACTGATGCGGAATCCGCGCCACCGGGAACGCATCCGGCATATCCAGCACATCCACCCCACCCAGAGTCCGCGAGTCTTTAACCCAAAAACCCTCTCCGTCCTTTCCGGTCGGAGTCGCCTGAAACAACGCCGCCATGGCAGTCAAAGTCCCATGCATGGCCACCCGCTCGGCCGGCGTAGGCAGCGGCGACTTGCCATAAAACCCAATATCCCCGCCCGGCGACAGCTTCCAGAAAACCTTTCGCTTCCACGCATGCCGGATCTGCGAATTCGGCGACAGCTTCAACCCCTCTTTGTCCTCCGCAGGAAAGCCAGGCGGTCCCGCCGGGGCCTGTGCCAAAGCCACGCTCACTACCAGCAACACCCAACAAATCGACCAGCTCCGCATCAACAGAACTTAGCAATAACAGACTTCTCAGGTCAATCTGTCCCGCGTTGGCTCCGCTTAGTGTTTTGCTGCTTTGGCCCACCGGCCAGCGTCTCGACGACACCCGTTGAACCGGCGGATTTGCGCTGATAGGAATGCGGCTGCATACGGCTGTTGCAACCTCATCGAAGCGGATGACCACCGGTTAGCCTGGCTTGAGCGCAAACTTGCCCAAGACTACTTTATTACGGGCGCAAGGCGCAACAAATTACGGGCGCAAGGCGCAACAAATTACGGGCGCAAGGCGCAACAAGGCGGGCAACACGGAAGCCGCCCTGCCAGCACTCTGCCGACCAGGATGCGCAGAGTGGCAATTGACCGGGGGGCATGGCGCTGTGCCCGCCCCGCGCGGCTTCCCGTCGGAGGGAACTTCGCGTAGGGCAAGTTGGAGTGGTCCAGCGCGGGCCGAGGGGGGAAACGGCTTCGTTCCGCGAGCAGACAGCCGTAAGCGGCGATGCCCTTCAGCCGCCAGGGAAAGTGTGGCGTGATGAGGGAATCCCCGCCAGCCGCGCCCTTGATAGTGCCCCAGGTCGTCGGGTGCGCCTCTTGTTTTGTGCCATTCGTTTGGGGGGCCATTCGATCAGCAGCCATTGCTCCGGCAACGGTTCGCTGCGCTCGAAATCCCGGTTCGCCGGCCTGACCCGCACCGCCACAAAACGGGATTCCAGCTTCTTTTTCATGCCGTTGCGCCAAAGGAGGGTCTTCCAAGCAGTGGGGGGAGGCCCGCTGCAAGATCCTGGGCGGAAACGTAAACGTCTTACCAACCCCAGCCTTGCGCCCGCCCGGCCGCTCAGGCTACCCTAAGCGCCGGCGTTGCCAAGCCATCGGGGTCAAGGCCCCCATCTCAGACGCCTTCCGATCCGCCAACCCTGGCAGCACCTCCGCCAAGTACTCCCGCTTCGGAATCCCCAGCCGCCGGCAACTCGCCACCTCCGCCAGAATCTCCGCCACCCGTGGCCCGGCCTCCACGCTCCCCACATGCAGCCGGTACTTCCTGTTATGTTCAGGTGCACATAACAGGAAGAACTTTTTGTTCGCGGGTTCGGATGCGGGCGGGGAGCGGGCGGCGGTGATGTATTCGTTGTTGGGTTCGGCGAAGCTGAACGGGGTGGATCCGGCGGGGTACCTGCGGCATGTGCTGGAGCGGATTGCGGAGCATCCGGTGAATCGGGTGGAAGAACTGCTGCCGTGGAATGTGAACCTGCCGCGGAGAGCGGACGCGGAGTAAGGCCAAGAGTGATCCTTCGCCAAGTGTCCACTTCGCGGCGAGGTGGACACCTGCCGAAGAGCTAGCTCAAAAACGGTGCGTGGTGCAAGACGGTCGCAGGCGGACGCTTACGACGGAGATTCACTTTGGATCTCAATACACTTTGGATATCAATACCAGGAGCGGGATCGATTCGACCGGTTGATGGTGCGGCTGCGGTTGATTGAAAGGAAGATGGATGGCTTTATGCCGGTGGTGAACACGCCGCTTCGCGCATAGAGATTTATCCAAGGTCAAAACACGTCACAGAACACCGCCTTCCATCCACCCCTGCGAGGCTTCCGGCACGCGGGAGGCGGCGGCTATGCCTGCTGTGCATAATTCAGGTGTCACAATCGTGGGTTTGTCGCTCGAGGGTGAGATCATTGGACCACCGACGCTGTCGCGTTGATCGTTGCGTCGACCCAGGTCGATGAGATAGGCATGTCCCCCGGAGATGTACTCCAACGTGGATGCTAAGCTTTTGTCACGGGCTGCTCTTGCTCGGGATTACTTTATGAACTCGTTTCTGAAAGGACACCTCAACGATGAACACTGCTTTCTGTGTGGCTGCGGCCTGCACGACGGCAACAGGAGCGATGAACATGTTATCCCCAGGTGGCTCCAGGGAAAATATAACCTCTGGAACCAGAAGCTATCATTGCTAAATGATACCGACATACCGTATCGGCGACTGCTGATACCATGCTGTAAACAGTGTAACAACGAGCGTCTCGCCCCGCTCGAGAATGAAGTCGTTAGCCTGTTGTTGCAGCCTTTCCGATCTCCAACGGGTGCCGAGGAACACAGGCTTTTCCAATGGTGCAGCAAAATTCTCTACGGGCTCTTGCACCGGCAAATGATGCTTCAGGCAGATCGTACAAGCCGTTCCGAGGGTACGATCGTAAAGAGAGAGTTCCTTGACAATCTGACGACATTTCATCATTTCATGACTTCCATTGTTCGTCCAATGCGATTCGAAGGGTTCGTGCCATACTCGCTGTTCGCGGCGGAGACCCTCACCTACGAAGCGACGGCGAAGAACTTTGACTATTTCGATTTCCTACTCATGGGTCAGCCAGATGACTTGACTGTGGCGCTTTGTTTGGCGATCAGAGTTGAACACTTCGGCGTCATCTGCGTGTTCCAGGACAACGGCTTTCAACGAGAGTACTTCAAGGATCAGTTCGAACGCTTCGGCGGTATGCCGCTTCACCCTATTCAGTTTCTCGAACTAGCCTGCAAATCGGCATGCAAACACTCCCTGCTATCGTTCTCGCCGAAATATCACTCTATCGCATCACCTGACGTGGCTGATGAAATCGTGATTCTTCCTGCGAACTCTCCCAGAGGCACCATATGGAAGGACTGGAGCGAAGCAAGATACGCATCAGTCTTCTGCTACCTCGCTGAGAGGTCCGGGTTTAGTGTTCCGCCGCCCGAGGAAATGTACGTGAATGGACAACACTATACCTGGCTTTCGGATCCTAACGGAAGACCGTTGCGCCTAACAGAACAGGACGAACAGCGTCTCAGACGAGACGCAACTACATGAAGAAGTCCTCGATCGCTTCCGATGCGTGGTTCACAAGAGGGCATCTCGCCGGTCCCGACTAATGGGTGCTGATCTCCGGGGAAAGGAGGAGTCTCCCCTGGGCGTTATGCGTCAACTTGACCTCACCAATCCGGGACTGACGTCCTGCGCGGATTCCGCAATGGTATGCGCGACGCTCGTCTTAGCAATCCTTGGGGAAAGGAAAACGGAGTTACGTAAGCGTAAGGCCAACCCCATGGTTTACGAAGTCCTATAAATTTGATCTCGTAGGGTGATGCCCAAACCCCACGCCCACCGCCGCACCGCCGTCGAGATTCAGCAGCTCCTCGCCGCCTACCAATCCAGCGGCCAAACCCGCGCCGCTTTCTGCGCCGTCCATCGCCTCCCCGTCTCAACCCTCGACTC
>JAPKZB010000002.1:0-10114 GCA_026393985.1 Acidobacteriota bacterium
GTCGGCGGTGAGGACGCCGAGTTGGGTGGCGCCGGACTTTTTTAACGTCAGGCGGGCTTTGCCTTCGGTGCGGGCGGGGACGCGGATGGTTTGGTCGGCGCGGTCGACGGTCCAGCCGGCGGGGAGGTGCCATTTGACGCGGAAGGTCTGCTCTTTGTCGGTGTGATTCATGAGGCGGAGCTCGAGGGGCTCGCCGGAGGAGGCGTAGGGGTAGACGCGGGCCCAGCTTTCGTCGACGGCGTAGTTGGCGTGGGGCAGGGGAGTGAGTTCGGCCAGGAGCTGGGCGCGCCGGCGGAGTTCGAGGCGCATGCGGTCGACGCGGGCGGCGTCGTAGCGGAACATGGGCAGGACGTGCTGATTGATGAGCCAGGGGTTGCCGCCGAGCTTTTCAAGAAGACGGAGGCAGTAGAGATAGCCTTCGTCCTCGCCGGTGAAGTTGCGGTTCTGCAGGCAGTAATCGTCGGTGCCGGAGGGGGTGAAGGAGTCGCCGACGAAGAAGATCTTTTCGCCGGATTCGCGTTCAATGTGCAGGCCGCCGTGGTAGAGGGTCTGGCCGGGGAAGAAGTAGCTGGCCATGCGGAACTCGCGCCACTGCCAGGAGTCGGCCTCGCCTTTGACTTCGCCGGTGATGGGGTTGGTGGTGAGGCAGGGCATGCGGTAGCGGCCGGGGTTTTCGACGATGTCCTGGATCTTATTGCTATAGAGCACTTTGGCGCCGAAGCGTTTGGCGACTTTGCTGGCGTGGTCGGTGTGGTCGTCGTGGTAGTGGGTGATCCAGAGGCCTTCGAGGTTTTTGAAGCGGCCGGCGGCTTGGAGTTCTTCGAGTTTTTCGATGATTTGGGGGTAGCCGGCGTCGAGGAGGAAGGCGGCGCCGGAGGGGGAGACGAGGAGGCGGGAGTTGCCGATGGGGATGATCCAGTTGGGCAGGTCGCGCTGTTCGGACATGGGCATGGGGGCGGAGGGGGCGCGGCCCATGGCGAGTTTGGCGCGGGTTTGCCAGCTTTCTTCGCCCCAGTACCAGCGGAGGGCGTCGGTGGAGAAGTGGCTGTCGAGGAGACGTTCGAGACGGGAGATCAGGAGGGCGATCTCTTTCTGGGGGTCTTCGATGGCGGGGCCGCGGGCGGGGAGGAGGCGGTCCGGCTTTTGGGCGGCGACGGACCGGAGGCTGGCGATGAGTTGTCCGGCGCGGGCGGCGAAGCCGTGGTAGCCGCGGGTTTTGGTTTCCGGGACCTCGTTTTGGAGGCTGTAGAGATCGAGGATGCGGCCGCCGGAGTAGATGAGGTCGCCGGTGGCGATGACGCGTTTGCCGTTTTGTTCGAACAGGTAAGAGACGGCGGCGGGGGAGTAGCCGGGGGTATCGAGGACGGTGATTTTGGTGGGGCCGAAGGTGAGGACGTCGCCGCCGCGAACGGTGCGGGCGATCGGGAGGGGGACGACGGGGACTTTGGTGGTTTTCTGGGCGTAGTCGTGGAAGCGGAGTTGGGCGAAGAGGCGCCAGAATTTGGCGGGATCCTCGAGGGCCGCGGCTTCGCCGGCGGGGACGATGACGGGTCGGGGAGGGGGGAGGAGGTCGCGGCGGGTGGAGGTGAGGAGCAGGTGTTCGGCCTGGCCGGAGTAGATGGCTACTCCGCCGGGCAGGAGGATGGAATTGAGGGCTAAAGCGGCGAGGAGCATCAGGCTAGTTTCCAGGGTTTGCGGTATTTGCGGGTGACCATTTTATTGGCTTGGGAGTCGCCGATGATCTGTTCTTTCGCGTCGTCCCAGGTGATGCGGCGGCCGGTGCGGTAGGCGATGTTGCCGAGCAGGCCGGCTTTGGTGAGTTTGTGGCCGTATTCGATGTCGCAGGTGGCGAGTTTGCGGGATTTGACGCTGTCGAGGAACTCGCGGATGTGGCCGGGGGAGTCGGGGATGGAGGGGGCGGGGCGGGGGAAGTCTTTGACGGGTTTGCCTTTGACGAAGAGCTGGTGGGAGCCGTAGTCGACAAAGAGGCTGCCGGCGCTGCCCTGGAAGATGCAGCCGATGCCTTTGTCTTCAAAGCCGGCGGGGGCCATGGGGTTGAGGCCCCAGGTGAGGTTGAGGCCGGGGTATTCGTAGACGAGGTCGAGGTAGTTGGGGGTTTCGGCGTTGTCGTCTTCAATTTCGCGGCGGCCGGTGGCGACGACGGATTTGGGGGCGGTGAGGTCGAGGGCCCAGTAGGCGACGTCGGTGATGTGGCACCAGAAGTCGATGAACATGCCGCCGGAGTAGTCCCAGAAGTAGCGGTAGTTGAAGTGGGAGCGGTTGGGGTTGAAGGCGCGGCGGGGGGCGGGTCCGAGCCAGGTTTCGTAGTCGAAGCCGGCGGGGGGCGGGGCGTCGGGCGGGGCGCCGAGGCCTTTCGATTCCGAGGTTTTCCAGACGTGGACGCGTTTGACCTTGCCGACGATGCCGCTGCGGATGAGTTCGACGGCGCGGCGGTAGTTGGGCAGGTCGTTGTGGATGTGGTTGCCCATCTGGGTGACGCGTTGGTATTTTCGGGCGGCGGTGACCATGGCGCGGCCCTCGCCGATGGAGTAGCTGAGTGGTTTTTCGACGAAGACGTCTTTGCCGGCGGCGCAGGCCTGGACGGTGGGCATGGCGTGCCAGTGGTCGGGGGTGGCGATGCAGACGGCGTCGATCTCCTTCATGGCGAGGAGCTTGCGGAAGTCCTTGAGGACGGGCGGTTCGACGCCGCGGCTGGCTTTGACGATGCCGGTGGCGCGGGCGAGGTATTTGTCGTCGAGATCGCAGAGGGCGACGACGTTGACGTCGGGGTGTTTGAGGAAGCCGTTGAGGCGGCTGGTGCCCATGTTGCCGACGCCGATGAAGCCGACGTTGATGCGGTCGTTGGGGGCGGCGAGGGCGGCCCCGCTGGCAGCGAGAAAGGTTCGACGAGTCACCTCGTTATCTTAATCAATTGTTGGTTGCGATAGGCTAGGAGGCCTGTGAGAACCCTTCTTTTGCTGTTGCTTGCTGTGCCGTTGGCGGGTCAGTCGCCGTATCCGTGGCTGGAGGGGCTGGCGCAGCGGCAGTTGGCCGAGCGGCGGCGCGTGGTGGCCGGGCTGCGGACGCCGGAGGAGATCCGGGCATACGGGCGGGGGGTGCGGGAGAAGCTACTGCGATGGATGGGGGGATTGCCGGCGGAGCGGACGCCGTTGAACGTGCGGCGGACGGGGGTGATTGAGCGGGAGGATTACCGGGTGGAGAAGATTGTGTTTGCGTCGCAGCCGGGGTTTTTCGTGACGGCGAATCTGTACGTGCCGAAGACGGGGGCGGGACCGTTTCCGGCGGTGCTGCAGCCGACCGGGCATAGTTTGACGGCCAAGGCGCGGGAGTTGTACCAGAGCCTTTCGATTGGGTTGGTGAAGTATGGCTTTGTGGTGCTGACTTACGATCCCTTGGGGCAGGGGGAGCGGCGGATCTTCTTTGACCGGGAGCTGGGGGATTCGAAAGTGGGCGGGACGACGGTGGAGCATCAGATGGTGGGGATTCAGTCGCTGCTGGGGGGCGAGAGTCTGGCAAGGGCGATGGTGTGGGACGGGATGCGGGCGCTGGATGTGCTGGCGGAGCGGCCGGAGGTGGATGCCAAGCGGATGGGGGTGGCGGGTTGTTCGGGGGGCGGGACGTTGACGGCTTACCTGGCGGCGCTGGATGCGCGGGTGCAGGCGGCGGCGCCGGCCTGTTACATTTCGGCGTGGGAGGAGCAGTTGGGCGGGACGGGGCCGCAGGATGCCGAACAGCAGTTTCCGGATCAGCTGCGGGAGGGCTTTGATCACGGGGACTTCTTGATTGCCGCGGCGCCGAAGCCTTATCTGATTGCGTCGACGACGGAGGACTTTTTTCCGCTGGCGGGGGCGCGGCGGACTTATGAAGAGGCCAAGGGGATCTACAACCGGTTCGGGGCCGAGGATAAGATTGCGTGGTTTACGGCGCCGGGCGGGCACGGGATGGGGGCGGATACGCGGGGGGCGATTTACGGGTGGATGCGGAAGTGGCTGCAGGGGAGGGCGGGGGCTGCGCCGGAGCCGCGGTTTGCCGTGGAGTTGGAGGAGGATCTGCAGGTTTCTGAGCAAGGTCAGATTGGCGGGGAGACGGCGAGTACGGTGAATCTGCGGCGGTTGGGGGCGATTCGTCCGGCGCCGGGGAGCGGGCCGGGTGGGTTGGCGGAGCAGGTGGGGGCGGTGACGCGGTATGAGGCGTATGCGGGGCCGCTGGGGGTGGAGGAGTTGGGGGGCGGGCGGCTGCGGTATGAGGCGGAGCCGGGGCGGTGGGTGCCGGCGCGGCTGCTGCGGCCGGCGACGGCGAATGGGGCGGCGGTGGTGGTGGCCGGGGATGGGCGGTGGACGTGGCGTTGACGGGGGAGACGGTGCACCGGGCGGGGAGCTACGCCAACGAGTGGTTTCCGCAGGATAAGGCGATTTGGCTGGCGCTGATGGTGGGGCGGACGGTGACGGGGATGAGGATGGCGGACATTGTGCGGGGCGTGGATGTGTTGCGGGAGCGGGGGCTGGTGGGGGAGAAGGGGGTGATGGGTTGGGCGCGGGGGAACGCGGGGGTGGCGATGCTGCATGCGGCGGTGGTGGATAGCCGGCTGCGGGAGCTGGTGCTGGAGGATCTGCCGCCGACCTACCGGACGATGGCGACGACGGCGATTCAGCGGCAGGTGTTTGATGTGGTGCTGCCGAATGTGCTGCGGGAGTACGATTTGCCGGATCTGGTGGCGGCGGTGGGACCGCGGCGGGTGGTGTTGGGGCGGACGGGGCCGGGGCGGGAGGAGGGGTACGGGGGCGGGCACGTGCGGACGGTGCGGCGGCGGGAGCTGGCGGGGGCGGTGGAGACTTACTTAGTTAAGGCGGAGGATGGCCAGTAGGGGGCGGTGGTCGCTGGCGAGGATTTCGGGGAGGACTTTCGCATTGACGAGGGTCCAGGCGGCGGCGGGGCGGGCGAGGATGTAGTCGATTTGGATGTTGGGTTGTTCGACGGGGAAGGTGTGGAGTTCGGCGGCGGCGCCGGTGATGAGCCAGGAGCCGCTTAAGAGTTTGACGGCGGGGTTGGCGGGGTTGGCGTTGAAGTCGCCGGCGAGGAGGGCGGGGAGGCGGGGAGCGGCGTTGGCGAGTTGATTTGCGAGATGGGCGCCGGCGAGGCGGTCGGTTTGGGATTGGTGGTCCCAGTGGGTGGCGAGGACGAGGAGGGGTTGGGGGCAGTCGTGGAGGCGGACTTCGGCGCGGAGGATGGAGCGGGGTTCGCGGCCGGGGGAGGTGGGGATGGGGTGGACGCTGTGGTTATGGATGGCGCCGCGGATGAGGAGGGCGTTGCCGTACTCGCCGCGGTCGTAGTTCATGGATTTGCCGAAGAGGGGTTGGAGGCCGGTCATGCGGGCGAGTTCGGCGAGGGTGTCGATGCCGCGGATACGGTTGGTGCGCTGGTCGACCTCCTGGAGGGCGACGATGTCGGCGTGGGTGTTTTGGATGACGCGGGCGATGCGTTGGAGGTCGAAGCGGCCGTCGATGCCTTCGCCGTGGTGAATGTTATAGGTGAGGACGCGGACTTCCGGGCAGGCGCCCCAGCCTAGGAGGGGCAACAGGCCGAGGAGGGGCAACAGGAGGAGGGGAAGGGCGCGCATGCCCTGATTGTGGCACTTACAGCTGGCAGTTGGGGCAGTGGAAGGTGCTGCGGCCGGCCTGGACGAAGCGGGCGATGGGTTGGCGGCAGCGGCGGCAGGGTTGGCCGACGCGGCCGTAGACGCGGCAGGCGAGGAGGTCGGCTTCGGGGAACTCTTCGGCGGAGGCGGTGACGCGGAAGGTGTTGGCGATGGCGGCGGAGAGGGTTTGGCGAATGGCTTTATGGAGGGCTTTCCATTCGGGGGCGGTGAGCGAGGGGAGGGGGCGGTGGGGGGCGAGGCGGGCGGCGAAGAGGCTTTCGGCGGCCCAGATGTTGCCGAGGCCGACGAGTTTGGACTGATCGAGGAGGAAGGGTTTGACGGGGCCGTGGGCGCGGGCGGCGCTGGCCTGGAGGTGTTGCCAGGTGAAGGCGGGGTCGAGGGGTTCAGGGCCGTAGGAGGCGAAGACGGTGGGGAGGTCTTCGGTGCGGTGGAGGTGGAGGTTGCCGAAGGTGCGGGAGTCTTCAAAGACGAAGGCGGCGTGGTGGGGGAGGGCGAACCAGAGGCGGGTGAAGCGGGGGAGTTGGCGGGAGTCGGGGATCCAGAAGAAGTGTCCGGTCATGCCGAGTTGGACGCGGAGGGACCAGCCGTGGTCGAGGTGGAGGAGGACGTTTTTGGCGCGGCGGGCGTAGCCGAGGACTTTACGACCGGCGACGGTGGCGGTGAGTTCGTCGGGGGACTGGGGGGCGACGAGGCTGGGGCGGAGGATGGTGAGGGATTGGATTTTGGTGGTGGGGGCGCACTCGGCGAGGCGGCGGACCATGTATTCGGCTTCGGGGAGTTCAGGCATCAGGGTTTTTCGAGATGGGCGAGGGGGTTATCGAAATCGAAGCCAAACAGGCGGGGGTTTTCGCCGATGACCGCGGCCGAGACGATGTGGAAGACGTAGTCATACGTTTCGGCGGGGATGTCGGCGCGGAACTCGGTGAGCAGGCGCCAGAAGTTGCGTTCGCGGGCGTTGCCGGGGAGGCTTTTAATGCGTTTGATGACGCGGCCTTCGCCCCAGTTGTAAGAAGCCATGACGAGGAGGCCGCTGGCGAGGGCGTCGGTGGAGTAGAGGTCTTTGAGATAGCGGGAGGCGGCGCCGGTGGCTTTTTCCCAGTTGTGGCGGTCGTCGCTTGTGTCGGGGCGGCGGAGGTCGGCGAGGGGGCCGATTTGGAGGCCGTATTTGGCGCCGGTTTCGGGGATGAACTGCCACATGCCTTTGGCGATGCCCATGTAGGTTTCGGGACCGCTGATATAGGGGTCGAAGTTGCTTTCCTGCATGGCGAGGTAGAAGAACTGGGGCGGGAGGCCCTGGCTCAAGAGCTCGCTGGTGATGCGGGGGGTGTAGCCGTTTTCGCGGGCGCGTTGGACGGCGGCTTTGTAGCGGCCGGAGCTTTGCCATTTGGTGATGTAGTTTTCGACCTCCTGTTTGAACCCGGGTGGCATGTCGAGTTCGCATTCGCCGAAGATGCGGGAGACGCGCATGATGAGGCGTTCGCGTTCGCTCATTTTGGGGTCGTAGACTTTGAGGGTGGTGAGGAACTTTTCGTAGTTCTTTTCCATTTCGAGGCGGCGGGCGCGGTAGCGGGCGACGTTTTCGGTGCGGACGCTGGCGATGTCGACGTCGAGGGCCTTCATCTGGTAGAAGAGTTCCTGGGCGAGGGCTTTGCGTTCGCTGAGCTGGCGGTGCTGGTAGAAGGCGTAGCCGGCGATGGCGCAGGCGACGAGGGCGATGGCGCCGAGGGCGAGGGCGAACTTGGAGCGCTGTTTTTTCTGGACCTGTTGGAAGGCGCTGCGGATCATCATGGTTTGGTGACCGGCGGGTTCGTCCTTGCTCGCGGTGGAGAGATATTTTTCGGTGTAGTGGCGCAGGACCATGGTCTCGCTGGGGGCGGGTAGGGAGGCGGTGGGGGTGGGGTCTGGCTCGAGTTCGAACCAGACCCAGGGGCCTTCGAGACCGAGGCGGACGGTGAGGTTGGGGTTGAGGGGGGCGCCGGGGAGGCGTTCGCCGTTGACGAGGATGCCGTTGGCGCTGTTGAGGTCCTGGATCCACCACTGGCCTTGCTGGAAGGAGACGAGGGCGTGCTTGCGGCTGATGTGGCTATCGGAGATTTGCAGTTCGCACTCGGTGGCGCGGCCGATATGAAAGGAGGACTGAAAGCGCCAGGTTTGCACATTGTTCGGGTCGGGGCCGGAGTGGACCCGGAGGATGGGCAACCGGAGAGTGGGCAGGGAACTCATGGCTTCTATCTTGCGATATACTTAGGGGTTTGTTCAAACCTCTCGCTTGGCTGCTTGTTCTGACCGTGGCGCCCGGGTTGGGCGCCGGCGGCGAATGGGTGCGTGAGAACTGCCTGGAGTTGCGGCTGCAGCAGGAGGTGAACTCGTACTCGTCGCAGGTGGGCGACCGGGTGCAGGCGGTGCTGATTGCTCCGTTTCGGATGGATGGGCTGGATCGGGTGGCAGCGGGAGCTCGGGTGTGGGGCGAGGTGGCCGAGGTGCGGCGGGTGGGGGTTGGTTTGGTGCGGGAGACGGCGTCGATGACGCTGCGGTTCACGGAGCTTGAGGCGGGGCCGGCGGGGCGGATGCCGATTCGGGCGCGGGTGGTGACGATTGATAACGCGCGGGAGCGGGTGGACGGCGCGGGGAGGATTCGGGGGATCCGTTCGACGAACACGCCGGGGTTCCGGGCGTCGGGTTTATTAACTTCGCTAGCGGCAGTGGACCCGATTGCGCTGGCGTTTTCGACGGCGGCATTTGCGTCGGTGCTGCGGTTTTCCGAGCCGGAGATTCGGCTGCGGGCGGGAACGGAGTTGTGGGTGGAGTTACTCGAGCCGGTGGCGCTGGCGCCGCTGCCGCCGCCGCTTATCGGGCTACCAGAACCGGTTCCGGCCGATTTGCTCCGCCGGCTGCCGTACCGGACGCACACGGCGGAGCGGCGCCTGGATTCGGACATTACCAACCTGGTTCTGGCCGGAGAGGGGGCGGCGATTGAACGGGCGTTTCGAGCAGCGGGATGGGAGGTGCCGGAGGCGCTGACGGCGGCGGCGCGCTTCCGGACGCTGCGTGCGATGGCGGAGAACCAGGAGTATAAAGAGGCGCCGATTTCGATGCTGTTGCTGGACGGTCAGGCGCCGATGCAGAACTGGGCCAAGGCGCTGAACACTTTTTCCAAGCGTCATCATCTGCGGCTGTATGCAACTGGGGAACGGTGGTTGGACCGGCCGGTGTTCACGGGTGCGGCGACGCAGGATGTGGGTATCAATTTTTCGCGTGGTCGTGATTTGTTTACGCACCTGATTGATGAGAACGTGGACCGGGAGCGGAGCAAGGTGGTGAACGATCTGCTGTTTACGGGTTGTGTGGAGGCGGTGGGGTTGGCGCCGCGTCCCTGGCTGCCGGAGCATCTGTTCAACGCGACGGGTCAGAATCTGCTGACGGACCGGGGGGCGGCGGTGATTGTCTTCAATGACTGTCTGGGGGGGAAGCGGTTTGATGATGCCGTGGCAGAGGCGCCGGGACCCTACCGGGGCAACCGGTTGAACCGGGTGGTTCGGCAGACGGTGCTGACGTTTCGCAACGACATCTACCGGGGGAGTATCTGGTTCCAGAGCGCTTCGATTCTGACGCAGACAGTTCGGCACTACCGCCGTTCGCGGATGGCGCTGCGACCGGTGACGGGACCGACGATTACGGGGAGCGCGGTGAAGGCGCCGAAGGTGGTGAGTGATCCGGCCACCTGGGCAACGCCGTCGGTGGAATTGAGCCTGCGGGCGGGAATCATGGTGTTCAGCAACTCTTCGATCGGGGCGGAAGGGCTGCGGATTGCGAGTCCGCATCGGCCGGGCCAGAGTTTGACGCTGCTGGCGGCCAACCGGGTGTCGCCGGGGTTTTCGTTAGGGGGCGGCGTGACGCTGAATCAGTTTCGCTGGTATTCGCACGAACTTAGTTTTGGTTATCAACGGGGTGAGTTCCGGATGGAGCTGCAAGGGCTTTCGAGCATAGCCGAGCAGCGGAGCGGATTTCTCACGCGGCAGTTCAGCTACAACGGTTTGGTGCACTTCCGACCGCGGGAGAGCCGTTGGCGACCGTATGTGGCTTTTGGGCCGGTACTGCAACTGGTCCATTTGACCGGGGCGCCGTTTACGAAGGCGCGGGGGATTTCCCGTTTTGGTTTGAATAACGTGGGGATGTTTCGGTCGGCCTATCATTTTGGCAGTGTGGCGCCGCTCGAAGGCGGGGGGATTTTTCAGGTGGGAGGTCAGGTGGGGGCTGGGGTGCGCTACCGGTTGAGTCCGCACTGGACGTTGCGGTTGGATTACCGGAACACGTGCAGTCCGCGGCCGGATCTGTTGCGCAAGTCGCTAGAACCGCAGGTTATGCCGGAGCGTCTGGAGCGCGGCAGGGTGGCGCAGCAGCGGGTAGGATTAGGCATTGCCTTTACCTTTTAGGCTG
>JAPKZB010000002.1:10121-153864 GCA_026393985.1 Acidobacteriota bacterium
GACGGAAATCGGCCAAGGTGCCTGATTTCGGGCAGTTATGGGGCTTGGACGGGGGTGGGAGCGGGCGATGGGCTGTGGCATACGAATTGCTGTCTCTGTCGAGCGGAAGGTATACGATGCCCTGGTTACACTTATCGCAGAGTCTTCTAACCTCTCTTCCCCATTCCTCAGGCGGAATCGAGGCGCTAATCCAACTGGCGTCCGATTTTGTCTCCAGCTTCGACGTCCTCTGGTCGGATTTTGATGGATTTGCCCGGCGAGCCACTGAGCCGTTTGAGTGGTTATTCGCGCGGTTTCCGAAGTGACAGGACCGCCCCGGAGGGGTAGCTCCGGGGCGGACGCCCGTTTTTGAACAGGTGGGCGGCGCCGGCGCCGACAACGCGGGCGGCGCCGTCCGGGGTGAGCAGGACGGCGGTTTTCTCGTCGACGCCGAGGCCGGTGATCTGGTGGCCGCCGATGCGGCGGAGGAAGATGGCGAGGCGGCCCTGACGCTGGCGTTCGCTGAAGTGGCTGTCGGTGATCAGGTCTTCCAGATGCGGCACGCGGAGGAAGTCGCGGCCGAGGGCGATTTTGGGGCTGGCCGGGTCGGCTTCGGCCTCAGCGGAGGTGATGGTGTCGAACTCGGCGGAGAAGTAGTGCTGGCCGAGGACGGCGAGTCCGGCGCTGGTGCCGCCGATGGGGACGCCGGCGTCGATGCGCTGCTGGATGGCGCGGGCGAGGGGGGTGTCTTTCCAGAGGCGGATGTAGTTCCACTGGTCGCCGCCGGCGAGGAAGATGGCTTCGGCGTGGCGGACCTTTTCAAGGACGAAGGGATGGCTGGCGGCTTGGCGGGAGCGGATGATGAGGGTGGCGGCGGAGTGGGCGGGGCCCTGTTCGAGGACGAAGGGGTTGTAGGCATCGGTGCCGGCGGCGCGGAGGACGAGGAAGTCGCCGCGGCCGCTGCGATCGATCATCCAGGCGAAGGCTTCGGCGACATCGCGGCTGCCGCCCATGAGGACGGCGCCGCCGGAGGTGGGGGTGGTGACGTCGTTGGGTGCGCCGGCGCGGCTGTAGGTGTAGGGGTCTTGCGCGAGGAGGCAAGAGGCGAGAAGAAAGGCGGCGAGGAGTGTTTTCATGAGAGGTTCCGGGGGGTGGATTGGCTGCGTTGCAGGGTGATGCCGGCGAGCCAGGTGAGGGTGACGGCTCCGGCGATGGCGTAGAGGGGGAGATCGAAGGAGTGGGTGCGTTCGGTGGTGACGCCGACGAGCCACATGACGATGGCGCCGGCGAGGCTGCCGGTGCCGCCGAGCAGGCCCATGGCGGTGGCGATGGAGTGGCGGGAGATCTCCTGGGTGAAGGTGAGATAGAGAGCCATCCACATGCCGAGGCCGAAGTTGGAGACGGCGAGGAGGGCGATGAGGCTGGTGCGGTCCGGGGCGCCGGGGACGGCGGCGGCGCAGGCGACCAGGGCGGTGGCGACGGTGAAGACGAGGGTGCGGGGCAGGCGGAGACAGGCCAGACCGCAGGCGAGGTAGCCGAGGTCGAGGGCGAGGAAGATGGCCGTGAGGATCCACTTCATTTCGTCCGAGCCCGGGGCGATTTGGCGCTGCTGGTGGAAGTAAGTCGGCAGCCAGTTGACGTTGAAGTAGAGAATGGGGTTGACGGTGCTGGTGATGACGGCGACGCACCAGAAGGGTTTGGAGCGCAGGATGGCGCCGTAGCTGGCCGCGACGGTGACGGGGGGACCCGGGGGCCAGAGGGTGGCGAACTCCGGGCGGCGGGTGAACCAGACCCAGGCGGCGAACCAGAGGACGCCGAGCAGGCCGACGGCGGCGAAGCCCATGCGCCAGCCGGCGGTCTGGGCGATGGTCAGGATCAGAATGGGGGCGAGGAGGGCGCCGACGCTTTGGCCGCTGGTGAAGATACCGTTGCCGAGGGGCCGCTCGCGTTCGGGGAGGGCGCGGGAGACGATTTTGAGGGCGCCGGGCCAGTTGGGCGATTCGGTGATGCCGAGGAGGATGCGGAAGACGGCGAGGCCGGCAAAGCCGGTGGTGAAGGCAGTGGCGAAGCCGACCAGGGACCAGAGGAGGACGGCGCCGCCGTAGCTCGACCGGAGGTTGCGGCGTTCGATGAGACCGCCGGCGAGGAACTGCGCGAGCATGTAGGCGTAATAGAAGAGGGAGAAGAGCAGGCCGAGTTTTTCGTTGTTCAACTGCAGTTCGTCGCGCATCAGGGGGGCGAGCAGGCTGAGGGTTTGGCGGTCGAGGTAGTTGATGGTGGTCCCGGCGAGCAGGAAGGCACAGAGGACCCAGCGCGACGGCGAGGTAAGCATGAGGGTTATTCTACAGAGAGTGGCTCATTACGACGCAATATTGTTTGACTTTGACGGGGTGCTGGCCGATTCCGAGGCGCTGCATTATGCCTGCTGGACGGAGATCCTGTCGGCGCACGGGATTCCGCTGACCTGGGAGGACTACCGGGCGAACTGCATTGGGATAACGGACCGGGCGATGCTGGAGGTGCTGCGACGGCGGGTGGATCCGCCGTACGATATCGACCTGCTTTGGCCGGAGTATCCACGGAAAAAGGCGCTGTTTCGGCAGAAGGCGGCGGCGAATCCGCCGATTGCCGAGGCGACGCGCGAACTGATCCTGGGGCTTACGGAGGTACCGATTGCGGTGGTGAGTTCGTCGGGGCGGGCGGAGTTGGAGCCGGTGCTCGAAAAGGCGGGTCTGCTGCACCGGTTTGAGACGCTGGTTTGCTTTGAGGACGTCACACGGTTGAAGCCGCATCCGGATCCTTATCTTGAGGGGGCGCGGCGGCTGGGGGTAAGTAACCCATTGGTGGTAGAAGACTCGGATGCGGGGGTAGCGGCGGGGGAGGCGGCTGGATTTACGGTACTGCGTCTGGATCACCCGGACCATTTAGCGGTAGCACTCCTCTCCCATCTTCGGAAAGTGGAAATGGGTATTGACTTGTCCGCGCGTTTGCTTACACTCGGAGAGTGAGGCTATGTTGATCAAGTCCTGTCTCCTTTCGGTCGTTCTGGCGGCCCCTTTGTTGGCTGGTGATCCTTATTGTCCGCGGTATCCGGAGTCGGTGCGGGCTGAGCAGATTGATTTGCTCGAACTCGACCGGTCCTACGCGGCCTTCAGTCGGATGGCGCGCTTTGGAGCGGCGGCGGGGCGGGAGCAGACGACGCGGTCGAATCTGGTGGATCAGCACCTGTTTGCGAAGATGGCGGCGGACAACGTGCGTCCCGCGTCTGCCTCTTCGGATACGGAGTTTGCGCGGCGAATTCATCTCGACCTGACGGGGCGGATTCCGACGCCGGAAGCGGTAGAAGCTTTTGCCGCGGACCGGGCGCCGGATAAGCGGGCGAAGTTGATTGAGCAACTGCTGGCCTCCCCGGCTTTTGCGGATCAGTTGACCACGTTCTGGGCCAATAAGTTTAAGGTGACCCGGGCGCACGAAAACATAGGTACGCGGGGCCGGAATACCTTCTATGAATGGCTGCGGAACTCGATGGTAGCTGATCGGCCCTACGACGCTCTGGTGCGGGAATTGCTATCGGCTTCCGGGGAGGTGGATACGGTGCCCGGTCCCCAGTTTTTCGCCCGGTGGATGGACCTGGCGGGGCCGGTGCAGGACTCCTGGGATGATATTACCGATAAGATTACGACGACGTTTTTAGGGTTTAAGACGGAGTGTATCTCCTGTCACAATGGGCGGGGTCATCTTGAAAAGATTAACTTATATTTAACGCGCCGGACGCGACAGCAGTTTTGGCGGATGTCGGCGTGGTTATCGCGGATGACGTTTGTGCGGTGGAGCGACGATAACATCGGGTTCCGGCCGCGGGTGATTCTAAACGACCGGACTTACGGTTCCTACACCGGTTCGGTGAACCCGGCAAATCCGGGGAACCGTCCGGCGCGGCAGGGCGCGGTGGTGGAGCCGGAGTTTATTCTGAACGGGGCCAAGCCGCGTACGGGGGAGTGGCGGAAGGATTTTGCCGCGATTCTGACGGCGGACCGGCAGTTTGCCCGGGCGACGGTGAACCACATCTGGGCGTATCTGTTCTCGCACGGCATTGTGGACCCACCCGAGGCGTGGGATTTTGAACGGACGGACCCGAAGCGGCCGCCGCCGGGGGACTGGCCGATTCAGAATACGCATCCGGAGCTGCTCGAGGCTTTGACGGACTTTTTTATCCGGAACAACTACCAGTTCCGTCCGCTCTTCCGGCTGCTGGTAACGAGCGATGCTTATCAGCTTTCGAGCCGGTACGAGGGGCGGTGGCAGCCTGCCTTCGTCCGCTATTTCGCCAAGCATGAACCCCGGCGGCTTTCGGCCGAAGAGCTCTATGATTCCATGATTACGGCCACCCGCACTGAACAACCAATGATTGCTTCCGAGGTAGGCCGGACGCTGCTGTATGCCAACCAGTTACCGGATCCGACCGAGCCGGCGACGGACTTCCGCGTGGTGGATTTTCTGAATCAGGCGGGGCGGGGCAATTGGCTGGCGATCGAGCGCGCCAGTGAGCCTTCGATTCTGGGTTTATTGTATTTAATGAACGATGCTCAGAACGTGAATCGGACGCTGGGTAACGCGACGGCCACGGTAAGTTCGCGCAACCGGGTGTTGCAAATCGACAGTTCGCCCGTCTCGGACGAGGAGGCGATTCGGCGCATGTTCGTGGCGACGCTCTCTCGGGGCCCATCGGAGGGCGAGATGGCGCGGGTGTTGGCGTACCGGAGTGGTGCGCGGGCACAATGGCTGAGTGACCTGCAGTGGGCGTTGCTCAACAAGCTGGATTTTGTCTTTAACTACTAGTGGAGGCTGGCCCATGAAAATCAATCGTCCTCTCTGTGCCGGTCACACGCGGCGCCACTTTTTGTTTGGATCGGCCTCGGCGGCGCTGCTTGGGGCCCATGCCGATGCCGAGGTTACCTCGGCGCGGGGCGCGACGCCGCGCGGTACGGCGAACGCCTGCATTTTTGTGAACTTGAACGGCGGTCCGAGCCACATGGACACCTTCGATCCGAAGGATGGTCCGTGGAATCCGGCCGATGCCGACATCCGGGACTACTCGGACGGGTTGCGGCTGTCAAACCGGTACTTTCCGAAACTGACGGCGCTGCGGAATGATCTGCTGGTGTTGCGGTCCTGCTCGAGTTGGGAGGCGGCGCATGAGCGGGGTCAGTTTTACATGCAGACGGGCCGGTCGCAGAATCCGGCCTTCATGGCAGAGATTCCGCACATCGGAGCGGTGATCTCGCGGGAGAAGGGCGCGGATGGGCTGATTCCCCCGTTTTTATCCTTCAACCAGACGATGCAGGGCGCGACGTTTCTTGGCGGCCTGTACCAGGCGATGATGCCTCCGGCGGCGCGGACGGGTGTACCGACGCTGACGCACCCGTTTTTTGGCACCGCGGCGCAGAGCCAGGAGCGTTTCGAGCGCCGGTTTCAGCTTTTGCAGGATCTGGATGAGTCGTTGCGGCGCGCACCGTATAACGACACGATGGCGGCTTATGGGAGTTATTACACCCGGGCGCGTTCGATGATGTACAACCCGGCGGTGGACAATGTTTTCAAGTTCGACGCCAACGATGAGGGCCGCTACGGCAACACGGCGGTAGGCCGGTCGCTTCTGGTGGCGCGGAATGCGGTGCGGGCGCGGAACGGGGTGACGTTCATTAACGTCACGCAGGGTGGGTGGGATACCCACGTGGGCCAGTTCGACGCGGGGCAGGGGATGCCGATTCACACGCTGACCAACCAGTTAGACCGGGCGGTGGGTTCGCTGGTGGAGGATTTGAAGGCGACCGGAGAGTTCGATTCGACGTTGATCGTGATCATGGGCGAGTTTGGCCGGACGCCGGGGGTATTGAACAGCCGCGGCGGGCGGGACCATTACCGGCAGGTGATGTCGGTGGCGATGCTGGGCGGCGGGGTGCGGGGCGGGCGTGCGATTGGATTGAGCGACGCCAACGGAGCGAATATCGTGGAGCACGGCTGGTCGGGGAACCGGGCGATCTACACCGAGGATATTGCGGCGACGATCTATTCGGCGTTGGGGATTGACTGGACCAAGTCGATTACCGATACGCCTTCCGGACGCCGGTATTACTACATCACGCCTTCGCCGGAGTATGGGTTCCGCCCCGTCGAAGAGGTTTTCGGCTGATGCTACGACCGCTTGTCTTCCTGTTGGCCGTTTCGGCGGCGGCGCAGACCCCGGCTACGCTGCAAGTGTTGAGTGACTCTTCGCAGGTGCTGGTGGGGCGGACGCTGCAGTTCCGGGCCGTGGTGCGGGATGCGGGGGGGAATCAACTGCAGAACGCGGTGGTTACGTGGTCGGTCAATAACTCTGTATTTGCGACGATCAACTCCAGTGGGTTACTGACAGCGCGGGGTTTGGGGACGTTGCGGGTGGTGGCGCGGCTGGGGTCGCTGGTAGCCGAGACGGCGGTGCAGACGATTCCGAGCGAGGTGCGGATTGACCCGCAGGAGGCCGACGTGGATGTCGGCGCGACCCGGCAATTTTCGGCTACGGCGTTGGACGCCGATGGCAATGTGATTCCGGGGGTGGCGTGGGGATGGACGGTGACCAACCTGCGCAACGGGACGACGCAAACGGCGCGGATTACGCCGCAGGGGGTGATGTCGGCGATTGCCGAGGGCTCCAACATGGTGCTGGCTACCTTTACCTATGGCGATGTGCAGACGGGCTTGCAGCGCCAGTGGCAGGTGACGGCGCGGGTGACGACGAATGCTCCGCGCACGTACCGGGTGCGGCGGCTCTTCCACAACATGAATCAGCAGCCGGGCGAATTTGAGCTGCGGGCGCGGCCGTCGATGGTGTGGGCGACCGATGATGGCGAAGTTTTCGTTAATGCTTCGCTGGGCGGTTTGACCGGGGCGCTGCTGAATTGGCGCGAGGGGGAGTGGAGCGTGGTGACCGCCACGGGTGTTCCGCGGTTTGCTTCGGCCAGCTTTGCGAATGAACTGTTCTCGCATTCGATCACGCGGAAGGGGCAGGTGTTGGCGTACGAGGACACCAACATCAACGGGCGCCAGCTTTCTAGTGGTGATCGGAATGGCGTCTTTCCCGTGTTTTCGAACAACACGCCGTTGGGCGCGACCGAGGCAACGGGTAACATTTTTATCACCCGGAACTCGCTGGCTTCGAGCGGGGCGGTGCTGGTGCGGGCGACTTTCCGGTTTGAGAACAACCCGGTTACCTACACCGGGTTGTTCCGTTCCTACGATCAGCGGGACTATGAGTTGCTGGTATCGACGGCGGACCGGTTCGAGCCGTTTGGTACCGCTGCCTTCACGGTGGACAATGATTTTGGCATTGCCGCTGACGGTTCGGCCTATTACTCGCTCACGCAGGGCTCCAACCGGGTTTGGTTCCGGCATCTGCCGGACGGGACGCGGCAGCGGGTGCTTGGGGTGGGAGACGCGGTGGCCGGTTCGACGGTCCGCAGCTTCGCGGGCGGCGCCACCAACGCGCCGGCGTTCTGGCTCGAGGAAAACGGCGACCTGCTTTGCGCGGTGGTGCTGAACAACAACACGACGCACTACGTGCATATCGACAGGCAGAATCAGATCCGTTCGTTACAGCTGACGGGCCAGACTGGCATTCTCTCCTATCACCCGAACCACGGGGCGCTGCTTTTCGCCAACCCGTTTAACAACCGGGGCAATGGCGTCTATCTGTGGAAGCCGGGCAGCGAGCCGCAGTCGCAGTTCCTGTTGTCGCGGCCTGCGCTGGGCACGACAACCGTGGAAGCGATCGAGAGTGGGGCGATTAACGCCCGGGGCGAGATTTTCCTAATGGTGCGGACGACAACGCTCACGATGGGGTTGGTGCGGATTGGTGGGGAACCGGATTTTCTGGCCTGGTCGGGCCGGATGCTGAAGGTGACGGCGCCGGTGAACCTAATCACTTTCATCGGTGGGGCGCGCGAAGGGGCGCCGCAGTTGTTGTCGGGCGGGACGACCGGTTCGGTGGCCGAGTGGAACGGTGAGGCGTTCGATGCGGTCCTGGCGACCGGTGAGCGTTTGTTTGGCACGACGATGTGGTTTGGCGGATTTCACGGGGCGACCTACAATTTGCGCCGGGCTCCGAACGGGGATCTGTACTTTATTTCGGGCGTGGGTATCGGGCGCGTGGTGCGGGGCGGGTCGCCGGAATTGATTCTCCGTTTTCCGCTGCGCATTGATACGTTGACGGTGAATAACCCGGGGCAATTCGATGTGAACGGAAATGGCGAATTGTTGTTCCACTCGTCGACGAGCGCCGGGGATAATCGGATGTTCCTGTGGTCGAACGGCCAGGCGCGCCAGTTGTTGGTGCTGAGTGGCACCGCCGCGACGGCGAGCACGATCGATGGCCGGATTGTTTCGAGTTTCGATTCGTTCACCCTGGCCGATACAGGCCAGGTGTTAGCCTCGCTGCGGTTCCGCAATGTTGGTGTGCCGGTGCTGCACCACTGGAACGGACAGACGTGGACGCGGATGGCGGAGCCGAGCGTGACCCGCATCGGGGCGCACCTGGTGACGGGGATTGCGAATTTGACCCGCGTGGGCGGGACGCGGCTGTTTGCGGGCTTGAACGTGGCCTCGGGCGGGCCGATTCTGGTGGAGTGGAAGTCGGGCGGTTGGGATATTCTCGTCAACAACTCGTCGGTGATGCCGAACGGGCAGGTGGCTAACGCGGTAGTCGCTACCGATGCCAATCGCAACGGGGATGTGTTGTTCCAGCAGTCGAACGGCAACAACTTCCTGCTGGTTCGCCGTGGGGAGGAGGTGCGGCAGGTGATTAACTTCTTCCGCCCGACGCCCGACGGGGACTATCTGATTCGAATCAATGCCATCGATTTCCGGGATGACGGTACGGTCTACTTCCTGGCGATGACCTACGACGATGAGACGGTATTGTACGAGGCTAAGCCGATTTAATGAGTAATCCCTACGGCCAGCACCTTGGCGACCTGGATCCGCTGGCTGTGCTGGCCGCTACTTCGGCGCGACTGGCGGCCATTGACCCGGCGCGGTACGCGACGCCCTGGGCGCCGGGTAAGTGGACCTACGGACAGATTCTGGCGCACCTGGCCGACTGCGAGGTAGCGTTTGCGTTTCGTCTGCGGCAGGCGGCGGCCGAGGAGAGCTACGTGGTGCAGCCCTTCGACCAGGACCGTTGGGCGAACAGTTATGCGAACGCTGACCCGGCGGCGGCGCTGGCCGTTTTTACGAGCGTCCGGGCGTGGCTCCTCGGTTTCCTGCGGCAGTTGCCGGCGGAGACTTTTGACAAACCGGTGGTGCATCCGGAGTTGGGTGATTTAACCTTCCGCACACTCGTCGAGATCATCGCCGGGCACGACCGGAACCATCTAGCCCAACTATAATTGCAGGATGCTTCGCACTGCACTGTTGCTCACCGCCGTCGCGCTCTGCCTGCCGGCCGCCGTCAAGAAAGAGGCTTTTGGCCGTACGCCCGACGGGCAGGCGGTGGACATTTATACTCTCTCAAACGCCGCCGGGATGACGGCGCGGATCATGACCTACGGAGCTACGGTCGTGTCGCTGGCAGGGCCGGATGGCTTTGATGTTCTGCTGGGATTTGATTCGCTGGCCGGTTATCTGCAGGAGCAGCCCTACATGGGAGCGATTGTGGGCCGCTACGGGAACCGCATCGCCAAGGGCCGGTTTTCGCTGAACGGCAAGAGCTATTCGCTGGCCGTGAACAATGGCGCCAACGCGCTGCACGGCGGCCTGCGCGGATTTGATAAGCGCGTTTGGAAAGCTACGGCCAAGGCGGACGCCGTGGAGTTCACCTACCGCAGCGCCGCGGGCGAGGAGGGCTATCCCGGGCAGTTGGATGTGACGGTTACTTACACGCTGACGGCCGGCAATGAGCTACGGATTGACTATCTGGCCGCAGCGAGCGAGGACACGGTGGCGAATCTGACCAACCACGCCTACTTCAACCTGTCGGGTGAGGCGACGATTCTTGACCACGTGGTGCGGATCGACGCCGACCGGTTCACGCCGGTGGATGCCGGGCTGATCCCGACGGGCGAACTGCGCGCGGTGGCGGGTACGCCGTTCGACTTCCGCAAGGCGACGGCGGTGGGGGCCCGGATAGACGCCCGGGATCAGCAGATTCAGTTTGGCGGCGGTTACGACCACAACTGGGCGCTGAACGGCGGGGCGGGGACGCTACGGAAGGTAATTGAGGCGTATAGTCCGCGGTCGGGCCGGGTGTTGACGGTGGCGACGACCGAGCCCGGGGTGCAGTTCTACACGGGCAATTTTCTCGATGGCAAGCTGACCGGTAAGGGCAAGCGGCAGTACCTCCGGCGGGCGGGATTCTGCTTTGAGACGCAGCACTATCCGGATTCGCCCAACCGGCCCAGTTTCCCTTCGACAGTGGTGAAGAAGGGGGTTCCGCTGCGTTCGACCACCGTCTGGGGGCTCTCCCGGCGCTAGAGGTGCGTTTGCAGAATCTGGTCGAAGGTAGACCGGGGCACCAGTTCGAACTTGACGCCGAGGCGAGTGTAGGGCCGGAGGGCGGTGGGCAGCGATTCGGGCGGCGCCTCCGGACCTGCCACGACGAGGTGGCCCTCTTCGACCCGCACGGGCACCACCTGATGTTCGCGTACGACATGGGCGGGCAGGGAGCGCGCTACTTCGCGCGCCACCGTTTCCGGGCTGACCAGGCACACCGGCATACAAAGCTGTAAGGCCAAGGCTTCGTAGAGGTCGGCTTCGCTCAAGCGACCGGTTTCGACCAGCCAGTCCTGGAGACGGCGACCGGCCGGTTTGCCTTCGAGCGCGCTGGCGGGCAGGTAGCCGGATTTGACGAGAATTTCGGGCAGGGTGGGCCGGTGCGCTTCGAGCGCGAAGCGGTTGGGATACTGGTGCTGCGTCTTCAGCCAAGCCAGCGGTTCGCGGCGCCAGCGGGACCGCGCATAGCGCAGCGTGGCGCGGACGCCTGCCGAGGCGTTAATCCAGTTGCCCACCGGGATGCGCAACGGCGCCAGGAGCGCCATCGGCCAGCCGTAAAACCGCCGGACAATGCCAACGCGAACCGAGGCCTGGAGCAGGGCGAAGGCGAAGGTTAAGGGAAGCCACCGGGCGCCGGGCAGCACCAGGATGCGTTCGGGCCAGAGGAGTCCGTACAGAAACAGGAGGGAGCAGAGGACCCCGACCGGATTGCCGATGACGCCTTTGCGGTCCCGCCAGTGCCACCACCACTGGCGCCCGCCGCCCTGCCAGCCGTGCCGCTCGCTGCCTTGCCAGACGATGCCGGTCACCCAGCGGGTTCGTTGCTTGACGGCGGCGCGCCAGGTGCGGGGGAAGTATTCGCGCGTGGCCATGGGAACGCCGGCGGCCAAGCGAATGGGCAGGAAGGTCTGCCGGTAGCCAAGGTGGCGCAGGCGGAAGCCGTTTTCGTAATCTTCGGTCAGGCAGGCAGGTTCGAAAATACGGTTTTCGGCTGACCGCGCGAGGGCTTCGAGGGCCCGGCGGGAGAAGCCGGTGCCCACGCCGCTGCCGGGCAGGAAGCCACCGAGCGATTCGCGGACTTGCAGGTCCCGTGTTTGGAATTCGCTGAACTCATCGATGTAGATGCCGTGGACGAGTTCGGTGAGCGGGGTAGGCAGGGCGAGAACGGGCACCTGCACCATGTCGTAGGTGGTAAGGTAATGGCTGATCCAGCGCAGGGAGTCGGGATGGATGATGTCCTCGGCATCGTGGGTGATTACGCCGTCAAACCGGGCGCCGCTTTGCTCTTCGTAGAGCAGCATGGTTTGGAAGGCCCAGTTGAGGCAGTCGGCCTTGGACGTTGGCCCGTCGTGCGGTACGACAGACAGGTGAACGTGGGGAAACTGCTCTTCCATCGCGCGGACCTCGTCGAGCGTGGCGGTGTCGTTGGGATAGCCGCCGATGAAGATGTGGTAGTTCGTGTAGCGGATGGCGGTGACGTTGTGGGTCACCATCTGCCGGACGACTTCATGCTCATGCCAGAGGGGTACGAAGATCGCCAGCGTCTTTTCGTCTTCCGTCTCGATGGCGGGCGGTTCTGGTTTCGGGCGGAACCAGAGCCGGAGCCAGAACAGGTTCAGCAGCAGATCGTCGACACCATTCAACAGGAGCCATCCCATGACGCCGGGAAAGACAAGGGCCACGATGGCGTCCAACGCTGCTGAGAAGCCGAATAACACTCGGTAGACTAGTGTCTGCGCTGATCGAAAATCTCACTTATGTTTACGCTCTCCCGCCGCCGCCTGTTCCCTCTGCTGTCCGCCGCCGCCTTGCCGGCCGCGGCGGCCGGGTCCAACGACTTCCAATTTGCCCTGATCGGCGACCGCACCGGTTCGGCGCGTCCGCAGATTTACTCGCGGGTGTTTCGGGAGGTGCTGCTGGCTGACCCGGACTTCGCGGTGACGATCGGCGATGCCATCGAGGGGGTGGATGACGCCAAGGCCCCGGCGCAGTGGGCCGAGATGGAGGCGCTGTGGCGTACGGCTCCGTTTCCGATCCGGCATACGCCCGGCAACCATGACATCTGGAATGACGCTTCGGCCGCTGCGTTTGCCCGGCACGCCGGCCACCCGCCGCAGATTGCCTGGGTGCATCAGAATACCCTCTTCGTTATCCTCGATAACAGCCGTACCGATGCCCTGGCGCCGGCGCAACTGGCTTTTCTCGAGCAGAGCCTGGAGGCGCATGCGGTGTGCCACCCCAAGATGGTTTTCCTGCATAGGCCGTTCTGGATTCCGCAGGTGGCCGTGGGCAGCGGCGACTTTGCGCTGCATCAGCTCGCCCGCAAACACAACGTCACCCATGTCTTTTCGGGCCACGGCCACCAGTTTGTTCATCTCGAAACGGGTGGGATTCACTACACCGAGATCGGTTCGAGCGGCGGCAACATCGACCGTGGTCTCAGCCGCGGAGAGGGGTTCCGGCAGGGGTGGTTTTATCACTACCTGCTGATTCGGGTGGTGGGGAAGGAGGTCCGGGTGACAGTGCGCGAGCTGCCGCCGCCGTTCGGTTTGGGCCGGACGTTCCGGCTGGAGCAGTGGAACGCCGGCGGTCCGCAGTTTGATCCGGGTGACCCGGCGCTGGACTCAAGGCCGCGCCTATAATCGGTCTATGCGGCTCAGTATCCTGATTCTTTCGGCCTGTTCGGCGGTCTTTGCGCAAACGCCAGTGCGGTTGGCCGTTGCGGCGATACCCGCCGATTTGCGCATCCGGCCGCATGGCGAAGCGATTCTCCAGGTGAAGGTGTATGGCTCCGTACCGGACGGCGAGAAGACCAAAGACGGGCGTCTGCGGCAGGCAGGGTGGAGTGGGGAGATCGCCTCGCCCAACGGGGGCTTGCTTTCCAAGCCATTCCGCTTTCAGGGAACCGACACCGAACCGTTCTATGATCCGTCGACGGGCTTGGCCGGCTCGCTGTTCCGGCAGCTTTCCGGTCAGTTTACCGTCAAGGACGCGGTGGTTTACCATGCGCCGGAGCGGGCTGGGAAGTACACGGTGGAGTTCCGGCTGGGTGAACTGCGCACGGCTGTGGCGATTACCGTGGACCCGGCCGCGGCGCCGCTCGTGGAGCCCGCCGAAAAATGGACCTTCGGGCCGGAGAGGCCCATGGCCGATCCCTATCGCCAACTGGCCGAACACTATGCGCCCTACGTGGCGCAGGAGACGTGGTTTGACTGGCGGGCCGATGCGATCTGCCGCGTCGATTACGACAACGACTGGGATGGCGGTAATAACTGGGATAACCTAGGGGCCGGTTCGACGCAGGCCTATGTCTACTACGCCGCCATTGAGTCACGCTCGCACTGGTTCTTGATCTATAACTTTTTTCATGCCCGAGACTACTCGGATAACTGCGTGGCGGGCACCTGCCATGAGAACGATAACGAAGGTGTGATTGTCGCCGTGCGGAAAGACGGGTCGCCGCTGGGCCGGATTGAGGCCATGGAGACGCTGGCTCATAATAACATTTACTCCTACACGGCCGGCGATTCCGGCATCGGCAACGGCGTTCATAATGTGGATGGGCCGCTGCTGCTGCACAATCGCTCGCATCCGGTGGTGTTTCTCGAGGCCGGCGGGCACGGGGCGCTCGGGGCCGGCGATAAGAAGTCGTTTTTCGACGGCAATAACCTGGACTGGAAGCAGAACACGGGCATTACTTATATCTACAAAGGCGCGGCGGAGCGGCCGCGGCACGGGGTGGATCGCGAAGTCGGTTACGAGTTACTGCCGATCTATCATCATTGGTGGGCGCGCGCTACGCAAGAGTCGAATCAAAACGAGCGGTTGCTGAGCGCCTTCTACCGTTACACCCCGGCCGGCGGCCGTCCGGGCATGCGGGCCGCCAGCGTGGCGGGGTCTTTCTATGGCGTCAAGCACGGCCGGGACAAGGCCAAGCCCTTCTGGGGCTGGCACGACGTGGCCACGCAGCGGCGGAAGATTCTGGCGACGGGGCAGTGGGGCGCCGACCCGGCCTACGGTTTCTCGCAGAACCTGCGTTTCCCCGCCGACCGCCCCATGTCGACCGATTACGTATTCAACCCGTATTTGGACGCGGGTGGGCCGGAGCCTCCGATTGTGGCGGTGGTGCGTAACGTGGTGGGTCAATCGCCGGGGGCCGCGCCGGGGGCCGCGCCGGTGGCGGCGACAGGAAAGGGCAGTTGCACAGTGGAGGTGGTGGTGGATGGCAGCGTGGGGATTCAGCTGGCTGGGGCCCGGCCGGTTTATGAGGTTTTGGTGGGCGCCCCGCAGCAGGAGATCAGCCAGAACTGCACTGGTTCGCTTTCGCGCTACGAGAGCCCGCAGTACCGCCTTGAAAAGTTGCGCGGACGGGGCGAGGTGAAACTGGTGGATCCGGCTACGGGTCGCGTCGAGATTCGTGACCCGGCGCGCGGCGCCGATACCTACCGCTTCACGCTGCACTGGGAGGCGGCAAACTAGGCCGGCTGCTGCTGCGTCATGCAGTGCAGCGTTCCGAGGCCGAGGACGAGATCGCTGCAGTCGATGCCAACGATGGTTCGATTCGGGAACAGGCCGGCGAGCGTGTTGAGCGCGTGGCGGTCGTTGGGGTCGTTGAAGGTCGGCACGAGGACCTGCTGGTTGGCGATGTAGAAGTTGGCGTAGCTGGCCGGCAGCCGCTGGCCGGCAAACCAGACAGGAGCGGGCATGGGCAGCGGGACCACGCGGAGGGGGCGGCCGTCCTGGTCGGTCATCTCCTCGAGGCGGCGGAGGTTGTCCTGGAGGGGCGCATGGTTGGCGTCGGCGGGGTCGGGTTCGACAACGGTGACCACGGTTTGCGGATCGGTGAAGCGGGCGAGGTCGTCGACGTGGCCGTGGGTATCGTCGCCGGCGATGCCGTTGCCGAGCCAGAGCACCTTCGTGACGCCGAGGTACTTGCCGAGGACGGCTTCGATGTCGGCCTTGGACAGGTGGGGGTTGCGGGCCTGCACCGGGCTGAGCAGGCACTCTTCCGTAGTGAGCAGCGTGCCGGCGCCGTTCACGTCGATGGAGCCGCCTTCGAGCACCACGCGGCGCTTGCGCGCCATGGCTTCGACGCGCGGCAGGCCGAGTTTGGTGGCCACGTACTCGGGCAGGGCATCATCGTTCTGCCAGTTGTCGTACTTGGCCCAGCCGTTGAAGTGCCAGTCGGTGACCTTGAGCTTGCCGGTGGTGGATTTGACGAAGATGGGCGCGGTGTCGCGGAGCCAGCTGCGGTCGGTGGGGACGAGGTGGAGGTCGAGGGCGGCGAGGTTGGCGTGCTCCTGGCGCGCGGCTTTGACGGCGGCCTGGGCGGCGCGTTCGTCGGCGCAGAGGAGGTGGACCTTCTCATAGCGCGTCAATTTAGCGATGAGCTTGCCGTAGAAGTGGGGGATAGGGCCGAACTTGCCGGGCCAATCGCTCTTTTCGTGCGGCCAGGCGAGCCAGGTTCCTTCGTGGGGCGCCCATTCGGCGGGCATGGTCCAGGTAGCGGGCATTAGTCGAGGAACCTTTTGGTGAGGCCGTCGTAGGCGTCGATGCGGCGGTCGCGGAGGAAGGGCCAGTTGCGGCGGACTTCGTCCTGGAGTTTGGGGTCGCACTCGTAGACGAGGATCTCTTCGCGGTCGGCCGAGGCTTCGGTGAGGACGCGGCCGAAGGGGTCGGCGAGGAAGGAGTGGCCCCAGAATTCGAGGCCGGAGTCGTGGGGGCCCTGTTCGAAGCCGATGCGGTTGACGGCGGCGACGTAGATGCCGTTGGCGATGGCGTGGCTGCGCTGGATGGTCCGCCAGGCGTCGAGTTGGGCGGGGCCGTACTCCTCTTTTTCGGCCGGGTGCCAGCCGATGGCGGTGGGGTAGAAGAGAATGCTGGCACCTTGCAGGGCCGTGAGGCGGGCGGCTTCCGGATACCACTGGTCCCAGCAGATGAGGACGCCAATGCGCGCGTACTTTGTCTCGAAGTTCTTGAAGCCGAGGTCGCCGGGGGTGAAGTAGAACTTTTCGTAGAAGAGCGGATCGTCCGGGATATGCATTTTGCGGAAGATGCCGAGCATTTCGCCGCCGGCGTCGTGGACGGTGGCCGTGTTGTGGTAGAGGCCGTGGGCGCGTTTTTCAAAGAGAGAACTGACGATGACGACGTCGAGCTCTTTGGCCAGTTGGCCCATGACGGCGGTGGCGGGGCCGGGGATGGGTTCGGCGAGGTCGAACAGGTCGGCTTTCTCTTCGCGGCAGAAGTATTGGGAGCGGAACAGCTCCTGCAGGCAGATGATCTGGGCGCCGCGGGCGGCGGCTTCGCGCACCTTTTCCGCGGCTTTTTCGAGATTTTCGCCGGGGGAGAGGGAGCAGGACATCTGCACGAGACCGACGCGGAAACGTTGGCCGGAGGCGTTGGACATCCTCCAATTCTCGCCGATGTCCTGCTCGTCCCGCTACATGTACATGCCGCCGTTGACGTCGAGGACGTGGCCGGTGATGTAGCCCGCGCCGTCTCCGGCGAGGAATTCGACCGCGGCGGCGATGTCGTCGGCCTGGCCGAAGCGGCCGAGGGGGATGATGCCCTTCATGCCGGCCTTTTGTTCGTCGGTCAGAACGGCGGTCATGTCGGTTTCAATGAAGCCGGGGGCGACTGCGTTGACGGTAATGTTGCGGCTGGCGAGTTCGCGGGCGAGGGACTTGGTCAGGCCAATGAGTCCGGCCTTGGAGGCCACGTAATTGGCCTGTCCGGCGTTGCCCATTTCGCCGACGACGGAGACGATGTTGATCATGCGGCCCCAGCGTTCCTTCATCATGCCCTGCATGACGGCCTGCATGGCGAAGAACGCGCCGCTGAGGTTGGTCTGCAGGACGATGTTCCAGTCTTCGGGCTTCATGCGCAGGGCGAGACCGTCCTTGGTGATTCCGGCGTTGTTGACCAGAATGCCAATGGGGCCGAAATCTTTTGCGGCTTGGGAGAAGGCGGCCTGAATCGAATCTCTTGAGGACATGTCGACAGCCAAGGCCAGAGCCTCACCGCCGGCGGCCCGGATTTCGGCGGCCACCTCTTCACACTTCTCTACATTTCTTGCTGCGACGATCACCCGCGCGCCGGCCTTGGCGAGGCGCAGGGCGCAGACCCGGCCGATGCCGCGGCTGCCGCCGGTGATCAGAGCGTTCCGATTTACCATGGACTCATCATATGGCATATAGCGATTTGCGCGAATTCATTGCGGCTCTCGAAAAGGCCGGCGAACTGAAGCGCATCCCTTTTGAGGTGGATCCTTACCTCGAGATCACCGAGTTTGCCGACCGCGCCGTGAAGGGCGGCGGCCCGGCCCTTCTCTTTGAAAAGCCGAAGGGCTACAGCGTGCCGCTGCTGATCAACAGCCTGGCGAGCGAGCGGCGCATGCAGATTGCGCTGCAGGTGGAGGAGTTTCAACAGATCGCCGACCGCATCTCCGAGTATCTGCAGATGCAGATGCCGCAGGGGCTGCTCGGCAAGCTGTCGATGCTGCCGAAGCTGGCGGAGATGGGATCGTTCTTCCCCAAGATTGTTAGCAGCGCGCCGTGCCAGGAGGTGGTGCTGAAAGGCGACCAGATCGACCTGGGCCGGCTGCCGGTGCTGACCTGCTGGCCGCAGGACGGCGGGCCCTACATCACCCTGCCGATGGTGTTCACGAAGAACCCGGAGACGGGCAAACGCAACTGCGGCATGTATCGCATGCAGGTCTACGATGCCCGGACCACCGGCATGCACTGGCAGGCGCACAAGCAGGGCGCCGAGCACTATCGCCGCCGCTTCAAGGCCGGCGAGATGAAGATGGACGTGGCCGTGGCGATTGGCGCGGATCCGGCGGTGATGTACTCGGCGATTCTGCCGCTGCCGCCGGATCTCGATGAGATGATGATCGCGGGTTTTCTGCGCAAGAAGCCCGTTGAGATGGTACAGTGCCTGACGGTGGACGTGGATGTGCCGGCCAACGCCGAGTATGTGCTCGAGGGCTACGTCGAGATGGGCGAGCGGCGGACGGAGGGTCCGTTCGGCGATCACACGGGCTACTATTCGCTCGAAGATGAGTATCCGGTGTTCCATCTGACGTGTCTGACGCACCGCAGGAATCCGATCTACGCCACCACGATTGTGGGCCCGCCGCCGATGGAAGACTACTACATGGGCAAGGCCATTGAACGGACGTTTCTGCCGCTGATGCGGATGCAGATTCCCGAGATTCGCGATATGTGCCTGCCGGCGGAGGGAATCTTTCATAACCTGATGCTGGTCAAGATTCGCAAGTCTTATCCGATGCAGGCCCGGAAGGTGATGCACGCGATTTGGGGCCTCGGGCAGGCGATGTTCACCAAGTGCATTGTGGTGGTGGATGAGGACGTGGATATTCAGAACTACAGCGAGGTGGCGTGGAAGGCGCTGAATAACATCGATCCGCAGCGGGATATTGAGTTTGTCACCGGTCCGATTGATTCGCTCGATCACGCGAGCCGGATGATCAACTGGGGGTCGAAGATGGGCATCGACGCTACGCGCAAATGGCCAGAGGAGGGCTTTACGCGGCGCTGGCCCGACGTCATTACGATGAGCTCGGAGATCAAACGAAAAGTGGACGATCTTTGGAAAAAAGCGGGCTTGTAATGCAGGTGCAACGCTGTCCTGCTAGGCTCTAGCGAGGGTCTGCATGCGAATTGTTTCTCTTTGTCTCAGCCTGATTGTCGGCAGTGGCTTGCTTTCTGCGCAAACCGCAACCGGAACCATCACCGGCACGGTGACCGACAGCAGCGGCGCCGTGATTTCCGGCGCCAAGGTTGCCGTCGTCAATACCGGCACCGCCAGCCGGTTGGAGATTGCGACGAACGCCGCTGGCCAGTACACGGCGCCGCTGCTGCAGCCAGGTTCGTACGAGGTGAACGTCTCGGCGCCCGGCTTCAAGGCGTTTACGCAGTCCGGGATTGTGCTGCGGGTGCAGCAGCAGGGACGGGTGGACGTGGTGCTGCAGGTGGGCAGCATCAACGAGTCGATTGCGGTGCAGGGCGATGCGGCGGTGGTGGAGGCGACGACGTCGTCGATTGGCAAAGTGGTGGATAACAAGCGGATTCTCGAGTTGCCGCTCAATACGCGGAACGTCTACTCGCTCGTCAACCTGACGCCGGGGGTGACGGGCGGCATCGGCAACGCGCATAACCAGGTGAGCTTTTCAGTGAACGGGGCCCGCGGCGGTACGTTTGATGTGCTCGTGGATGGTTCGAGCGCCGCCTTCCCCACGGTGAACGGCTTCACGGGCATCTCCGTGTTTCCGTCTGTCGATGCGGTGGCTGAGTTCAAGATGCAGGCGCAGAACTTCAGCGCCGAGTTCGGGCGGAGTGTGACGGCGGTGTTGAATCTGGTTTACAAGTCGGGCACGAATCAGTTTCACGGGTCGGCGTACGAGTTCCTGCGCAACTCCGTGCTGGACGCGAACAACTTCTTTGCCAATTCGCGCGGCAATCCGCTCGCCAGTTTCAAGCGCAACCAGTTCGGCGGCATGGCCAGCGGCCCCATCCAGCGCAACCGGACGTTTTTCATGACCGCCTTCGAGGGCCTGCGGGAGCGCAGTTTCTCCGAACGGCTTACGACGGTGCCCACGGCGTTGGAACGGGCCGGCAATTTTTCAAACACCCGGGCCAGCGCCACTTCCATCATCAACGTCTTCGACCCCGATACGACGCGCCCAAACCCGGCCGGCGGCGGTTCCATTCGTACCGTGTTCCCCGGCAACATCATCCCGGCTTCGCGATTTGACCCCGTCGCCGTCCGCACGATGGCTTACTTCCCACAGGCCAATCAACCGGGCGACCCCGGCACGTTCCGCAACAACTTCTACAACAACGGGGCCGCCAGCATCGATACCAACAACTTCGACGTCCGCCTCGACCACAACCTCTCGGACACCCAGCGCCTGTTCGGCCGCTTCTCCTACCGGCGCTCCTTCAACGGTCCGCCGCAGCTGTTCCCGGGCGATCTCGGCATCGCGGAAGGACGCGTGAATAACAACGATTTCGGCCGGAACTTCATCGCCGACTACACCAACACGCTCTCGCCGACCACCCTGCTCAACCTCCGCGCTTCGTTCGCGCGCAACCGGTTTCTGTTCGATAACCAGGGCCTGAATTTCGTGCCGTCGAGCCTGGGCCTGCCGCGGGACATCGATGCCGCCGTCGACCGCTACATGTTCCCCCGCTTCGACGTGGCCGGCCAGACCTCGCTCGGCGGCAATGACCATCGCCAGAGCGGCTTCAACAACTACGGCTTGGCCGGCAGCCTCAGCAAGCTGACCGGCAAGCACTCCCTCAAGATGGGCTACGAAGGCCGCATGCTCCGCATCAACGTCTGGGAGGCCCGCGCCGCGGCCACCTTCGGCTTCACCGCCGGCATGACCCAGGGGCCCAATCCCAATGCCGCCAGCGCCACGGCCGGCTACGGCTTTGCCTCGTTCCTGCTCGGCGCCGGCACGAGCGGCAACCTGTTCCAGAACTGGAAGAACGTGGCCTCGCAGAGCTTCTATCAGGCCTTCTATATCCAGGATGACTTCCGCGTCACCCGCAAGCTGACGCTCAATCTCGGCCTGCGCTACGACTTCGATACCCCCCGCACCGAACGTTTCAACCGCATGAGCTGGTTTGACCCGTCGCTGGCCTCACCGCTCGCCACCGCCATGCCCGGACTCACCGGCGGGCTGCGTTTCGTTGGCGTCGACGGCAACAACCGCAGCCAGTACACCGGCGACTGGAACAACTGGGCGCCGCGGCTCGGCCTCGCCTACCAGCTCGATACCAGGACGGCCCTTCGCGCTGGCTTCGCGCAACTGTTCGGCCCCAGCACGCTGGCCGCGCAGGGCACCGTGGGCCCGTACGGCTTCCGCGTCGAGACGCCGTGGGTGGCTACGCTCGACGGCATCACCCCGCTCAACCGCCTGAGCAATCCGTTCCCGGGCGGCTTCCAGCCCGTCCCGGGCGCTTCGCAGGGCGCCATGACGGCCATTGGCAGCAACCTCGATGCGCCACTCAGCAATACCAACACGCCGTACACGATTCAATACAATCTCACGGTGCAGCGAGAACTGCCCGGGGCGGTGCTGCTCGAAGCCGCGTTTGTCGGCAACCGCGGGCGGCAGCTGTCGCGGGGCGGGGAAGGCGGCTTTTCGCTGAATCAGGTGGACCCGCGCTTTTTGAGCCTGGGCGCGCAGTTGAACCAACTGGTGGACAATCCGTTCTTCGGGCGCGGGGGAGCGGGGATTCTCGCCAATCGTCAGGTGTCGCGGGCGCAGATGCTCCGGCCGTATCCGCAGTTCAACAGCATCTACCCGATTTTTTCGCAGGGCGCGACGTCCGATTACAACGCCCTCCAGGTGACCTTCAGCAAGCGCTTCGCCCAGGGGATGGTGTTTGAAGGCAACTATGTGTGGGCCAAGGCGATGGATGATGGCACCAGCCACCAGGACTCGTTCGATATTCGTTCAAGCCGCGCGGTATCGAGCGTGAACGTGCCGCAGCGTCTGGTTTTCTCCGGGGTGTATGAACTGCCTTTCGGACGGGGACGGAAGGTGGGCGCCAACATGTCGCGTCTGGCGGATGCGCTGGCTGGCGGCTGGCAGGTGAACGGGATTCTGACGGTGCAGTCGGGGGCGAACCTCGGCATCGGCGCCAACAATACCGCCGGAATCTTTACGCAGGCCTTCCGCGCCAATAACAACGGACGAAGCGGTGCTCAGAGCGGGCGGGCGCATGACCGGCTTGATCGCTGGTTCGACACGACCGTCTACAGCCAGCCGGCGCCTTTCACGCTCGGCAATATGAGCCCGCTGACGAGCGACCTGCGCAATCACCACATCAACAACCTGGACTTTTCGATCTTTAAACAGTTCCAGGTGCTCGAGAAGCTGAAGCTGCAGTTCCGGGCCGAAGCCTTCAACGCCGTCAATCGCGTCCGCTTCGGCAGTCCGAACACGTCGGTGACGGCGGGCGCCAACTTCGGCCGCGTCACCACGCAGTCGAACGATCCGCGCCAGATGCAGCTCGGCCTGAAGTTGCTTTGGTAGCCGGGGCCTTAGGCCTCTTCCCAGGGCCGCTTCGCCACGCCGTGGTCGCGGTCCTTGACGCGGTCATAGATGTGGCCGGCGCAGGTGCTGCCGAGCGCCTGGTTGTAGAGGCTCGTCTCGCCGAGCGCTTCGATAAGGTCTTCGCGGAAGGCGTGGACGGCTTTGAGATGCTCGGCCAGGGCCGGATGTTTGTGTCCGTCCGGGGTAAGGAAGAACATCTGATAGCCGCCGTGCATCAGGCGGGCCACCTGCTTGCCGCTGAGAATGCCGTGTTCGACGATTTCGGCCTGGCCATCGGCGGTCTCCTTCACGATGGCCGCGCAGCCTTTGCGGGTGATGAGGTAGCCGCCGGCGACGCTTTCGCTCGTGAATCCCTGCGCCTGGGCGGCGCTCAACTTTTTAGAGAAGGTCGGGACTTCTTTGGCAGCGCGCTTGAAGAACATATGACTCCATTATAATCGGCGAGTGCGTTATATTCTCTCCCTCGACGAAGGAACAACGTCCGCCCGCGCGGCGCTCTATAACCGGGAAGGCCATCGGCTGGCCATGGCCTCGGTGCCCATCCCGTGCCGCTATCCCCAGCCCGGCTGGGTGGAGCAGGACGCGGCGCAGATCTGGACGGCCCAGCTCGACGCGATGCGGCGGACCCTCGCTGAGATCGACGCGCAACCGCAGGAGATTGCCGCCGTAGGCATCACCAACCAGCGGGAGACGACCGTGGTTTGGGATCGCCGCACGGGTACGCCCATCGCCCCCGCCATCGTCTGGCAGTGCCGCCGCACGGCGGAGCGGTGCCGCGCGCTGGCGGCGTCGGCCGAGGCTGCCCGGGTGACGGCGAAGACGGGCTTGGTAATCGACGCTTACTTCTCCGGCTCGAAGGTGGAATGGATTCTCGACCATACCCCCGGCGCGCGGGAGCGGGCCGCGGCCGGCGACCTGCTGTTTGGCAACATCGACACGTGGTTGATCTGGAACCTCACGGCCGGGGCGACGCACGTGACCGATCCGACGAACGCTTCGCGCACGATGCTGATGGACCTGGCCACGGGCGACTGGGACGACGAGCTGTTGGCGCTGTTCGGTATTCCGCGGGCGATGCTGCCGCGAATTGTGCCTTCGAGCGGCGTTTGCGGGCAGATGGCGGCGACGGTGCTGGGCGCCGAGATTCCGATTGCGGGGATTGCGGGCGACCAGCAGGCGGCGCTGGCGGGCCAGGCTTGTTTCCGTCCGGGTCTGTCCAAGAATACTTACGGCACGGGGTGTTTTGCGCTACTGCACACGGGTGGGGAGATGCCGGTTTCGCGCCATCGTCTGCTGGGGACGCGGGCGGCCAACCTGGGAGGCGGGGCGCAGTTTGCGGTAGAAGGGTCGATCTTCATTGCAGGCGCGGCGGTGCAGTGGCTGCGGGATAAGGTCGGGCTGATTGAGTCGGCGCCGGAGACGGAGCAGATTGCGCAGTCGGTGGCGCATACGGGCGGGGTATATCTGGTGCCGGCGTTTGTGGGCCTGGGGGCGCCGCACTGGGACGCGGAGGCGCGGGCGAGTCTGACGGGGATGACGCTATCGACGGGGCGGGCGGAGTTGGTGCGCGCTACGCTCGAAAGCATGGCGTACCAGACGCGCGAGCTGGTCCAGGCCATGGAGGCCGATTCCGGCGCCCCGCTCAAAGAGCTGCGCGTCGATGGTGGCGCGGCTCAGAATAACTTCCTGATGCAGTTTCAGGCCGACATGCTCGGCTGTCCGGTTGTCCGTCCGCGGGATAACGAAACCACCGCGCTCGGCGCGGCTTACCTGGCCGGGTTGGCGGTAGGTTACTGGAGTTCGCTCGTCGAAGTGGAATCGTTCTGGCAGGCCGAGCGGGTTTTTGAACCGTCCATGGCTGCTTCGCAGCGCGATAGCTTGTGGGCGGGCTGGCAGGCTGCCGTGAGCCGCACGCGGTCTTGAGTTTGTTAATTCTTTGCGCAACCGGATGTGATGCGGCATCAATTGGGGTATTGTCGGGTTATCCAGGGTAATTCCATGAAAAAACTGATTCTTGCTCTTGTAGCCCTCACCGCTTCGGCCTTCGCTCAGCGGTCGGAGACCGTGGCCTTTCTGGCGGCGCTTTCTCCCCAAAACGAGGTGCCCCCCGTGGCCGCGGCGGCCGGCGGTACCGCGCTGCTCTACGCTCACGTGGTGCGCGATGCCCAAAACCAGATTGTGTCCGGGTCGGTTGACTTTGTCATCCTGTACACGTTTCTCGAAGAGGTTACTTTTACCGGACTCCATATTCACGCGGGCGCCGCGGGGGTGAACGGGCCGGTTACGGTTAACACGGGAATTGCAGCGGGCGCCAACGCGGTGACCATCGCGCCGCCTTTCCGCGGCGTGCTGTCGCGACAGGCGCAGGTGCTGCCGGACAACGCGGCTGGTGTGGCCACGCTGCGCGGTCTGTTTGAAAACCCGGCCGGCTACTATGTGAACCTGCACACGACGGTGTTCCCGGGTGGAGTGATTCGCGGCCAAGTGATGCGCGCGGAGACGACCAACCTGCTCAGCCTGATGTCGCCTGCGAACGAAGTGCCGGCTATTACCAACGTGACCGCTTCGGGCGTCGGCGCCATTGAGGCCGTGCGGGCCTACAGCAACGGCCGGTTGGCGGCGGGCGTGGTGAACTTCGATGTGAACTATACGCTTCCTGGGGACAGCACCATTACCGGCCTCCACATCCATACGGGTGCCGCGGGCGTCAACGGACCGGTGATCTTCAACACCGGGATCTCGGGTACGGCTTCGGTGACGGCGTCTTCGAACGGCATTGGCAACCTGGTGTACCCGGTTGAGGTGAATGCCTCTTCGGCGGCGCAGGTGTCGGCGCTCGAAGGTCTGTTTGACTCGCCCGGCGATTACTACATCAACCTGCATACCAGCACAAATCCGGGCGGATTGATCCGCTCGCAGATGTTCAATACCGAAGCCACCACCTTCCGCACGATGATGTCGCCGGCCAATGAAGTTCCGGCGGTAACGGGGCTCAATGCGTCGGCCATGGGGAATGCCCTGATCTACGCGCTGCGCGACCGCACCGGCAATGTCACGGCCGCCCGGTTCATTTTCGATGTGAACTACCGGTTCCCGGACGCGACGACCTTTACGGGCCTCCACATTCACGACGCGGCGGCCGGGGTGAACGGCGCGGTCAGCATTAACAGCAACATCGCCGCCGGGGAGCGCGCCGTGGTTTCTCCTGGCGGCTTTGGCAACATCTGGCGGCCGGTGAATCTGGTGGGCGGACAGCCGCTGGCGTCGCTGAACTCGCTGCTGCGGAATCCGGAGAATCACTATCTGAATCTGCACACTACCGTCCATGCGGGCGGCGCGGTGCGGGCGCAGTTGGCGGCGGCCAACCCGCGGATGCCGCGGATTGTGGACGTCATCAGCGCCGTCAGCGATTCGCGTCTGCGGACGCTGGCCCCGGGCGGGCAATTCACGATCTTCGGCGACGATCTGGTGAAGGTTCCGACGGCGCTCGGCGGTCTGGTGGGTCTGCAACTGCCGCGGGCGGCGAACGGCACCTCGGTGACGATGGGCGGCCTGGCCGTGCCGATCATCACGCTGGGCTTCGAGGCGCGCAACAACCCGGCGGGCTACATTGTCGGCCAGGTTCCGTTTGAAGCCCCGGCCGGGACACACGATGTGGTCGTGACCTCCGCTAATGGAGCCTCGAACCGCTTCCAGGTTACTGTGGCGCCCTTGGCTCCGGCCATGTTCTTTGACTCGGTGGGCGCGTTTGCGGTGCGCGTGGCGGACTTCTCCATCGTTCGGCCCGAAAGCGCCGCGCGCGCCGGAGAGACGATCGCCTTCGTGACCACCGGCCTCGGGCAGACCATGCCGATGCTGGCCACCGGGCAGATTCCTGACTCGGCCAATCTCGTAGCGGCCCCGGTCACGCTCTCCATCGGCGGGCGCGACGCGATGGTGATGGGCGCGACGACGATTCCCGGCTACCCAGGTATTTATATCGTGCTTGCTAACATTCCAACTGGCGTGGCGCCCGGCCAAGCTAACGTGATGCTGCGGGTGGGCACGGTTACGGCCAACGTGACCTCGCTCGCGGTTCGCTAGGTACCATAGGCAGTAATGCGCTACCTCAGTCTCTTCTCCCTGATCGCCGCATTACTGGCCCAAACCCCCACTGCCCCGGTTGCGGAACGTCTGGCGACGCTCCGCAACCTGGGTAAGGCGTTTTATGAAAACCCGACGACGGGCAAAGAGGCTGTCGTCGAGTTTCAAAAGGCGCTGCAACTGGCGCCGAACTCCGCCCGGGAACGCTTAAACCTCGCCCTGGCGCTCCTGCGCAACGGCGAGACGCAGCGGGCCATGGCGGAGCTTGAAAAGGTGCAGCGGCAGGCTCCGCAGTTGCCGCACCCCTGGTACAACCTCGGGATCCAATGGAAACGGCTCGGGGAGACGGACAAGGCGTTTGTGCAGATGGCGCAGTTCGTCAAACTGGTGCCGCTCAACGCCGGGGGCCACTACAACCTCGGCGTGCTGCAGAAGCAGAGGGGCGAAGTAGAGGCCGCGATGGCTTCGTTTCGTCAGGCAGCGCAGCTCGATCCCAACATTTTCGCGCCGCACTTCCAACTTTTTAATCTCCACCGGCAGGCCGGACGGAAGGAGGAGGCGGCCGCCGAACTCGCCGCCTTCCAGCGGATCAAAAAAGAGCAGGAGGGATCGGCCATTCCCGAGGACATGGAGTGGAACTTCTACTCCGAGGTGCTTGACGACGCCGAGCCGGTGCCCGCTTCGCCGGCGGCGGTCCCGCTGCAGTTCGTCTTTGAGAAGGCCGCGGCGCCGGCGGCTTCGCGCCCCATTCTGCTCGACTACGACCACGATTACGATCTCGATGAGTTCGTGCTGGGGCCGCAAACGAAGCTGCTGCGCAACCAGGGCGAGGCGGGGAAGGTGGACCGCACGGCGGACTTTCCGCTGGCCGAGGCGGCGGCGAGCGGGGGCATGACTTTCCGGGCCGTATATGAGACCAAGGGGATGGACCTGATTTTGATCCACCCCAACAAAGGCGCCGTGCTCTACCGGGACCAGCTCGCGGGCCGTTATAAGGCCGAGCCGCTGCCGCCCATTGGCCTGCCGCATGCGTTTGACCTCGCTAACCGCGCCGAGATGGACCTGCTGCACGCCGGAGGCATCCTCAAGAACCGCGAAGGGAAGTTTACCCCCGTCCCGGGCCCCGGCGGACTCACGGCCGCCGACCTCGAAGGCCGCGGCATGCTCGATCTGGTGACGCCCCAGGGCATCCTCCGCAACGAAGGTAACTATCGTTGGGGCGCGCTGACTACGCCCGCCAACTGGCCCGCCGGGGTGCTGGGCGCCACCGCAGCGGACTTTGATGACGACGGCCGCATGGACCTGTTGCTGTTGACCGCCAACGGCGCCGTCCGTGCCCTTAACCGTACCCCTACCAAGGCCAACTGGCTCCGCATCCGGCTCACCGGAGTGAAGAACCTGCCGCATGCGCCGGGGTCGGAGATTGAGGTGAAGGCCGGCGGGCTGTATCAGAAGCGGCTCTACGATGGCACCCCGATTACGTTCAACCTCCGGCAGTACAAAGAGGCGGATGCGATTCGGATCACCTGGGCCAACGGCCTGATCCAGAACGAGACGCGCATCGCCGCCAACAAGGCGCACGAGTTTAAAGAGGCCCAGCGGCTGTCCGGCTCCTGCCCCATGGTGTGGACGTGGAACGGCCGCGAGTTCGAGTACATTACCGACGTGCTCGGCGTGGCGCCGCTCGGCGCCGCCTCCGGTGACGGCAGCTACTTCCCGGTGGATCACGATGAGTATATTCAGATCCCCGGTTCGGCGCTCGTGCCGCGCGACGGCCACTATGAGGTGCGGTTGACCGAGGAGCTGGCCGAGGTGGCCTACCTCGATCAGATCAAGCTGATTGCCGTCGACCATCCCGCGGGGACGGATCTCTATACGAACGACAAGTTCAAGGCCCCGCCGTTTCCCGCGTTCCGGCTGTTTGGCGTGGAACGGGCGGTGCGTCCGCGCGCGGCGCGCGACCACCGGGGGCGCGATGTGCTGCCGCGGCTGCTCGCCCGCGATGCGCAGTACGTGGATGGGTTCCGGCGAACCATGGACGGTTTGGCGGAGCGGTCGTACGTAGACCTCGATTTTGGTTCGGCGGCCGCCGATGGGCGGGCGATTCTGGTGCTGTCCGGCTGGGTGGACTGGGCGGACGGCAGTACGTTTCTCCGCGCGGCGCAGGCGTCGGCTGAGGGGGTGCTGATGCCCCAGCTGCAAGTAAAGAACGCGCAAGGCCAGTGGCAGACCGTGATGGAAGACATGGGCATGCCGGCCGGCAAGCCGAAGACGATCGTCGTGGATCTCACCGGCAAATGGCTTTCGGCGAGCCGGGAGGTGCGCATTGTCTCGGGCCTGGCGCTCTATTGGGATGAGATCTTCCTGAGCGAACAGACCGGGGCGCCCACGGTGCGGCAGCAGACGCTGACGGCTACGGCCGAACTACAGTTCCGCGGCTTTTCGCCGGTGACCGTACATCCGCAGCGGCTGCAGCCGGAGCGTTTCGCTTACGAACCGGTGCGGACGACTTCGATGTGGAACCCGACACCGGGCTTCTACACGCGTTACGGCGCTGTCTCGCCCTTGCTCGACGGGGCGGACGACCGGCTGGTCGTGATGGGTTCGGGCGACGAGCTGCGGCTGCGGTTTCCGGCACTGGCTCCGCCGGCGCCCGGCTTCCGCCGAAGCTTCCTGCTGCAGGTGCAGGGCTGGGCCAAGGACCAGGACGCCAATACGGCATACTCGAAATCTACTATTCCGCTGCCTTTCCGCGCCATGAAACAATACGGTGAGACGGTCCCGGACAGCGCCTGGATCCGCGAGTCTCTCACTCGTCCCGCCCTGCGCCTGTTGCGGCCGCTCACCAGTTCCCGATGAAGAAACTCAGCGCGATTCTCTTCGTGGCCCTGCTGGCCAACACCGCCTATATTGGTGCGTTCGCTTCGCCCACCGTCTTCTACATGGCGAACGTGCTGCTGCACCTGGCGCTCGGCGCGCTGGTGTTCTTCCTCGGCTTTCGCTTTCTGCCCCGTCCGTTGCAACTGTTCGCTGTGGTCGTGTTCGGCACCGGCGCCTGGCTCACCTACGCCGGTGCGATTACGGCGAACAACCGGCTGCTGTGGGCGCACATGGCGCTGGGGGCGGTGGCCGCGCTCTGGGCGATCTATCACTTCCGGCAGCATCTGCTGCGCTATGCGGCCGTACCGGCGGTGGCGTTGCTGCTGGCGCCGTTGGCGCCGCAGCCGGTGAAGCGGATTTTGAACCCGAAGGTGGTTCCGGTGGCGATGGAGGAGGAAGGTGGCGGCCCGCAGAGTCCCTTCTGGCCGAGTTCGGCCAAGACCAACGTGGGCGGCACGATTCCCTCGGACTTCTTCATGGATTCGAAGCTGTGCGGCGAGTGCCACGTGGACGCCTACAAGCAGTGGGACAGCTCGGTGCACCACTTCGCCAGCTTCAACAACCAGTACTACCGGAAGTCGATTGAGCACATGCAGGAGTTGAGCGGGACGCGGGGCAGTAAGTGGTGCGCGAGCTGCCACGACCACGCCGTCTTCTTCAACGGGCGCTTCGATAAGCCGATCAAGGATCAAATTGACACCCCCGAGGCGCAGAACGGGCTCGGGTGTGTCTCGTGCCACTCGATTACGGCGGTGGAAGGTTCGATGGGCAACGGCGGCTTCACGATCGAGTATCCGCCTCTCCACGAGCTGGCGTCGAGCCGGAACCGCTACGTCCGGGCGCTCGATAACTTCCTCACCTATCTTGACCCGGAGCCCCACCGCCGCACGTTTCTGAAGCCGTTCATGAAGCAGGATTCGGCCGAGTTCTGTTCTTCCTGCCACAAGGTGCATCTCGATGTTCCGGTGAACAACTACCGGTGGATCCGCGGCTTCAACGACTACGATAACTGGCAGGCTTCGGGGGTTTCCGGCCAAGGGGCCCGGAGCTTCTACTACCCGCCCAAGACCTCCACCTGTACCGATTGCCACATGCCGCTGGTGGATTCGAAAGACCCGGGCGCCCGGGACGGCAAGATTCATAACCACCGGTTCCCGGGGGCGAACATGGCGGTGGCGCACGTCAACAAGGATCAGGAGCAGTTGGACGCCACGCGGCAGTTTCTGACCTCGGGCTTTATCTCGGTGGACATTTTTGCCGCCGCGCCGGTGCAGAACGATGGCGGGCCGCAGATGCGGCGCCGGAGTTCCGAGGCGCCGATGGCGGCGTCGTTGAACGTGGTGGGCGAGGAGGCCGAGGCGGGGGGAGCGTCGATGATTCGGGAGGTTGGCGAACTGGCGGCGCCGCTGAACGAATCGGGCGCGACGTTTACTCCGGGGCAGACCGTACGGCTCGACGTGGTGGTGCGCACGCGCAAGATTGGCCACTTCTTCCCGGGCGGCACGATTGACTCGTTTGATATCTGGCTCGAGTTGGAGGGCAAGGACGCCACCGGGCAGACGATTTTCTGGTCCGGGGCGCTTGAGGAGGACGGGGCTGTGGAGCCGGGGGCGCATTTTTACCGTTCGTTCCTGCTCGATGGAGAGGGCAACCCGATCAACAAGCGCAACGCCTGGCAGGCGCGCAGTGCGTTCTATGTCCGCGCGATTCCGCCGGGCGCCGCGGACACGGTGCACTACCGCGTGAAGATTCCGGAGAAGGCCCGGGGGCCGCTGACGTTCACGGCCAAGCTCAACTACCGGAAGTTCTCGCAGTTTTATAACAAGTACGCCTTTGCCGGGAAGGCCGGGGCGGGCTCGGCGGGGCTCGATCATGACAGCCGGGAGTACAGCTTTGACAAGGCCAACATTCCGGCCAACGTTTCGGGCCGGATGAAGAACGAGATTCCGGTGCTGCCGATTGTGACGCTGGCGACCTCGCGCGTCGAACTCGCACTCGGCGCGCAGCCAACGCAGTGGAAGGCCGTGCCGTCGCGCGCGGCGCGGGAGCGATGGAACGACTGGGGAATCGGCCTGCTGCTGCAGGGCGATCTGAAGGGCGCGGAGTATGCGTTCAAAAAAGTCACCGAGGCGGAGCCGGGCTACGCCGATGGCTGGCTGAACGTCGCCCGAGCGCTGATTCAGGAGGGGGAGACCGAGGCGGCCAAGCCCTACCTGGCCAAGGCGCTCGCCATTAACGCTTCCCTGGCGCGGATCAACTTCTTTGAGGCGCTCGTCCACAAGGCCGATGGCAACTACGACGCCGCGCTGGCCAGCCTCGACCGCGTCGTGGCGCAGTATCCACGCGACCGCGTGGCGCAGAACCAGATTGGGCGGCTGCTGTTTTTACAGCGCCGGTATCCCGAGGCGATTGCCGCGCTCGAGAAGGTGCTGGCGATTGACCCCGAAGACGTGCCGGCGCACTACACGCTGATGCTCGCCTACCGCGGCCTGGGCGACACCGCCAAGGCCGACCGCGAGGAGAAGCTCTTCCGCCGTTTCAAGGCCGACGAATCGGCGCAGGCGATTACGCAGAAGCACCGGCAACAGAGCGCTGAAGACAACAACGAGCGCCAGATGATCCACGAACACGAGTCCATCCCTTTACCCCATGCTCCGTCGACTCCTACCCGTCACCTGCATCGCCACGATGCTCCTCAGCGCGCAGCCCAGCCCCGTCCGCTTCCTCGAAGTGACGAAGGCGGCCGGCCTCAACTTCGTGCACAACAGCGGCCGAGCGGGCAAACGCTGGCTCCCTGAGACGATGGGGGCCGGCGCCGTCTGGTTCGACGCCGACGGCGACGGGCACCCGGACCTGTTTCTGGTGAACTCGAAGGACTGGACGCCGAAGGGCCGGCGGTCGCTGAGTGCGCTTTATCGCAACAACAGGAACGGCACCTTCACGGACGTGACGGCGGCGAGCGGCCTTGCCGTGGAGCTGTTCGGGATGGGCGCGGCCGCCGCCGACTACGACAACGACGGGCGGACGGACCTGTACGTGACGGCGCTCGAAGGCGACCGGCTGTTCCGCAACGAGGGTGGGTTCCGGTTCCGGGACGTGACGAAAGGGGCTGGGATTCAGAACGCCAACTTCGGCACTTCCGTTGCGTTTCTCGACTACGACAAGGACGGCCACGCGGATGTCTTGGTGGCGAACTACGTCCAGTGGACGGCCAAGGGCGATCTGTTCTGCTCGATGGACGGCAACACGAAGTCCTACTGCACGCCGGAGTCCTACAAGGGCGTGGCGCCGAAGCTGTACCGCAACCGGGGGAACGGAACGTTCGAGGACATGGCGGCGAAGGCGGGCATGGCGGATGTGAACTCGAAGGCGCTGGGGATTGCGGTGTTCGACGTCAACAACGACGGGTGGCCCGATGTGTTCCTGGCCAACGATACGCAGCCCAACCGGCTCTATCGGAACAACAAGAACGGGACGTTTACCGATATCGCGGTGTCGGCGGGCGTAGCGTTTTCCGAAGACGGCGTGGCGCGGGGGGCGATGGGGGTGGCCGCGCGGGATTACGACGAATCGGGGCGGGCGAGCCTGGCCGTGGGCAACTTTTCGAATCAGATGCTGGGCCTTTATCACAACGAGGGCAACGGGCTGTTTGTCGATGAGGCGCCGCGGTCGACCATTGGCCGGTCGAGCCTGCTGAGCCTGACGTTTGGGCTGTTCTTCTTCGACTACGACCTCGATGGCCGGGCCGATCTGTTTGCGGCCAATGGGCACATTGACGAAGAGATCGGCCGGGTGCAGCCGAAGATCCAGTTCCGGCAGCTACCCCTGCTTTTTCGAAACGAAGCCAACGGGCGGTTTGCGGACGTCACGAAGGCAGCGGGGTTGACGACGCCTTACGTGGCACGGGGCGCGGCCTATGCCGACTATGACCGGGACGGGGACCTGGACGTGGTGGTGACGAATAATCACGGGCCGGCGGTGCTGCTCCGGAACGAAGGCGGCAACGGGAACAACTATCTGTCGCTGCGTCTGGAGGGCCGAAAGAGCAACCGCAATGCGCTGGGGGCGGTGGTGCGGATGGGCAAGCAGTGGCAGACGGTGACGAGCGGGGCGAGTTACTGCAGCCAGTCGGACCTGGCGCTGACGTTCGGGTTGGGCAAGGCGGCGACGGCGGCGAAGGTGGAGATTGAGTGGCCGAGCGGCAAGCGGCAGACGCTTACGAACGTGGCGGCGCGGCAGCACCTGGTAATCGTCGAGCCTGAATGAGCAGGCCGGCGGCGGCGAGGAGCGTGAGCAGGCCCACGTAGGCGGCGCTGTCTTTCGAGTACCCGGCCAGCAGCATGCCAACGCCGCCGGAGATGCCGCCCGCCATGTTCAGCAGGCCGGCCGCCCAGCCGTGGCGGCCGGGACCGACCAGGGCGAAGGCGGCCGCGAAGAGGTTCGACATGACCAGGCCGGCACCGAGGCCGAAGCCGATGGCCGCGGCGATGCTGCCGGAGATGGTGGGCGCGGCGAAGACGAAGTAGCCGAAGACGGGGCTGAGCAGCATGCCCAACGAGGCGAGTTCGAGGCGGCGGCCGGTGCGGTCGCCATAGAAACCGCCGATGAGGATGCCGGCAAAGGAGCTGCCCTGCAGGAAGACGGTACCGCGCCAGCCGGCTTCGGTCATCGAGAGGCCGAAGCGTTCGCCGAGGTGGCTGGGCAGCCAGGCGTAGAGCATCCACAGCACGCCGCAGTAGCCGAAGAAGGCGGCGACCATCCAGCAGAATGCCGGGGTCCACATGGTGCCGGACTGGCCGACTTCGCGGTCGGTGCGTTCGGTTTTTGGCAAAACGAAGCCAAGCACGAGGGCGTAGAGGATACCGGCGACGGCCAGGGTGGTGAAGCCGTAGCGCCAGCCGGGGCCGTCGGCGCTCCAGCCGCCGTACCAGCCGCCGAGGGCGCCGCCGAACAGCTGGGCGCTCTGGTGGAGGCCGAGGGCGCGGCTGCGGGTGGGGCCGGTGTGGATGCTGGCGATGAAGCCGGCGGCGGCGGGGAAGTAGAGGGCTTCGGTGAGGCCCATGATGGCCCGCCAGGCCAAAAACGAACCCACGCTGGCGGCCGAGGCCGAGCCCCAGATGGCGAGGCTCCAGAGGAGCAGGCTGGCGGCGATCATGCGCCGTTTATCGGTACGGTCGGCGAGTTTGCCGGCGAAGGGGAGGGCGAGGGAGTAGCTCCAGAGAAAGACGGTGCCCACCCAGCCAAGTTCTGCGGCGGTGAAGCCGAGTTCGCGGCGGAGGGCGGGGAAGATGGAGAAGGCTACCTGCCGGTCGATGTAGTTCAGGCAGAAGGCGACCCAGAGCAGCCCGACCAGGGCCCAGGCGCGGGTCATAGCAGTTGCGGCACCGGGGTGCCGTAGACGTCGGTCAGGCGCATTTGGCGTCCGTTGAAGCGATAAGTGAGTTTGGTGTGATCGAGTCCCAGCAGATGAAGGATTGTCGCATGAAAGTCGTGGACGCTGACGGGCTGTTCGGCGGCTTTGTAGCCGAACTCGTCGGAGGTGCCGATGACCTGGCCGCCGCGGATGCCGGCGCCGGCCATCCAGAGGGACATGACGCCGGGGTTATGGTCGCGGCCGAGGCCGCGCTGGGAGATGGGCATGCGGCCGAACTCGCCGTGCCAGAGGACGAGGGTGTCGGCGAGCAGGCCGCGGGACTTGAGGTCGGTGAGGAGGCCGGCGATGGGGGTGTCGGTAGCGGCGGCGTGGCGGGTGTGGTTGGTCTTGACGTCTTCGTGGGCGTCCCAGGTATCGAGGTTCTGGTTGCCGAGGCCGCCGTGGTAGAGCTGCACGAAGCGGACGCCGCGTTCAACGAGGCGGCGGGCCATGAGGCACTGGCGGCCGAAGGGTTCGGTGTGGGCCTCGTCGAGGCCGTAGAGCCGGCGGGTGGCGGGGGACTCGCTTGACAGGTCGACGGCGTCGGGGGCGGCGCTTTGCATGCGGTAGGCGAGTTCGTAGCTGTCGAGGCGGGCGGTGAGTTCGGAGTTCGACGGGGCGCGGGCGGCGTCGAGGCTGTTGAGCTGGCGGAGGGCGGCCAGGCGCTGGCGCTGTTCAGTGGCCGAGACGCCGGGGGGCGGTTGGAGGTCGAGGATGGGTTGGTTAGCGGCGCGGAAGACGGTGCCCTGGTAGGCGGCGGGCATGAAGCCGGCGGTCCAGTTGGCGGGGCCGCCGAAGGGGCCGCCGCGCTGGTCGTAGAGGACGACGTAGCCGGGCAGATCCTGGTTGAGCGAGCCGAGGCCGTAGGAGACCCAGGCGCCGAGGGAGGGAAAGCCCATGCGGATCTGGCCGCTCGAGAGGGCGTAGTGGGCCTGGACGTGGTCGTTGGATTTGGAAAAGGCGCTGCGGACGAGGGCGTATTCGTCGCAAAGGGCGCCGAGTTTGGGAAACAGTTCGGAGACTTCGAGACCGCTTTGGCCGTGGCGGCGGAAGGCGAAGGGCGAGGGCATGAGCGGTCCTGGATGTCCTTGACGGACGACAATGTCGCCTTTGCGAGACAACGGCTGGCCGGCGAAGCGCGCGAGGGCGGGCTTGGGATCGAAGGTATCGAGGTGGCTGACGCCGCCGCTCATGAAGAGCGAGATGACGCGTTTGGCTTTGGCGGGGTGGTGGGTGGCGGCTTCAAGAGAGTTGAGGGCCAGAGCGCCGAGGCCGCCGCCCGCTTCGAGGAGAAATTGCCGCCGTTTCATGAGGGTCACCGCAGATAGAGAAACTCGTTCAGGTTTAAGATTACCTGGGCGAGGGCTTCGAGGGAGAGGCCGGCGACGGCGGCCCGTTCTGCGGGGCGGGGGGCGCGGGCGAGGGCGAGTTGAAAGGCGTGGGTGACGGGGTCGCCGCCGGCTTCGCGGAGGCGTCCGGCGAACAGGGAGGCCTGCCGGAGGAGGAACGGATCGTTCATCAGGTAGAGGGCCTGGGTGGGGACGGTGGAGACGTTGCGGGCGCCGCAGGCGATGTTCTGGTCGGGCAGGTCGAAGATTTCAAAGAAGGGGAAGGGGAGGCCGCGTTTGCGGTAGACGTAGACGCTGCGGCGCCAGGTTTCGGGGCCGTCGGGCTGGTTATGCCAGATGCCCTTGGTGCTCGAGGCGAGGAGTTCGGCGGGGAGGGGCGGGAAGACGGCGGGGCCGCCGAGGGTGCGATTGAGGGCGCCGCTGACGGCGAGGACCTGGTCGCGGACGATTTCGGCTTCGAGGCGGCGCATGGGGAAGCGCCAGAGGAGGCGGTTGGCGGGGTCGGCGACGGCGCCGGATTCGCCGAGGGAGTCACGCTGGTAGGCCTCGGTCGTCATGATGAGCCGGTGCATGGCTTTGATGCTCCAGCCGCGGGTGCGGAACTCGGTGGCGAGGTAGTCGAGGAGGGCGGGATGGGAGGGGCGGTCACCCATATGGCCGAAGTTGTCGAGGGAGGCGACGAGGCCGCGGCCGAAGTGGTGGTGCCAGATGCGGTTTGCCATGACGCGGGCGGTGAGCGGGTGTTCTGGGGCGGTGAGCCACTGGGCGAGGGCGAGGCGGCGGCCGGAGGTTCTGCCGTGGGGCGGGGGGAGTTCGGTGGGGCGGGCGGCGGGGTCGGCGATGCGGGGGAAGCCGGGGAGCATGGGTTCGGCGGGCGCGTGGCGGTCGCCGCGGACAAGGAGGAAGGAGGGAGGTGCTATATAGCGCCCGGGGCTTTCGTGTAAAAACGAACCGGTGAGGTTGGCGGCCTGCACGCCCTTGCCGGGGGCGGGTTCGTCGCCGGGGCCGTCCGGGGTGAAACGGTAGTCGCCGTCGGTGACGCCCATGGCGAGGGGCGGGGCGGGGGGACGATGTTTTTCGAGGGCGGTGATCTGCTGTTGGAGACGGCGGCGGGCGGCGAGGTCGGCCGGGGTGCAGAGGCGATCGATTTCGGCCGGGGTAGCGCGGGTGGTGCGGATGACCTGGTTGGCGAGGAGGACCTGGCCGGGGGTGCGTTGGGCTTCGGGGGTGGCGATGGCTTGTTGGACGTTGGCGGGGAAGCGCTTGTATTTTTCGGGGAGGATGCGGGCGGCGTAGGGAGCTTCGAGAGCGCGGAGTTGGTCGCGGAGGGCGGCGATGGCTTGGTCGATGCGGGCGTTGGCGGCGCGCCAGGCGTGGGCTTCGGCGGGGGGGACGAGGGGGTGGTCGACTTCGACGTAGCCGAACAGCCCGGCCTGCATGCGGTAGTAGTCTTTTTGGGAGATGGGATCGAACTTGTGATCGTGGCAGCGGGCGCACTGGACGGTGAGGCCCATGACGCCGCGGCCGATGGTGGCGATCATGTCGTCGAGGTACTCGTAGCGGAATTCGGGGTTGTCCTTTTCGCGGAAGCCGACTTTGGCGTAGCCGCGGAGGAAGCCGGTGGCGGTGAGGGAGTCGTAGGTGGGGTGGGCGATTTCGTCGCCGGCGAGTTGTTCGGTGAGGAAGGTGTGGTAGGGCTTGTCGTCGTTGAAGGCGCGGATGACGTAGTCGCGGTAGCGCCAGGCGTGGGGGCGGTCGAAGTCGTGTTCGTAGCCGTTCGAGTCGGCGTAGCGGGCGAGGTCGAGCCAGTGGCGGCCCCAGCGTTCGCCGTAGTGGGGGGAGGCCAGGAGCTGGTCGATGAGTTTCGGCCAGGCTTGGGGGTCGGGGTTGTGGACGAACGCGGCGACTTCGGCGGGGGTGGGGGGGAGACCGAGGAGGTCGAGATAGGCCCGGCGGACGAGGGTGGCTTTGGGGGCGCGGGGAGCGGGGGTGATGCCGGCCTGGGCGAGGGCCTGGTTGAGCCATTGATCGATGGAACCGCTGGGGGCGCGGATGGCTGCAAAGGCCCACCATTTGCGGTCGACTTCGCGGAGGGGCGGTTCCGGGGTGACGGTGAGTTTCTGTTGGGCGGTGAGGGGGCGGTCGGGGTAGGGGGCGCCGGCGGTGATCCAGCGCTGGAGCAGGTCGATTTCGGCCGCGCTGAGGGCGCCGTTGAGGGGCATGCGGGGGGTGTCGAGGCCGCTGACCATGCGGAGGAGCTTGCTGGTGGATGCGGCGCCGGGGACGATGGCGGCGCCGTGTTCGCCGCCGCGGAGGGCGGCTTCGCGGGTGCGGAGGTCGAGCTTGCCGAGGGGCGTGGCGCCGTGGCAGTGGAGACACTTCTGTTCGAGCAGGGCGGGGGCATCCTGCTGTGCTCCGAGTGCGGCCGCGAGTAGGATGCCGAGGCTGAGCCTAGCCATTACTGCGGCCCATGCTATCACTAATCGGCGGTTAGCAGGGGAAGACCTCGCCGGTTTGCGGGATGGTGACGGGGACGTTGTACATGCTGCGGATCAGGGTGGCGAGGGTCTGCTGCTGGAGCGGTTCGCCGTGGACGAGGAAGACGTGCTTGAGTCCTTTGACGACGGGCTCCATCCACTCGAGCAGTTCGCGCTGGTCGGCGTGTCCGCTTAGTTCGTTGAGCTTGTAGATTTCGGCGCGGACGCGGTGGGGTTCGCCGAGGATGTTGACGTCTTTCTGGCCGTCGAGGAGTTTGCGGCCGAGGGAGTTTTCCGCCTGGAAGCCGGTGATGAGGACGGTGTTGCGGGGGTCGCCGACGCTGTTGGAGAGGTGATGGACGACGCGGCCGGCTTCGGCCATGCCGGAGGCTGAAAGGATGAGGCAGGGCATGCGGAGGGAGTTTAGAGCCTTTGATTCCTCGACGTCGCGGATGTAGCGGAGGCGGTGGAAGCCGAAGGGGTCGTTGTGGTCTTCCATGAACTTGGCGGTTTCGGCGTCATAGCATTCGGTGTGCGCGCGGAAGACGTCGGTGACGTTTACGGCGAGGGGGCTATCGACGAAGATGGGGATTTCGGGGATCTTGCGCTCGCGCATCAGTTGGTTGATGAGCATGACCAACTGCTGGGTACGGCCGACGGCGAAGGCGGGGGCGATGATCTTGCCGCCGCGTTGGGCGGTGCGGTTGATGATTTCGGCCAGTTTGAACTGGGCGTGTTCCATGGGTTGATGGAGGCGGTCGCCGTAGGTGCTCTCCATGATGAGGTAGTCGGCTGGAGGCGGGGGTTCGGGGTCATGGATGATGGGCAGATTCTTGCGGCCGATGTCGCCGGAGAAGAGCAGGCGGGTGTTGCCGGCTTCGACGAGGACGAACGAGGAGCCGAGCATGTGGCCGGCTTCGTAGGCGGTGTAGTGAAAGCCGGAGGCGACTTCGGTGCGCTGGTGGAGGGTGGTAGAGCGGAACAGAGGGAAGGTGGCGGTGGCGTCCACCATCGTGTAGAGCGGCTCGATGTCACAGTCCGGACAATCGGGCTGCAGGCGCCGTTTGCGGGAGGTGCGGCGGTTGAGGAACTCGGCATCCTTTTCCTGGATGAAGGCGGAATCGGCGAGCATGGCCTTGCAGAGGTCGACGGTGGCGGGGGTGGTGAAGATGGGACCGTGGAAGCCCTGTTGCACCAGTTTGGGCAGTTTGCCGCTGTGGTCGATGTGGGCGTGGGAGAGGACGACGGCGTCGATTTCGTCGGGTGGCGTGCCGAACCAGCGGTTCTTTTCGTTGGCTTCGGCGCGGCGTCCCTGGAACAGGCCGCAGTCGAGGAGAATGCGCTTGCCGGCGTGTTGCAGTTCGTGGCTGGACCCGGTGACGGTGCGGCAGGCGCCGCGAAAAGTGATCTGCATGGATACTGGTATTCTAGTTGTTCTTTTCATGACTCGCTTGCTTGCCTGGGCGTTATTGCTCTTCGCCCTGATTCCTTCCGCGTGGTTTGCCGTTGCGGCTTGGGAACTGCCCCAACTGGGCGCGCACGGCGAGGACGGGGCTTACTACAACGCGGCGCTGGCGCTGTCGGAAGGGCGCGGCTACCGGGCCACGAGCGTGCCGGGCGAGCCGCTGCTGACGCGGTTTCCGCCTGGGTTACCGGCGCTGTTGGCGCCTTTTGCGCAGAGCCGTGCGCTGTTGAGCCTATTGCTCTGGATGCTGGCGCCCTGCGCGCTGGGGCTGCTGTATTCGTGGGGACGGCAGCAGGGGCTAGACTTGACGACCGCTGCCCTGGTTTGCCTGCCGGTGGGGGCTTTTCGACTTTTCGCGCAGGGGAGCGCGAATGTGCTGCCGGATGTGCTGGCTCTGGTGTTGGTGCTGGCGGCGGTGTATGTGGTTGAGGTTGATTCCGGCTTGGCGACGCTGCTTGGCGCTGTGGCCGCGGCGGCGGCCTATTTAACGAGTGATGTCTTGTTGCCGGGGCTTTGCGCCATGGCGGTGTTCCTGGTGATTCGGCGGCGGTACCTGCAGGCAGCGATCTACGCCGTAGTGTTGCTGTCGACCGCTCTCGCGTGGCGGCTTTATGTAGCGACCTATGCCGAGGCGACGGCTCTGCCTCTGTACGGCTGGTACACGGGCCGTCCGTCCGGTTTGCAGTGGGCCAATGCGGCGTTGGATGTCAGGACGGTGTTGATCGGGCTGGTGGTGGCCGCGGTGTGGCGTCTGCAGGTGAGGCTGCAACTTTCCGCCTTGGGCTGTTACGCCGTGGGGCAGGCCGTGGCGTTGCAGTTTGCGGGAACCGGATCCTCCGTTCTGACGCTGGTTCCCGTGCTGGCGATTGCTGCCACCACGCTGCCCTTGCCGCGGGTGCTGCTGGGCGTGGCTTATCTGGCGGGGCTGGCGGCGCTGCCGGGGGCGCTGGGTGAACCGCAGCGGCACCGGGCCTTTTATCCGGTGCGCAATCAGGCCTATTTCTGGATTGAGAGCAATACGCCGCTTTCGGCTCAATTCCTGGCCTACAACAGTGCTCTGCTCCATGCCGCGACATGGCGGCATGGGGTGAGCCCGCAAGACCGGTCCGACCCCACGTCTTTCGCGCTCGAGGTGGGCTTGGACTATCTGCTGGCCACGCCGCTTGATCCGGCGGCTTATCAGAAAGCGGTCCGGGCCGATCCGTTTTACGAAACTGTGTATGAGCATGATGGCGTGTTGATTCGCCGCCGTCGCCCCTGATCGGGCATCATGAAAGCATGCGATTTTTCGCCGGCCTAGCCGTTTGCTCGCTGCTCGCCGCCCAGCCGAAGCCCGTGACGCTGGACGCGGTTTATGCCTACCGACCGGACCCGCTGCCGGCGACGATCTGGAATCCGGAGGGCGACCGCCTGCTTATGCTGGAGGGCAAGCTGCTACGGTTGCTCGCCGCGGCCACGGGGCAGACGAGCGACCTGGCGGACCTCAAGGAGATTGAGTCCAAGGCGGTGCCCTCCAAGCCGGGGCAGCGGCCGTTTGGCTGGCAGAATCGCCGGGTGGCTTCGCCGCGGCCGGAGTGGTCGGCCGACTCTCGGCGCCTGCTGATTGTGCAGGGCGGCGATCTGTTTCTGCTTGATGTGCCTTCGCGGCAGTGGACGCAGTTGACGGCTACGCCGGAGGCCGAGGAGGATGCACATCTGTCGCCGGATGGCCGGGCGGTGGCGTTTCGCCGCGGTCCGGACCTGTACGTAACCGAAGTTGGCTCCCGCCGCGAACGGCGCTTGACGAAGGATGGCTCCGAGACACGGTGGAACGGCAAGCTGGACTGGGTTTATCCGGAGGAGTTGGACCTTGGGCGGGCCTGGTGGTGGTCGCCGGATTCGCGGTCGATTGCGTATCTGCAGTTTGATGTTGCGGCGGAGACGGTTCATCCGCACGTGGACGGTTCGGCTATTCAGGCGGTGTTTGAACCGCAGCGGTACCCGAAGGCCGGGACGCCGAATGCGAACGTCCGGCTGGGGGTGCTGGCCGCGCGGGGCGGCAAGACGCGGTGGATGGAGTTGGGGGCTACGAGCGATGCGCTGATTGCGCGGGTGCAGTGGCTTCCGGGCGGCGGCCAACTGGCCGTGCAGCGGCTGTCGCGGATTCAGGACCGGCTGGAACTATTGACGGCCGAGGCGGCGACGGGCCGGGTGCAGAGGCTGCTTGAGGAGAAAGACCCGGCGTGGGTGAATCTGCACGACGCGCTGTCGTTTTTTGACGATGGGCGGTTTTTGTGGGCGAGCGAGCGTTCCGGATACCGGCACCTGTATCTGTACTCGGCATCCGGCCAACTGGAGCGGCAGCTGACCTCGGGGCCGTGGGAGGTTTCGAGCGTGGAGGGATTGGACGCCACGCATGTGTATTTCTCGGGTACGCGCGAATCGCCGCTTGAGCGCCACCTCTACCGGGTGTCGCTCGCGGGGGGAGAGCCGGAGCGGTTGACGACCGCGGCGGGTACGCATACGATTTCGCTGGCGCCGCGGACAGGCTTTTTCGTGGATACCTACTCGAACCTCACGACGCCTCCCGCCCGCACGCTGCACCGGGCCGATGGTGGTCAGGTGGCGGTGCTGCGGGCGGCCAACCGGAAGGGGGTGAGCGAGTTTGCCGTTCTACCGGTGGAACCGGTGCGCTTTACGGCCAACGGGATCAATTTTTATGGGCAGGTGATTAAGCCGGCCGGCTTTACGGCGGGTCGGAAGTATCCGGCCATCGTGATGGTGTACGGGGGGCCGCACGCGCAGACGGTGCGCGATGCCTGGCCGGGGTTGAACTGGGAGCAGGCGCTGGCGGCGCGTGGTTTTGTGGTTTGGCGGATGGATAACCGGGGCGCGGGGGGGCGCGGGCATGCTTGGGAAACGCCGCTGCACCGACAGTTTGGCAAGACCGAACTGGCTGATCAGCTGTTGGGGGTTGACTACCTGGTTAAGCAGGGTTACGTGGACGAGAAGCGGGTGGGGATCTATGGGTGGTCCTACGGCGGCTACATGACGTTGTACGCGTTGGCGAACGCGCCGGAGAGATTCGCGGCGGGAGTATCGGGCGCGCCGGTGACCGACTGGCGTTTGTACGACACTATCTACACGGAGCGGTATATGGGGCTGCCGACGCAGAACCAGGAGGGATATAAGCAGAGTTCGGCGATAACTCATGCGGCTAAGATTCGAGGGCAGCTGCTACTTGTCCATAACTTTCAGGACGACAACGTGCTGTTTCAAAACGCCCAGCACATGATTGAGGCTCTGCAGAAAGCCAACCGGCCGTTTGAGCTGATGTTCTATCAGCAAAAAAGCCATGGCGTCGTGGGACCTGCACGACGCCATTTGTTGGAGACGACGACCGGCTTTTTTGAGCGAACTTTGCGGCCTTAGTTGGCGCTCCCGCCGCCGCCACCGCCGCGAACTCCGCCGCCGGCATCGCCGCGCGAAGGAGCCGGGGCGGCGGCAGCCGGAGCGCCGGCGCTGCCGCCGCTGATCGGCGCCGAGGGGACGCCGGCCATGCCGCCGCGGGTGTTGACCGTGTAGCCGAGATTGCTGTCGAAGCGGGGTCCGCCCATGGCGCCGCCGATGGCGGGAGCCTGGACGGGGAGAGCGGCCTGGAGGACCTGGTTATAGTAACGATTCACGACGCCGGGGCTGTAATAGAAGAAGCCGAAAGGGCTGCGGAGCATGCCGGAGAGCGGGATGTAGGTGAACATTCCGAAATAGGGGTTGTAGAACCACCCGCCCTGTTGGAAGCCGAGTCCAAGCGGGGAGCCGGAGCGAAGGTCGGACTGCAGGGTTCTGGCCGAGGCGATGTTGGCCATGGCGACGATTTCGCTGCGGCGGTTGGCCCAGCGGTAGAGCGGGTCGGTTTCGGTCTTGTCGAATTTCGTGACCGCGAAGGGGGTGGCAGCGGGGAGTTGCCGCCCTTCGCGAAGGATCTGGGCCTCGCCGCCGGCGATGATCTGGGCTTCCCCTTTGAACATTCGGATTCCGGCCTGCGCGTTGAGGGAAAGCAGCGCCATTTTTCGGAGTCCGACTGAGGCTTGGCCGACCAGCAGTGTGACGGCGTGGGCCTTGTCGATTTCGGTAGCTTCGACGACGGCTGAGCCGGAGGTGAGTTCGACGCGGGTGTCTTCGAGGCGGTTGGCAATCATCTTCACGGCGGAGTTTTCGCCGAGGCGGAGAATGACTCCTGGGGTGAGGAGGATTTCGGCGCGGCCCTCCTCGGTGCGGAGGGTCTGTTCCGGTTTGACTTCGCTGAGGCGTCCGCCTGATTTTACGGCGACGGATTCCTGGCCGAGCAGGACGCGGCCTTCAATATAGGAGATCAGGCCGGATTTGGCGGAGATCGCCATTTGAGCCATGGCGTGCGCCGCGGCGAGCGAACCGATCAGGAGAACAGAAAATAGTTTAGTCATAGGACTTCCCAGTCTCGATAATGCGCCCAAGCTGCGAAGGAGTCAAGCGACGCGGTTTGGGGCGCTTCTTTGCCGGGAGACGCGCGGCGGTGGGTAACGGTTTCGGAAAATCTGCCAAGCGCTTGGATTTAGTTACAATCAGCCGTGCGTAAAAATCTCTTCTCTTTAAGTTTCCTGTGTTTGTCCTGTTCGTAAATGAAACTGGGCGAGGGCGGGTTGATGATTCCCTATTCGGGCGGCAGCGTCTGGGCATGGGAGAGGCGGTGGAGCCGTCGCGTTGCAAAGCGCCTATTGCCACGGTGGCGCTGGTGGAAGATCCGAATGGAAATCCGCTACAGTCTGCCTTCGCCGATGCCGCTGCTGCGGTTGCTGAGGCAGCAATCGAACCGTTTTCGCGTGGTGGACCGTTCGTCGGGGCTGGCGGCGAGCGAGCGGGAGCAGGAGTTGGCGGCGGGTGGGTGCTGCGCTTGGGCCAGACGGTTCGCAGGCAACAGGTGGTGGAAGCGCAGGACTCGCTGCCGTCGACGGTGGTTTTCAGTGGACAGAACGCCGGGGAAAGCTTTAGCGGGGTGGTGGCGCAGATTCCGGTGTTGAGCCGGTTTGCCGGGGCGCTGGGGAAGGTGAATTTCAAAGAGGCGCAGCGGGTGATCTCTTTGACGGACAACGAGACGGCAGAGCAGGTGGCGTCCGCGACGGGTTCGGTGTGGGCGACGGATTTGGGAGGTGGCGGTCTGCTGCTGGGGAGATTGTCCGGGATTACCGGGGGCCGGAGCACGAGTAACGAGGGCAAGGTGATCGCTGCCGCGCTGCTTGATTCCTACGCGAAAATGGTTGCGCAGACGCGGGTGTTGGCGCAGAAGGAGTTGCCGGCGAAGGTGCCTACCCGTTAAAGAGTCGGGTGTGTGGCGGCGCTTCGGCGCGCGGGATCAGTGCTCGGCAGCGGCCTTTTTCGGCGGCGGTGGTTTCGCCGGGCCTACGTCTTCGGGGTCGCCGAGGAACTTGGACGGACCTTTACTGGCTTCGGGTAACGTGACTTTCGGGACGGCGACGACGCGAGACCGGGTGGGGGTCACGGGAGGACGCTTCGGGGCCGCGGGTTTTTGCGCGATGGGGCTGGGCTTGGGTCTGGTCACGCGGGGTGGTTTGGGAGGCGGTGGTTGCAGGGAGGCCGGGGGGACAATCACGATGGGGATGGAGGTGGCGGGCGCGGGCGGTTCCAACGCGGGGAGGGTGCGTACGCCGTCCCAGCCGGTACCAGCTGGCTTTACCGTCAGGTGTACGGCGGTGGAGGCGGACGTGGCGCCGCCCCAGGCGTAGGTGAGCAAGGTGGCGTGATATTCGCCGCTGTCGAGCTTGTCGGGATTAACAAAGAGGTCGACGGCATCGCTTTCCAGAGCGGCGCCGGATGGCGGGAGGGTGCCGCGGCGGGGGCGGATTTCGAGCCACGGAGCGCCGGCAGCCGACATTTTGTAGGCCAAACCCGGCTGGTTGCCAGAGACCATTACGCGCTGCGGTTCGGGTGGCCGGCCGCCGCGTTCGCAGGAAAAGGTAAGGGCTGGGGTCGAGACCCAGAGCATGGGTGCCACGCCGACCTCGAGGACGAGTTGCTCTACGGTACGCCCACAGATGTTGCGGAGTTCCACGGCGAAGGCGTAGCGGCCGGGTTGTCGGGGGATGCCCCGCAGATAGCCCGCGCCGTCGAGTGATAAGCCTTCGGGTAAAGCGCCGTCGACGAGCCGGATTCCGGCGGCTCCGACCGGACAGCGCCCGTTGCTTTCAACGAGGAGAGGCCCTGGCTGGTAGGGATATCCGACGCGTGCGACGGGAAGCGTTGGATTACTTAGGCGGAGATCCATAGCGCCAAGCTGACCGCAACAGGCGCCCAGCAGACCAAAGCAGCAGATGCCAGGGCCTAGCAAATGGAATAGACGTAGAACGGCGCAGCCAATCACTCAAGGAGCTTATCGCCCGAAAAAAGCTCTCGAGTAGAGTTTTTTTGTCGATAAGGATTATATGCGATCGATGCTCTCTGTATTTGCCTTGATGAGCGTTTCCTTCGCCGCTGATCCTGCGGCGAAGCCCGCCGGCCTGCCCAAGAACCTCCTTACTAACGAAGGCGTGGTCTTGCTGGCCGAGGCGGGTTTGGGCGAGCGCTTCTTACTCGAGTTGATCGAGCAGAAGAACAGCCGGTTTGACACGAGCGCCGAGGCGCTGGCGGCTTTGGCGCGGCAAGGGCTGACGGAGACGATCCTTCGGGCGATGGTAAAGAAGCAGGACCAGCCCGGGCCGGCCCAGCCGGGCGAGGCGGCGGTGAACCTGGAGCCGCAGTTGCTTCGGGGGAAGGTGGTCCGTCAACGGATGCTGATTCCGGACAGCAACGGCGGCGATATTGCGATTATGACGATGGCGCCCGTCAAGACGTCGCCGGGAGCTGGTTCCGCCCCCGCTCCGGCGACCGCACCCAAAGACGCGAATGCCGACCGCTGGTATCTGCTTCCACAGCGCTAGCGTTGGAGTTCGGCGACAATTTCGCGGGCGGCCTGCCGGGCTTGTACGATGGCCCCGGTGGGGAAGCTGATCGCTCCAACTTTCGGGTGTCCGCCTCCGCCGTAGCGTTCGCAGATGGAAGCCAGATTGTGGCGGACCCGCGCTCCGGCCCAGGGGCTGGACCCGACGCTGACTTTTGTGCGGAAGGGCTGTTCGCTGACGCTGACCGTGTAGACGTTTTCCGGGAACAGATAGTAGGGAATGAACTTGTTATACCCTTCGATGCCGGTGCCGACGAGGTCGAAAAAGATAACGCCGCCTGCGGTAGTCGACCGCTCGCGGATGACGTCAATCGAGCGGAGATGGCGATCATACAGCGGTTGGAAGAGAGACTGAATCTCGGGCATGGCGACGATTTCGTCCAGCGTGTGGCGCCGCATCCAACCGATGATGCGGTGGATGATCTCTGAGCCGTTGGCCGCCTCGATCAGCAGCGTCAGTTTCATGGCCGGGGCGGCAAGTTCGACGGCCTGCTGTGCGCTGCCGTACTGGGCGCTGTCAATGATGTCGGCCCATTGGACGAGGTCCGTCAGAAAAGGGTTTTCGTAGCCGAAGCGATCGCGGGCGATGTGGGCGATGAATTTGGTGCAGGAGGTGTAGGCGGGATCGAAGAAGTAGTTGCCACGCCGCTCCTTCCGGAAGTGATCGGCGTCGGCGGGACTGAGAAAGGCGCTCTGGTGGTGGTCAAACCACCAGGTGAGCCTGGGGTGAGGGGCGTATTTGAAGTCGACGATGGCGTTCTCGTCGCCGTCAAACAGGCCGTCGGCGAACTGTTGGTCGGCGGTGTGGGCCATGCCGGTGTAGGCAAACTCGGCGGCCGGCGCAATTCTATCGGCGTAGAATTGGCTGAAGAACGCCGCCGAAGCCGTTCCGTCAAAACAGTGATCGTGGTAGAGAACCCGTACTCGCATGGAAAAGGAGGCGGAAGAACTAACTAGGTTGCACCATTTACTCATGGAATTGCAACACCGGCAGGATAGAATCTCCAGGATGCCTTGTGTTCGATTTCTTCCCTTTGCCCTCTTGGGTGCTCTGTGCGCAGCGCAGACGGTGGACAAGCCCGTCCGCGCGGTCTCCGATCCCGGCGCCGTCACGACGCGCCAGACCATTACTCCCGCCGGCGTCCCGACGGTGTTTGCCGGGCGCGTCTACGGCGTAGCCTTCGGCGCCGATGCCGCCGAACTGCTTGTTTCCCACGCCGCCGGGGTGTATCGCCTTGACTGGCGGGGCAACCGCGTCCTGAGTCGCCAAGCGGCGCGCGGGCGCGCGGCCTTGCAGGGGCTACAGTACGCCGGCGCGATCTACACCGCCCCGGCCCCGGACAAGAAGGTGCAATTGCACCGCGATGGGCAACCTTTCGGCCCTGTGCTCGGCGAACTGCTGGCCGGGGCGCTCGCGGTGCAGGGCGGCCGGGCGGCGGTACCGCTGCTCTATAACAATCAGCTGGCCGTTGTCGATCTCGCCACGGGCCAACTGGTCGCCAGGATTCCAACGGGAATCGCACCCTTCGCCGCGGCGCTTTCGGCGGACGGCCAGACCGCCTACGTCTCCAACTGGGGTGGCCGCCTGCCGAAGTCCGGCGACCTGACCGCGCCCACGGGTTTGGCGCCGACGGCCGACAAGGTGGTGGTCGACACCCGCGGCATCGCCTCGACCGGCACCGTCTCGCGCATCGACATCACCACGCAGAAGGTGACGCACACCCTGGCGACCGGGCTACATCCCACCGGTCTGCACTGGGATCATGCCAACCACCGGCTCTACGTCGCCAACTCGAATAGCGATACGGTGACCGTGATTGACACGAGAACCCAGGCGACCCTTCGCACCATTTCACTGCAGCCCTGGGCGCAGAAGGTGAACGGTATTGCGCCGAACGCTCTCGCCGTAGGGCAGGGCACGCTCTATGTCGCTTGCGGCGGCATCAACGCCGTGCTGCTGATCGACACGGCTACCGGCGCGCTGAAGGGCTCTATTCCCACCGCGTGGTACCCGAACTCGCTCGCGCTCAGCCCGGATGGCAAGCGCTTGGCCGTCGGGGCGCTGCTCGGGGCGGGTTCGGGATGGCGCGATCAGCCCACGAGCCGCTACGTTCACGCTAACCGGGGTTCGGTGGCCGTCATCGATCTGCCCACGCCGGCGCAGTTGACCAACTACACGACGGCCGTCACGGAGAACAATCACATGGCGGTGGCCCGCGCGGCGGCGCCCCGTCCGGCCGCCGCTCCGCAACCGGTTCCCGAGCGTTCCGGCGAACCCTCGCCCATCGAACACATCGTCTACATCATCAAAGAAAACCGCACCTACGACCAGGTCTTCGGCGACCTGCCCCGCGGCAACGGCGACCCGTCGCTGGTGATGTTTGGCCAGGAGGTGACGCCGAACCACCGCCGTCTGGCGGAGCAGTTCGTCACTCTCGATAACTTCTACGCCACCGGCGGCAACTCCGGCGATGGCCACCAGTGGCTGACGCAGGCCAGCGAAACCGCCTATTGCCTCTGGCCCGGCTACGAGGGCCGCAGCTATCCCTTCGACGGCACCGACCCGATCGCCTACGCCGCCGGCGGCTTTCTGTGGGACTACGCGCTGGCGCGGCAGAAGTCGGTCCGCATCTACGGCGAGTACGCCGGTCGCCGGCCGGAGCCGCGGGAACTCCGCGCCGATCTGCTCAACCGCTGGAAGGCGGGCGAGGACCTGACCACGCAGTGGACCACCGTCGCCCCCATCGCCAGCCTGAACAAAATCGTCGCGCCGCACTACCCGGCCTACACCAACTCCATCCCGGACGTTGTCCGCGCCCAGATCTTCCTCAAAGACCTGAAGCAGTGGGAGACGGGCGGGAAGATGCCGAATCTGGTGCTGCTGCAGCTTCCCTCCGACCACACCTTCGGCGCCGCGCCCGGGGCGTCTTCGCCCAAGGCGATGGTGGCGGACAATGATCTGGCGCTCGGCCGGATTGTCGAGGGGCTTTCGAAGTCGAAGTTCTGGCCGAAGATGGCGATCTTTGTCGTCGAGGACGATGCGCAGAATGGGGTCGACCACGTGGATGGCCACCGGACGGTGGCGCTCGCCATCAGCCCGTACACCAAGCGCGGCCACGTGGATTCGACCTTCTACTCCAATCAGTCGATGGTGAAGACGATCGAGCTGATGCTGGGGCTGCCGACCATGTCGCTGTTCGACCTGATCGCGCACGATATGCGGGAGAGCTTCACGGACCGGCCCGACCTGACGCCCTACTCCGCGGTCGAGCCGCGGCAGTCGCTGTTTGAACGCAACCCGGCCGTGAACGCCCTGCGTGGTCCGGCGCGGCAGGCGGCCCTGGCTTCGGCGAAAATGCGCTGGGACGTTCCCGACGCGGTCCCTACGGAAACGCTGAACCGGATTGTGTGGGGTCAGGTTCGCGGCTGGAATACTCCGTATCCGCAGCCGCGGAATGCCGTGTTTGCGCCGATGGCGATCGAGGCGGACGAGGACGAGGAGGAGGAGAAGGAGGAGCGGACGAAGCGGTAGCGGCTACCGCTTCCCGCCAAGCTGCTCGTGCAGCCAGGGAAAGAAACTCCGGAGGACACTACGACGCATGACGACAACCTGCGTCGTGGTGTCGCCTTCCTGCTTCACCCCCATGGCGAGGAGCACCCGGCCCTCGCCCAGCAGGCGGACGCGGACGGCCCACTGCGGGTCTTTCTCACTCGGCCAGAAATGCGTCCGCGAACTGCGAGCCGGGAAGAGGCCGTCGACGTTCACGGGGGTATGGAAGTTTCTCGTCACACTGGCCAGTTTCCCGTCGGTTTTCTGGAACACGAGCAGATGGCTGAAGTCGTGCTGGTCGAGGACATCCGTTTTGTAGTACCACGTGAAGTACCCGGGGCTGCCTTCGCCGGTCTGCGCCGGACGACCGAGGCCGCGGGTCAACTGCTCGGGTGTCTCCTCGAGCGAGTAGCGTAAGAGTTCCCCCACGGGGAGGAGGGTCTGGCCGGCGGCGAAGCCGGCCAAAACCCCTCCCAGCAGGAGTGTGCGCCACCGGCTCATTTGCCTACCGACTGCGGAAACTGGGTCGACCGCAGCAGGTCGACGAGCTTATCGCCATCGGAGGTGTCGGAGCTGAGCGCCGCCGCCATCTTGAAGAAGATGTCGGTCTGGTCCATGTAGCCGGTGAAGAGGAAGGCGCCGGGGCCTTCGGCGGTAACCGGTACGCTCGAGGCGGTGTGGTCGCCGGTGCGGAAGCCAACGGCGAGGCGGCGGATGCCGGCGCCGGTGTTGACCGGGTAGCCTGTGGCGTCGTCGAGGCGGTAGACCGGGGAGCCGAAGTAGGTGGAGTAGGTGCTCGAGGCCGGGTTGGCCGCGGAGGTCACCGGAGCGAACGAGCCAGGCATGGCGCGGGCGCCACCGTTGTTCCGGGCATCGGCGCTGGCGTTGTTGAACGGAAGACCTGCCCGGGCGTTGGAGTAGGCGTCGCCGAAGACCGTGAAATCGGAGGTGCCGGCCGGGGTGGTGTAGGTCACCTGGGTGCTCTTGTTCCGGTTCAGATACTCGTCGTCCGGGGTGTTGCTGACGCCGATCAGGTGCATGGACTGGTCATGGTCGGCGGTGACGACGAGCAAGGTATCCTTCTGGGTCCGCTTAGCGGCCCAGGCGCGGGCGACCCCGATGGCCTTGTCCATTTCGATGGTGTCCCAGATGGTGCCGCCGGCGTGGTTCGGGTGCGACTGCTTGTCGATGGAGGCGGCTTCGACCATCAGGATGAAGGGCGACTGGGAGAAGCTGGTGGAGAGAACTTCGATGGCCTTGTCGGTCATCTGCTCGAGCATCGGCTGGTCGGTGAAGGTGCCGAGGTTGGCGGCCGGTTCCGAGGCCGGGCGGGGCAGTTTCAGTTTGTCGTAGGCAACGTCCATGTTCACGTCGGCCGCGGTGGTGATGCCGTTTGAGCCGGGGGCCGGGGTGGGCGAGCCCTTGAAGAGGCCGATGAGCGGCTGGCCGTACTGGATTGCCTTCAGTTCGGTGGCGGTGGTCACGTAGCGGTAGCCGAGGGATTGGAGTTCGCCGATCAGGTTCCGGCGGTCGGGACGGCCGGCGGCAGTGAAGGGGTCGGTGCCGCCGCCGAGGATGACGTCGAAGGCCGGGGCGCCGTTGAGCATGGGGTTCTCGCGGAACTGGCGGGCGATTTCAAGGCGGGTTTGGCGGAAGCCGGAGTAGGCGCCTTCCACGGCCGGGGTGGCGTCGGTTACGGCGGCGGTGGTGACGATGCCGGTCCGGTAGTTGAAGCGGCGCTTCAGGTATTGCCAGAGGTTTTCCACGCGGGGATTGTCGAGGATAAACGGCAGCGTGGCGGCGGTGGTGATGCCGTTGAAGCGCCAGCGGCAGTCGGTCCCGTCCTCAAAGGTGTTCACGGCGTTCAGGAAGCTCTTGTTGCCGGCGGCCCAGGCGGTGCCCGTGTTGGCCGAGTCGGGAACGATCGAGTCGGTCCCGTAGGTCATGACGAAGCCGGAGATGGGCATCTTGTCCATTTCCAGGAGGTTGTCAAAGAAGCCTTCGCGGAAGGAGCTTTTGCCGTCCGCGCCGAGGATGGAACGGGAGACGAGGCGCGCCGCATCGCGGTAGGCGGTGCCCATGGCATCGCCGATGAAAAGCACAATGTTACGCCGCTGGCGGCCCGCCATGCTGAAGGGCCGCACGGTCACCACGCGTTTGTCGGAAAGGGTGGTGCCGTCGGCGGTTAACGAGAAGGAAACCTCCACCTCGCCCGCCGTGTCGAGCGACTGCAGGTTGGCGCGGAGGACAAAGTCCGAGGAGGCATCGCAATCGAGTTCGGCCTTCTGCGGCGCCGCGAACTTGTTGGTGATGTCTACGCCGCCGGCGAGCACCTTCAGGTTGCTTACGGCGTTCGCGTTCCGGACTTCAATCACCATGTCGACGAGTTGGCCCTGCAAGAGGCGGAGCCGTTCGGGGAGAAGAAACTTCGCCTGGGGCGAGTTCGCTTGCGCGAGCGACAGAGTCTGCGCAAAAGCGAGAGTGAGTAGCAATCGAATTGAGTTCTTGGTGGACATACGATCTCCAGGTTTGGCGAAATGGCCAACCTTGATCGTAGGTTTCCGGGGTTACATCCGAACTACGGATCGATGAACGCCCAGTTACTTCCGCAGCGCTTCCACATCAATCGTCACGGTCACTTCATCCCCCACCACAACGGCGCCGGTTTCAAGCACGCGATTCCAGGTCAACCCGAACGCCTTGCGGCTGATCTTCGTCGTGCCGGAGACCCCGATCATCATCGCTCCGCTGGCGTGCTTGACTTCGGGCGAAGGTCCTTCGACGGCGAGCACCACCGGCTGGGTGACGCCGTGCAGCGTTAACTCGCCGGCCATCTTGAGGCCCTTGTCCTCCTTCCAGACCTTCGTGCTGCGGAACCGCATCTCCGGGTATTTGGCGACATCAAAAAACTCTTCTGCTTTCAGGTCCGCGTCCCGTTTCGGCTCCCGCGTGTCGATGGTGCTGACGTCGATCGAAGCTTCGATGAGGCTGGCCTCGACTTTGGCCGGGTCGTAAACAATCCGCCCGGTCACCTTCGAAAACTGCCCGCGCACGTTGGAAACCATCATGTGCCGCACGGCAAAGGAGGCCGAACTGTGCCGGGAATCGATCGTGTACTCCGCCGCGCCCAACGGCAGCGCCAACGCGAGAGCCAAAACAAAACGCATGGACCGTTACTCCTTGTTGTATCAGATCCGCTCGTGGACGAACTGACCGTCTCTCCACTTTCTCACGGGCACGTGGCTCACGCTCACGCCGCCCTCCACGGCCGCGGCCTCGCCGCTGGCGCCAAGGTGCCCCCCGGCCTGTGGTAAAACCGTAACTCTCCCCCATGGTTCGTTTTTCGCTACCCGCCGCCCTGTTGCTCAGCCTGCTTTTCTTCGCCGCTGGGTTCATTTTCATTCGGCAGGTGGGCGTGCAGCAGGACGAAGTGCTGTTCACGACCGCGGTGGTTCCGCCGTTTGAATACCACTATGCCATCGAACTCCGCGGCCGCCCGTTCACAGCCATGATCATGCCGTATCTGGGCACGTTGAAGGCCCATCTGTGGAGTAAGGTCTTCGCCTTGCGGCCGGCCGATGTGTTTGCCATCCGGTTGCCGGTGATGGTCTTGAGCGCGGCGACGTTGTTGCTGTATTGGGCCATCTTCCGGCTCACTCTGGGCCATCTGGTGGCCGTCCTGGTCGTCGGGCTGTTGGCTTTTGATCCGCTATACGTTATTACCTCGACGCTCGATTGGGGGCCGGTGGTGCTGCAGCGCTTCCTGTTCGCCGCCGGACTGCTCGCGCTGGTGTTCTATCACCGTCGGCAGAGTCCGTGGCTGCTGGCGCTGGCCGGTTTCGTGTTCGGGCTTGGGGTGTGGGACAAGGCGACCTTTTTCTGGCTGCTGGGCGCTTATTCGCTGGCGGCATTTCTGGTGTATCCGGCGGTGATTGTCGTCCCGTTTACCTTCCGGCGGCTCGGCATCCTGTTGCTGGCCGGGGCGTTGGGGGGCGCTCCCTTTGTCTACTACAACTTTCACCGTCCGGCCGAGACGCTGGCCTGGACCCCGCAGTCCGAGGTGTTGCCCTACACGCAGCGAGCTGTGATCATGAAGCGCACGCTCGATGGTTCGGCGCTGTTTGACTACCTCACGCGCCAGGACGCCCCACCCGTGCCGCCCGTGCGCACTGGCGTCGAGTCCGCCGGCGTCGGGCTCAGCGGCCTGACCGGCCATTTCCACCGGCATCTGCTGTTTCCATCGTTGTTTGTCGCCCTGGGGTTGGCGCTGTTTGTTCGCCGCAGCGCCTATGCGCAGGCGACCTTCTTCGCAGCGATTGCGCTGCTGTCCGGTTGGCTGGTCATGTTCGCCTTTGCGATGGGCGGCCAAGGGTCGCACCACATGGTCCTGCTCTGGCCGCTGCCTCATCTGATGGTGGCCTGCGCGTTGTGCGAAATCGCGCGCCGCCGGCGGTGGATCGCGCTGGCGGCCGCGGCCGTCATTGCCGGTTCAGAGGCGCTCGTAACCAACGAGTACTACGCGCAGATTGTGCGCAACGGCCCACAGGACTACTGGACGACGGCCGCCGAACCGCTCCGGGCGTATCTGGCCCAAGCCGCTCCGAACGGCATCTATCCGCTCGAATGGGGCATCATGGGCCCGCTCCGCGCCCTCGGCCGCGGCACGCTGCAGCTCGGCTTCACCCCCGAATGGCTCGACGCCGGCAGCGAGTTCCGCCCGCAGGACCGCGCGGCGCTCGAACATCTGCTCAACGTCGTCAGCCCGTACTTTGTCCGATATGTCGATCGTACGGGCCGTTCGAACGGCCCCGTGGACCGTTTGGTGGCCCGCTCGGCCGAACTCGGCTTCAAGGAGCACCGCCTGGCGACGATAGCGGACCGCCACGGGCGGCCGATGTATCTGGTCACGCAGTTCCGTCCGGCCCCCTAGGCCGATGCTCCGCCGCGCCGCCACTCCCGTCTTGCTCGCCGCGTTGGTGATCCTGTTTCACTCGAAGGTTACGCTGACCTTGGAGTACGTCTGGTTCGACCACGCTGACATGGTCGATCTGGAGATTCCCCGCCTGCCGTTCCAGGCCCGGGAGTTGCACCACGGGCGTTTTCCGCTCTGGGGCCCGAGCCCGCGGGCAGGCCAACCGCTGATCGGGCAGACGTAGCCGGGCCCCTTGTTTCCCCTGCAGCTTCTGCTGCCGCTCGATGGCGAAGGCTACCTGCGGCCCGCGGTGCTGAACTGGTGCAGGGTGACGCTCCATCTGGTTGCCGCGTTGGCCTGCTATGCCCTCTGCCGGGATTGGCGCCGGAGCCGGATCGCTTCGCTGTTGGCGGCGGTGGGGTTTGGCTGCGGAGGATTTTGGCTTCGGTGGCGTGGTCCGACGTGGCCGCCGGCGGCATCTTTGCGCCGCTCTGGCTGCTGTATGCCGCGCGCGCCGTGCGGGGCCGGCGGCCCTGGGCATCGGCCGGGCTGGCCGGTTTCTGGCTGGGGCTGGCTTGGTTGAGCGGTCATCACGAAGTGCCGCTCCTCGTGTAGCTGCTGGCGCTGTTTCGCTGCTGGCGCTGGTTTTCTGGTGCGCCCTCGGGGTGCGCCGGCCTCGACTGTGGTCATCAGCCGGTGTCTCGTTGCTGATCACCGCCTGCATCGCCTCGGCGCAACTGCTGCCCACCATCGAATTCGGCCTGCTGTCGAAACGCTGGGTCGGCACGCCCGATCCGGTGGGTTGGTCGGACTACATCCCCAACACGATTGCGACGGCGGTGCTGCTGGTGTTCGCGCTGGGCGCCTTGACCCCGCGCACGCCATCCTCACTAATCTGCTACCCGGGGTGGGCAAAGCCCGGGTTCCGATGCGCGCGCTGCATCTGGTTAGGCTGGGCGTTTGTCCATTGGCTGCTTATGGCTATGGCGCGCTCCCTCGCCATGCGCTCCTGCTGCGCCGCGGATGGCTGGCGTTGGGGGGCGCGCTCACGCTGTGGGCCGTACTCCATCCGGGATTCGATGAGCGCGTGCTGCTCTCGGCTCTTCTGGCGCTGCTGCTGATTGCACTGCACGGTGTCGACATGGCGATGTACTCGTCCCGCTATCATCCCGACCAGTTCAAATTTGCTGGCCGCTTGCAGGAGAACAAGGACCTCGCTAACTTCCTGCGCCGGGCCGACCTTCAGGCGCCGGCGCGCATCAGCGTGCGCGAAGAGGACATCCCTCTGAACTTCGGCGTCTACCACGGCATCCCCCAAAACCTGCTGCGCGCCGAAACCCAAAGTCTACGGTCCCAGGTGCTCTTCTCCATTACGCATCACCCGGGCAAGCACCCGAATTATCCCGGTCAGTCGACCGTTTATGAAGGGGCCTCCGGGGTGACGATCTGGGCCAACCCGAACATCCGCCCAGCGCCCGGGCCGTCCACGAAGCCGCGGCGGCGCCAACGCTGGCGGTCTTGCGTACCGCCGTGCAGGACGGAACGCTCGGTCTGGCCCGCCAGACGGTGCTGCTGGGAGAGGCGCCGCGCGTGGTGCAGTGCGGTGGCGAATCCACGCTGCGGTTCCGGAGCCGCGGCTCGAACCGGGTCCGTCTGCGGACCAGCTTGTCGTGCACCGGCATGGTGATCCTGGCCAACACCTACTAGCCCGGCCGGGAGGCTAGCCCGGCCGGGAGGCTAGCCCGGCTGGGAGGCTAGCCCGGCTGGGAGGCTAGCCCGGCTGGGAGGCTAGCCCGGCTGGGAGGCTAGCCCGGCTGGGAGGCTAGCCCGGCTGGGAGGCGCGCGTCGATGGCGAGCCAGTCCGCAGCGGGGAGGCATATGGCGCGCTGCGCGGCGTGGTGGTTCCGGCCGGCCAGCGTCTATACCGGACTTGGGCAGTTCGCCGCGGAATAGCTGTTGACCGTAGTTCTTCTCGCCCGCCGCCGCTGATTAGGCGTAAACTGGCAGGAGCCATGGTTCGCCGATCCTTCCTCGTCTCCGCCGCTGCCGCCGCCTCGCAATCCTGGGCGCAGGCCAACGACCGTCTGCGCGTCGCCATTGTTGGCGTTGGCTCCCGGGGTTCGGCCCACATAAAGGAACTCCTCCCGGTGCCAAATCTGGAGATCGCCGCTCTGGTGGAGGTCGACGGCGCCCGCGCCGAAGCCGCCTCGCAGACGATCTTCGCCCGCACCGGCAAACGGCCCGTGCTCCACACCGACATGCGCCGGGCCTTTGAGGACAAGAGCATCGACGCCGTCACCATTGCGACGACCAACCACTGGCACGCCCTCACCGCCATCTGGGCCATGCAGGCCGGCAAGGATGTCTATGTCGAAAAGCCGGTTTCGCATAACATCTTTGAAGGGATCAAGTTGGTCGAAACCGCCCGGAAGTACAACCGCATCGCGGCCGGCGGCACGCAGCGGCGCTGGTGGGGCCGCTACCGCAGGGCCATTGAGCTGTTACATGCCGGCGTGATCGGCGAGATCTACCAGGGCAACTTCTTTTTTCCCGGCGGCCGCGATTCGCTCGGCTTCAAACCCGTCACCCAGCCCCCCGCCAATCTGAACTGGGACCTGTGGGTCGGCCCCGCGCCCATGCAGGACTATCACGCCAATCTGGTGCCCTATAACTGGCACTGGTTCTGGGATTTCGGCAACGGCGAACTGGGCAACAACGGTATTCACATGATCGATGTTCTCCGCTGGGGCATGCAGAAGACTTACCCCGTCCGCGTCCGGTCCACCGGCGGCCGCTTCGGTTACAAAGACCAGGGTCAGACCCCGAACACCCAGAACGTCACCTGGACTTACGACGACGGTGCAGCGATTGTCGGTCAACTCCGGGGCCTCTATACGAAAGAGCCGATGGCCTGGGACTTCTTCGGCACCAAGGGGCACCTGCACTTAACAGAAGGCGCCGACTTCGTCATCACGCTGGGCCGGAATAAAGAGGCCGAGCCGGCGGTCGCCTCGCCGCCCAACCTCGACCACTTTACAAACTTTGCCGACGCCGTCCGCGCCCGCAACCCGAAGCTGTTGCACGCCGAGGTGGAGGAGACGGCTATCTCGACGGCGCTGTGCCACCTGGGGAACATCTCCTACCGGCTCGACCGCGAGCTGCAGTTTGACCCGGCCAAGCAGCAGTTTGTGGGCGACGCGGCAGCCAACGCCATGCTGACCCGGCCGTACCGCGCGCCCTACGTTGTGCCGGAAAAGGTCTAGGGCCGGAAGCTACGGTTCCCGCGCCGCCCGGAATCCAATCATGCGCCAAGCCTGCAGCGACGGCCAACCGCCGCTGCGCGCCGAAACTCGCTGGTCGCCCGCTTCAAAGAAGAACGAGCCCCCGCGCAGCACCCGGTAGGCTCCCTGGGCCGGACCCTTCGGGTTCTTCTTCGGCGACTCCTTGTAATAGTCGCGTTGATACCAGTCCTGGCACCACTCAAGCACATTACCCGCCATGTCCAGCGCGCCATAGGGCGAAGCGCCTTTGGGAAACGAGCCTACTTCCATGCCGGTGTCGAAGCGCTGCTTGCCGACATAGTTGGCATACTCGTGGCTGATCTGGTTGCCCCAGGGAAACTTACGCTTATCGGTGCCGCGCGCCGCTTTTTCCCACTCGGCTTCCGTCGGCAGCCGGTACTTCTTGCCGGTCTTGGCTGAAAGCCAGTTACAGTACGCCGTGGCGGCGTCCCAGTTCACTCCCAGCACCGGGTAGTTATCGCTGCCCGGGGTCCCGCCGCCGTGGTTGTTGGCCTGGGTCCAGTAAGGGCTTTGCTCCTTTGGCACCACCCAGCCATTGGGCCAGAATTTCTTGTCGTCGTAACCGGGATCGTTCTGGAACTTCTTCCAGTCGGCGTTGGTGATTTCGTGTTTGCCGATGTAGAAGGCGTCGAGGGTTACCACATGGACCGGTCTTTCGCGGTCGAGCCCCTCGCCCGTGGTGTCGCCCATGGTGAAGGCGCCGGCCGGCACCAACAGAAAATCGCCATAACCGTCGTTGACCGACTTCGGCAACTGTTGCGCGACGGCGGCCACAGCCGCCAGAAGAATAATTCCGAGCCTCACTTACTGCTTCCCCCCGAAGAACTTATTCAGATTCAAGAAATGTTTCAACTGGTCCATCCACGGGCCGTACTCCGGGCTGGTCGTCGCCGCGCCGAAGCCGTGCCGGCCGCGCTGGAGGAGGTGTAACTCGACTACGGTGCCGGCCTTGTTCATGTCGAGAAACAACTGCGCCGAACCGTTGGCCGCGCCGCGGTCGTGTGCGGCGGCCAGCAGGAATACCGGCGGGAAGTCCGCCAGTTTCTCGCCCGGCATGGGCCGCCCGGCGCTGTAGACCATGATCATGGAGTGGGCTTTCGAGGGCAGGCGGTCCACCGGATCGGCCGCGTCGGGGTCGCCGGCGGTGGCCGTGGCGGCGACGTTGCGGGCCATGCTGGAACCGGCGGAGAAGCCGGCGAAGGTGATGCGCTCCGGGTCGATGCCGAACTCTTTGGCGCGGGAGCGGAGGAGGCGGATGGCGCGGTTGCCGTCAAGCGCGCGGGCCGCGTCGTCGTAGCGGGGATTGAGCCGGTAGGTGAGCACGAAGGCCGTGGTGCCCCAATCGTTGAACCGTTCGGCGATATCGATTCCTTCCAGGTTGTACATCAGCATGATGTTCGACCCGCCCGGGGCGATGATGACGGCCGAACCGTTCGGCTTGCCGGTGGGTTTGAAGACGGTAAGAAAGGGGGCGTCGAGCGGTCCACTGCCCTTCGCCAGGGGAACTTTTCCCGGCTCCCAGAGCGGAATGTTGAAGTGCGGATCCACCGCGAACAGAGCAGGCAGCCAAACTGCCATCACCACAAGATTGCGAAAGAACATCGCTCCGGAGCATATCATAAAGAATCCATGCGATCTCTTTACGTGCAGGTCCTTTTGGCCATCGCTCTCGGGTGTGTGCTTGGCTATACTTCGCCGTCCTCCGGCGCTGCCATGAAGCCCTTCGGCGACGGCTTCATCAAGCTCATCAAGATGGTGATTGCTCCGGTGATTTTCACGACCGTTGTGCTCGGAATCGCCGGCAGCGAGGACCTCAAGCGCGTGGGCCGCACCGGCGGGTTGGCACTGATCTACTTTGAAGTCGTGTCCACGTTCGCCCTCATCGTGGGGCTGGTCGTCGTCAATACCATCCAGCCCGGCGCGGGCATGAATGTCGATGTCGCCACGCTCAACGGCGCCTCGGTGGCTGAATACGCCAAGTCGGGCCGCATGGGCTCGACGCAGGAGTTTCTGCTGCACATTATCCCGACCACCTTTCTCGACGCCGTCGCCAAGGGCGAGATTTTGCAGGTTCTCTTCCTGGCGCTGCTTTCCGGTGTCGCCCTGCAGCGGATTGGCGGCCGCAACAGCATCGTCTTCCAGGTGATTGAGCAGGCCAGTGAACTGTTTTTCAACATCGTTCGGATCATCATGTACGTCGCTCCCATCGGCGCCTTTGGCGCGATGGCCTTCACGGTCGGAGCCTACGGCATCGGCAGCCTGCTGTCGCTCGCCAAACTGATGGCGACCTTCTATCTCACCTGCCTGCTGTTCATCTTCGGCGTCCTCGGCGCCATCGCCCGCTTCCACGGCTTCAGCCTTCTGCGCTTCCTCCGCTACATCCGGGAGGAGTTGCTGATCGTGCTGGGCACCTCCTCGTCAGAGGCCGCGCTGCCGCGCATGATGGCCAAGCTGGAAGCCCTCGGGGCAGGGAAGTCGACCGTTGGCCTTGTGATCCCCACCGGCTACTCGTTTAATCTCGACGGGACTTCGATCTACCTAACTATGGCCGCCGTGTTCCTCGCTCAGGCGACCAACACCCCGATGACGCTGATGCAGCAGTTGACGCTGCTGGCCGTGTTGCTGCTGACTTCGAAGGGCGCTGCCGGGGTCACCGGTTCCGGCTTCATCGTGCTGGCGGCAACCCTGTCGGCGGTCGGTAGTGTGCCGGTCGCCGCCCTGGCGCTCATCCTCGGCATCGACCGCTTCATGTCGGAGGCGCGCGCCATTACCAACGTGATTGGCAATGGTGTAGCGGCGCTGGTCGTCGCCCGCTGGACCGGCGACCTCAACCGCCGGACGCTCGAGGAAGAGCTCAACCGCTGAGCCGCTGCTTACCGCAGCGGCTGGGTGCTGACAAACGACAAGACCGCGGTGTGATTATCTTCGCGAATACGCCCGTTGCGCTGCTGCACCGTCTGGAGCATGTAGCCGGTCTCTACGCGCCAAAAGGGATTGATGGTGCGGCCCCACAAAATCGCCATGCGGTTCTGGTCCCGGGGCTTGGGAAAGTTCTCGGGTGGTACCGGCACGAAAACCTCATCGAACAGCACCAGGGAGTTCTTGCCTTTGAGCGGGATGGTTCCGCGTAGCATGTAGCGGAAGCGATCCTCGTAAAGGCCGGCCGCCTCGAAGCGGTTTTCAAAGCGAGCCCGGTGCATTACCTTCACTTTTCCGGCGTCATGACGAAAACGGAGCTCTTCGTAGATCCGGTTTTCGTGGTTCGCCTGGGCCACAGGATAGCGCCCGTACCGGTAGGTATTGACGGACGCATAGCCGGCGCTGACGGCGAACGCCTCGTTGATTTTGAAATTGATCGCCGGCCGCAGCAGTAATTGCTGCCCTGCCAGCACGAGGTCGTGGCGGCGCCATTGTCCTTCGAGGTGGAGGCCCCAGCGGCTCGTCTTGCTGAACGGGTGGTCGCCCATGTATTGAAACCAGCCGTGCGCGTTTCTCTCTACCTGGGCCGAGGCCAGGGTGGCGGTCAAAAGCACAAAGCAGGCTACTCGTGTCGCCAACCTTGCGCAACCGCACGGTGTTGCACGTCCGACTGGAAAGATCCTCATTTCCGCTCTAGTATACCGGGTCTCGGGTAGAATGCGATCTATGTCTTCCTGCGACCGGCGACATTTTACGCGCCGCGAGTTTCTGGCCGTCGCGCTCACTCCGCCCCCCGCCCGTCCGCCGAATTTCGTCGTTCTGTTTGCCGACGACATGGGTTACGGCGACCTGGCCTGCTATGGGCATCCCACGCTGCGCACGCCGAACCTCGACCGCCTGGCGGCCGAGGGCATTCGCTTCACCTCCTTCTACGCCGCCGCTTCCGTCTGCAGCCCCTCCCGCGCCGGCTTGCTTACCGGCCGCCACCCCATTCGCGCCGGCCAGCCCGGCAACACAGGACCCGATACCGTTGGAGGCCTACCGCTCTCCGAACTCCTGCTGCCGCAGCTCCTCAAGGCGCGCGGCTACCAGACGATGGCCATCGGCAAATGGCACCTTGGCTTTCAACCCGCGGCCCATCTGCCGACCAAGCGCGGCTTCGATCGCTGGTTCGGCCTGCCGTACTCGAACGATATGATCCCGCCGTGGGTGAAGACCGACCGTCCGCTCCATCTCTACCGCAACGAAGATGTGGCGGAGCCGGTGACCGATCAAGCGAACCTGACGCCGCGCTACACGGACGAAGCCGTGCGCTTCATCCGAAATTGCGAAACGAAGCCATTCTTCCTGTACCTGCCCTACGCCATGCCCCACCTGCCGGTGAGCGTCCCGGCCGGCATGCGCGGCCGCTCCCGGGCCGGCCACTATGGCGATGTCATCGAAACGCTCGACTGGTCGGTTGGGGAGATCACCCGGGCGCTGCGGGAGCTCAAGCTGGACCGGAACACCCTGGTGATCTTTGCCAGCGACAACGGCCCGTGGCATGACCTGCCGCCCCGCATGCTCGTGGGCGGCGTCGAGGCCTGGCACACCGGTTCAAAAGGGTTGCTCCGCGGCGCCAAAGGGACGACCTACGAAGGCGGCTTCCGCGTTCCCGGTATCTTCCATTGGCCTGGGGTGATCCGTCCGGGGCAGGTCTCGATGGACATGGCCTCGACGCTCGATATTCTCCCGACGCTGCTTGCCGCCGCCGGGGTGGCGCTGCCCGGCGACCGTCCCTACGACGGGCACAACCTGCTGCCGCATCTTCGGGACGGCCAGCCCTCGCCGCGCCAGGAGTTCTTCTACGCGCAGGGCCGCACGCTCGAAGGGATCCGGCAGGGGCCCTGGAAATACCGGCAGGCGAAGGGTGCAGCGCCGGAGCTTTACCATCTCGACCGCGACCCTGCCGAGCAGTACAACGTCGCCGCCGCCGAACCCGCGGTTGTCAAGCGTCTGGCCGCCCGCCTCCAACACTTCACTCAGGAGATTCATGCTGATCGACTGCCGTAGGCTCCTGCTGCTGCTGGCGGCGAGTTGAGCGATCCTCTCCCTGGCCCGGCTGTCGCCGATACAAGTTACCGAGGAGATTCCGTCCGTGGTCCTTTACGCCGTTCCGGCGTTTCTGACCGTGGCGATTTGCTTCCTGCCGCCCCAGTCCTGGGGGCCGGAGCGCTGGTTCCTGATGAGTGCCATGGTCCTGGTCGCCGCGGTCGCGATTTGTTGGCTTCCCATCGGAATCTTCTTTTGGATGGTAATGCCCTCTTCGTTTGGTTCCTCCGTGGTGTCGCTGCTGTTCGCTGCTGTCCTCTTCGGGGTCGCCTACCGGCAGACGGGCTGCGCCGGCCCGCTGCCCGCGCGCACCGCGCTAACCACCCTTTGCCTGGCCTCGCTGCTTCTGCTGTATCACGTCATCGCCGACGTCTCGTTTCCCTTCAAACCTCGTCTGGCGCCGACAGCTTAGCAAATGTCCCGCCCATTGCGAGTTATCTTCCAAGGAATTGGTCGTTGGTGCGAAACGCGGGATGGCGCAACGCCGGATCCCGCTCGCACAACTGGCTGGGCCTGATCTTCCCGACCTCAGCGATCCTACCGACCTCAGTAAGATGTAGGACATGCTCTTTTCGCGCCGGCAGTTTCTGGGCGCCGCTTCCTCCGCGCTGCTGCCTCCGCCAGCGGCCCGGCCGAACGTGGTGCTGGTGATGACCGATGACCAAGGCTATGGCGACCTTGCCTGCCACGGGAATCCGGTGCTCAAGACGCCCCACCTCGACGCCCTCCACGCGCAGTCGGTCCGCCTGACCAACTACCACGTCAGCCCCACCTGCGCCCCCACCCGGTCGGCCCTTCTCACCGGGCGCTACTCGAACCTCGTCGGCCCCTGGCACACGATCCAGGGCCGGAGCATCCTGCACCACAACGAGCGGACCGTGGCCGAAGCCCTGCGCGCGGCGGGCTACCGCACCGGCATCTTCGGCAAATGGCACCTCGGCGACAACTATCCCAGCCGCCCGCAGGACAAGGGCTTTGACGAGGTGCTCATCCACGGCGGCGGCGGCATCTGGCAGACGCCGGATCACTTCGGCAACGACTACTTCGACGACACCTACCGCCACAACGGCAAGCTCGAAAAGTTCAGCGGCTTCTGCACCGACGTCTTCTTTGCACAGGCGCAGCGGTTCATCGAAACCTCGGTCCGCGCCCGGCGGCCGTTCTTCTGTTATCTGCCCACCAATGCCCCGCACGGCCCCATGTGGGCGCCGGCGGCCAACGAGGCGCACTACCAGAACGTCAAAGGCCTCAAAGAACCCGGCTTCTACGGCATGATCGAAAACATCGACGAGAACATCGGCCGCCTGCGCCGCTATCTCGACACGGCGGGCCTTGCGGCCAACACGATCTTTGTCTTCACCACCGACAACGGGACCGCCTCCGGGGCGCAGGTGTTTAACGCCGGGATGCGCGGCGCCAAGGGGTCGGCCTACGAGGGCGGCCATCGCGTGCCGTTCTTCGTGCACTGGCCGGCCGGTGGCTTGGCGCGGGGCCGGGATGTGCCGCAGTTGACCGCACACATCGACGTACTGCCGACGCTGCTCGAATGGACGGGTGCGGCGCGGGAGCCCGGCGCGCTGCCGCTGCACGGGCGGTCGCTCACGCCCCTGCTGCGCGGCGAGGCTTGGCCGGAGCGGAGCGTCGTAGTCGACTCGCAACGCGAGGAGGAGCTACTGCCGTGGCGGCAGGCGGCGGTGATGACCGAGCGCTGGCGGCTGGTGAGCCCGGGGCCGGGCGGCGCGGGGGAGCCGCGGAAGTTGGAGCTTTATGACATCCAGGCCGACCCCGGGCAGAGGAGCGATGTGGCGGCGCAGGAACCGGCGGTGGTGGCGCGGCTGCGGGCCGATTATGAGGGTTGGTGGCAGATGGTGAGCGCCCGGGCCGGCGAGTACGCGCGGATCCTCATCGGAGATGCGCGGGAGAACCCGGTGCGGTTGACCGCTCACGACTGGCACGGGGCGGGGGCGCTGGCGGTTTGGAATCAGCGGTCGATTCTGGCGGGTCCGGCCGCGAACGGGTTTTGGGCGCTGGAGGCGCGGGCTGGGCGCTACCGCTTCGCGCTGCGCCGCTGGCCGGCGGAGGTGAACCTGCCGTTGGGGGCGGCGTATACACCAGAGAAGGGTAACCGGGACCAGACGCCGGGCAAGGCGATTGCGGGCCTGCGGCGGGCGCGGATCCGGTTGGGGAGCCTGGAGCGGGAGATGCCGGTCGATCCCGGGCAGGCGGCGGTGGTCTTTGAGCTGCAGTTGCCGGCCGGGCCGGTGGAGTTGCAGACCTGGCTCGAGGCCGCGGATGGGAGTTCGCGGGGGGCTTACTACGTGGATGTGACGCGGGTGGGCGGTGGTGCGATACTGGCCAAATGATCCGGTTCCTTTTCGTTGGACTGATGGCGGCCGCGCTGGCCGCTGGGGCGTCGATTGCCGACAAGACCGCCGGGATGACCCGGATGGACGGATTGTTCCCGCTCTGTTGGGATGCCAAGTCCGGGAGCCTGTATCTGGAGATTTCGCGGTGGGGGGAGGAGTTCCTTCTCTACACGTCTTTGCCGGCGGGGTTGGGGTCGAACGATATTGGTCTGGACCGGGGCCAGACGGGCCGGGCGCGCGTGGTTCGTTTTGAACGCGTGGGGCCGAAGATTTTGCTGGTGGAAGCCAACCGGCGGTACCGGTCCTCTTCGCCGGATGCGGCGGAGCAACGGGCGGTGGCGGATTCGTTTGCGAGCACCGTGCACTGGGGCTTCACGCCGGCCGCCGAGGAGGGGGCGCGGGTGCTGGTAGATGCTACGGCGTTCTTTGTGCGGGATGGCCATGAGGCGGCTGACGCGGTGCGGCGGGCCAAGGCGGGGAGCTACCGGGTGGATGCGGGGCGGAGCGCCGTGTGGCTCGAGCGGACGAAGTCGTTTCCGCGGAACACGGAAGTGGAGGTGCTGCTGACTTTCGCGGGGGAACCGCAGGGCGGTCTGGTGGGGAGTGTGTCGCCCGCGGATGAGGCGTTTACGGTGCGGGAGCATTACAGTCTGGTGGCGCTGCCGGGGCCAGGGTTCACGCCGAAGGCGCTCGATCCGCGGTCGAGTTTTAACGCGACGACTTACCTGGACTATTCGACGCCGCTCGGCGAACCGATGACGAAGCGGTGGGCCATCCGGCACCGGCTGCCGATCCGGTATTACCTGGACCCGGGTACGCCTGAGCCGGTGCGTTCGGCGCTGCTCGAAGGGGCGCGGTGGTGGGCGCAGGCGTTCCCGCCGGGGCAGTACACGGTAGAGATGCTGCCCGAGGGCGCCGACCCGATGGACGTGCGGTTCAACATGATCAATTGGGTGCACCGGTCAACGCGGGGTTGGAGCTACGGCGCCTCGATTGTCGATCCGCGGACGGGTGAGATTTTGAAAGGCAACGTGACGCTCGGCTCGCTGCGGGTGCGGCAGGACTATCTGATTGCCGAGGGGGTGCTGGCGCCTTACGAGCGCGGCAAGGCGGCGAACCCGGCGATGCGGGAGATGGGGTTGGCGCGGCTGCGGCAGTTGTCGGCGCACGAGGTAGGGCATACGCTGGGTCTGGCGCATAACTTCGCGGCGAGCGCCAACGGGCGGGCGAGCGTGATGGACTATCCGCATCCGCAGATCGATCTCGATGCCGAGGGCAAGCCCACGCTGCGCAACGCTTACGCCGCGGGGCTGGGGGATTGGGACAAGATGGCGATTGGGTGGGGCTATCTGGGCAAGCCGCTGGCGTTCGACCGGCTGCGGTTTCTGAGCGATCAGGATGCGCGCGACCCGGGCGGGGCGAGTCCGGTGGCGCACCTGTGGGACAACGGGGCGAATGCGGTCGATGAGTTGAACCGGCTAATGATGGTAAGGCGGAAGATTTTGGCGCGATTTGGGGAGGAGAACATTCCGGAGGGCGAAGCGCTGTCGGCGCTCGGCGACCGGCTGGTGCCGATGTATCTGCTGCACCGGTACCAGACGGAGGCGGCGGTGAAGGTGTTGGGTGGCGTGGACTACAGCTATGCGCTGCGCGGCGACGGGCAGAAGATTGCGGAACCGGTGGCGCCGGCCGAACAGCGGCGGGCGCTGGCGGCGGTGTTGGCAACGATAGACCCGGCGGATCTGGAGATTCCTGAACGGATTCTGCGGCTGCTGCCGCCGCGGGCTTTCGGCTACGACGCGACGCGCGAGCAGTTTGCGAGCCGGACCGGTTTAACGTTCGATCCGGTGGCGGCGGCCGAGTCGGCGGCGAACCATACGGTCGGGCTGCTGCTGCACCCGGACCGGGCGGGACGGCTGGAGCAGTTGGCGGCCCGGGTGCCGGGCAGTCCGGGGTTTGGCGAGGTGCTGCGCGCTTTGCTGGCGCGGACGGCGGTGAAGAAGACCGGGCTGCAGGGAGAGATTCAGAAGGCCGTGCGAATGGTTGTGATGCAGCATCTGATGGCGCTGGCGGCGGATGGCGGGGCGCAGGCTTCGGCGCGGGCGATCGCCATGGACGGCTTGCTGCAGATGAAGTACGAAGGGGGTGCCCTGGCCGTGGCGGAGATCGACCGGTTTCTGCGCGACGGGAAGCCGCCGGCGATGGCCAAGCCGCTTGCGCCGCCGCCGGGGCAGCCGATTGGGTGTGAAGAGTGGTTCTGAGGACGGCCTAGCGGGCCCAGAGTTGGATTTCGTTTTCGCCGGCGGCCATGGCGATCCAAGCGCCGTTGGGAGAGAAGGCGAGCGAGGCGACGCGGTGGGGCGCGCGGACGGTCCGGAGAATCCTGCCGCTGTTGAGGTCCCAGAAGAGCACCTTGACCGGATTTCTCTCTGTCAGGACGTCAAAGCCGCCGGTGACCAGAGTTTTGCCGTCCGGGGAGATGGCGAGCGCCGAAATGGTTTCGCCGTGGCCGCTGAGCTTGCGGAGAAGCTGGAAGGTTTTGGCGTCCCAGATGTAGACGGTCTCGTCGAGGCCGGCCAGGACGAGTTGTTTGCCGTCCGGGGTGAACTCGGCGGCGAACATGGCGCCGGTGAGGTCTTCAATTTTCTTGACGAGTTCGCCGCTCGCGGTGCGCCAGATGCGGACGTCGTTATCGTTGTTCGTGCTGACGAGCAGGGCGCCATCGGGGGAGAAGCGGAGGGCGGCGGCGCCGCCGATGCCATCGGCGAGCGAATGGCGGGATTGGCCGGTGGCCATGTCGCGGAGTTCGACGCGGCGGGCGGCGGTATCGGCAACGGCGAGCCAGCGGCCATCGGCGGAGAGTTGGGCGCGGTTCATCGCGACGCTGTTCATGATCTGCAATTGCCGGTTGGCCGTCAGGTCCCAGACGCGGACTTCGGCTTTGTCGGTTCGTTCGGCCCAGCGGTCGGCGGCGAGGAGGGCGCTGCGGGGCGGCACCTTCTTCTCCGTAGTGAGCTGGCCGGTGGTGACGGACCAGGTGCGGATGGTGTTATCGCGGCAGAGCGTGGAGAGGGTGAGCGAGTCCTTCGAGAACTCTAGGGTGCCGGGGACGGCGGCGGCGGCCAGTTTGCGGTCGGCCACTTACGCTTTCTCCAGGACGATATCGAAGCGGATTTCGGCGCGCGGCGCGGCGGGGCCTTCAAAGAGTTTGACGGCGAGGATCAGTTCGCGATTGGCGGCGATGGCGCGTTTGTTCCAGTTCTTGACGGGGTCGCCTTCAAAGAAAGGATCGGTGGCGAAGTAGGCCTGGGTGATGAGCGGCTTGTGGCCCGGGGCGGTGATGAGGTAGTGGATGTGCTGGGCGGGGCGGTCGCTGTAGTGGCCGGGGAAGATGGTTTCGACGGCGTAGTCGCCCTTGGCGTCCGGGGTGATCTTGGTACGGAACTTGTAGCCGCGGGTATCGTAGCGGCCGGCGTGGTCGGCGTGCCAGAGATCGACGGCGGCGCCTTCGACGAGTTGGCCTTTGGTGTTGAGGACGCGGCCGGAGACGAGCAGGGGAAAGCCGGGGTCACCAGGGTTGCGGAGGGTACGCAGGTTGGGTGCGCCTTTGCGGAAGAAGGGGCCGAGGACGTCGGCGGCGGTGGGCTTGACCGCCTGCTGTTCAGCCTCTTCCCAGGCGGCGAGGAGGCGGTTATGGCTGAGGGCGCCGGAGCCGGCCAGCCAGCCGGCGGCGATGCACCGCTCGATCATTTCCCGCCGGGAAGGGATTTCGCGCCGGGAAGGGGTTGTCTGCTTCATGGCGCAAGCTTAGCCGAGTTCGCCCGCCGGTTCAAGGGTTTCGGCGACCGTTATGGCGCCTGGTAGACGCGCTGCCCGCTGATCCAGGTCTCTTCGACCTGAATCCGGCCGTTGGTCATCGAGAAGACGACAAAGTCGGCGCGTTCGCCGGGGGTTAAGCCGCGCTGGCGGCCGCTGATGCGTCCGACGCGGGCCGGGTTGCGGGTTGCCATCGTGACGGCCTCACCGAGGGTGACGCCGGTCATCCTTATCAGGTTTTCCACACCGCGGTGCATCTTGAGGGCGCTCCCCGCCAGGCGGGTCTGGCCGGCGAGAACAACGCGGTCGTCCGGGGTGAGGTCTACCCACTGGTCGGCCAACTGGTAGCGGCCGGGGGCGGCGCCGGCCGGGGCGCTGGCGTCGGTCACCAGAATCGACCGTTCGACGCCTTTGGCGCGGAGGGCGACGCGGAGGAACGCTTCGCCAATATGGATGCCGTCGCCGATGAGGCTGGCCGCGAGGCGGTCTTCGGCCAACTGCTCCCAGAGGTAGTTTGGATGACGGGGCAGGACGCTGTGGGAGCCGTTGCCGAGGTGCGTCGACAGGGTGGCGCCGGCGGCGACGGCGTCCTGAATCTGCTGGCGATTGGCGCCCGTGTGGCCGAGGGCGACGACGACGCCTTCGCGGACCAGGGCCTCGATGTAGGCAGGGGCCGCGGGCCATTCGGGTGAGATGGTAACCAACTTCACTAAACCACCCGTAACCTCTTGCCAGCCTTTGTATTCTTCGATGTCGGGCGGGCGGACGCAGGCGAGCGGATGGGCGCCGCGCGGCCCTTCTTCGGCGGAGATATGGGGGCCTTCGACGTGGAAACCTTCGATGGCGATGCCTTCGGGCAGGGCTTGTTTGGCGGCGTAAAGATTGGCCAGGGAGCCGCGCATGCCTTCGACGGTGCCGGTGATGACGGTGGGCAGCAGGCGGGTGACGCCGCAGGCGAACTGGGCGCGCAGGCTGCGGGCGATGTCTTCGCGGCGGGTGGCGGGGGAGTTGTAGTCGACTCCGTCGTAGCCGTTCACCTGGAGGTCGATGAAGCCGGGGACGACGTAGTCGAGTTCGCCGACCGTGGGGTCGAGGAGTTCGGTGACGCCGGTGATGAGAGCGCCGAAGTCGACGATGACGCGTTCGTGGCGGACGGGGTCCAAGCCGATAATTCTCATGGATTTAAAACAATTCCTTGTAGTTTTGTTTTATGCACAGCATCTTCACAGTGTTGCCGGCGTAACTGATTGATTTCAGGGAGTTAAAAACTTGTGGATCGGACTTATTTTTTTGTGGCGCACGGAGCACGGTCCTGGTACAACAATAGGGTACCGCGGGTGCAAGTGCACGAGGCTAATCTCGGGGGAGGTGGCCGGAGCGCATGGCCTGCGGTACACTCCGAAAGGAAAAGGGCGTCTGGTATATCAGACGCCCTTTTGTTTTGTATCATTTTGTGTCAGGCGGTTGTGTCAGGCGGTGGGGATTACTTCCGCACCGGGGTGAGCCAGCCTTCGGTGTCCGGCGTTTCGCCATTGATGACACTGAAAAACTCTTTCTGCAGTTTGCCGGTGATGGGGCCGCGGCTGCCGGAGCCGATGGAGATGCGGTCGACCGAGCGGATGGGGCTGACCTCAGCGGCGGTTCCGGTGAAGAAGACCTCGTCGGCGATGTAGAGGGCTTCGCGGGGGATGGGGGTTTCGATGATTTCGATGCCCATGCGTTTGGCGAGGAAGATGATGGTGGCGCGGGTGATGCCGGGCAGGGCGCTGTTGCCGAGCGGCGGGGTGGTGATTTTGCCGTCGCGGACGACGAAGATGTTCTCGCCTGAGCCTTCCGAGATGTAGCCGTTGGTGTCGAGGGCGATGCCTTCGGCAAAGCCGTTGTAGTGGGCTTCCATCCGGATCAGTTGTGAGTTCATGTAATTGGCGCCGGCCTTGGCGAGGGCGGGCAGGGTGTTGGGCGCGATGCGGTTCCAACTGGAGATACAGACATCGACGCCCTGGGCGAGGGCTTCGGCGCCGAGGTACTGGCCCCAGGACCAGCAGGCCAGATAGAGGTCGTTGGGGTTGTTGATGCCGAGCACGCCGAGTTCGTAGTAGCCGCGCAGGAGAATGGGGCGGACGTAGCAGGCCTCGAGTTTGTTGACGCGAATGAGGTCCAGCACGGCTTCGCACATCTGGTCGATGGTGAAATCGACCTTATCCATCCGGTAGATCTTGGCCGAATCCATGAGCCGGCGCATGTGATCCCGCAGCCGGAACACTTGCGGACCGGCGGGGGTGTTGTAGCAGCGGATGCCTTCAAACACCGAACTGCCGTAGCTGACGACGTGACTCAGAACGTGAATCTTCGCGTCGTCCCAATCAATGAACTTTCCGTTACACCAAATCTTCTCTGTGGGCGTCAACATCCAAACATTATAGCGTCAGGCGGCGGGTCGGGCGTATGGCGTTGAAACCGGGGCGTGAAGTCCGGCATCATTAGGAACGGAGAACCCGCCCATGATCCTTCGCCGTCTAATTCCGCAACTGGTGCTGAGCGCCACGCTTCTGTTCGCGCAGAAGCAGAAAGTGGTGAAGCCCGGCTTCAACCTGTTCTCGATGGAGCAGGATGTTCAACTGGGCCGGGAGGCCGCCGCGCAGATTGAGCGGGAGATGCAGATCGTCAATAACCCGCGTCTGACGGGTTTGATTGACCGGATCGGGCGGAAGTTGATGGCGGCGAACGCAGCCGATGGTAAGAACGGGCAGTTTCCGTTCACCTTTAAAGTGGTGAACGATCCCTCGATTAACGCCTTCGCGCTGCCCGGCGGCCCGATGTTTATTCAGACGGGGTTAATTGCGGCGGCCGATAACGAGGGCCAGGTGGCCGGGGTGATGGGCCACGAGATGGCGCATGTGATTTTGCGGCATGGCACGAACCAGGCATCCAAGGCCAACCTGATTCAACTGCCGCTAGCCGTGGCCGGCGGGATGGTGGGGGACAACAGCATGCTGGGTACGCTGGCGCAGCTCGGTATCGGGCTCGGGGCCAACTCCGTATTGATGAAGTTTTCACGGAATGCCGAGTCGGACGCCGATCTGCTGGGGGCGCGGTTGCTGCACGCCGCCGGATACAATCCTGTGGAGTTGGCCCGCTTTTTTGAGAAGTTGGAGGCCGAGTCCGGCAAGGGGAATGCGCTGACTCAGTTTTTCGCTTCGCACCCCAATCCGGGGAACCGCGTGAAGAACATTCAGGCCGACATGCAGTTTTATCCGCGCGCCAATTACCAACCAGACGCGCCTTCGGCCGACTTCCTGGCGGCCAAGGCGGAGGCCAAGGCGCTGCCGGCGCCACCCAAGCGGCCGCAGCAGAGTGGTACGGCACCGGCACCGCAGAACGGTGGGCCGAGTCCGGATACGGCGGCGCCGCGCGGATTTAGGGTGCAACGCACTCCTTTGTACGCGATGGCGTATCCGGAAGACTGGCAGAGCCAGTTGGCGCAGGACCAGGTTTCGCTGACACTGGCGGCGGCCGATGGGCTGGTGCGTGGGCAGAACGGTCAGAACGATGTGGGGCACGGGGTGCTGGTGGCGATCAACCAGGTCCGGAGCCAGAACCTCGATCAGGAGACCGACGCGCTGGTGCGGGGCTTGCTCCAGGGCAACCCGGGCGTGCGGCAGACGGGCAACGCGCAGCGCATTCGCGTGAGCGGGCAGGCGGCGCTGCTGACGCCGCTCGAAGGACGGAGCGGCTTGAAGCGGGGGGAGAAAGAGATCATCCGGGTGTTGACGGTGATGCATTCGCGCGGCCTGTTCCACGCGGTTTTGGTGGCGCCGGAGAGCCGTTGGCGGATCGCCGAGGGCGAGTACGACGAGATGATCCGCAGCATCCGGTTCTAGGCGTGGCCGAATACCGCGCAGCGTTATTTGACGGGCCGGGACGGCCGCTCCGGTTGGCTTCGTTTGGTCAACCGGAGTTGGCGGCGGGCGAGAGGTTGGTGCGGGTGATGGCGTGCACGGTGTGCGGCAGCGACCTGCATACGCTGGCGGGGCGGCGGGCGGCGCCGGCGCCGTCGATTCTGGGCCACGAGGCGGTGGGCATCGAGGTGGCGACGGGGCGGCGGGTGACGTGGTCGATCATGGCCTGCTGCGGGGAGTGCGACCGGTGCCGGCGGGGGATGGAACAGAAGTGTGAGCGGTTGTTCAAGTACGGCCATGCGGCGCATACGGGGGCCCCGTCGGGCGGGTTGTCGGAGTTGATCGTGCTCCGGCCGGGGACGACGGTGCTGGAGGTGCCGGAGGGGTTGGCGGATGAGGTGGTTTGTCCGGCCAACTGCGCGACGGCGACGGTGGCGGCGTGCTTGCGGGTGGCGGGTCCGGTGCGGGGGCGGACGGTGCTGGTGCAGGGCGCCGGGCTGCTGGGGTTGACGGCGGCGGCGATGGCTTCGGCTGCGGGGGCGGCGGCGGTGCACGTGGTGGACCCGGACGGGGAGCGGCGGGCGCTGGCGGGGCAGTTTGGCGCGACGGCGGCCGAGGCCGAGGGCGCGCCGGCGGTGGATATCGCGTTTGAGTTTTCGGGGCGTTCGACGGCGATGCCGGCGCTGCGGGTGGGCGGGGTGTGGGTGCTGGCGGGGGCGGTGTTTTCCGTGCCGCCGGTGGCGATTGACCCGGAGGCGATGGTGCGGGGGCTGTGGCGGATGGAAGGGGTGCACAACTACCGGCCGGAGGATCTGGGGGCGGCGCTGCGGTTTCTGGACGGGGCGGGGAGGCGGTTTCCGTTTGCCGCGCTGGCACCGCGGAGCTTTGCGTTGGCGGAGGTGAACGAGGCGCTGGAATATGCGGCCGCGGCGCGGCCGGTGCGGGTGATGATCCGGCCCTAGGCGAGGAGCTCCTTCATGACGCGGGCTTCGTCGGAGGGGCCGATGAGGCGCTGGTTGAGCCCGAGGTAGGGGTAGTGCAGGGTGTGGGGGTTCAGGCCGAGCTGGTGGAGGATGGTCGCCTGGAGGTCGCGGGGCGTCATCTTGTCTTTGGCGACATAGTAGCCGATGTCATCGGTTTCGCCGAAATTCAGGCCCTTTTTGATGCCGCCGCCGGCCATCCACATGGTGTAGGCGTAGGGGTGATGGTCGCGGCCGAAGAAGGCGCCTTCGGTGCCGCCGCGGTTTTCGCGCATGGGGGTGCGGCCGAACTCGCCGCCCCAGACGACGAGGGTCTCATCGAGGAGGCCGCGCTGTTTGAGATCTTTGAGCAGGGCGGTGACGGCTTGGTCGGTCGAGCGGATGTGGGGCCGGAGGGCGTGCTGGATATCGTCGCGCTTGCTGGTGCCATGGTGGTCCCAGCCCCAATCGAAGATCTGGACGAAACGGACGCCGTTTTCGACGAGCCGGCGGGCGAGGAGGCAGTTGTTGGCGAGGCTGGTTTTGCCGGGTTCGGTGCCGTAGGCTGCGTGGACGGCTGGAGGCTCCTTCGAGATATCCATGACCTGGGGCACGGAGATCTGCATGCGGTAGGCGAGTTCGTACTGGCCCATGCGGGCGTCGGTTTCCGGGTCGCCGGCCTGTTTGGCCTGGAGCGCGTTCAGGTCTTTGAGGGCGTCGATCGTCTTGCGGCGGAGCGAGCGGGTCATGCCCTCGGGGTCGGAGAGGAACAGGACGGGGTCGCCGTGGGAGCGGCAGTGGACACCCTGGTGGACGCTGGGTAGAAAGGCGCTGCCCCAGAGGCTTTTGCCGCCGTCGGGGTTGTTGCCGCCGCTCGTGAGGACGACGAAGCCGGGGAGGTCCTCGTTTTCGGATCCGAGGCCGTAGGTGGCCCAGGCGCCCATCGAGGCAAAGCCAAAGCGGGGGTTGCCGGTGTGGAGAAAGAGCTGGGCGGGGGCGTGGTTGAACTGGTCGGTGCTCATCGACCGGATGATGGTGAGGTCGTCAACCACGGTGGACAGGTTCGGGAGCAGTTCGCTGAGCCAGGCGCCGGACTGGCCGTGTTGTTTGAATTTGTAGGGCGTGCCGAGCATGCGGGGGACGCCTTTGATGAAAGCAAAGCGCTTGCCTTTGAGTAACTCGTCCGGGCAGGGCTTGCCGTCGTACTTGACTAACTCGGGCTTATAGTCGAACAGTTCCAGTTGGCTGGGTGCGCCGGCCATGTGGAGGAAGATGACGGACTTGGCCTTGGCCGGATGGTCCGGTTTTTTGGCGCCCCGGGCTTCGGCCAGGAACAGGTTGGCCAAGCCCAGGCTGCAGCCGGACAGGAAGTGGCGGCGGGTGGCCGCGAGAGCCGATTCGAGTTTGGGGTTCATCGACGGGTTACCGTTTCATCGAGATTGAGAATGGTGTTGGCGACGACGACCCAGGCGGCCTTGGCGGCGTCGCCGGGTTGGGGTTTGCCGAGTTGGAGGGGCAGGGAGCCGATGAGGCCGGCGTCGAAGACCTGGCCCGCGCCGCGGATGCCGTTGCGGGCGACGCGGATGGCGATGGTGTTGCGGCCGGGGCGGAAGGCTTTCTGACCGTCGTCGTTGATGGGGTATTCGTAATGCCCGCTGCGTTCAAAGATGTTCGAAACGGCGAGCACGCCGTTGATCCAGACGTCGAACTGAGCGTTGGTGCGGGCGGGCAGTTTGAAGTTGGTCGGGACGGCGGCGGGGAGGTCGAGTTCGTAGCGGAGCCAGAGGACGTCGGTGTCCCAGGTGGTTTTGATGGGGGTGGTCTCGCTGGGTTTCGAGAAGTGGCCAAAGTAGCCGGGGCCGGCGGACCACTGGGAGGCATCGTAGGAGGGCTTCATCCAGTTGGCGTCGCCGGGGTCGGTCAAGCGGTAACGCCATTCGCGGGGGGTGGTGCGGGCGTCGGGCAGGAGAGTGGCCTGGCGGTCTTCGCTATATAGCACTTTATCGTAGTTGAGGAGTTTGGCGGCGTTCTGGGGTTGGCGGGCGAGATCGGCGGTAGTGGCGGCGTGGAGGGCGGCGATGCGCTGGCGTTCGGCGGGGGTAGGGGGGCGGAGGAGGGCGAGGGCGAAGAGTTTGGCGAGGGGGTCGGCGGGGGACTCCTGGCGGGCGCGGGCGGCGAGGTGTTGGGCGGCCTCCATGAAGGTGGGGTCGTTCATGACGGTGAGGGCCTGCAGGGGGGTGTTGGTGCGGATGCGTTTGATGGTGCAGACTTCGCCGGTGGGAGCGTCGAAGTTCATCATCGAAGGGTAGGCGCTGGTGCGGCGCATGAAGGTGTAGAGGGCGCGGCGGTAGCGGTCTTCGCCGGGGGAGGTGACCCAGCTGTCGCCGTTGTAGACGACGAGCCAGACGCCTTCGGGCTGCCAGGGCATGACGGGGGGGCCGTAGAGCTTGCGGCTGAGGAGGCCGGCGGCGGCGAGGGCCTGGTCGCGGACCATTTCGGCGTCGAGGCGGAAGCGGCCGGCGCGGGCGTAGTACTTGTTCTGCGGGTCCTTTTCGCGTAACTCGGGGGTAAGGTCGGAGGCTTGTTTGTAGGTGGCGCTGGTGACGATGGTTTTGAGTAACTTCTTGACGTTCCAATCCTTTTGGAACTCGAGGGCGAGATGGTCGAGGAGTTCGGGATGGGTGGGAGGGACGCCCTGGGTGCCGAAGTCCTCTTCGCTGTCGACGAGGCCGCGGCCCATGAGGCGGCTCCAGAAGCGGTTGACGGTGACGCGGGCGGTGAGCGGGTTTTCGGGGCTGACGAGCCACTGAGCGAAGCCGAGGCGGTTGCGGGGAGCTTTCGCGGGCAGGGGCGGGAAGGCGGCGGGGAGGGCGGCTTCGACGGTTTCGCCGGGGGTGAGGAAATTGCCGCGTTCGTAGATGCGGGTTTTCCGTTGTTTGCCGGGCGGGAGTTCCTTGAGGATGAGGGTGGAGGATTTGTCGGTGAGTTTGAGGGTGGGGCGGTCGGAGGGGTGGTCGTCGTCGGCGGTTTGGTTAAAGAAGGCGTAGAGCTGGTAGAACTCTTTGTGGGTGAGGGGGTCGTACTTATGGGTGTGGCACTGGGCGCAGCCCCAGGTTTGGCCCATCCATACCTGGCCGGTGGTCGCCAGGCGGTCGCGGATGGCGAGGTCGCGGTACTCTTCGTCGTCGGTGCCGCCTTCGGTGTTGGTCATGGTGTTGCGGTGGAAGCCGGTGGCGATTAAGTCATCGATGGAGGGGTCGGGGAGGAGATCGCCGGCAAGCTGGCGAATGGTGAATTCGTTGAAGGGGAGGTTGTCGTTGAAGGCGCGGATGACCCAGTCGCGGTAGGGCCAGATGGTGCGTTTGCTGTCCTTTTCGTAGCCCTGGGTGTCGGCGTAGCGGGCGAGGTCGAGCCAGATTTTGGCCCAGCGTTCGCCGAACTGGGGGTTGGCGAGGAGGGCGTCGACGTATTTCGAGTAGTCGCCGGTGCGGAGAAATTCGGCGGCGAGGGCGGGGTCCGGGGGGACGCCGAGGAGGTCGAGGGCAAGCCGGCGGGCGAGGGTGGGGCGGTCGGCGGGCTTCGAGGGGGTGAGGTTCTTTTCGGCGAGTTTTTGGAGGATGAAAAAGTCGATGGCGTGGCCGGGAGCGGGGGTGGGTTTGGGTTTCTGGTAGGCCCAGTGGGCGGTGTAGGGGGCGCCGGCGGCGACCCAATCTTCGAGGGTTTTGATTTCGGCCGGGGTGAGGCGGGGGCCGGAGGGGGGCATGGGGCGGGTGGGGTGGGAGACGCGGGCAAGGATGCGGGCGCCTTTGGCATGGGGTTGGTCGAGGCGGAGGCCAGCTTGCCGCGAGTGCTCGTCGGGGCCATGGCAGGCGATGCATTTCTTGCTGAGCAGGGGGCGGACGTCCCGCTGGAAGTCGGGGGCTTCGGCCCGAAGGGTGAGGGCCAACAAAGTAAGAGGCAACCAACGCAGCATGGTGTTCCTATTGTATCGCCGCAATCGAGTTAGGCTAGAGGTACGGTATGCGCCACATTCTATTCCCTGTCGATTTTTCCGCGCCCTGCGAGAACCTGGTTCCGGCCGTTGTGGCGTGGGCCCAGCGCTACGAGGCTGACCTGACGCTGCTGCATGTGCATGAGTTGCCGGTCGTAGCAATCGAGCAGCCGAACGTGGCATCCGAACTGGAGTTCTTGCGGGAGGCGGCGCAGCAGAGGTTGGATGCGTTTCTGCCGGATGCGTTTGGCGGATTACCGGTGCGGCGGGTGCAGGTGGACGGGCGGGCCGGTTCGGCCATTGTCGACTATGCGGCGGCCAACGGGATGGACCTGATTATGATGCCGACGCACGGGTATACGCGGTTCCGGCAGATGCTGCTGGGATCGGTGGTGGCGAGCGTGCTGCACGATAGCGAAGTGCCGGTGTGGACGAGCGCGCATGCCGATACGGCGTTGGCGGCGCCGGCGCCAAAGCATGTGTTGTGCGCGATCGATTGTGGCCCGCAGACGCGGCACGTGCTCGAGGCGGCGGTGGCGGTGGCCAAGCGGTTCGGAGCGCCGCTGCGGATTGTGTATTCGCATCCGGCGCTGGACACGCGGTTTCCGAGCGCGACGGCCGAGCGGGCGCACCGGTTGGTGCACGAGGAGGCATTAGCGGCGTATCAGGCGGTGGCGGCCGAGTTGGATCTGCCGGAGTACCTGGAGGTGCTTGAGGAGCCGACGCTGGTGGCGGGGGTGTTGGGGGCGATTGCGACGCACCAGGCGGACCTGCTGGTGATTGGGCGGGGCCGGATTCAGGGAGTGATGGGCCGGTTGCGGACCAATGCGCATGATCTGATCCGGATGTCGCCGTGTCCGGTGTTGAGCGTTTAGCGGGGCCAAGCGAAGAGAAAGCCAGCGGTGGCGCTGGCGAGCAGGAGAGCGAAACCGACCGCAGCGGCGGGGCGGAAGTTGCCACGTCCAACGAGCAGGACGATGGATAGCTTGACGAGGGTGTTGGCGAGGCAGCCGACGCTGACGGCCATGGCGGCTTGCGTGGGGGCGGCGGCGGATTTCGCCATCGCGATAGTGAGGGCGTCGACGTCGGTAAGGCCGAGTAGCGCACCGGAGAGGAGAAGGCCGGCGCCGCCCCAGAGGTCTTTGACGGCCTCGAGGCCGAACAGAACGGCCTGGAAGAGAACGGCCATTTGGAGGGCGGCGCCGACTTGCAGGGGGTTGGCGGCTTCCGTGAAGGCTTCGGCGCCGGCGGTGTTGCGGGTGAGGCCCCAGAGGGCAAATGCCGCGCCGATGGCGGCGGGCGGGCCGACGTAAGGGAGAAGGGCGAGGGCAAGCGTGGGGTTGAGCAGGGCGGTAGCGACGCCGACGCGGACGAACATCACCGTACAGGCGGTGATGACACCGAGGGCGAGGGGGTAGCCGGACTGGGGTTGCGTAGCGCTGGTGCGGGCGAACGAGAGGGTTACGTTGGTTGACGAGATGAGGCCGCCGAGCAGGCCCGAGAGTACGGAGCCTTTGCCGGGGCCGACGATGGCGCGGGCGGCGTAGCCCAGAAAGCTTAAGCCGGAGATGAGGAGCACCACCACCCAGAGTTCGCGGGGCCGGACGCCGCCCCAGGGGCCGAAGGGGCCTTCGGGCACCAGGGGAAGCACGACGAGGGCCATGAGGGCGAAGTGGAAGCCCGAGCGGACGCCTTTTTCCGGGACGCGTTCGACCCAGCCGTGCAGTTGGGATTTTTCGGCCAGGAGGACGGCGGTGATGGCGATGATGCCGCTGGCGATGCGCCAATGGCCGCTGCCGGCGAAGACGCCCGCGGCGAGGACAACGAAGGCGGCCATCTCCGTGGTGCTGCCGATGTCCTTGCGGCTGGCGAGGATGTAGGCGGCGACGATGAGGGCGGCCGGGCCGGCGAGCAGGACGGTGGCGAGGGGGGCAAAACCGAGGGCCCAGAGGAGGCCGGCGGCGCCGCCGAGGCCGCCGAGGAGGGTGAAGGTGCGGACGCCCGCAAACAGGGCGTGGTCGTTGCCGGGGCGGCTCGAGCGTTCGCGTTCGACGCCAATCGCGGCGCCGCCGACGGCGGCCACGAGTAAACTGGCGATTTGTTCCCAACTGATGGCCGGAGTCACTGGTTCTTCAGTCTACATCGGCTATATTGAAAGCATGACTCGATCTGGCGCAATTACAATGCGCGGCAACCCCAAAGATTTGTATGGACCGGAGTTGAAAGCTGGCGATACGGCGCCGGATTTTTCGGCGGTCGATGCGACGATGAAGGCGATTACGCTGGCGGATACGGCTGGTTCGGTGCGCATCTTTTCCGTTGTGCCATCGCTCGACACGCCGGTGTGCGATATGCAGACCAAGCGGTTCAACGATGCGGCTTCGACGTTGCCAAACGTGAAATTTTACACCATTTCGATGGACTTGCCGTTTGCAATGAAGCGGTGGTGCGGCGCGATGGGCGTCGATAACCTGGTGATGATCTCCGACCACCGGAACGCTTCGTTCGGGGAGGCGTACGGGACGCTGATTCCCGAGTTACGGATTGAGTGCCGGGCGATTTTTGTGATTGACGCCGGGAATACGATCCGTTACGCGGAGTACGTCCGGGAGGTGGCGGATCATCCGGATTACGAGGCAACGCTGGCGGTGGCGCGGGAGCTGGCGGGGGAATAGGCAATCCGTAGGGTGGTATCGCTCTTCCGTTTCTGGAATATGGAGACCATATTTCCCCCGTTCGAGAGATTGGCGAATACGTTAATTTTTTGATAAATTAGGGGTTTATTGTTTTGCCGCGAGCCTCGGCGTTTTCGGCTCGTCGATTGCAAGAAACTTTTCGGCGTAGTGTCTATATTCGAGCAGATACCCGGCCGTGACTGACCTCAAACGACAACTGATTGGAGCGTTCATCGTCATTCTGACGGTGATGGCGGTTGTTGCGGCAGTGATTAACTTTCAGCAGCAGAATAAGTTCGAGCTGCCGGAGGACGGGGTAACGTGGGTGGACCGGTCGACGGCGCTACATCCTCAAGCCGTGGTAGCATTGCGGGTGGCGCCGGGCCGGGCCGGGGATAAGTTCGGTATCCACGAAGGGGATGTGTTGCGGCGGATTGGAACGCTGCCGGTGGAGCGGGCAACGGACGTCACGCAGATTCTGGTGGGAGCGGGGGCGTGGAAGAAGCTCGATTATTACGTCGAGCGGATGGTCACGCGGCAGGGTGTTTCGGTTGCTCTCGAGACGAAGCTGGCCGTGGTGGTGGAGGCGCGAACGGCGGGCACCGCAGTGCTGTACCAGTATATAGTGGGCGCGGCGTACCTGTTTATCGGGTTGTTTGTTTTCTTTCGCCGCGGGTCGGCGCACCGGGCGATGCACTTTTACCTGCTGTGTTTGGCCAGCTTTGTCCTGAATACGTTCCACTACACGGGGAAGCTGAATAACTTCGACAAGGTGGTTTATTACTCGAACGTGATTGCCGGGTTTTGTCTGCCGACGCTGTTTTTCCATTTCGCCGTCGCGTTTCCCGAACCGGCCCGGCCTTTCCGGGCGCGGTGGATGCGGGCGTCGCTCTACTTGCCGGCAACGGTGCTCTCGCTCGGGTGGGTGCTGATCACCTCCGGGACGCTGCGTTTGGGCCTTTCGCTCACCGAGTTGCGCTGGATGATGGACCGGTTCTGGCTGATGTTTGTGGTGGCGGGTCAGATCGCGGGGGCGGCGGTGCTCGCGGTGCGGTATCCGCGGGCGGAGGACCCGATTGTGCGGCAGCAGTTGAAGTGGCTGCGGAACGGGGCGGTGTTGGGGGTATTGCCTTTTGCCTTGCTGTACGCGGTTCCCTACGCTTGGGGGGCGGTGCCGACGGCGCGGATGGAGATGGCGGTGCTGGCGCTGGTGCTGGTGCCGGTGACGTGGGCGTATGCGATTTTCCGCTACCGGTTGATGGACGTGGACGTGATCTTCCAGCAGGGGTACGTGTATACGGCCGCGACGCTGGGAGTGCTGGCGGTGTTCTATGGCCTGCTGGTTTCGATTACCACGGGGCGGACGGCGGGGCCCGAGGGAGGGGAGCATAGTTCGCGGTTCGATGATTTGTCTCCAGCGGCGTTGGTGGTTCTGATTCTGGTGGCGGCGTTTGTGTTTCAGCCGATCCGGAACTGGCTGCAGGAGGTGCTGGACCGGTATGTGTTTTACCGGGACCGCTACGACTACCGCCGGACGCTGATTGAGTTTGCGCGGGAGTTGAGCGCGGAGACGGACCTGAACCGGATGTTGAGTTCGGTGTCAGACCGGTTGTTGCGCACGCTTTCGATTCAGCACCTGGCTTTTTTCCTCTGCGAGGAGCAGCAGGATGGCTTTCGGCTATACATGACGGCGGGTTTGACGCGTCCGGTGCCGGAGGTGATGGATCTGTCGTTTCTATCGTCGGCGGAGGCGGGGCAGACGCCGTACCTCTTCTTTGAGCGGACGCGGAACTTTGTGGATGTGCTGGCGCGGGAGTGGCCCGGGGGCGTCAAGCAGACGATTGCCGAGTTGGGGCTCACCTACTATATTCCTTGTACGGCGCGGGGGCGAGTGATTGCGTGGCTGGGGGTGTCACGGACGGATAAGGGCGATTTTCTGTCCTCGGATGACGTGGAGCTGCTGGTGACGCTATGCGGCTACGTGGGGATTGCGATTGAGAATGCGCGGCTCTACCGGTCGCTCGAACGGAAGGCCGAAGAGGTGGAGCGGCTGAAGGAGTTCAGCGAGAACATCGTGGAGTCGATCAACGTCGGGATTCTGGCCGTGGATCTTGAGGACCGTGTGGAGAGCTGGAACTCGCAGATGGAGCAGTTGACGGGGATCCGGCGGCAGGATGCCGTGGACCGGCGGCTGCGGGAGCTGCTGCCGGGAGCCTTGAGCGAGCAGTTGCTGCGGACGCGGGGCGAGCAGGGCATTCAGCACATCTACAAGGCGCAGTTGACGGACCGGACGGTGAACATTGCGGTGGCGCCGCTGATATCGAAAGAGCAGGAGCAGATTGGCCGGCTGATCATTTTCGACGACATTACCGAGCGGGCGGAGCTTGAGACGCGGCTGGTGCAGGCGGATAAGCTGAGTTCGATCGGGTTGCTGGCGGCCGGCGTGGCGCATGAGGTGAATACGCCGCTAGCGGTGATTTCGACCTACGCGCAGATGTTGGCCAAGCAGGTGAACGGGGACGAGGCCAAGAGCCGTCTGCTGGAGAAGATCGCCAAGCAGACGTTTCGCGCGAGCGAAATTGTGAACAGCCTGCTGAATTTTTCACGCACCGGGTCGACCGAGTTTGACGAGGTGGATTTGAACCGGGTGTTGCGGGAGACGCTGTCTTTGATTGAGCCGCAGCTCCAAAAGGCGCAGGTGCGGGTGATTCACCGGCTCGACGGACAACTGCCGGCGATACGGGGCAACGGCAGCAAACTACAACAAGTGTTTCTGAATCTGTTTTTGAACGCGCGGGATGCGATGGAGGCTGGCGGGGTGTTGGAGGTGCGGACGGCAGCCGAGGGCGATAACGCGCGGGTGGAGGTGGTCGATTCCGGGCAGGGGATTCCGGCTGAGGTGCTGCACCGGATCTACGATCCGTTCTTCACGACCAAGGGGGCCAAGAAGGGGACCGGTCTCGGTTTGTCGATCAGCTACGGTATTGTGAAAGAGCATGGCGGATCGATTGTGGCGGATTCCACGCCGGGAGAAGGCACCCGGTTTACGCTCGCCTTTCCGCTGGTGCTGAAATCCGTTGAGGAACCCGTGAATGCTCACCGCCCCTAAGGGCCGTATTTTAATCATCGACGACGAAGAGGATATTCGGGAGTCGCTTGAAACGCTGCTGACACTCGAAGGGTATACGGTGGAGTTGGCGCCGCTGGCCAACGCCGGACTGCGCCGCATGGAGGAGTCCACGTATGACCTGGTGCTGCTCGATCTGATGATGCCGGATAAGTCGGGCATGGAGGTGCTGGCCGAGGTACGGCAGCGCGACCGGACGACGCCGATCTTTCTGATTACGGCTTATGGCTCGATTGACGTGGCGGTGCAGGCTTTGAAATCGGGCGCTAACGACTACTTCTCGAAGCCGTGGGACAACGAGAAGCTGCTGCTCGAAATGGAACGGCAGATTGCCAAGAACCAGTTGGAGCGAGAGAACACGGAGCTGAAGCGGGCTCTCAAACAGCGTTACTCGTTCCCGAACATCGTTGGCAAGAGCGAGCGGATGCTGAAGGTGCTCGACCTGGTGGCGCAGGTGGCGCCGTCGCGGGCGACGATTCTGATAACCGGGGAGACGGGCACTGGGAAAGAGTTGATCGCCAAGTCGATCCACACGAACTCGACGCGGTCCGAGCAGCCGTTTGTGGCGGTGAACTCGGGGGGCCTGCCGCCGGATTTGCTGGAGTCGACGCTGTTCGGTCATGTGAAGGGAGCGTTCACCGGGGCGATTGCCTCGCACAAAGGCATGTTTGAGATTGCCAACCGGGGAACGATTTTCTTTGACGAGATCGGGAATATCTCGCTCGAAACGCAGGCGAAGCTGTTGCGGGTGATTCAGGAGCGGGAGTTTATGCCGCTCGGGTCCACGGACATCATGCAGGTGGATGTGCGGTTGGTGGCGGCGACCAACGAAGACCTGAAGAAGCTGGTGGAGGAGCGGAGGTTTCGCGAGGACCTCTACTACCGGCTGAACGTGATCAACATTCCGCTGCCACCGCTGCGGGAGCGGAAGGAAGACATTCCTTTATTGATTCAGCACTTTTTTGACCGTTTCTGCCAGGAAAACGGGAAGTTTCTGAACGCCGAGGGCAAGTCGACGCTGCGGTTTGAACCCGATGCGCTGCAGTTGTTGATGGAGCATAACTGGCCAGGGAACGTGCGGGAGTTGGAGAACGCCGTCGAGCGGGCCGTCGTGCTGGCGAACGAGACGGTGGTGCCGGTGACGGTACTGCCGGATACGCTGCTGCACTCGGGCGGGATCAAGATACGCACCGATGATACGGGGAACGTGCCGGCGGACGCTTCGCTATATGAAATCGTGGCGGCGTTTGAGCGGCAGAGGATTCTTCAAGTGCTCGAGACGGTGAACTTCTCGCAGACCGAGGCGGCCGAGATGCTGCGGATCCCCTTGTCGACGTTGAACCAGAAGATTAAGCGGCTGGCGATTGACGTGAAGAAGGCGGCGCGCGGGGCGAGCTAACGGCTCCAGAGCAGCCAGACAAAGAACGGCCCGCCGAGCAGGGCCGTGGTGACGCCGACGGGGATCTCGACGGGGGCGAGGACGGTGCGGGAGAGCGTATCGCAGAGGACGAGGAAGGCACCGCCGGCGAGCAGGGAGAGGGGCAGGAGCAGACGGTAGTCGGGGCCGCAGAGGCGGCGGAGCAGATGGGGTACGATGAGGCCGACAAAGCCGATGGGCCCCGTAATGGCGGTGACGGTGCCGACCAGCCAGGCGCCGACGGCAAAGCTCTGCCAGTTGAGGCGGCGATGGTCGATGCCGCGGCCGGCGGCCCAGGCTTCGCCGAGCATCAGCACGTTGAGCAGGCGGGCCTGGCGGAAGCTCCAGACGGCGCCGAGGGCGACGGCGGCGGCGAGGGCGGCGAGAACGGGGTAGGAGACGGCGTCGATGCCGCCCATGAGCCAGTGGGCGATCTGGAACGAGCGCGTGATGCCCGCGAGGCTGTGCAGGAGCAGGATGAGGGCGGTCGAGATGCCGCTGAGGGCGATGCCGGTGAGCAGGAGGGTGAACGAGGAGAAGCGCTGGATGCGGCCGAGAGCGGCGACGAGCGCGATGACCAGGCCCGCGCCGGCGAGCGCCGCGATCCAGACGAGGGGGAAACCGGCCTCTTCGCCGCTGCCGAGGGCGATGGCGGCCACGGCGCCGAGGGCGGCGGCGGAGGTGACGCCAAGGCTGGACGGGGTGGCGAGGGCTTCGCGGAGGACGGCCTGGTAGAGCGCGCCGGCGAGCGAGAGCGCGGCGCCGGCGAGGAAAGCGAGCAGGGTGCGAGGGACGCGGAGGTTGAGGAAGATCTCCCAGTCCGGGGACTCGCCGCGCCAGAGTTTGCCGTAGTCCATGCCGGAGCCGCCGAGGAAGGGGGTCAGCACGGTGACGGCGAGGGCAGCCGCGGCGGCGACGGCGAGGCGGGCGGTGATGGGGCGGCGGGGGTCAGTGGCCATAGGTGAGGAAGACCCGTCCGTCCGGGTTCTGGTGCCAGTGGAAAGGGACGCGGAAAACCTGTTCGAGGCGAGCCGGTTCGAGCGCGTCACAGGGGCTGCCGTCGGCAGCGAGGCGGCCGTGGTTGAGTAGCCAGATGCGGTCACAGTGCTGGGCGGCGAGGGCGAGGTGGTGGGTGACGACGAGGACGAGATGGCCGGTCTGCTTGAGTTCGCCGAACAGTTCCCACATGGCGGCTTCGTTTTCGGGGTCGAGGTGCGCGCTGGGTTCGTCGAGCAGGAGGATGGGCGCGGCCTGGCAGACGGCGGCGGCGAGGAGCACGCGCTGCTTTTCGCCGCCGCTGAGGGCGGCGAAGGGCCGGCCGCGGAAGGCGGTGAGGCGGGTGCGGAGCAGGGCCTGTTCCATGGCGGCGTAGTCGGCTTCGCTTTCAAAGAGGCCGGAGCCGTGGGGGAGGCGGCCGGTGAGCACGACCTGTTCGACGGTGAGCGGGACGTCGGCGGGGACGAGTTGGGGAACGTGCGCGATCTGGCGGCAGAGGAGTTCGCGGGGCAGCCGGTGGACGGGTTGGCTGCCGAGGGTGCACTGGCCGGCGGTGGGGGAGCGCTGGCCGGCGATCAGATCGAGCAGGGTAGATTTGCCGGCGCCGTTGGGGCCGACGATGCCGATGACGGCCGGGGCGGCGGCGGCGGCGTCGATGCCATGGAGGACGGGCGGCTGGCCGGGGTAGGCGAACTGGAGGGCTTCGAGCGACAGGGGGGTCATTGGAGCATGGTGCGGAAGGCGGCGGCGGCGTCGAGGACGCGCGGGCCGGGGACGACGTAGATGTCGGAGGCGACGGCGAAGACCTTCCGGTTCCGGGCGGCGCGGAGGCCGGGGACGGTGTTCCAGAGGCGAACGACGGCGGCGGTGTGGGCGGGGGAGACGCCCTGCGTGTCGGTCATGTCGCCCATGTCGACGATGACGTCGGGATTGAGGCGGAGGACGCCTTCGACGGAGATTTTGGGATAGGCGACGGGGGAATCGGCGAGCACGTTGCGGCCCCCGGCGGCGGCGATGAGGTCGTTCAGATAGGAGCCTTTGCCCACGGCCAGCATGCCGTCGAGGCGGCCGGGGGTGCGGCCGACGATGAACAGGAGCGTGGGGGGCGTGGGGCGGATGGCTTGGCGGCGCATGACGTCGAGGCCCTGCCGCAGCCTGGTTTCGAGGGCGCTGCCTTCGCGGGGGCGGCCGACGGCTTGCCCGATGGCGGTGGCGGAGCGGAGGGTTTCCTCGAGCGTCGTGTTGCGGAGGGCGAGCGTTGCGATGCCGGCGGCGCGGAGTTGGCGAACGATTTGGGGGTGCTCGGCGTGGACGAGAACGAGGTCCGGGCGGAGGCGGAGGATCGCCTCCACATTGGGTTCGAGGTAGGTGCCGATGCGGGGGAGGCGGTCGACGGAGGCGGGGTAGTGGCAGTAGGTCGAGACGGCGACGACGCGTTCTCCGGCGCCGACGGCGTAGAGCATCTCCGTGAAGCTGGGCGCCGTCGAGACGATGCGTTCCGGGATGGCGGCGGCGAGCAGGAGGAGCCAGATCATCGGAAGAGTACCTGGAGGCCGAACAGGCCGGTGGCGCCGGCGGCGCGGAAGCCATTTTCGTAATAAGTCCGGTTGAGGATCTGGTCGCCTTTGCCATAGAGGCGCAGCGAGTAGGCGTCGGTGCGGCGGAGTTCGTGACTTAGGACGATGTCGATTTTGGTGGCGCCGGGGAAGAGAAAGGCCCGGCTGGCGGTACCGGCGAAGAAGGCGTTGTAGTAGCTGGAGGAGCGGAACAGGTCGACGGTGAGTTCGGTGCGGCGGCCGAGTTGCTGGGTGGCGAGGGCCGTCCAGGAGTGGCGGGGGATGCCGAGGGCGTCCCAGAGGCCGCGGACGGTGATGTCGCGGTCGGTGTCGGAGTTGATGAACCAGTAGGAGGACCGGAGCATGGTGCCGCGGAGGGGGCGGAGTTCGACCGTGGTTTCGAGGCCACGGGAGATGCCGCCGGAGCCGTTGTAGTAGCCGGAGGTGCGGCGGAAGGGGTCCGTGGCGGCGCGGACGATGCTGGCCGAGGAGTCGAATTGCGTGTTGGACACGGTACGGGTGTAGAAGAGAGTGCCGCTGAGGCGGAGTTTATCGCGGAACAGATATTGATCGAGGCCGCCGTCGAGGGAGTTGTAGCGATCCGGGGCGAGGCGGGGGTCGCCGTAGGGGCTATAGACAACGCCGCCAAGGGCGGAGCTGAAGAAGAAGCCGGAGCCGTAGCGTTCGTAGAGGCCGGGGGCGCGGTAGGCGTTGCCGGCGTGGGCGCGGAGTTTGGTGCCGGAGCGGGGGAAGAAGTAGGCCAGGGCGGCGTCGGCGGTCCAGGCGCGGGGGGCGGTGGCGACGGCGGCGTTCTGGTAGTTGTTGGCGTTGCCGGTGTAGACGAAGACGGGGCGGGAGAGACGGAAGTCCTGGGTGCGGCCGGAGAGGGAGAGTTGCAGCCGCCGGTTGGCGAAGGCCATCTGGCTGGCGAAATAGAGGGCGTTCGAACGCTGGGCGGCGCTCGTTTCGACGGCGACGCGGGTGGCATTGGGGACGCGGTTATCGTCGGCGTTGCGGTAGGTTTCGCGTTCGAACTCGTAGCCGCCCGAGAGGGTCCACCAGGGGGCGGGTCGCCAGTTGAGGCGGGCGTCGGCGGTGTCGATGTTGCCGTCGAAGTCGCTGCGATTGGAGACGGTGGGTTGGAAGCCGGGGCCGGCGGGGCCGTTTTGGAAGTTCCGGGTGGTGTGGAGGCGTTGGAAGCTGGCCTGGAGATCGAGGGTGGGGGCGAGGAGGTGGCGGAAGATGAGGGCGGTGCTTGAGAAGCGGCCGGAGCGGCGGCTGTCCGGATCGTCGCGGCCGGGGAGGTAGGTGCGGCCGGGAATGGCCGGGATGATGCCGGCGGCGGGCCAGTTGGCGGTGGGGATGCCGCTGGTGGTGGGGCTCGCATTGGTGAGGACGAAGTCGTCGGAGAGCCAGAGGCGGCCGGAGAGGGAGGTGGCCGAGGAGAGGGCGTAGCGGACGAAGCCTTGCGCGCCGGAGCTACGCGAGGGGTCGTTGCCGTCGATGCCGTGGCGGACGTTGAGATGGAGCAGGCCGGCGCTGTAGGCGAGTTTCTTCCAGGCGCCGGCGGCGTTCGCGCGGGCACGCAAGAGACCGAGGCCGCCGCCTTCGACGAGGATGCCGCCGTGGGCGGGCCCGCCGCCGGAGTCGGAGACGAGGTTGATGGTGCTGCCGGCCGCGTTGGTGCCATAGAGCGAAGAGCCGGAGCCGCGGAGAACTTCGACGCGGCTCAGGTTGATGAGATTGAGATTGCCGATGAAGCCGCTGGCGTCGGCCTGGATGGCGGCGACGTCGCGGAAGCGGAGCCCGTCGATGAGGACGGCGGTGGCTTCGGCGCGGAGGCCGCGGGAGCGGATGGTGGTGAGTTGGCCGGGGCCGCCGAGGTTGCGGATGAGCAGGCCGGGGACATCGCGGAGAGCTTCGGCGACGTTGTTTTCGTTACGGCGGGCGAGGCCGTCGGCGTCGAGGAGGCTAGAAGACTTGGCGGCTTCGTCGAGGGTTTGGGCGACGCCTTCGGCGGTGACGACGATGCTTTGGTCGACGCCTGCGACTTCCAGGCGGATGACCTGGTTGGTTTCCACTTCCCGCGAGACGCGGCGGAAGCCCGCGGCGGTGACCTCGATGAGGGCGCGGCCGGAGGTATTTGCAAAGGTGAAGCGACCGGCCTTTGTCCGGGTGCGCTCAACGGTGTTACCGCGGTAGAGCAGCACTTGCGCACCATCTACCGGCTGGCCCTGGGGATCTTCGACGATCCCGTCGAGGGCAGCAAAACACAATAAGAAAAGGGAGATCATTCCGCTCCTGCCCTCCCGCGAGGGCATCGTGAATTCAGCCAGGGTTGGCTGATCCGGGCAGGTCTTCGGACTTCAGGGCGGCGTTGCCTACCGGCGGCTACTTCCCAACCCGAGTTCGCGAGTCAGTGTGTCGATGCCGCTTTCGTTCCCTGTTACCGCTGCGGGGCAGTCCTGGAGTTACACCAGGTTCCCTTTTAATCTCCCGCTCGGGAGCGGGAGAACCTCGGACTTAGTGAGAATAGCACGGCGGCCAAGGAGGCGAGGGCGAGCAGGGCGGCGCCGGTGAGAACGGAGCGAGGGCGATAGACGAACTGGATGGTGTGCGCATCGGCGGGAGCGACGACGCCCCGGACGAGCGTGTAGGCTTCGTAGATGGTAGCCGGCTGGCCGTCGACGGTGGCCGACCAGCCGGGGGCGTAGGTATCGGCGAGGATGACCATGCCGCGGCAGGCCATGTTCACGTCGAGGACGACGCGGCCGGGCGTGTGGCTGCGGACGGTAACCTGGTCGGGATTGGCGCAGGCCTCGAGCGCGGGCGGATCGACGTCGAGAAAGGTTTTGCGGGCCATTTCGGGTTCGAGCTGGCTGAGATGGTCCGAAGCGCCGCGGCGGTCGGCGATGCGAAACGCTTCGTGGACGGAGAAGGCGCGGGGGAGGACGTCGGGGTTGGCGTAGACCTTGAGGCCGGAGCCGCTGGTGAAGACCTCCTGCTTGTGAAGCTCCGTGGGCTGGGAACCGACGGCGAAGGCGACGCCGAGCAGGCGCCTGGCGGCCGGGGTGTGGAGGGCGTGCTGGCGGACGTTGAGCGGCATGCTGGCCAGGTAGCCGCCGTCCTGGGGTACGCCGTGCCAGTCGCCGAAGTTGTAGGGGATGAGTTTATCGTCCACGACCACGCGGCGATGGCCGGGCTGTTGGCGGAGGAATCGGGCGATGTCGTCGTGGGAGCGGAGCGAACTGAGCAAGCCCAGGGCGGGGGTGTTGGAGCGGTGGGTGAAAAAGGAGGTGCCGCCGTTGCTGATTTCGACGATGGCGAGCAGGAGGGCGCCCGTGCAGAGCCCGGGCCAGGTGATGTTGCGAGATTGCCAGGCGTAGAGGAGGAGGCCGAGGAGCAGGGCCGTGAGGGCGATCATGAAGTCGTTGTCGTCGGCGCGCTGTTCGAAGGTTTTTGCTTTGGCGAGGCCGAGGCGGAGCAGGAAGACGACGGCGCCGAAGGTGAGGGCGGCGTGGCGGAGGCGGGGCGTCCACGGGCTGTCGGGATGGTCGCGGAGGCGGTCGAGCCCGAGGGCGGCGAGCATGGCGGCGCCGCAGGAGAACAGGACGATGGCCATGGAGGGGCTGCGGGCCTTGTCGACTTCGGGCAGAAGGCTATAGAGGATGCCGTGGAGGGCGGTGTAGCCGGAGAGGGAGTAGAACAGGCCGCCGAGGGCGACGGCGGCCATGGCGCGGGCGGGCCAGTGGGGCCAGGCGAGGGCGAGGCCGGCGAGGGCCAGGGTGAAGATCGTGATGCCCAGAAAGGGATCGGAGTGGACAAACAGGCCGGGAAAGAGGATGCCGAGCAGGGAAGAGGGCTGGAGGCCGTACTCGCTCAGGACGTTATAGGGGACTTTCTGGCTCCAGGTGAGGGGCTCAGGGGCGCCCACCCAGCGAATGGCCTGGCGGCCGTACTCCATGGCGGGAAGGATCTGCAGGGCGCCGGCGGCTCCAGCCATGGTCCAGAACACGCCGCAGGGAACGGCGAGACGGCGGTTCCGCGCGAGCATCCAGGCCCAGAGGCCGGCGGCGGCGAGGGAGAGAAAGATGGGAATCTGATGATGGCCGCTGAGCCAGGCGAGGCCGAGGGCGAAGCCGCCGAGGGCGGCCGGGCGGAGGGGCTGGGCGGCGCGGGCGGCGCGGAGCAGGCTGAGCAGGACAAGGGGAATCCAGGTGGCGCCGTTGAACATCTGCGGCCAGTCCAGGCGGCCGAGCAGGCCGGTGAACGGGAAGGCGACGCCGCCGAGGAGGGCGGCCCAGCGCCGGCAGCCGAGTTCGCGGGCGAGGCGGTAAGCGAACACCGCCATCAGCAGGTGCGTGAGGACGTAATACCAGTGGAGGACCTTCGTGCTGAGGTAGCCGTCGCGGAGCGGCATCAGGAATAAAAGCCAGTTGAGCGGGTAGGCGGCGCCGGGCTGGGCCTGGCCAATCAGAGACTGGCCGCCGTAGTGGTAAGGATCCCAGAGCGCGATGCGGCCGGCCTGCCATTCACGGGCCTGGAACTGCAGCCAGGGGAGAACCTGGTTGACATTATCCTGGCCGCCGAGCCAGGTGAACTGATCGGTGAGGATGAGTTTCCAGTAGACGCCAAAGAGGACAGCGACCAGAAGCAGGGCCGCGGCGCGGCGGCTGAGGTCCGGCTGATCGAGGGGGGCGGGCTTCTCGCTCATCAAAACAGTCCAGGAGATGGATTACCGGAAGGTCTCAAGAAAGCCGATTTGGAAGCGGAGGGCGGTGAGGACCTGGTCGCATTCGACGTACTCGGCGGCGGTGTGGGCGCGGTCGATGCTGCCGGGGCCGAAGATGAGGCTGGGTACGCCGGCGCGGGCGAGTTTGCTGGCGTCGCTGCCGTAGGGGACACCGGTGGGTGCGGGGTCGAGGCCGAGGCTCGTGAGCACCTGTTGGGCGGCGAGGACGGCGGGGGCGGTGGGATCGGTTTCGAGGGGGCCGTCGGCGAGGTAGGGCGGGTCGAATTCGAGGGTGAGGCCGGGGAGTTCGGCGAGGAGGGCGTTGGTGGCGGCCCAGACGGCGTGGGGGTCTTCGCCGGGGAGGAGGCGGCGGTCTATCGCAATCTCGCAGAGCTCCGGCACGAAGTTGATCTGTTCGCCGCCACGGATGAGGCCCACGTTCCGGGTAGCCGGGCCGAGAAGGGGGTGGGCGGGGGTGGCGATGGGCTCTTCAAGGGCGGCGAGGACGCGGCCCATGTCGAGGATGGCGTTGCGGCCGAGGTGGGGCTTGGCGCTGTGGGCGGCGATGCCGCGGGTGCGCAGGCGCCAGCGCAGGACGCCCTTGGCGGCGGTGACGGCGCGAAGTTCGGTGGGTTCGGCCACGATGGCGGCCTGGGCGTGGAGCGGCTCTTCGCAGAGCTTGCGCACGCCGAGGAAGGTGTACTCTTCGTCGACCACAGCGGCGAGCCAGACCTCGCAGGCGGGGGTGATGCCGTTCTGCTTCAGGTGGACGAGGGCGTGCATCATGGTGGCGAGGCCGGCCTTGGTGTCGCACGAGCCGCGGCCGTAGAGTTTGCCGTCGGCGATGACGGGGTCGAAGGGGTCGATGGTCATGCCCGCGGTGGAGACGGTATCCATGTGGGCTTCGAGGAGGATGCGGCGGCCGGGTTGAGCGCCGGGGATGCGGGCGATGACGTTATCGCGGCCAGGAACGACGGTTTGGCGCCAGGTTTCGATGCCGTGGCGGGCGAAAAAGGCTTCGACGTAGCGGGCCACCTCCTCTTCGCCGACGCCGCCTTCGTAGGAGGGATTGATGCTGTTGATTCTCACCAGGTCGGCGAGCGTGTGGAGAACGTCGTTCATGGAATTTACTGTCCAGTATACTGGCGGATGCCATGGCACGATTTATTGACGCGCATGTCCATATCTGGACGGATGATGTGGCGCGGTATCCGCGGGCTAACGGGGAGCGCGACTACTCGCCGCGGCGGTTTACGCCCGAGGATCTGTTTGCGCATGCAAAGCCCGTGGGCGTCGAGCGGATCGTGCTGATCCAGATGAGCTTTTACCGCTTCGATAACTCGTACCTGCTGGATGCGATGCGGGCGCATCCGGGGGTGTTCGGGGGGGTGGGGATTGTGGATCACCGGGGGGCGGATCCGGCCGGGGAGATGAAGAAATTGGCCGCGCAGGGGGTGCGCGGGTTTCGGCTGGTGGGCGGCAAGGAGTTTGCGCTGCCGGGCATGGAGGCGATGTGGCGCGCCGGCGCCGAGCAGAACCTGGCGATGTGCATGCTCTTGGGGCCGGAGGCGCTGCCGGCGCTGGACCAGATGTGTCAGCGGTTTCCGCGCACGCCGGTGGTGATTGATCACTTTGCGCGGATCGGGGCCGACGGGACGATTCGGGATGCCGATATCCGGGCGCTGTCGGCGTTGGCGCGGCATCCGCTCGTGAAGGTGAAGGCTTCGGCGTTCTACGCGCTGGGCCGGAAGCAGGCGCCGTATACCGATTTGAAGCCGCTGTTCCGGCGGGTGTTTGAGGACTTCGGGCCGCGCCGCTTGATGTGGGCGAGCGACTGCCCGTTTCAGGTGGAAAACGGTCACCAATACGCGCCGTCGCTGGCGTTGATTACCGAGCAGATGCCGTTTCTGTCGGCCGAGGATCGGGATTGGGTGCTGCGCCGGACGGCGGAGGCGACGTTTTTTCGTCGATAAGGAGCGGATACAATAGCGGCAACGCGATGATGCGCAAGCTTCTCTCCCTCCTGTTCTTTGCGTTCGTGGTTTCTGCCCAGCCTCCGGCGGAAGACTACTTTGAAAAGAAGGTGCGGCCGGTGCTGGTGAAGCGCTGTCAGGGCTGCCATAACGCGCGGGCCGGGCAGGCGGGGTTGGACCTGACCTCGGCGGCCGGATTGCGCAAGGGCGCGGATACGGGGCCGGTGGTAGTGGCGGGCGATGTGGCGGGGAGCCGGCTGCTGCAGGTAACGAGTTATCTCGAGCGGATGAAGATGCCGCCGACGGGTAAGCTGCCAGAGGAGGAGTTGGCGGCGCTGCGGACGTGGGTAGAGCAGGGAGCCGTGTGGCCGGGCGCCGGGTCGGAGACCGTTGGGCCGGTCCGCGCGGCGAAGAAGGGGTACAGCCGGGCGCAGAAGGAGTTCTGGTCGTTCCGGCCTTTGCGGAAGCCGGCGCCGCCGGCGGTGCGGAATGAGGGTTGGGTGCGGACGCCGATTGACCGGTTCATCCTGGCTAAGCTCGAGGCCGCGCAGTTGCAGCCCGCGCCGCCGGCCGATAAACGGACGCTGCTGCACCGCGTGACGCTTGATTTGACCGGGCTACCGCCGACTGCCGAAGAGGCCGATGCGTTTGTGGCCGACGGGTCGGACGGGGCGTTTACGAAGGTGGTCGACCGCCTGCTGGCTTCGCCGCGTTACGGCGAAAAGTGGGGACGTCACTGGATGGACGTCGCCCGCTACGCCGATTCGACCGGCGCCGACGAGGACTACCGCTACCCGCACGCCTGGCGCTATCGCGACTATGTGATCAACGCCTTTAACGCCGATGTGCCGTACGACCGGTTCATCCGCGAACAGATCGCGGGAGACCTGCTGCCGCCGGCGCCGGGCGAGGCGGTCAATACGGCGGGCATCGTGGCCACGGGCTTCCTGGCGCTGGGGCCGAAGCTGGTGGCGGAACAGGATAAGGTGAAAATGTTTTATGACATCGTCGACGAGCAGATCGATGTCGCCGGCAAAGCGATTCTCGGGCTGACCATCTCCTGTGCGCGCTGCCATGACCATAAGTTCGATCCTGTATCGACCAAGGACTACTATTCGCTCGCGTCGATTTTTGCGAGCACCAAGCAGTTGGCGCAAATTGAAGGGACGGTGTCGAAGCTCTACTACGCGCCGCTGGTGGCCAAGCCGCAGGCGGCCGAGTTTGAAGCCCATCAGAAGCTGGTCGCCGCCAAGCAGGCGGAGATCGCCGCCGTGAAGGCGGCCGAGGGTCGCCGCTTCCGGGACCTGCACGCGCCCCGGATTGCCGAGTACATGCTGGCGGCGCGGAAGGTGTACGCCGAAGGCGCCGTGGCGGCGGCCGTGGCGGCGCAGGGCGTGTTGGACCGTCCGCTGCTCGACCGCTGGGTGGCGTACCTGAAGCCGACCAAGGAGCGGCGGGCGCATCTCGAACCCTTCTATGAAGCGCCCGAGATGGCGGCGCGCTACCAGGCCGATTTCCTGGCCGAAGTGGCGCGGCGCAACGCGGAGCCAAAGAAAAAGTTTCTGGCTGGGGACAACCGGTTCTACACGGAAGTGGCCGGCGGCAAGGGACCGCTGACGCTGCCGGCGGATAAGCCGGAGGCGTTTTATTCCGCCGAAGCGCAGCGGCAGATGGCGGCCATTGAAACCGAACTCAAGGCGATCAAAGCGAAGGCGCCGCCGGAGCCGCCCTACGCCTGCGCCGTGGGGGAAGACCAACCGGTGGAGCAGCGGGTGTTCCTGCGGGGCAACCCGGAGTCGAAGGGCGATGTGGTGCCGAAGCGCTTCCCTGAGATCCTGGCCGGTGAGGAGCAGGCGCCGATTACGCAGGGCAGCGGGCGGCTGGAGTTGGCCAACTGGCTCGCGAGCGGGCAGAGTCCGCTGCCGGCGCGGGTGATGGTGAACCGGATCTGGCAGGGGCACTTTGGCCAGGGACTGGTGCGCACGCCGAATAACTTCGGTCTGGCCGGGGAACGGCCGACCCATCCGGAGTTACTCGACTGGCTGGCGTCGGAGTTCATGGAGCGGGGTTGGTCGATCAAGCAGATGCATCGGACGCTGCTGCTGTCGAGCACTTACCGGCAGAGTGTCCTGGTTGAGGAGAGCAAGCGGCAGAAGGATCCCGAGAACCGGCTGCTGTCGCGCTTTGCCATCCGGCGGAAGACGGTGGAGGAGATTCGCGATTCGCTGCTGTGGATCGACGGGAGCCTGGACCTGACCATGGGGGGGACGCTCCAGATCGGCGAAGGGACCGACAACGAGTTCTCCGATAGCCGCAAGAGTATTGACCCGGACCGGTCCACGCGCCGGACGGTGTATCTGCCGATTCGGCGGTCGAACCTGTCGAGTCTGTTCAACCTGTTTGACTTCGGGGACGGGACGACAAGCACGGAGACCCGGTCCGAGACCAACGTGGCGCCGCAGGCGCTGTACATGATGAACAGCCAGTTCGTGGCCAGCCGGGCGGCCAACCTCGCGGGGCGGGCGAAGCAGTGGCCGGGCAGCCCGGACGACAAGATGCAGCGGGTGTGGCGGCAGGTGCTGGGCCGGGATGCCGCCGCCGCCGAATTGGCCGCGGGGCGCGACTTTCTGGCTGGCTTTCCCGGCGGCGCGGACCTCGCCTGGACCAGTTACTGCCGCTCGCTGATTGCTTCGAACGATTTCCTGTACGTCTACTAACTTCTATGACTCGCCGTTACTTACTTCGTCGCGCCGCCTGCGGATTTGGCATGGTTGGGCTGGCGGGCCTTTTGCATGGCCAACACGGGCCCAAGACGCCGCATTTTCCCGCCAAGGCCAAGCGCGTCATTTTCCTGTTCATGCACGGCGGGCCATCGCATCTCGATACTTTCGACCCCAAGCCGCGGCTGATTCAGGACCACGGCAAACCGCTGCCCTTCAAACGCCCGCTCACGTTCGCCGAAGGCTCGACGGGCAACCTGCTCAAATCGCCGTGGGAGTTCCGGCAGCACGGCCAGAGCGGGATTCCCATCAGCAGTCTGTTCCCGCACCTGTCAAGACACGCCGACGAGTTATGTATCATCCGCTCGATGGTGGGCGACAGCGTGGCGCACGGCGGGGCGACGCTGCAGTTGCACACGGGTTCGAACACGTTCACGCGGCCAAGCATGGGTTCGTGGGTGATTTATGGCTTGGGCAGCGAGAACCAGAACCTGCCGGGCTACATCACGCTCAAGCCGGGTTTGTCGCACGGCGGGTCGAAGAAGTGGAGTTCGGGCTTTCTGCCGGCGGCGTATCAGGGGACCGCGGTAGGGTTGGGCGGCGTGCCGATTGAGAAGATCGCCGAGCCGATTGAGCACCTGAAGAACACGGGCCTGACGCCGGAGCAGCAGCGCTACGAACTCGACATGATTCAGAAGATGAATCGCGCGGCGGCGGCACGCTGGCAGCAGGATGCCGAGTTGGAGGCGCGCATTCAGAGCTTCGAACTCGCCTTCCGGATGCAGACCGTGGCGCCGGAGGCGTTCGATGTTGCAAAGGAGTCCGCCGCGACGCGGAAGCTCTACGGCATGGACGAACCGGAGACGGCCGACTTCGGCTGGCAGTGTTTGATGGCCCGGCGACTGGCCGAGCGCAACGTGCGGTTCATTCAGATCAATCACGAGTACGGGCCCGGCAACGAAGTGGGTTGGGATGCGCACTCCGAGTTGATCCGGCTGCACACGCGGACGGCGCTGCAGGTGGATCAGCCCATCGCGGGGCTGCTCACCGATTTGAAGGCGCGGGGCCTGCTCGAGGATACGCTGGTGGTCTGGGGCGGGGAGTTCGGCCGGACGCCCATCGCCGAGTCCGGCGACGGGCGCGACCATAACCCGTACGGTTACTCGATCTGGATGGCGGGCGCGGGCGTCAAGAAAGGCTTTATCTACGGCGCCACCGACGAGTTCGGCTATTACGCGACCGAAGACCGGATGCATATTCACGACATGCACGCGACGATGCTGCATCTGCTGGGCTTGCACCACGAGAGATTGACTTACTCCTACGGCGGCCGGCCCTTCCGGTTGACCGACGTGGCGGGGCGGGTGGCAGAGAAGATCCTGGCTTGACTCCGGCGCGGGGCTGTGAAAGAATTTTGACTGTAAATTGCTGATCTGACAGGAGATCATCCGCATGACCGGCCGTTCTTTATTGATCACCACGTTGTGGATCGTCCCGGTCTTGGCCGATGGCCTTCCGCAATTCAACGCGATTCAGAAGCGGTGGTGGGCGATCCAGCCCGTGAAGGCGAGCCCCCCGCCGGCGGTGGATGGCGAGGCCCAGCCATGGGTGCGGAACGAAATCGACCATTTTGTCTATGCCAAGTTGAAAGCGAAGGGTTTGCGTCCTTCGCCCCCGGCCAGCCGCGAAGTGTTTCTGCGTCGGGTGACCCTTGATCTTACCGGTTTGCCTCCCACCCCTGCCGAAGGGCAGGCGTTTCTGAGCGACAACAGGCCCGGCGCCGAAGAGCGTCTGGTGGACCGCCTGCTCGCCAATCCCCGCTACGGCGAGCGCTGGGGCCGGCACTGGCTCGACGTGGTCCGCTACGCCGATAGCGACGGCTTCAAGCAGGACGACACGCGCCCGAACATGTGGCGGTACCGCGATTGGGTGATCCAGAGCTGGAATGAAGATAAACCGTTCGATCGGTTTATCAAAGAGCAGATTGCCGCCGACGAACTCTATCCCGGTGATCCCAAGGCGCTGCCCGGTCTCGGCTACCTGCGCCTGTTTGAAGATGAGTTCAACCAGGCGAATATTCATCTCCGGCGTCAGGAGTTACTCAACGACCTGACGGATAACACGGCCTATGCCTTTTTAGGGGTCACGCTGGCTTGCGCCCGCTGTCACGATCATAAGTTCGACCCGCTGCTTCACCGCGACTACTACCGGCTGCAGGCCTATTTCGCCAACCTCCGGATTGACGACGGCGCCCCGGTAGCGACGGCGTCCGAGATTGCCGCTTACCACGCGCAGAGGGAGCGCTACGAGGCAGCCGCCAAGCCGGTGCTCGATCAGATCGCCGCCCTGCTCGCCGCCCCCCGCGCGGCCTACCGCAAAGAGTACACCGAGCGGTTCCCCGAAGCCGTGCAGGAGGTGCTCTACCGTGACCCGGCGAAGCGCTCGCCCATGGACTGGCAGATCTACCACAAGGGCATCACGCAGGTCGAGGTGGACGACAACACGGTAGTCGGCAAGAAAGGCACCCCCCAAATCAAGGCCGAGTATCAGAAGTTGCTCAAGCACCTGGACGAGTACAAGCATCTGCTTCCCGCGCCGCTGCCGCTCGCGCAGGTGATGCGCGACCAGGGCGTGGAGGCGCCGGCCACGCACGTCCTGCGCGCAGGCGCCGTCGGCGCCACGATGGAAGAGACCGTCCCCGGTTTGTTCAGCATTCTCGATCCGGCGCCGGCCAAAGTGGTCGCCCGGCCCGAGTTGAACTCGAGCGGCCGGCGAACCGCGCTCGCCAACGCCCTGGCGGACCCCAACAATCCACTGACCACCCGCGTCATCGTCAACCGCATCTGGCACTATCATTTCGGCCGGGGCATCGCCGGTACGCCGAATGACTTCGGGCTGATGGGCGAGCGCCCCACGCATCGCGAGTTACTCGATTGGTTGACCGCGACATTTACCGGTGCCGATGGCTGGAGCCTCAAGAAACTCCATAAGCGCATTGTGCTGAGTGCCACTTACCGGCAGTCCTCCGATTTCCGGGCCGAGCCGGCCGCTGCCGATGGCGAGAACAAGCTGCTGTGGCGGTACCCGCGGCGGCGTCTCGAAGCCGAGGCTATCCGGGACTCGATGCTGGCGGTCTCCGGCCTGCTCGACCGGACCATGGGCGGCCCGGGCGTGTTTCCCAGTGTGCCGGCTGGTACGGAGATTCAGGAGGGGCGGCATTGGCGCAAATCGACGGGCGATGCCGACGAGAACCGGGCCAGCGTCTATATCTTCGCCAGGCGCCTGGTTCGCTATCCCATGCTCGAAAGCTTCGACGCGCCGCTCGCGTTTGAAAGCTGCGGGCGGCGTCAGGAGACCGTCACGGCCGACCAGGCGCTGGAGCTGATGAACGGGCAGGCGGCGGCAAAGTTTGCGCGAGCTTTGGCGCAGCGCGTGGGTAACGACCCCGGCCAGGGCCAGGATTCGCTGGCCGAGCGGGCCTACCGGCTCACGCTAGGCCGCGCTCCGACCGAAGCGGAACTGCGCCGCAGCCGTGAATTTCTCACCGCGCAGACGAAGCTGGCGGGCGGCGCCCAAGGTGCGCTCGAAGATCTGTGTTTGAACCTGCTCAGCGCGAGCGAGTTCCTGTATATCGACTAATGGCCAATCCTTCCCAGTCCGATCTCACGCGGCGTGCGCTGTTGGGCGGCGCCGGCAGCGGTTTAGGCGCCATCGCCATGGCCTCGATGCTGGCCGAAGAGGCCGCCGCCGCGCCGCGGCACGACCCGACAGTCGCCCGCAAGCCGCATCATCAGCCCAAGGCGAAGGCCGTTATCTTTCTCTTCATGGAGGGCGCGCCGAGCCACATCGACCTGTTTGACCCCAAGCCCAAGCTCAATGAGATGCACGGCCAACCCATGCCCGCCAGCTTCGGCAAGGTGATCACGGCCATGGGCACGGCGAATAACACGCTCATGGGTAGCCCGCGCCAGTGGAAGCAGCACGGTAAGGGCGGCATTTGGATTAGTGAACTGTATCCTCACATCGCCCGCCAAGCCGATAAGTTGGCCGTGTTGCGCTCCTGTCAATCCGATGGATTGAACCACGCGGGCGGGGTTAGCCAGATGAACACGGGAGATATTCTCTCCGGGCGGCCAAGTCTGGGGGCATGGGTAACTTATGGTCTCGGCACGGCAAATAAAAATCTACCCACCTTCGTCAGTATGATCGACGAACGCGAGCCCTTTGGCAATGCCAAGAACTGGGGCTCCGGCTTTCTCCCGGCCGTCTACCAGGGAACGCTCTTCCGGCAGGGGCCGAACCCGATTCTCAACACCAAGCTGCCCGAAGGCCAGAGCGACGAGCGGCAGCGAACGCGCCTTGCCTTCCTCGAGGCGCAGAACCGCGAATATGCATTCGGCCGCGAGGACGATACGAGCCTCGAAGCCCGCATTCGCAGCTTCGAACTCGCCTACGCCTTACAGAAGTCCGGCCCCGAAGCGGTCGATCTTTCGCAGGAGACCGAGCAGACCCGGGAAATGTACGGCCTAAACAACCCGGAAACCGCCGTCTTTGGCCGCAACTGTCTGTTGGGCCGGCGGCTGGTCGAGCGTGGCGTCCGTTTCGTCGAACTTTACTGTGGTTCGGGCAGCGGTTGGGATGCGCACACCAATCTTGAGGGCAACCACAAGAAGTGGTGCAAGGCCTCCGACCAGCCCGTGGCGGCGCTGCTCGAAGACCTGGAGCGCCGGGGAATGTTAAAGGAAACACTCGTGGTCTGGGGCGGCGAGTTTGGCCGCACGCCGTTCAACGAAAAGGGCAACGGACGCGATCACAATCCCTGGGGCTTTTCGATGTGGTTTGCCGGTGGCGGCGTGCAGGGTGGACAGACCATCGGCGCGACCGACGAGATTGGCCTGCGCGTCACCGAGCGCCCGGCGCACGTCAGCGACATCCACGCCTCCATTCTTTGGCTGCTGGGCCTGGACCATCTCCAACTGACCTATCCGCACAACGGACGGGCCGAGCGTCCCACCATCGTGCGCGGAGAGCACATGGTGAAGGAGCTTTGGGGCGGGTAGCCCGCAGGCTGCCAAGAGGTAGCGCGAAGCCGCTGGTTTCTCGCTATTCTGTATCGTGATGCTGCCCATTGTTGATGTTGCCGCGCGCCTCGGCGTTCCCTCTCAGTACCTGCATACGTATGGCCCCCATATGGCCAAGGTCCGTCTCGACCTGCTCGCGGATCTGCCGCCCCAACGCGGCAAGCTGATTCTGGTTACGGCCGTTTCGCCGACCATTCACGGAGAAGGCAAAACCGTCACCACCATCGGCCTTGCGCAGGCGCTGACGGCGATCGGCAAGCATGCCGTGGCCACCGTACGGCAACCTTCGCTCGGGCCGGTGTTCGGCCAGAAGGGCGGCGCCACCGGCGGCGGGCGCTCGCAGGTGCTGCCGCACGACCGCATCAATGTCCATTTCACGGGCGATTTCCATGCCGTCGCCGCCGCGCAGAACACTCTGGCCGCCCTGCTCGATGCCTCGATCTATCACGGCAACCCGCTCGATATCGATCCGCAATCCATCGACTGGCCCCGCGCCTTGGACGTCAACGACCGCTCGCTCCGCGAGGTGATTACCGGGCTCGGAGGCCGCATCAACGGTGCGCCCCGCGTCGCGAATTTTGTCATCACCGCGGCCTCGGAGATGATGGCGATTCTGGGCATGGCCTCGTCGGTAGACGACCTGCGCCGCCGTCTTGGCAACATCGTCGTCGGCGCCACGCGGCAAGGCCGGTTTGTGCGGGCCGACGAGTTGGGCATCACCGGTTCGCTGCTGATGCTGCTTGCCGATGCCATCCACCCGAACCTGGCCCAGACCACCGACGGCACTCCGGCCTTTGTCCACTCCGGCCCGTTTGCCAACATCGCGCACGGCACCGCCAGCGTGGTTTCGCTGCGGATGGCCATGGGCCTGGCCGACTACGTCGTCAACGAGACCGGCTTTGCCGCGGACCTGGGCGCCGAGAAATTTTTCGATATCGTCATGCCCGCCACCGGCCTGCGCCCCTCGGTCGCCGTCATCGTCGCCAGTGTTCGCGCCGTGGCCGCGCAGAGCGGCAGCGCGGAGGTCACCGTAGATACGCTGGCGGCCGGCATCGGCAACCTCGCGCGCCACGTCGAAAACACCCGCTCGTTCGGCGTGCCCGTCGTGGTGGCGGTCAATCGCTTCCCGAAGGACGATCCGGCCCATCTGGCCTGGCTGGTGGACTACTGCCGCGGCACCCTCAACGTCCCGTGCGCCGTCAGTGAACTCTACGGCCAGGGCGGCGAGGGGGGCAGGGAACTGGCCGAACTCGTCGTCGCGGCCGAGGGTGGCGACGCGCGTCCGCTGTATGAGCCGGAACTGTCTTTCTCCGACAAGATCCGCCGCGTGGCCACCAAAATCTACCGGGCTGGCGCGGTGACCATCAGTCCCGCCGCCACCCGCAAGCTGCGGAAGATGGAGGCCGATGGCTTCGGCCATCTGCCCGTTTGCGTGGCCAAAACGCAGTACTCGTTCACGGACAACCCGAAGCTGCTCGGGGCGCCGGAAGGGTTTGAATTCACGGTCAACGATGCGTATCTGCGCGCCGGGGCCGGCTTTGTCACGGCCGTCTCCGGCAGTATGAGTCTGATGCCGGGCCTGGGCAAAACGCCGGCGGCGCTGCATCTCGATGTAGCGCCGGACGGCTCGATGGTGGGGCTGGACGGCTAACCGGGCGGCTCACTCTCGCCAACACGGCGGCCGCTTGGCGAGGAAGGCTTCGATGCCTTCCTGCGCATCGGCCGCCTTCGCGTTTTGGGTCATCACTTGGCTTGCGTACTCGTAGGCGGCAACCTGGTCGAGGTCGATCTGGCTATAAAATGCCCGCTTGCCAATCGCCACCGTGGCCGCGCTGGCGGCGGCGATTTCACCGGCCAGCCGGTGCGCCTCGGCAGCCAGCGTTTCGTGCGGCACGACGTGGTTGACGATGCCCCACGCGGCCGCCGTCGGGGCATCGATGACGCGTCCCGTCAGTAGCATCTCCATGGCCCGCTTCCGGCCCACGGCCCGCGTCAGCGCCACCATGGGCGTCGAGCAAAACAGACCGATCTTCACGCCCGGCGTGGCAAACGCGGCCCGCTCGCTCGCCACGGCCAGGTCGCACGAGCACACCAACTGGCAACCCGCCGCCGTGGCCAACCCCTGCACGGCGGCAATCACCGGCTGCGGAATCGTCTGCAGCCGCTGCATCAGTGCGCTGCAAACGGTGAACAACTCCCGGTAGTCCGCCTCCTCGCCGCCGGACAACTCCTTCAGGTCATGGCCGGAAGAAAAGACCTCCCCCGCCGCCGCCAGCACCACGGCACGGACCTCGCGCGGCCGCGCCGCGACCGCATCGAGGCAGTCGAGCAGCTCCCGCATCAGACCCAGCGACAGCGCATTGCGCCGCTGCGGCCTGTTCAGCGTAATCGTGACGAAGGGTAAGGATTGATCGACATTGATCCACTCGTAGTTTCTGCTCTCCATGTTCGCCTACCGAATCTCAATCCGCCGTTCGGTGAACGCCGCCACGGCCGCGGGATCCACGTGGACGCCCAGGCCCGGCCCCGTGGGTACCGCCATGGAGCCGCCCGCCCGCTCCGGCCGGACGGACTCGCGCACCACCGCGTCCCGGAAGGCACTTTCCGTCTGGTCAAACTCGAACAGCATCTCGGCGCCCGCCAGCGCTGGCGTCAACGGCGGAGTGGCCGCCAGCCAGTGCAGCGTGGCCGCCGTACGCAACGCCGTGCCCCAGTTGTGGGGAACCAGACGAATGCGGTTCAACCAGCACAACTGCGAAAGGCGGCGGCCCCCGGTCAGGCCCACAGTCTCCAGGTCCGGCTGCAGAATCGCCACTCGCCGCGGTTGCACGTAGTCAAGGATCAGCCGGTCCGTGCTCATCGTCTCGCCGCTGGCGAGCGGGATGCGGATTCCCGCGGATAGACGGTCGTAACCGGCCAGGTCGTCGGCCAGCAGCGGCTCCTCCCACCACAGCAGATTCATCTCTTCCATCTGTGCGCCAAGCGCCAGCGCCGTGCCGGCGTCGTAGGCGCAGTTGGCGTCGACCCCCAGGCCGATCTCCTCGCCCAACGCCCGTCGCACCGCTCGCACCGCCGCCAGGTCCGTCACCGGGTCGTAGCCGATCTTCATCTTCATCCGCCGCCAGCCTTGCTCCCGCCAGGCGAGCGCCTCCTCCGCCAGCCCTTCGGCCAGGTGGGGCCAGTCCTGCCGGTAGAGCGCCGTCAGATAGGGCTGCACCTCGCTCCGGTGCCGCGGCCCGAGCAGATCGCATACCGGCTGCCCCGTGGCCTGCCCGCACAGGTCCCACAACGCCTGGTCCAGGCCTCCCGCCGTCGGCTCGCCGCGCCGCGTCTGGTGCCCCGCGGCGGGCCGCAGATCGTCAAAGATCGCCTCGACGGCAAACGGGCTCCGGCCGATCACCAGCTCCGGATGATCAATCAACCGTTGGCCGCCCCAGTAACCATCGCCCCACCCGGTCAGCCCGGCGTCGGTTGATACCTCCACCAGAGTCGCCGTCCGCGTCGTGGTCCAGTTCAGCGACCAGCCAAAGCGGCGGCTGAGCGGCGCCCGCAGCTGATGAATGGTGACCCCCGTGATGCGCAACATGGCTAGGCCAGAACTCCTTTGACGACCGTGCCGAACACGTCGGTCAGGCGGAAATCCCGCCCGGCGTAGCGGTAGGTCAACTGCGTGTGGTCGAGCCCCAGGGCATAGAGCATCGTCGCGTGGAGATCGTGAATGGAGACGCGACTTTCGACAGCCTTGAAGCCGAAATCATCGGTCGCGCCGTGCGCGATGCCGCCGCGGAATCCGCCGCCCGCCACCCACATGGTGAAGCCGTACGGGTTGTGGTCGCGCCCGGTGCCGCTCTCCGATACCGGCGTGCGGCCGAACTCGCCGCCCCAAACCACCAGCGTCTCTTCGAGCATCCCCCGGCGCTTCAGATCGGTGATCAAGCCGGCGGCCGCCTGGTCCATGGCGGGAATCTTCTTCTTGTAGGCCGCTTCAATGCCCTTATGGTCGTCCCAATCGCCCGAGCCTACGCTCACAAAGCGCACCCCGCGTTCCACCAGCCGCCGCGCGAGCAGGCAACTGTTGCCGAGTGGCGTCTCGCCATAGAGCGCCCGTGTTTCGGCTGACTCCTTGCGGATGTCAAAGGCGTCGGTGGCCGCGAACTGCATCCGGTAGGCCGCCTCCATCGAAGCGATCCGTCCCGACAGGTAGTCGTCGGGCCCGAACGATTCGTTGAACCGCCGGTTCAACGCCTGCACCGCGTCGAGTTGGCGCTGTTGCGCCGCCGCGTCGAGCGCCCTATTGCGCAGGTTCGGGATCATTTTTTCGGGCTCCAGGTCGGCCGTATTCAGCGGCATGCCCTGATGTTCAGCCGGCAGAAACGCCGAACGCGCCGCCGGGCCATTCGCGTTCAAGGCGACAAACGACGGAAGGTTCTGATTCTCCGCGCCCAGCCCGTAGGAGACCCACGATCCGATCGAAGGCCGGTTAGCGAGAATGGTGCCGGTGTGATACAAACTCGACGCCGGGGTGTGCGTCGGGTTGAACGAGTACATCGAGCGAATCACGCTGATCTCATCGATGACCGCCCCGAGCCGCGGCAGAATGTCGCTGACCTCTACTCCGTTCCGTCCCCGCCGGGAGAAGGAAAACGGCGTCGGCATCAGTCCGCCGGTCTGCCGCTCCGTGCGCAACTCTACGCCGCCCGGCCGCTGCCCCTGATACTTCACGAGCAGCGGCTTGGGGTCAAACAGATCCACCTGCGACGGCCCGCCGGCCAGAAACAGGCTGATCACGCGTTTGGCTTTACCCGGAGTCCGCTGGCCGGTGTAGTGGCCCATGGCCGCGCCCACACCCAGGTTGCCTAGCAAACCAAAAGCCGCCTGCAGTAACTCCCGCCGAGCTAAGGCCATAGAATCTCCTCGTTGGTGGACAGCAGGACATGGGCGTACTCGGTGAGGGTGCCCTTGGCCAGAAAGCGCCGGGCCAGATCGAGCTCGGCCGGGTTCGGATCGCGCCCGAGCAGCCGGCGGTAGAGCTCCCGCAGGCGCCGCGGCTCGGTGGGGATGTCGTGTACCGCCTTGGCGATGGCGGCGGCGGCATCCTGCACAAACTGGCTGTTGAGCACGAAGAGTTGTTGCAGCGAGGTCGTCGTCAGGTCGCGGCCCCCACTGCTCTGCATCGGATCGGGAAAGTCGTAATTCTTCAGCAGAGCGCTGAGACGGTTCCGGCTCACGCGGCCATAGACGGTCCGCCGCACGTTTTCGGGCGCGTCAATGTCTTGCGAGGGCCCGCCCGCGGTATGGTCCAATCGACCGCTCGCGCGCAACAGCGTGTCCCGGTAGGCTTCGATATCCATCCGCCGCGGGGCCACGCGCCAGAGCAGCGCATTGGTGGGGTCGGCCTTCATCATCTCGGGCCGCGGGCGGCTGGCCTGCTGATAGGCGGACGACGTCATGATCTCCCGGTTCAGCCACTTTAACGACCATCCGTGGGCGACAAACTCCCCGGCCAGGTAAGTCAGTAACTCGGGATGTGTCGGCGCCTCACCCTGCACGCCAAAGTCGCTCGCCGTCGCGGCCAGCGGCCGGCCGAAGTGCCAGCCCCATACCCGGTTCACCATCACGCGCGCGGCCAGCGGGGCGGCATCGGTAAAGATCCTTTCGGCCAGTTCCCGGCGTCCCGAGCCCGGGCCCAACCGGTTGTCGCCGCGGGCCAGCACCGACAGGAAGTGCCGCGGGACGATCGCGCCGGGCGTTGCCACGTTGCCGTTGCGAAACACGGGCACATCCCGCGCCTCGCCCGGCCGGTAGTCGAGAAAGGTGTAGTGCGCGTCGGTCCCGTCAACATACTGGGCGGCGTCATAGACAGCGTTCATGAACGGTTCGGTCGAAGCCGCATTGCCCCGGCGCCGCGGCCCGGCGCCGCGCGGCTCGGGCGGAGCCCAGTAGCGCTCCAGGCTGGCCACCAGCGCCGGATACCGCGCCTGCAGCGTCAGCACTTCGCTCTTCAGCGTCTCAATCTCGGCCTTCCATTTGGCGACCCGCTGCTCGCTGCCCACCACTGTCGACGCTTCATTCGTCAGCAGGTTGGCCGAGTAGCGCAGATCGATCAGCCGCCTCTGCACCCACAGATAGCGGGCTTCAACGGCCGGGTCGACGGCGAACAGCGGCCGTTCGGTGCGCGCCGTCGAGGCAAACACGCCGGCCAGCCCGTAGTAGTCTTTGGTGGGAATCGGATCGAACTTATGGTCATGGCAGCGGGCGCAGGCGACGGTCATGCCCAGCAGGCCGCGCGTCACGGCGTCGATCCGCTCGTCCCAGTCATCGGCCAGAAAGCCCCCGATGACATCGGCCGACAGGCGCTGGTCTTTGTGATAGACCGGCGCGGCGCCCAGGTAGCCCAGCGCCCGCCAGTCATTGCGCGGCGCATCCGGCATCAGATCCGCGGCCAGTTGCAATTTCACGAAGCGGTCGTAGGGGACGTCGCGGTTGATCGCCTCGATGATCCAGTCGCGGTAACGCCAGGCGTAGGGGTAGGGCTGGTTGGTCGCTTCGGCCGTGGCGTTGTCCTCGCCGTAGCGGGCCACGTCCATCCAGTGGCGGCCCCAACGTTCGCCGTACTGGGGCAGCGCCAGCAGTTTATCAATCAGCTTGGGCCAGGCCTCGGGGGAAGGATCGGCCGCGAAGGCCTCGACCTCTTCGTAGGTTGGTTGGAAACCGACCAGGTCTATGTAGGCGCGGCGCACCAGCGTCCGCCGGTCCGCCGCGGGCGATGGACGGAAGCCGCCGGCTTCCAGTTTGGCCAGCACAAACGCATCGAGCGGCTTGCGCGGCCACGCCGCCTGGCGCACCGGTGGCGCTGCCGCTGGGGTCAGCGGTTGAAAAGCCCACCACTGGCGGCCCGCCTCGACACTCATGCCGCGCAGCGGGGTGGTCACAGTGCCGGGCGCGGCTGCCGCGCGTGGGTCGACGGCGCCCGCGGCAATCCAGGCTTCAAAATCGGCAATCACCGCCGCCGCCAGCTTGCCTGTGGGCGGCATCTGCAGATGCGGGTCGGCATAGCGGAGCGCGGTCAACAAACGGCTGGCCGCTGGTTTACCAGGCGCTACGATGGGACCGTTGACGCCGCCCGCCGCCAGGCCGTCTTTCGTATCGAGCACCAGTCCCCCCATCGGCGCCTTGCTCTTGGCCGAGTGGCAGGAGTAACAATGGGTGGCCAGCACGGGACGAATCCGCGCTTCAAAAAACTTGGAATCGACAGGCTGCCCGAGCAGGGAAACACCGGTCGCGATCGTCAGCCAGAGAGGACGCAGCATGAGGAATCTTCTCTAGAGTATCGCGGCGGGCGCCCTTGGCTACGGGGTCTGTTCGCCATGCGCCGGCCGCGACAGGTGGGCATAAAAGCCCAGGTCCCGCTGCGTGTAAAGCTTCGTGAGAAGTTGAATCTGTCCGGCGTGCAAGGCGAAATGATCGACCACCTGGTACACGGCATCGAGCACCGGAATATCATAGCCCTGCACCTGCACCCGCTCGAGCAACCGCTCCTCGCTCAGACCGGCGAAGACGGCGACCGCCGCCTCCACCGTCTCTCCGAGCTGTTGCCGCAGTTCCGCCTTGGTGACGCCGCCCTTGGCCGCAAACTCAGCCTCCCGCCGGCGGATATCGCCGGCGCCACCTACCGCGGACACCGCCCACTGCCGGACGTTGCCGGTAAGATGCAGCACCAGATTGCCCACCGCATTCTCCGCCTCACTGCCCCGCCGCCAGATCTGCTCCTCGGTCAGCAGATCCAGGCAAACGTCCAAACGTTGCGTTAACTGCCGTAACTTTCGAATTGAGTACTCCCGGAATAGAAACGCGACCATCCCGCGAAGCGTACCACAGCCATATGTCTTTAAGAATCCTTTCTCTCCTGACTCTCGCGGCCTCCGCGCTTTGCGCCGCCGACAACGTCACAAAGTTCGACTACCGGGTCCTCGCCACGAACAAAACCTCGACCATGGAAAAAGAGATTAATGAGGCTGCCGCCGAGGGCTATGTCTTCGCCGGGGCCATGGGGGGCGAGTCTGCCTTCCGCGGGAATCAGATGGTTACGGTAATGAAGAAAGATCTCAACAAGCCGGCTACGGGCCGCCGGTACAAAGTGCTGGCGACGGTGAAAACTTCCACCCTCGCCAAAGAGTTGAATGATGCGGGTAAGGAGGGTTTCGCCTACTGCGGCCAAACCATCTACAGTACGACCTTCGGGGGCCGGGAAGTCGCGTTGGTTCTCGAGTACAACCCGGAGAACAAAGGGACCCGGATTCAGTACAAGCTCGCCGCAACCGCCCGGACTTCGACCATGCAGAAGGAACTGAGCCCGGCGGGCGAGCAGGGCTTTCTGTTTCAGGGCATGGTAGTCGGCAACACCGTCTTTGGGGGCTCGGAAGTAATTTCGATCCTCCAAAAGTCGGTCCGGGAGGCCCATCTGCAGGCGTCCCGCTAATCGCCCCCCCGGCGCCCGTCACGGTTTTGCTTGCCGCCCGGCTCCCCTGGGCGGCAATCGCCTTTGGGGCCCTTCCGGCTCATTAGAGATTTGCCGCGCCCGCTGGCGTCGGTGGACGCGATGATCGGCATGCTACAATCCCGGAATGCGCTTTCGTTTTCTCTCCGCCCTGATCCTCACGGCTGGTCTCCTCGCGGCGGCAGAGGCCAAGCTGGACTATCGCGTCCTGGCGACCAGCAAGTCTTCCACGATGGAAAAGGAGCTCAACGCCGCCGCTGCCGAGGGTTATATCTTCGCCGGCGTCATGGGCGGAGAATCTGCTTTTGGCGGCAGTGAGGTCATCTCGATCATGAAGAAAGATGCTAACGTCGCAACGAAGGGTCGGAAGTATAAGCTGGTGGCGACCTCAAAAACCTCGACCCTCGAAAAGGAGCTCAATCAGGCGGGAGAAGAGGGTTTCGCTTATTGTGGCCAGACAGTGTTCGCCTCCACCTTCGGGGGCAGGGAAGTGGCCGTGATTCTCGAACTGAACCCGGACAGCAAAGCGGGCCAGATTCAGTACAAGCTGGCCGCCACCTCCAAAACCTCGACCATGCAGAAAGAGCTAAGTCAGGCCGGAGAGCAGGGATTCATCTTCCAGGGCGTTGTCGTGGGAAAAACCGCCTTTGGCGGCAGCGAAGTGATTTCCATCCTCCAGAAGTCCGTTCAGTAAGCCGGCTTCAGAGCTTCTCGGTGATGGTCACCGCTTGCGTGACCTGGAACCGGAGCAGCGTCTCGGCGGGCAGCACAGCTGGTTTGCCGCGGGTGGCCAGCACCGTTCCGGCGCCCGCCGCCCCGCCCGCTCCGGCGCCTATCGCCGCCCCTTTCCCTTTGCCCGCGATCGCGCCGATCGCTGCGCCAATCCCGGTGGCGATGCCTACCTTCGCGGCGTCACTCTTGGTGGTGTCCGGACCTTTCTGCAAAAAAGCATCGGTCACAATCGGCACCCGCTGATTGTCTGCCGTAGTGATCTCGGTCAAGGCCAACTGCAGAACCGCTACCCCCTTCACCCTCCCCGCCCGCTCCCGGTCCACGATCTTGCCGCTCACCCGCGCCCCGCGCTCGGCAATCACAAACCCATCGATCACGAGCGGTTCGGCCAGCGATGCGCTAAACGAGTCGCCCGTCGCGTTCTTCTCACTGTCGAGCGTCTCGCCCAGACGGATGGCGATCACCGAACCCGCCTTGAGTGTTACCTTCATCGGTTCCGGCGGCGGCGGAGGAGGCGGGGGCGGCGGAGCCGCGGGGCGCGTTTGGGCTACCGGTGCCGCCGGTTCGGCGACCGGCGAATTGAGCACCGGCACCGGTACCGGCACCGGTCGGGGCGTGGCGGACGCCGTGGCGTCTGCAGTGGGAGCCGGAGCGGAAGCCGCGCCGGGCCGCTTAGCCACCGGTTTAAAGGCATGTTCGCGCACCGGTGGCGGCGCCGCCGCGGGCGCACTCGGCGGTGGAGCCGAACCGAGCGGCTGGGCTTCAATCGGCGCATCGGCAGTCGCGGCGGCCTGTGGAGCGGCGGCCGGCTTTGTACAAGAAGACACGGCGCCCACGGCTACCGCCAAACTCAAGACAAGAATGCACTTTTTCATGATCAGACCCTCTTTCGTTCCTACAATGGGCGTTCGTACAATGGAGAGATGCAGGTTATCGACTTTCCGCGCGGCTACGCCATGGGCCCGGTTCCTATTCAACCGGCGACCGTTCTGGCGCCCATGGCGGGCATCACCGATACTGTCTTCCGCCGCCTGATCCGGAATCAGGGCCACTGTGGCCTCATTATGACCGAGTTCACCAGTTCACACGGCGTTGTAGGGTCAGATGGTGGCAGACGCAAGAAAAGTTTCAACTACTTGCTCTTTGAGCCCGAAGAACACCCGATCAGCTCGCAACTGTTCGGTTCCGATCCCAAGGTGATGGCCGAAGCGGCCCGCATCTGCGAAGACATCGGCTTCGATGCGGTCGACATCAACTTCGGCTGCCCGGTCAAGAAGGTAACCAAATGCAACGGCGGCTCGGGCTGCCTGCGGGATCTTGACCTCGTCCGCAACATCCTCGAAAGTGTCAAAGCGGCCATCAAAATCCCCCTGACCATGAAGTTCCGCGCCGGCTGGAACGACCGCGAACTCGTTCACGTCAAAATGGCCCGGATGGCCGAGGACATCGGCGTCGCCGCCATGGCGCTGCATCCCCGCACCCGCGAGCAGGGCTATTCCGGCTCCGCCGATTGGACCCGCATCGCCGAGGTCAAGGATGCCGTCAAGGTCCCTGTCATCGGCAACGGCGATATTCTTACCCCCGAAGATGCCGTCCGCATGTACCGGCAGACCAACTGCGACGCGGTGATGATCGGTCGCGCGGCCTCCTCCAATCCCTGGATCTTCCGCCAGATCGGCGAGTATCTCGCCACCGGCGAATACTGGGAGCCCAGCGAAATGGACCGCTATGAGATCATGAGCCGGTACTACCGCATGCTCGACGAAGAGGAGATCCCCGACACGATCGGCAAGATGAAGCAGTTCGCCAGCTACTTCACGCACGGGGTGCGCAACGGCGCCAAACTGCGCGTTGAAATCTATCACGCCAAGTCCGCGCAGGAGATCCGCAGCCTCGTCGACCGCTTCTTTGCCGGCGAACTGGTGGCTGCGTGAAGAAAGTGCAGTTGATCACCGACGGCGCCTGCCTCGGCAACCCCGGCCCGGGCGGCTGGGCCTGCGTGCTCCGCTTTGGCGAGCACACCAAAGAGATGTACGGCTCCGAGAAAGCCACGACGAACAATCGCATGGAACTCACCGCCGCCATCAAGGGCCTGGCGATCCTCAAGGAGCAGTGCGAAGTTACCGTCACCACCGACTCCGAGTATGTCAAGAACGGCATCACCCAGTGGATTCACGGCTGGAAGAAACGCGGCTGGGTGAAGGCCGACAAATCGCCCGTCATCAACCGGGACCTCTGGGAAGAACTCGACCATCAGGTCACCCGCCACCACACCCACTGGCACTGGACCAAAGGCCACGCCAACCACGCCGACAATAACCGCTGCGACGAACTGGCCACCCGCGCGGCGCGCGAACAGAGCAGCCACGAGTAAGGGAAACAGCAACTTATGATTACCGATCCGAAAGAGCAGATCAAAGGACGCTTACGCAGCCGCGCCTGGTTCGATAACCCCAACGACCCGGCTAACATGGCCATCTATCTCGAGCGGATGACTAACTACGGGCTCACCCGGGACGAGTTACAGGGCGGCAAGCCCATCATCGGCATCGCCCAGACCGGTTCCGACCTCTCGCCCTGCAACCGCATCCATCTCGATCTCGCCAGCCGCCTCCGCGATGGCATCCGCGACGCCGGCGGCGTGCCGCTCGTCTTTCCCACCCATCCCATCCAGGAAAGCTGCCGCCGTCCCACCGCCTCCATCGATCGCAATCTCTCCTATCTCACCCTCACCGAAATCCTCCACGGCTACCCGCTCGACGGCGTCGTCCTCACCACCGGCTGCGACAAGACCACCCCGGCCTGCATTATGGCCGCCGCCACCGTGAACATCCCGGCCATCGTCCTGAGCGGCGGCCCCATGCTCAACAGCTATTTCAAAGGCAAACCGGCCGGCAGCGGCATGGCCGTCTGGGAGGCCCGCCGCCTCCACGCCGCCGGCGAAATCGACTACAGCGAGTTCGTCGACATGGTCGTCGCCTCCGCCCCCTCCGCCGGCCACTGCAACACCATGGGCACGGCGCTTTCGATGAACTCCCTCGCCGAAGCCCTCGGCATGTCGCTGCCCGGCTGCGCCGCCATTCCCGCCCCCTACCGCGAACGCGGCCAGATGGCCTACGAAACCGGACGCCGCATCGTCGCCATGGTTGCCGAGAATCTCACCCCGTCAAAGATCCTCACCCGCGAGGCCTTTGAAAACGCCATCGTCGTCAACTCCGCCATCGGCGGCTCCACCAATTGCCCGCCCCACCTCATCGCCATCGCCCGCCACATCGGCGTCGACCTCAAGGTGGAGGATTGGGAAACCGTCGGCCACCATATCCCGCTCCTCGCCAACATCCAGCCCGCCGGCGACTTCCTCGGCGAAGATTACCACCGCGCCGGCGGCGTGCCGGCCATCATCGGTGAACTCATGCGCGGCGGCCATATCCGCGAAAACGCCCTCACCGTCTCCGGCAAAACCGTCGGCGTCGCCTATGCCAACTGCGTCTCGGCCGACCCCATCGTGATCCGCTCGATCGACCGGCCGCTCAAAGAAGACGCGGGCTTCCTGGTCGTCAAGGGCAACCTGTTCGACAGCGCCCTCGTCAAGACCTCCGTCATCGGCCACGAGTTCCGCCACCGCTACCTCGAAAACGAAGGCGACAAAAACGCCTTCACCGGCCGCGCCATCGTCTTTGAAGGCCCCGAGGACTACCACGAACGCATTAACGACCCCTCCCTCCAGATCGACGAGCACTCCATCCTGATCATCCGCGGAACCGGCCCGGTCGGCTATCCCGGCGCCGCGGAAGTCGTCAACATGCTCCCGCCCGACGCTCTCGTCAAACGCGGCGTGAAGCAGTTAGCCACCATCGGCGATGGCCGCCAAAGCGGCACCTCCGACAGCCCGTCCATTCTCAATGCCTCCCCGGAGGCGGCCGTCGGCGGCGGCCTGGCGTTGCTCAAAACCGGCGATTCCGTCCGCGTGGATCTCAACGCCCGGACCGTGGACGTCCTGCTGTCGGACGAGGAGCTGGCGGCCCGCCGCGAGACGATGCGCGTAGCGCCCGCCGTACCGCAGTCCCCCTGGCAGGAGCTCTACCAGAAGCACGTCGGGCAGTTGGGCGAAGGGGGCGTTCTCGAGTTCGCCGTCAAGTATCAGGATATCGGCAAGGAGATCCCCCGCCACAGCCACTAACGTCGGCGCTTGCCCAGCGGCGGCGTCGACGCCGGCGGCCGCCGGTGGTGCGTTGCTTGCTCGTAGGCGTAGGCCAGGTTGATCAGGGTCGCCTCGGACCAGGGGCGGCCCAGCAGCGTCATGCCCAGCGGCAGCTGGTTCCCGCGCGTGTAGCCTATGGGAACGTTGATGGCCGGAAAGCCGGTCGTCGGCGAGAACACCTGGCTGTTATCCCCGTGAGGCGTGTTGAGGTCGCCTATGCGGCGCGGCGGATTGCTCCAGGTCGGGTAGATGTAGGCGTCCAGCTGATACCTCTCCATCGCCTCCAGTACCGCCCCGCGAAACCGTTCCCGATACGCCGTATCCGCCCGGCAGGCGGCCGATTCCGGCCCGTTCACCGGTCCGCGTTCGGCCATCTCCAAGCGCCGCTGGACGTTCGGGTGAAACTGGTTCGAACGCAGGATCTCGCCGAGCGTCTGCACCGGAACCTGCCCGGCGCGAGCGGCCAGGAAGCGTGGCAGGTCATAGGCAAATCCCATGCAAGGACCGGCCTGGCTGTCCCGGCGCAAAGCCGCAAACTCAGGAATCGGCGCAACCTCCACCACCTTGGCCCCGGCGCGCCGAAGCTCCCCGAGAGCGCGGTTGAATACGGCCACCACCTCCGGGTCGGTTGACTCCCGCATGTAAGCCTCCCGCAGCACGCCCACCGTCGCCCCGCGCAGCGCCTGCGCGTTCAGTTGCAATGGCGGCAAGTGCTCATCGGCCCCGGCGGTAACCGCATCGTCCGGATCCGCACCGGCCACCACGGCCAGAATCTTCGCGGCATCTTCCACCGTCCGGGTGATCGGTCCCGCAATATCGGCCAGCAGAACCAGCGGGAAAACCCCGGCGCGGCTGGTCAGGCCCATCGTCGAACGGATGCCCACCAGCGCCTGGTGCGACGATGGCCCGCGGATCGAGTTCCCCGTATCCGTGCCCAACCCGGCCAGACCCAGGTTGGCCGCCACCGCCGCGGCGGTGCCGCCGCTCGATCCAGCCGTCACGCGGTCGAGCGCGTACGGGTTCTTCGTATAGCCGGGCAGCACGGAGTTCACTGTTTCGTAAGGACTGAACGCCCATTCCGCCATCGAGGTCTTCGCCAGAATCACCGCTCCGGCCTGTCGCGCGCGGGCTACTTGAAAGGCGTCCCGCGTCGGGATGTACCGGGAGAAAACCAGCGCGCCGTTCGACGTGGGCAGCCCTGCGGTTTCAAAATTGTCTTTCACCAGCAGCGGAACGCAGTGCAGTGGGCCCGCCGGGCCGCTCCTCTGATAACGCCGGTCCAACTCCCGGGCCTCCCCAAGAGCACGAGGGTTCACCACAACCAGCGAGTTCAGCGCCGGACCCTGCTGATCGTAGGCCGCAATCCGGTCGAGATAGATCTGCACCAGACCCTCACAGCTCAGGCGCTTAGCCCGAAACGCGGCGTGCACCGCGGCGATGGTTGTCTCTTCAACCGGAAAGGGACGCCCGGCATACAACGCCGCTACTGCGAAAAATGCCACCAGAAAACGCATCGTCCCAGTGTAAAGCCTGGCCGGGACGATATACTTTCGGGTGATGCAGCGGCTGGGTCCATATGAGTTGGTCGCCGAATTGGGGCGAGGAGGCATGGGGGTGGTCTACCAGGGCTTCGATCCGCTCATCCGCCGTTCGGTGGCGATCAAGACCCTCCGGCTCTACGATGCGCCTCCGGCCGAACGTGCCCTACTCGAAGATCGCTTGGCCCGGGAAGCGCAGTCAGCCGGCCGCTTGTCGCATCCCAACATCGTCACCATCCACCAGATTGGTTACGACCAAACGGAGATCGGCGACCGGCTGGCCTACATCGTCATGGAATACGTCCCCGGCCAAACCCTGGCCGACCGCCTGACGCAATCTCCCCCGCTCGACCGCCAAGCCACTCTGGACATTCTCGCCCAAACGGCCGACGCCCTTGATTACGCACACTCCCAGGGCGTCATCCACCGCGATATCAAACCCGCTAATCTTCTGCTCAGCCAGCAAGGACGCGTCAAGGTAGCCGATTTCGGCATCGCGAAAATCACCTCGCAATCGGTCACACAGACCGGCGCCATGCTGGGTTCGCCCTACTACATGGCCCCCGAACAGATCCGGGCCGAGGCGCTCGATGGACGCGCCGACCAGTTCTCGCTCGCCGTCGTAGCCTTTGAAATGCTCTCCGGGCAGCGTCCCTTCACCGCCGACACCCCCTCGGCGCTCGTCTACCAGATCGCCCACCTGGAAACCCCCACCGCCTCCCTCCTGCGGGCCGGCCTGTCGCCGGCTACCGTGCAGGTAATCCGCACCGCCATGGCGAAACAACCGGCCGACCGCTATGCCACGTGCCGGCAGATGGTCGCGGCCCTCCGGGACTCTTTCCATGCCCCCTTTGCCCCCGTCCCGGCGACCCGCACGGCAGGCCGAAACACCGGGCGGCGTGGCTGGTCCGGCTGGCTATTCGGCCTGACGACTCCCATCCTGTTGGCCGCCGGCGTCCTCGGTTGGTTGCAGTATCGCGATGGTTCGTCCCCGGCGCTGCCGCTGCCCCTCTCCGCCCCGCCAACAGCCACCCCCAAGTCGAGGCCCCGGCCCGCGGCGCCCCGGCAGCAACGCTCCGAACCGGCCAGCGAAGCCGCCGTCGCTGCAGCGCCCGTAATCACCGAACCCCCACCCCCACTTCCAGAAGGTCCGGTAACAAAAGGAGCGCCCGCCGTTCTGCGCAAGGTAGACCCGGTCTACACCGAAGCGGCCCGCCGCGCCCGCATCGAAGGCGTCGTCTCCTTACGCGTCCGTGTCTCCCCGGCCGGCATACCGGAGCAGATCGAAGTCGCGCAGAGTCTCGATCCGGGTCTCGATCAGCGCGCCATAGAAGCGCTCTCGCAGTGGCGCTTCACCCCGACTTCGGCCCCGGAAGCAAGTCCCACCTCCTGGACCGGCATCGTACAACTCAACTTCCGGTTGCTCAATCCGCCCGGCAACGCGGCGCCGACACTTCGCAAAAAGTGACTGGCCGCCCCGTTGCCGGGCCGATTCCCGCCCTAAACCAGCGACGATGACGCCTCTTCCAGAGCTGCCAGACACTCCCGCAGCCACGTCCGGCAGTACCGCCGCTCCGTGAAGCCCGCCTCACTCTCGCAAAACGCCGTAAACGAAAGGCTGGTCTTGTCCACGGACTGGTACACCGCACCGTCCAAAGCCGGAATCGTAATCTCCGTTGCGCCGGCAGCCAGCAGATCCTTCCGGATGTTGGAGCTTTCGTACACGTCAAACCGCGCCGCCACTCCCAGGTTCTTCACAATCACGTACTTCACATCGGAACCCAGCGCTGCAAAGCATTCCTTCAGGTGTCCTACGCTATCTACCGCTCCCCCAAGAACATAAATGATCGTGATGTCCAGTTGGCTGGCCTCGGCCTCTTCGAGCGCACCGCCCTTGTACAGCCAGTTCTTCAGGTCCTCGCCGGAGCGCGCGCCTAGATCGACCAGCGCCAGCCGGTTCGGTTTGCCGTCCATCAGGAAGTCCAAAACCGGGGCGATCGATACCGCCTTGTCCACTTCCACCGACACCGTATGGGAGGGGTGGAAGCGAAGCAGTTGGCCCGTCGGCCCTTCGGCGTCGAAGGCCCGGAACGGGGTCTCCCGGGTGGAGAGAAACTCGGCAACCAGGCGGGCAACCGTGGTTTTTCCCACGCCGCCCTTCTCGCCGTGCGTGATCAGCAGGCGGGGATTGGTAGGTGCCGGTACATTCTTCTGTTGTTTTTTCGGTGCTTTGGCGGTGCTCATGGCGTTTAAAGGTCCTCGATGCGTGAAAATGGGTGACTTTTCGATTTGGGTTGGATCGCTTGACCAAGCGATTGACGGAGAAGTTTCCGGCGCACGGACGGCGCCAGTAGGGCGGAGAGCTGAACGGTGGTTAACGCCCACGCCGGGGTCGGGGCTCTGGCTGCAAGCCAATCTTCCACCTCCTCGCGCGAAACGTCGATGATGCGGCTCAGTTCGGACGCGGTCAGGCCAGCTAGCTCCATCTCGCTCCGCAGAAGCGAGGGTTCGACCGCGGCATAACCTCCAAGCGGCGTAACAGCCGCAAGCGAACGCAACTCCGACAACTCTTTTTCGAGATCGTCGAGCAGTTGCAAAATTGTGTCCATGGATGCGCACGGTTCAGCCATTAAGCGACAACAGCAACGAGAGCGACCTGGAGGGAGTCAACCAGCATGTTGCCCTCCCATGATACTACCGCCGGTGGCGTATTGAGTAGAGCGCGCAACAAGGGAATGTGGCCAGCCTGCCGCTCCTCGTCGCCAACCCCTGCACGCGCTCGTGATACCCTGCAATCGCGGAACCCGCTCTCTAATATGACCTCCCCCCGGCTCCTCCTCCCCCTGCTCTGCGCCGCTCTGCTCCCGGCCCAACCCCCCGCTCCGCTCAACGTTGGCGGCCAGTACGCCGCGCCCTTTGAAGCCTGGCTCACCCGCCACGCCAAACAACTCTGGGACCAGCGCGAACAAGCCCTCAACCGCCTCGCCACCGCCGCGCAGATCCGCGAACGCCAAACCACCCTCCGCCAAGCCATGCTCTCCACCCTGGGCGGCCTCCCCTCCACCAAAACCCCCCTCAACGCCCGCGTCACCGGCTCCTTCGTCCGCGACGGCTATCGCGTCGAAAACATTATCTTTGAAAGCCAGCCCGGCTTCCTCGTCACCGCCAACCTCTACCTCCCCTCCACCGGCCGCCCCCCCTACCCCGCCGTCCTCGGCGTCGCCGGCCACAGCAACAACGGCAAAGCCTCCGCCACCTACCAGTCCGCCTTCATCGGGTTCGCCAAACAAGGCTTCGCCGTCCTTGCCTACGATCCCCCCGGCCAGGGCGAACGCCTCGAATACCTCGACCCCGACACCGCCCGCTCCCGCCCCGGCATCGGCGTCGCCGAACACAACATGGCCGGCCTCCAAACCCTCCTCACCGGTCACAGCCTCGCCCGCTACTTCATCTGGGACGGCATCCGCGCCTTCGACTATCTCCTCACCCGACCCGAAATCGACCCCCGCCGCATCGCCGTCGCCGGTAACTCCGGCGGCGGCACCCAGGCCTCCTACCTCGCCGTCTTCGAACCCCGCCTCGCCGCCGTCGTCGCCTCCTGCTACATCACCCGCTGGCGGGAACTCTGGGACGGCCCCGGTCCCCAGGACGCCGAACAGATCTTCCCCCGCTTCCTCGAACAGGGCCTCGACTTCGGCGACTTCGCCCTCGCCCACGCCCCCCGCCCCTTCCTCATGACCACCGCTATCCGCGACTTCTTCCCCATCGACGGCGCCCGCGCCACCTTCAAACAAAACCAGCGCCTCTTCGACATGCTCGGCGCCGGCGAAAAAGCCGCCTACTTCGAATACGACGATACCCACGGCTGGTCCCAACCCCGCCGCGAAGCCGCCTACCGCTTCCTCGCCAAAAATCTCCAGGGCCGCGACATCGACGGCCGCGAACCTGCCCTCCTGCCCGAAGAGGAGTCGCTTCTCTATGCCACCCCCACCGGCCAGGTCTCCAGCTCCGGCGCCCGCCAAACCGTCCGTACCCTCAACCTCGCCGAAGCCCGGCGCCTGGCCGCCGTCCGGCCCCCCGTCACCCTCGCCTCCGTCCGCACCGCCCTCGGCTGGACCGTCGCCCCCTCCGCCCCCGCCTCCCGCGCCATCGGCGACGAAACCCGCGCCGGCATCCGCATCGAAAAACTCGAACTCACCGTCGAAGGCGGCGTCCCCATTCCCGCCCTCCTGTTCCACCCCGCCCGCGCCCGTCGCGCCGTCCTCTTTGCCAGCTCCTTCGGCAAAGCCGCCGACCCCGACCTGCTCGAACTCGCCCAGGCCGGAACCCTCGTCCTCGCCCTCGACCCCCGCGGCACCGGCGAGAGCTATCAAACGCCCAACCGCGGCGGCTACCGCCAGGACTACCAACTCGCCGCCCGCGCCATGCTCCTCGGCCGCAACCTCGTCCAAATGCAAACCGCCGACCTTCTCGCCGCCGCCCGCTACCTCCAATCCCGCCCCGAAGCCGCCAACCTCCCCCTCGCCCTCTACGCCAAAGGCGCCCTCGGCCCCGCCGCCACCTTCGCCGCCGCCCTCGAACCCTCCCTCGCCGAACTCGTCCTCGACCGCTCCATCGTCAGCTATCTCGACCTCGCCGCCGCCCCCGTCCACGAAGGCCTCAACACGGTCGTCGTTCCCGGCGTCCTCCGCCATCTCGACCTGCCCGAGGTCGTCAAACTCATCGCCCCCCGCCCGGTCACCCTCATCTCCCCCGTCTACCCGAATGGCCGCCGCCTGCTCTCCTCCGAAGTCACCGTGCCCGGCGCCCGCGTCCTCCTCCGCGGCGAAGGCTGGAATCTCCAGCGCACCCTCCCGCCCTGGTTTGTTCAATAAGCGTTCGTTCATTAGGCCGACCCCCCCCGTTTGAGTCCGTCCGGAATTTCCAGTACGCTGTAGGGCATGACCACCCGGCGTACCTTCCTAGCCTCTGCCATGGCGGCCGGCGCAGCCTTCGGCAACTCCAAGACATTCCCCTATCAGGAATTCGAGCAGCGCATCGCCAAAAAAGATTTCCGCGACATGACCAAGGACGTCCTCCCCACGCCCTGCATGGTCGTCGATCTCGATCTCTTTGAGAAAAACCTCAAAACCATGGCCGACTACGCCAAGTCGGCCCCCATCCAACTCCGTCCCCACGTGAAGGTACACAAGAGTCTGGATATCGCCAAACGCCAAGTGGCCCTCGGCGCCATCGGCGTCACCACCGCCACCATCGCCGAAAGCGAACTGATGTCCCGCGGCGGCATCAAAGGCGTCCTCTGGACCAAACAACCGGCCAGCAACAACAACATCATCCGCGCCGTCAACCTGAGCAAGGCTGACCCTACGTTCATGTTCGTCGTCGACGACTTCAACGTGCTGGCGAAGGTCGACGAAGCCGCCGCCGCCGCCAAAACCAAGTGCCGCATCGTCGTCTCGGTCTACGCCGGCCTCACCCGCCAGGGCATCGCCAACGGCCAGCCTGCCGTCGACCTCGCCAAGCGCGTCCTCTCGGCCAAAAACGTCAGCTTCGAAGGTTGGATGGCCTACTCCGGCGGCGCCTCTCATACCAAAGGTTGGCAAGCCCGCCTCCAGAAGTCGATTGAAGACCTCTCCGGCGTGAACGAAACCGTTGCTCTCGCCAAAAAAGCCGGTCTCCCCGCCGGCATCGTCAGCGGCGGCTCCACCGGGACCTACAACATGGACCACGAACTCGGGCTCACCGAACTCGAGTGCGGCAGCTATGTCTTCATGGACTCCATCTACCGCGCCGTCGGCGGTAAGTCCAACGGCGAAATCTACACCGATTTCGACAACTCCCTCAGCATCATCGCCACGGTCGACAGCAAACACCACGCCGGCCAAGCCACCATCGACTACGGCAACAAGGCGCTCATCCAGACGACCGACCAGGTGAAGGGTATGCCCTGGATGCGCCTCGAAAAGCAGGGCGCCGAGTACGGCATCCTCCGCTGGAGCGATGGCGGCGGAGAAACCAAAGTCGGCGACCGCGTCGAGATCTACTGCTCCAACCTCGACATGAGCACCAACTGCTACGACCGCTACTACATCGCCCGCGGCAATCAAATCGTCGACGTCTGGCCCATCATGGGCCGGGCCGGCGCCGCCCAACGCTAAGCCCCCTTGCTCAGCCTCCGGGACGGTCCTCCCCCGTCCCGGAGCCAACAGATCCCCGTGTCCAACCCCTCCCGCCGTCAACTCCTCGAACGCACCACCCTCGGCTTCGGCTCCCTCGTCCTCGCCGACCTGCTCGCCGCCCAGCCCATCAACGATATCTCCGCCCGGCCTCCCCATTTCCCCGCCAAAGCCAAGGCCATCATCCAGCTCGTCCAGAACGGCGGCCCCAGCCAGATGGACCTGTTCGACCCCAAGCCGCTTCTCAAGAAACTCGCCGGCAAGCCCCTGCCCGGCGGCGTCGAAATCCACCAGCCCAACAACGTCAATACGCTTCTGCCCTCGCCCTTCTCCTTCCAGAAGTACGGCGCCGCGGGCATGGACATCTCCGAGATGCTCCCCCACACCGCGAAGATCGTCGACGACCTCACCTTCATCCGCAGCATGCACACCGAGCACAACAACCACCTCGAAGCGCTCAACATGCTGCTCACCTGCAAGATCTTCCCCGGCCGGCCCGTCATGGGCGCCTGGGTCAGCTACGCCCTCGGCACCGAAAATCAGAATCTGCCCGCCTACGTCGTCCTGCGCGACCCCACCGGCTACACCATCGGTGGCAAACAGCTCTGGGCCAACGGCTACCTGCCGGCCACCTTCGCCGGCGTCGAGTTCAGCATGAAGGGCGCGCCGGTGCACCACTTGAATCCCCCGGCCGGCCAAGCCCCCGGCGCCCAGCGGGCCACTCTCGATCTGCTTGCCAGGCTCAACGAATCCCACGCCAGCCAGCATCCCGGCGAACAGGAACTCGAAGCCCGCATCCGCAACTTCGAACTTGCCGCCCGCATGCAGCTCGCCGCCGGCGAAGTCCTCGATACTGCCAAGGAAACCGAAGCCACCAAGAAACTCTACGGCCTCGACGACCCCAAGTCCGGCGCCTACGGCCTCCGCTGCCTCATGGCCCGGCGACTCGTTGAACGCGGCGTCCGCTTCGTCCAGGTCACCACGAGCCCCGGCCAGCCCTGGGACCACCACAACAGCGTCTCGAAGGACATGCACAAGATCGCCGGCGAGGTCGACCAAGGCTCGGCCGCCCTCATCACCGACCTCAAATCCCGCGGCCTCCTCGATTCCACCATCGTTATGTGGGCCGGTGAGTTCGGCCGCCTCCCCACCACTCAGAACGGCGACGGCCGCGACCACAACCGCAACGCCTTCACCCTCTGGTTCGCCGGCGGCGGCTTCAAAAAAGGGCTCATCTACGGCGAAACCGACGAATTCGGCTACAAAGCCGTCGTCAACCGCGTCTCCGTCCCCGCCATGATCGCCACCGTCCTGCGCCAACTGGGCCTCGACCACGCCAAGGTGCAGTATCCCAACGGCGGGCGCCTTGAAACCCCCTCCGACGTCTCCGTCACCGGCGCCCAACCCGTCCTCGATCTCCTCGCATGAAACTCCTCTCCCTCCTCCTGCTCGCCCCCGCCTTCGCCCTCGCCGCTGCCCCCAACTACGAAGAGCACGTCCTCCCCATCTTCACCAAGTACTGCTTCACCTGCCACGGCCAAAGCTCCCCCAAGCTCGGCCTCGACCTCCGCACCGCCGCCGGCGCCCTCCGCGGCAGCCACAACGGCCCCGTCATCGCCAAGGGCAAACCCGCCGACAGCCTCCTCTGGGCCAAAGTCTCCTCGCGCCAGATGCCGCCCCCCGTCTACGGACAAAAGATCCCCGACGCTGAACGTGACACTGTCAAGCAGTGGATCGAAGCCGGCGCTCCCTCCCTCGCCGCCCCCAAAACCGCCGCCCCCCTCCCCCCCGTCCTCCTCTCCCGCTGCGCCAGCTGCCACGGGGAACGCGCCGCCTCCGCCGGCCTCCGGCTCCATACCGTCGCCGACGTCCTCAAAGGCAGCGCCAACGGCCCCGTCATCGTCGAAGGCCACTCCACCCGCAGCCTGCTCGTCCGCCGCGTCACCAGCCACAACATGCCGCCCAAAGGTGCCGGCGCCCCCCTCACCGACGCCGAAATCAACAGCGTCCGCGAATGGATCGACCGCGGCGACTTCGGCGAACTCGTCACCGCCAACCAGGCCGAACGCCCCTTCACCCGCGAAGAGGATCCCCCCCTCACCGCCGCCCAGCGCAGCTTTTGGGCCTTCCAAAAGCCCACCCCCGCCCCCCTTCCCCAGGTCAAGGCCAAAGCCCGGGTCCGCACCCCCATCGATCAGCTTCTCCTCGCCCCCCTCGAAGCCAAAGGGCTCACCTTCAGCCCCGATGCCCCCGCCGAAAAGCTCGTCCGCCGCGTCTACCTCGACCTCACCGGCCTCCCCCCCACGCCCGACGATCTGGCTTCGTTTCGCAAAACAGGGGGTAACTACGAACTGCTGATCGACCAACTCCTCGCCTCCCCCCGCTACGGCGAACGCTGGGGCCGCCAATGGCTCGACTCGGCCGGTTACGTCGACACCACCGGCAAGGACTACGACCCCAAAAAGACCGAATACGCCGAAGGCATGTGGCGCTACCGCGATTACGTCATCAAAGCCTTCAACGAAGATAAACCCTGGAATCGGTTCTTGGTCGAGCAGTTCGCCGGCGACGAGCTCATCGACTGGCGCAGCGTCAAAACCCGTACCCCGGAGATCAACGAACTCCTCACCGCCACCGGCTACCTCCGCACCATCCTCGACATCACCGAAGAGGACATCTCCAACCTCCCGGTCGAACGCTACGAAGCCCTCTTCAAGCTGATCGAGAAGGTAGGCAGCAGCGCGCTCGGCCTCACCATGAACTGCGCCCGCTGCCACACCCATAAGTTCGATCCCATCTCGCAGAAAGACTACTACCGCTTCCTCGCGCTCTTCACCAACGCCTACAACCCCAGCGCCTGGATCCAGCCGCAGAACCATCACCTCTATCTGCTACCCACCGCCGAGCACCTCGCCATCGAAGCCCGCCTGCTCAACGAGCAGCTCGCGACCATCCCCGAACCCATCCGCGCCGACCTCAAGGCCGCCCTCACCACCCCCGCCGACAAACGCACCGACATCCAGAAGTATCTCTTTAAGAGGTTCAACACCCCCTTCCGCGACCAGTACGCCAAAGACGCCGACTGGCCCAAACTCGGCCGCATCCAAGCCCTCTGGGATACCGGCAAACCCCCGAAAATCCGCCTCCTCCAGCGCGGCAGCGCCGATGCCCCCGGCCCGCACGTCACCCCGGGCTACCCCGCCGTACTCGCCCAACCCGGCGCGGCCGACGCCCTCGGCTCCCCCCACAAACAGGGCGAAACCTCCGGCGTCCGTCTCGCCTTCGCCGAATGGCTCACCAGCCCCGACCACCCCCTCACCGCCCGCGTCATCGTCAATCGCATCTGGCAAGGCCACTTTGGCGTCGGCATCGTCGCCACGCCGGATAACTTCGGCTCGACCGGCGCGCCCCCCACCAACCAGCCCCTGCTCGACTATCTCGCCCTCGACTTCATGGCCCACGGCTGGAGCGCCAAGCGCCTGCACAAACAGATTCTGCTCTCCACCGCCTACCGCCAGCAGAGCCTCCAGCACGATCAGGGCAACGCCATCGACCCCGAAAACAAGCTCCTCTGGCGCATGAACCTCCGCCGCCTCGACGCCGAAACCCTCCGCGACTCCATCATGGCCGCCGCCGGCAAGTTAAACCCCCAGGCCGGCGGCCCGCCCGTCCAACTCGAGATGCGTCCGGACGGCCTCCAGGTGGTCTCCGCCAAGGAGCCCGAAGCCGCGCACTGGCGCCGTAGCATCTACCTCACCCATCGCCGCACTTACCCCATGTCTTTCCTCGGCGTCTTCGATTATCCGATCATCGACGCCAACTGCACCCGCCGCGTCCCCTCCGCCACCCCGCTTCAATCCCTAACCATGCTCAACGACGACTTCATCTGGAAAGCCGCCGAAGCCCTGGCCAAACGCAGCGAGTCCAACCTCGACGCCGCCTACCTGCTCACCCTCTCCCGTCCGCCCACCCCTGCCGAAAAGCAGCTCGCCGCCGAGTTCCTCGCCCGCCTGCCGTTTCCGGCCTTCGCCCAGGTCCTGCTGAGTTCGAACGAGTTCCTCTACGTCGATTGACGTAGAATACGCCTCATGACTCGCCGGAACCTTCTCGCCCTCGCGGCGCCCCTGCCCCTGCTGTCGCAGGCCCGCGAAAAGGCCAAGCCCCTGAATCTGAAGATCACGGACCTCAAGACCTTCATCGTCAACCGGGGCGGCGCCAACGGATCCAATTACGTGTTCGTGAAGCTCTACACCAACCAGGGCCTCACCGGCCTCGGCGAAGGCTCCGTCACGAGTAAGGAAGCCACCGTCGCCGCCGCCATCGAAGAGCACCGGCGCTATCTCGTCGGCAAGGACCCGGCCGACATTGAGATGCACTGGCAGGCCATGTACCGCTGGCCTCGCTGGCGCGGCGGACCCATTCTGAACTCGGCCATCTCCGCCGTCGAAATCGCCCTCTGGGACATCCTCGGCCAGTCGCTCGGCCAGCCCATCTGGCGCCTGCTCGGCGGCCGCGCCCGCGATCGCGTCCAGATGTACGTCCACGCCGGCGGCAACTCGCCCCAGCAGTACGCCGAATCCTGGCTCAAGGCCAAGCAGGAGGGTTGGACCGGCTGCAAGGCTGCCTTCATTACGACGCAGGGCGACACCATCGACCCCGTCCGCTCGGTCTCGGAAGGCATCGCCAACCTCAAGGCCGTCCGCCAGGCCGTGGGCGAAGACTTCCGCATCTGCATTGACCTGCACGGCAAGACTACCCCTACCATGGCCGTCGACTTCTGCCGCCGCGCCGAAGAGTACCGGCCCTTCTTCGTCGAAGAGGCCACGCAAATTGAAGACCTCGACGAACTGGCCCACCTGCGCGCCTCGACGCGCATCCCGCTCGCCACCGGCGAACGGCTCTTCACGAAATACGGCTTCGCACCCCTCTGCCAGCGCCATCTCGTCGATTACGTCCAGCCCGACGTCGTGCACTGCGGCGGTATTCTCGAGATGAAGAAGATCGCGACCATCGCCGAAGCCTACCGCATCGAACTCGCCCCGCATAACCCGCAGAGCGAGGTATCGACGCTCGCCTCCCTTCACGTCGATTTCTCCACCCCCAACTTCGCCATTCAGGAGATCACGCACCGCGGCAACGAGCAGTATTGGAAGGATCTGTTCTACGGCGGCGGCATCACCTACGACAAAGGCTTCGCCCTGCCGCCGGACCGCCCGGGGCTCGGCGTCGACCTCGATGAGAAGGTCGCGGCCATGCGCCCCTACCAGCCCCACACCCGGCAGCAACTCCGCTTCCCGGACGGCTCCATCGCCGACCACTAAGTGCTTAAGGAACGGAAAAAGGCGAGGCTGGGGAGAAAGAAAAACTCGCCTCCCCGGAAAGTGACGTGCCGCCCTACATCATGTCTTTTCCCCTTCCAGTCCTGGACGCCGCCCGGCGTGCCCAGGAGGCTGTCGGTGCCGGTGCCGGGCACCGGAAAGTCAGGGCTGTTCATCCAGGTGCGCACCAGCATGCCAAACTGTGCGCCCAGGTTGGCCTGCATGGCGAGAAACAGCAATCCTTGTTTTCCATCGGCCGCATAGGGCGTGGCGCGGCGGTACAGCGGAATGTTGACGCGGTTCCCGGTAACGGTTGTCTGGGGATTCACCTTCCGGACATGCGCGTGGAAGGGGCACACGTTGCCTCCGGGATCGTGGGAGAAATTCGGAATCAGAAGCGTTCCGTCCTGGCGACGTCCAACAAGTAACGCGGCTGCGTCACCAGGCGTCGAGCCGAGCGCCGTCGCCAGACCTTGTACGGATCGCTCGAATCCTGCCACATCCTGCTCCAACTTACGGTAGACAACAAAGGTGCCGAAACACGATCGATCTTGCGCCAGCCGGTCACGAAACAGCAAGGTATCGGCGGGCTGTTTGTCGCTGGCGGTGGTGTCGAAGATACCGGGCATGGCGATCGCATCGCGGAACCCGAACGGCTCATACGGCTTGCCATTCCGCAGGATCTGTCGGCCCGGCTCTTCATGAATCGCGCTACAGAATCCATTTAGGGCTGTCCGGGCGCTCTGGCAAGCCTGCTGCAGCGCCGCGGCGTCAGCGCAAGCCAGTAACAGGTATCCGTCTAACTTCTTGCTTTGATAGAACTGCTCCAGATGGTCAGGCGTATCGCCCAACGCAACCGCTTTGGCGCCCATCCCGTCAAGAAACCAGTTCCGGTCGTAGCGATGGGCAAAGGCCTTCTCTAACTGCTGCTCCGTAAATCCCAGCTTCCGGTATCCGCCGGCGCTGAGCCCGAGATTGCCGAGGACGGTCGTGGGGTTATCGGCTTTCTCCTGGCCTTGCACACTTTGTTGCGCGGCGCTGGTTACGAACGTCCCGGCCAAATCAGCCAGGCCCGCCCGCGCCTCGGCGCCACCGTCGACAACAAACAGGAGCATTACCGCGTACTCTCGGCCGTGCGGCTTGGCGATGTTTCCCTGCAAAGTAGCGGCGATCGTTTTCCAGGTGTCGGAAGCCGGGTCAATCGGCCGAGTCAGGTCGATGGCGGAGGGAGCAGGAGGCATATAACAGGATAAGCGAACTAATCGGCCGGACCGGGAAAAAAAAAGTTCTAGTTGCTTTCCCTTTTTCAACGCTTTTCTCGCTTCTCCGGTTGCGGGTGGCCCGTTGACGATCCCGGCGGCCGTCCGCTATGATTCAGACTCTTATCCAGTTGTGGAGACGACTAATGAGCTCAGGTCGTGATGCTCTAATTTCGAACTCGGCGTCCCGTGCGGGCGAGGAGAGTTCCGTCTCCCCGTCGTATGAGCTGAATCAGGAGGATTTAACTTCCCTCTATCCGGAGCTCAAGCGGATCGCCCGTCAGCGCATGAGCGCCGAGCGCGATGACCATACCCTGCAGCCCACCGCTCTGATCAACGAACTCTACCTGCGCCTTCTGAAACAGCCGGATTTTGTCTGGACCGACCGGTCGCACTTTCTCATCTACGCATCCTGCGCCATGCGGCACCTGCTCATCGATTACGCCAAGCAGCGGTCAGCGGAAAAGCGCGGGTCTGCTCCCATCCGGGTGGATCTCGGTGACGTGGTGGACTCCCTCGGAATCTCCAATCTCGATAACTTCATGGACATCAGCGAAGCACTGGACGAACTGGCCGCCAGTGAGCCGCGCCGGGCGCGCGTGGTGGAACTACGCTTCTTTGCCGGACTTACTTTCGTCGAGATTGGGGAGGCGTTGGGTGTAACCGACCGGACCGCCAAGCGGGACTGGGCGCTGGCCGAGGAGTGGTTGCGGCAGCGACTGGGAGGAGGCAAGTCTGCATCCGGACGAATGGGCGAAGATTGAAAAGCTGTTTGACCTCTCCCTGGAGCTACCGGTCGCAGAGCGTTCCGTCTGGCTGGATGAGGTCTGCGCGGATCATCCGGAACGTCGCGAGGCGCTCGAAAGGCTGCTCCGCCGCTTCGAGGAACCCAGCCAGGATGTGCGCGAGGAGAGCCCGCTCTTTGTGCCGGGCCAACTCTTAGCCGACCGCTTCCGTGTCGTTGGTATGATTGCCCGCGGCGGCATGGGTGAAGTTTACAAGGTCCGCGATCAGAAGCTGCACAACCTCCAGTTGGCGCTCAAAACCATCCGTCCCGGTGTCGGCTGCGAACAGGCCGCCCTGCAGCGCTTTCTACGCGAAGTCTGGGTGCCGCGGGATATTTCTGATGAAGGGATCTGCCGGATGTATGAATTGGTCGAACACCGGCAGATCGACCCGCAGGGCCGTGAAATCATTATTCCGTGCCTGACGATGCAGTTTCTCGACGGCGAACCCCTCTCCACCTTGCTCTCCCGCCGTCGTCCGCTGCCTCTTCCGGAAGCGCTGGCCATTGCCAACGGCGTCGGCCGTTCTCTCCAGGTATTGCATGACCACGGCGTCATTCATCGGGATCTCAAGCCCTCCAATATCATGTTGGTGCGCGTGGAGGATGGCTCCACCCGGCCCGTCATCATCGACTTTGGTCTCGCCAAGAACCTCTCGGCCGATAGTGTCTGGGAGACGCAAAGCGCGCTGCTGCCCGGTGCACCCTACTTTCTCGCCCCGGAGGTCTTTCACGGCGAGCGCGGCAGCGTCGCCTCGGACGTTTACTCCTTCGGGCTCCTGCTCGATACCCTGGTCACCAGGACCAACGCCTTTGCCAGCTCCTCGCCCGAGGAACTGCTCTATCGCAAACTCCACGACGAAGCAATTCGCCCCTCCGCCCGCGCCGAGGCTCTACCCGCCGCCTGGGAGCGGGTCATCCTGGCCTGCCTGCGCCGCGATCCTTCGCAGCGTCCGCAGCGCCCGGCTGACCTGATCGCCATGCTGGCCGGCGATGCGCCCAACGCGCGGCTCACCGCCAAACGGTGGCAGCCCTCCCGCCGCTTTTGGATTAACGCCGCCGGCGCCGCCGCCGCGGTCGGCATTGCGGGCGTCGTCTCCAATTGGTCCCCGCCCGCCGTGGCCGGCTCGCTGATCATTTTTCCCTTCCGGAACCTCACCGCCCGCACCGACTTCGATCCGGTTTGTCTGGGACAGGAAACGGAGCTGATTCGCCGCCTGCGCGCCGTAGACGAGATTCAGGTGTTTTCGGTGCCCCGCAACGCGAAAACCGAGAGTATCGACCTGTCCAGGGCTCGTCTGTCGCTGGAAGCCAGCCTGCAGGTCGCTTCCCCGGCGCCGGCATTCTTGCTGCGGTTGATTGACAATCGCAGCGGCGCCGAAGTCTTCCGGCAGAATCTCACCTCGGCCCTCGACAACCCGATCGCGCTCCAAAACGAAATCTTCGAACGGACCTGCGACGCGCTTCGCCAACTGAATTCCGGCCATGCCTTGAGCCTGGCGTTTCGCGTTCTCCGTCCGGTGCTACCAGCCGCCCACGCGGCTCCTCCGGCGCTCGCCAGCGCGGTGAACGCCGCCGTCGCCGAGTATGAGCGTGGCCAGAAGATCGCGCTCGACCGCACCCCGGCCGCGGCGCAAGAGGCCATCGCCTGCTTCGGCCGCGCCATCTCGCATGACCCTAACTTCGCCCTCGCCTACGCCGCGCGCGCCGACGTCCGTCAGGTGCTGCTGCTGTTCAACCGGGGAGCCACCTCCACTCTCCTCGCCGAAGCGCTCCAGGATGCCGAAAAGGCCGTCGTCCTGGGTGCGAAGCTGCCCGAATGCTACGTCTCGCTCGCCTCAGCCCGGCAGCACGTTTGGGACTGGAACGGCGCCGATCGATCCTATCGCGAGGCGATTGCCGCCAATGCCCGTTTTCCCCGGGCCCACTCCTGGTACGGCGGTCTGATCCTCCAGTTCGGCCGCATGCAGGAGGCGCTCGGCCACGCCCGCGCCGGACTCGAACTCGACCCCTTCGATCACACGCTGCAAGCTACCTTCGGCCTCTATCTCTGGCTGGCCGGAGACCCCGCCGCCGCGGTCTCGCATCTGGAGGAACTTCTCCGCCGCACCGATCTCATCAACGTCCACATCAACCTCGGCCAAGCCTGCGCGGCTCTCGCCCGCCAAACCCCGGAGCCCGATGCGCGGAGCCATGTTCGTCGCGCCATGGAATCCGCCTATGAGGTACAACGGCGCGAGCGGGAAGCGGCCGGCGGTAGCGACCCTGGTTATCTCAAGTGGTCCGACATTCTCTTCAATCAGGTTTACGCCAGCTTGGGCGACCTCGGTATGGCCCGTGACTATGCCCAGCGTCTGCTTGCCGGCTTTACCGCCGGCAAGATATCCGCTTCCGCCGCCGCCTGGGCGTTTGCCATGGTCAACGACCGGCGCACCGCCCTCGACCTGCTCGACCAGGGGCTCGCCGCCAAGGAACGCGAGATGCTCTATCTGCGCATCCACCCCCTCTACCGGAATCTCCACCCGGAAAAACGCTTCTGGCAAATCGTCCAACAAATGCGACTCGCCGAAGCCTGATCTCCACTGCCCATCAGGAAACTTCATGAAATACCAGATATTCATTTCTAACTTTGACAAAAACGATGAGGACCAACCTCGCTTTACAACGATGGCCGAAAGCGCCCACCGTGCCTTTGTCGGACCGTTTAACGATGGCCTCGAGGTCACCCTGCTCGAGCTGGAAAAGGATGCCGGCCCGGATGCGCCTTACCGGCTGGCCCTCGAACTGCGGGACCGACCCGCGGGGACTCCGCTCGCCGCGCCCGCGGTGAACTACGGCTATGACTATGAGCTGATGCTGCATCATCAGGACCGTTCCGGTCAAGTCACCCAGGCCGTCTCCATTGCCGGCGCTCACCGGATGCTGCTTGCCAGCGACTCGAATTGGCTGGAACTGGTCTTGACGCAGCTTCCCAACGTCGGGAGTAAGCAGGTCCGCCTCCATCTGGCTTTGCGCGAGGCTTAACGTGTCCACCGAAGCTGCCTGGGACGCCGTTGCCGCGCGCGAATGGCCCCGCGCCCTGCACTGCGCCCTGGCGGCGGTCGGGCACGAGGGCCTGGCGCCCTCGCCCGTTCGCGCCCTGGCCATCTCCTTGTGGGGCCTGGGGAGTTTGGCGGGGGCCCTGGCGGCCCTCGAATCGCTCCTCCCGCAGAATCCGCCGGATCCGCTCTACTGGAGCGATCTGGCGACGCTGCGTTTCCGTAGCCGCCATTTCGCCCCGGCCATCACTGCATTCGCCCGCGCTTTGGATCTCGCCCCGGAGAGCCTCGCCGCTCGGCACGGCCTGGCCGAATCCTTGCTCCGGCTCCACCGTCCGGCCGACGCCATCCCGTATCTCGAAGACTGTCTCCGTCAGGAGCCCGACAACGCCACCTATACCGCCGCCCTCGGGCAGGCTCTGCTCGCTACCGAACAGGCTGCCGTCGCCGAACGTCTCGTCGATAGCGCCCTGGTCCGCCATCCCCGCACGCTCGCGCTGCTGCTGCTCAAGGCGTCTATCGCCTCCCAGGCCACCCGCCATCAGGAGGCGCTCGCCTTTGCCGCCCGCGCCGCCCTCGAAGCCCCGGCCTCCTTTGAGGTGCAGGCCATTCTCGCCGTCGCCTCCTGGAGCGCCGGCGACTCGGCCGCCGCCTTCGCCGCCCAGCGGAACGCTCTCTCCCTCACCCCGAACCAAACCGCCGAAGATCGCAACCTGCACTCGAATCTGCTCTGGCTGATGCTCCATAACCCCAACGCCAGCGCCCTAACGATTCTTGAGACCTACGAAAACGCCAGTCGCTTCTGGGCCGGGGCGCAACCCGTCCGCACCCGGTTTCCCAACTCGCCCAATCCGCTCCGCCCGCTCCGCGTCGGCTATCTGACCGGTGAGTTTGTCATGAACCCCGCCTTCTGCTTTCTCGCCTGTTGGCTCCAGTTTCAGGACCGCGCTAACTTCACCAGTTACTTCTACATGACGCGTCCGCTCTTTTCCGAGCATACCCGCATCTACCGCCAGATCGCCGATCACTGGCGGGACGTCTGGAGTTTTGACGACAACGAACTCAGCGCGCTGATCGCCCGCGACGAGATCGATATCCTCGTCGAACTCTCCGGCCACTTTGCCGACCATCGGCTCAGCGTCTTCGCCCGGCGCGCCGCCCCGGTGCAGGTCGCCTTCCCGCATTTCCCCGCCACTACCGGCGTCGCCCAGATCGACTACCTGCTCTCCGACCGCTGGACCACGCCCCCGGGCGCCGAAGCCGAATACACGGAAACCGTCCATCGTCTCCCCTCCGGCTATATCGCTTTCCAACTGGCCGAAGCGCCGCCGTCAGTTACTCCGCTGCCCGCCCTCGCCAACGGGTATGTTACTTTCGGCGTCTTCCAACGTCCCGGCAAGTACCACGCGCAAACCTGGGACGCCATCGCCGCCATTCTGCGGCGGTTGCCGGACTCGCGTCTGCTCTGCCACTACGAATCGGCCGAACTCGATACCCCCGGCTCGCCATCCCGGGACCGGGTTGCCGCTGAACTCGTATCGCGCGGTATCGACCCCGTCCGGCTGCTGTTCCGCGGAGGCCGCCCCCTCGCCGGACACCTCGGCGTGATCGCCGAGGTGGACATCGCGCTCGACTCGTTCCCCTACAACGGTCAGACCACCACCTGCGACTGCCTTTGGATGGGTGTACCGGTCGTAAACCTTCAGGGAGCAACCCACCCCGGACGCGTCGGGCAGGCACTCCTCGAGCGGGTGGGCCTCGGCCATCTGTCCGCCGCCTCGCTCGATGGCTATGTGGAGACGGCCCTCGCCCTCGCCGCGGACCTCGCTGCTCTCGCCTCGCTCCGGGCGGGCCTGCGGTCGCAGGCCGAGGCGGCGCTCGGCAACGGCGCGCAGCTCGCCCGGGAGATCGAGTCCGCCTATCGCCTCTTCTGGTGCCAGTGGTGCGCCCGCCAGCCGGCTAATGCCCCTTAACCGGGCGGCAGAATCCGCTTCACCAGGGCCAGGAAACTGTTCACCGTCTCGAGGTATCCTGCCACCTTGTCCAGCTTCGCCCGCGAGCCAGCCAGCTCCTGCGTGGCCCGGAGCAACTCCGTCTCGAGCGCCAGCAGTTGGCACCGAATCAGGTCCAGCTCGAGATTATTCAGCCGGCGCCACGTCCGGTATACCTCGCCGCGCGTTATCGCCGCCGCGGCCCGGTCGGCCTCGGTGCCCTGTTCGAGAGAATCTTGAAAGGCATCACTGTCCAGGTCGGCCAGAGTGGTCTTTAGGCTGCGCCGCAGCCCGTTCCGCAGCTCGTTCGGTGTCACAGGGTTTTCGTCGCTCATTTTACTTCGCCCCCGGTCCAATAAACTGATTTACCCGGTCGATCGCCAACTCCAGTCTCGCTAAACTCCCTTCGCGTTCGCCGCCGGCTAAGCCCTCAAACGCGCTTCGCAACTGCCGGGCCGCCTCCTGCGCCGACCGCGCCCGCGTCACGTCGATTTCGGCCAGCAGAAACCGTTTCCGCAACGCATCCCAATCCGGGGGCAGGGAATCGGCCCGGAACGGCGGCAGCAGCACGGTCCGGCGCTCATGATTGCGCAGCACTTTGCGGTCTTCAATATACTCGTCGACCAGCAAACCCAGCATCGCCTCTTCGAGCGCCAACTGGCGCTGAATCAAGGGCGCGTACTCGCGCAGGTGCCGTTCGAGCGACCGGTTTCGCAGCTCCCCCACCACAATCGCCGTCACCTGGCCGATCTTCTCGCTGATCGGCGTCCCGCGGATGGATTTTTTCGCCAGCACATCAGACAGTCCGCCCAGTTCGCCCGAAAGACGCTGCGCCGCGGCGGCGGCGTTGGCATCGGCCTGCGGTCCGGCCAACCGCGCCAGCGCCTGAAAATACTGATTCATTACGGCGCCATGCCGCTCAAGGTCGGCCAGGATACCGATCCGCTCCTGCAGAATCTGATCCTGCTCGTTCAGCACCCGCGCCCGGCCCGCTGCGTCGAGCGCCTCGTGCTGCTTGCGCAGCTCCAGTGTGTCGCGTTCAATGTTCACGTCGAGCGAGAGCCGGAGAAACTGGCTGCGCGCCTGCCCGTAGTTGACGCCGGCCACGGCAAAGGCTTCAAATCGCGTCGCTCGCGCCGCACCACATCCGCTCAATAGCGCTACGCCCAGCGCCACCACCACCAGGTTCAAACCACAGAGAACCCGGCGTTCCGAAGAACGGTTCATCCGTTTTATCTTACCGGGTTTTTCTGAAAGTTATTTGCCCGGGGTTCCGGCCAGGAACCAACGGTGCGCCCGCTGTTGCGGGCGCACCCAGCCGCCGTAGACCGCCTCGGCCACCGGCCCATCGTCCCGGTTCTGATAGGCCCGCCCGTGCCGGTTCGCCGCCAGGTACAGCTCATGCAACTGCCGGACGCCTTCGAGACTTACCTCGATGCCCAGCCCCGGCCGGTCCGGCACCCGGCAGATTCCCCCGAATTGTAGGGGAATCGACGTCTTTACCGTAGGATCGGAATCGGCCTGCCAGGGGAAATAGTGGGAATCAAAGGGCCAATCCTGCGTGGCCGCCGCGGCGCCCATCTGCACCGTGTGCGCGTGCGAAATCCCCAGGTGCGTATTCGAGTGCTGCGCAAAGCCCATGCCGTGCGCGGCGCACCAGTGCGACAGGCGCACGGCCTCGTCGCTGCCGCCGATGTAGTGGCAGTCGCCGCCGAGCGTAATCTGAATCGCCTGCTTGCGCAGGGCGTCTTCGTGCTCGGCGAAGTTGGCCGCGCACATGTTGGTCGCCAGCGGCACCCCGGTCTCCCGATGCACAATCGCCATGTTCTCCCGGCCGGGCACGGGATCTTCAAAATAAGGCAGTTGATCGCCGATGGCCGCCTTCAACTCGCGAATGAATTCGATGGCTGTCTCGTTGTCCCAGGCCGCATTCGGATCGGGCACAATCTGAATCTGCGGTCCGAGCGCTTCGGCCACGGCCAGCATCACCGACAGCTCCTCCCGCGGCGCGAGCACGCCGAGTTTCCACTTCACCAGTTTGACGCCAGGCATCCGGTTGGCCACTCCGGCCTGTGCCAGGCCGACAGCGCTGGCAGCGTTCAGCACAACGCCCTCCCGCCGGGTTTCAAACTCGTTCCGCGGCGCCGGTTTGCCATAGGAGTAGTCGAGGCCGCTGGCCACCGTATCGGCCAGAAAAAACAGATAGAGATTGAATCGGACTTCGCTGCGCCGGCGACCGTTGTCGCCCCCGAGCAGGTCGCACAGCGGCACGCCCATCCGTTGGGCGATCGCCGAATGGAGCGCCATTTGCACCCCGGCCCGCACGTGATTCGTCACGCCCCGGTCAAACGACGCCTGCCCCCGCTCGTCGGTTAGCGCGAACTGCGCCGCCAGCTCCCGGCTGCGCCCCACCACGTGCGCCAAAGTCGCCTTGGTCTCTTCGCTCGAAAGCCCCGTTCCGGCTAACTCGCCCTGCACGGCGCGCAGCACCCGGATCACCCCGGTGTTACAGGGCACCTCGCCCCATCCTTCGGCGCCATCCTGCAGCACGCAGCGGGTAATGATGCGCGGCGTAAACGGCGCATGCAGCCCCGAGACATTCAACAGCGGATAATCCGGCGCCAGCACGGGCCAAAACTCGAAGCTCTCTACCTTTCCATGCATCAAAAGCCTAGAATAACAGCCCGAAGAGGGCAGGGCGCGGCATCGGCGACTTTACGGCGGGCCGCCAGTCGCGATACCGTACTGACATGAGTGTTGCCGCCCGGCCGCGCTTTCGCAGCGCCCGCACCGCCGATTTTACAGAATCCGTTATTCGCGACATGACCCGTCAGGCCATCGCGGCCGGTGCCGTCAACCTGGCCCAGGGGTTTCCGGACTTTCCAGCGCCCTCCTGGCTCAAGACGGCCGCGGCCCGGGCCATTGAGGCTGATCACAACCAGTACCCCATCACCTGGGGCATCCCGCCGCTGCGCGAGGCGATCGCCGCCAAAGCCCGCCACCACTATGGTCTCGAGATTGACCCCGCCCGCGAGGTCACCGTCGTCTGCGGCGCCACCGAAGGCATGGCCGCCGTCCTGCTGGCCCTTGTCGATCCGGGCGACGAGGTCATCGTCTTTGAGCCCTACTACGAGAACTATCACCCCGACCTGCAACTCTGCGGCGCGACCCGGAAGCTGGTCACCCTCCATGCGCCCGACTGGTCCTTCGACCCTGAGGAGCTTCGCCGGGCCTTCAGCACCAAGACCAAGGCGATCATCATCAACTCGCCGAACAACCCCACCGGCCGCGTCTTCTCCCGCGAAGAGCTGACGCTGATCGCGTCTCTCTGTCAGGAGTTCGAGGCGCTCTGCATTACCGATGAGATCTACGAGCACATCGTCTACGACGGCGCCCGGCACATCCCCGTGATGACCCTGCCCGGCATGCGCGACCGCGCGGTGCTGGTCAACAGCTGTTCGAAGACCTACTCAGTCACAGGGTGGCGCGTCGGCTGGGTGCTGGCCAATCCGGACCTCACCGACGGGATTCGCAAGGTGCACGATTTCCTTACCGTTGGCGCCGCCACGCCGCTACAGTATGCGGCCGTCGAAGCGCTGCAGGCTCCGGACGCCTACTACAACGAACTCGGCGACCACTACGACTGGCGCCGCCGCAAACTGGAATGCTACCTGACGAAAGCCGGCTTCCGCTGCTTTACCCCGAGCGGCGCATACTACACGATGACGGACATCTCCGCCTTCGGTTTCCCGGACGATACGGCCTTTGTCCAGCATCTGATCCACAACATCGGCTTGGCCGGCGTGCCGGGTTCAAGCTTCTTCTCCCGCCCGGAACTTGGCCATAACTACGTCCGGTTCTGTTTCTGCAAAAAGGAAGAGACGCTCGAGGCGGCCGGCGAACGGCTCGCCCGGCTCACCTGAATCAGTTGCGATACTTCCGCATGACGGCGATCAGCCGTCCCTGTACTTCCACCGCCGGCGCCGGGACCAGAATCGGTTCCATGGTTGCATTGGCCGGCTGTAGCCGGATCATGCCGTCCGCCTCGCGGTAGAAACGCTTTAAGGTAGTCTCGTGCCCCTCAACGAGCGCCACGACGATTTCGCCGTCGCGCACCGAATCGGCCTTTTCAATCAGGACAAAGTCGCCGTCGCAGATGTGATCGTCGATCATCGACTCGCCGCGCACCTGCAGGGCGTACGTCGATGCATTGCCGCGAAAGTCGCTAAACTGCAGGGCCTCGCCCTGCGCCATCTGCTCCACCGGCCGGCCGGCCGCAATGCGGCCGAGCAGCGGCACCGAGTCGGCGGCCACGGGTCCCCGGCCGCGTTCGGCCAGATAAGATTCGCTGATCTCCACCGACCGGCTCTGATTGAAGCCGCGCTTCAAGTACCCCTTCGCTTCAAGGGAGGAGATATGCTTGTGCACCGTGGCGATGGAGTTCAGGTCGATGCCTTCGGCGATCTCCTCGTAGCTCGGCGAATAGCCTTTGCGCTCGATAAAATCGGCCAGGTAGTCCAGAACCTCTTTTTGCCTGCGGGTAAGTGCCATGGGGGATTGCTTTATTTTGGGCGAATCTGAGGCGAAAGTCAATGGGAAAGCGCCAGCCCGGGATTGGCTCCTCAATAGTCGAGCAGCGTCATCACCAGGCGGTCAATCACCGCCCGCGCCTTGGCCGAGGGTCCGTTGAAGTTGTTCACCATCACGCTGAAGGCGAGCATGCCGCGTTTGGGGTGGTCGAGATAGCCGGCCAGGGCCGCGACGTGCGTCAAAGTCCCCGTTTTCGCCTTCACGCGCCCGGCCTCGGCGAAGCCTTTGAAACGGTTCTCGAGCGTGCCGTCCTGCGCGCCAATGGGTAAGGATTGCAGCCAGGCCTCCCGCTCCGGGCTGTTCCACAGGTGCAGCAGGATTTTGGTGGACGATTCCGGGCAGACCAGCGTCAGCCGCGATAATCCCGAACCGTCCACCAGATAGGTATCCTCGTCGGGGACCCCGGCGGCGGCAAACAGCGCTTTCATCTGTTCCTCGCCGCCGCCCTCGCGCCGCATGATTTCGGCGTGCAGGTTCTGGCTCACCTTGTTGACAACCTGAATGATTTGGCCCAGGGGCGGCGACTGGCGCGAGGCGAGTACCTCGCAGCGATCGCACGGCATTGGGTCGCCCTCGAAACGGTGGCGGACGCCGGCGCCGCCCCTTACTTCGACGCCGCGTCGCCGCAGGGCGTCCACTAAAGCCTGCGCCGCAAAGCGGGCGGGTTCGTCGACGGCCAAAATCTCCTCGGTTTCGGTAGCGCCCAGGGCGATGGTCCCTTCGAGCCAAACCTCTCGCGTGCCGATGGGGCGTTCAAAGCGAATGCGCGCTGGCGAGCCGGCTTCGGCCGTCACGACACGGTTCTGAATGGCGAAGTACTCCACGGCCGGGTTCAGCGCCAGTTCGGCGGGCTGGCCGGCGGCGGCGCCGGGCCTTATCTTCACGCGAATCGCGTTGTCGTTCAACATCAAAGCCGAAACTGGCGCGCCGTATTCGTACAGGCCATCGTCGGCACCCCAGCCCGGGGGAATCGGGTCCCAGAGGTAGCGGGTGTCGTCGCCGATCACCGAGCCCTCGACCACCTTCAGCCCCTTGGCCACGAGAGCGTCGGCTAACTCCTCGATCCCGCCCGCGCCGTCGCGCCACTCGGCGTCGCGGTTGTAGGGGTAGCTGCGGCCGGAGAGCGTCGGGTCCGCCCCGCCGATGAGGCGCAGGTCCTTTCCATCGGCAACCACCTGCGTCTCGAAGCGGTGTGCGGCGCCGAGTTTGGTTAAGGCAAGGGCCGTCGAGTACAACTTGGTGTTGGAGGCCGGCACGAACCAGGATTGCGGATTCCTTTCGTACAAGACCTTGCCGGTCCGTATCTCTACCACGCGCATGCCAACGTGAGCACGCGCCGTAATGGCTTCGTTTCGCAGGATCTGTTCGAGCGCAACGGGCAGTTTCGGTTTTTTGTGTCCGAAAAGCAGTTCTGCCAGGAGGAATAGACCCAAAAGCCGCATGCTTTAGGGTATACTGATTGGAGTTGGTTTTGTTGTGTGCCCGTAGCTCAGCCTGGATAGAGCGTTTGCCTCCGGAGCAAAAGGTCAGAGGTTCGAATCCTCTCGGGCATACCACCTTGTAGACCTCCAGGGCAGGAATCCGGTACGCTCTGATCTTTGGGGTCCGCGGCACGATGACGATGGACGGCCACGGCGACCCGAGGTCCAAGTTATCTTTTAGCGGGATCGGATTCGTCAGGTGACTGATTTTCAGCGTCAGGGATCGTCTATCCGCGTCCCCTGGATTCTCTGCAACGGCGGGCAAGCCAACGGAAGGTTCCCGGTATCGGCTGGCTGGCTCGACTTCCGGAATTATCGTCCTGACCGTCGCCCGGATGTCCGTGCCACTGAATACGTTTTTCGGTACACGGACCTCCGGGCGGCCGTAGGATGGGTTCTTTGATATGGTCCCCAGCGGACAGCGGGACTTGTTGATGAACCCGAACAGGGAACCTTATCTTTCGAGTCTTCGGGATTGACGCGCGCTACCGAGAACGCCGTTCCAAGTGGGAATGATAATCCGGCAGCTGCCGCGCATAATGGTTTGGCAGGCGAGCCGAATCAGCGGCCGATCGGCGGCGGGGTCATGGAACGGGTTTTCCCAGTAGCCGAAGTATTGCATTCGCTTATGCTCGAAATCGCTGACCGGATCGGTCTGCTCTCTGCCTTCGAGGATTCCCACCCAACAGGTGCCGCAACTGCCGCTGCGGCAGTCGACCGGGATCGGCCCCATGCCCGGGTAGCATCTTTCGTCGGTGGTGTGATACGGCCGCTTGTCGAGCTCCGCTCCGGTGGTGATGTGTTGGCCGGGGAGGATCGGGA
>JAPKZB010000002.1:153879-155931 GCA_026393985.1 Acidobacteriota bacterium
GGGGCGGGGGGGGGGCAGGAGGCTGGTAGCCGCTTTGGAGGAAGGCGGGGCCGGCCTGGCGCAGGGTCATGAGCAGCACGGCGGCGATGGCGAGTTTGGCCGGGTCGCCGCCGGCGATCTGCCGGATCAGCGTGGTGAGGTCGTCGCCGGGGGAGGCGGGCAGCGCCGCTTTAACGGCGGGCCAATGGCGGTGGCCGGGCAGAAAGGAGGAAGAGGTGTCGGCGATTTCGCTGAGCCGGTAGCGGCCGCGCAGTTGGTAGTAGCGTTCAAAGTCGGCGCGGTCCGTCTCCTGCTCGGCTAGTTGGAAGACCGAGAGCGGATAGAGTTGGAGCCAGATGAGCAGGGCGTCCCCTTCGACGACCTGTGGCAGAATGGCGGCGATGGCGGCCGGCCATTGGTTATCGAACTTGGTCAGGTCCATTACTTGTAGTGGATCTCAAAGGGCTTGTTGGTGATGAAGAGAACGACGACATCCTGCTCGGCAGTGGCTCCGTGTTCCATCTCCGGGCCTTCGGGGAACCAGACGAAGTGGCCGGGTCCGAAGCTGCCCTGGTGAGTCACCAGGGTGCCTTCGAGTACATACATGCCGTGCGCGCAAGGATGGGTGTGCCGGGAGTTGATGACGCCGGCCGGGTACTTCACCAAGCGGATCTCCATGCCGGTATCGGGATCCGTGATGAGGTTCTTCCGGTAGAGGGTCTTCTGGAGATGTTCGTTGAAACGCTCCTCCCAGGGGAGCGCGGTGGTATCCAGGGCGGTGATGTCCATGTCTTATTCTGGCACTGATGAGCCATGGTCGAGTTACGGGACCAGCAAGTTACCGGCGATGCGCTACGGGGAGACCTCGCTGTTGGAGGTTTGCAGGGCGGTCCGGTTGCCGTTGGCTCCGCATTCATGGTGATGTTCAGGTTGAGGGCCAACACTCCGCTGGCCTGGGTAGCGCTGGATCCGTGGGCGCTGACGCGGCATGGGGAATCCTCGAGGGATTGAGTGCTGGCCAGGGGCATGGCGGTCGCGTTGGCGGGGTTGCCGTCGGCGGAGCGGAACGTGGCGCTGACGGTCTGGCTTGAGGAGGAGAGACCGTGCTAGGGCAGCGGATCCGTTCGAGGGAGGGGGAGAGGGGCTGCGGGTACCTGCACGGTGCCTAGGGTTTTCCAGCCGAGGTTCCCGGTGGCTTGGTCGAGGGCGGCCGTGTAGATGACCTTGCTACCGGTGAAGGTGGAAGAGAAGGTCAAGCGGAGAGTGAGCGTGAGGGAGTCTCCCGAGCCTTGGGCGGAGGAACCAGTGCCGTGGACGGTGCATTGCCTGTTCTGTACCGTGGCGGTGGATCCGAGGATTAGGGGCGCGGAGAGGCCGGAATCAGTTTCCCCGTCGTTGACCAGGAAAAGAACACCGGCGGGTTGGGAGTAGGCGATGTAGCAGGCGTTGCCGCCGTAGAGGGCGGTGTTGATGAGCACGTTAAGCATGTTGAGCTGTCGGAAGTCCTGGGGATGGGAGAAGCGCAAAGTGAGGGTTTGGCTGGCGTCGGTGCCGTTAATCGAGCCGGAGTCGGTGGCGCTGGGTTGGGGGGGCGGCGTGGCGCCAGCTTGCGAAAGGGTGCGGGAGCTGTCGCCGATGGTGAGGGTGAGCCAGGCGGGTGGGGTAGTGACGGTCCAGGTGGTGAAGTCGGCCGGCGTTGGGGTGACCGTGATAGTGCCGGTGCCGCCGGCAGCGGGGACGGAGGCGGCGGTGGGGCTGATTGCTACGGAGCCGATGGCGCCGGCTTGGGCTAGCGTGAAGGATTTGTCGCCGATGGTGAGGGTGGCGGAGCGGGCGGCGACGGAGTTATTGGGGGCGGCGGTCCAGGTGATGGTATTGCCGGTGGTCGAGACCGTTAGCCAGGCGGGTGGGGTGCTGACGGTCCAGGTGGTGAAGTCGGTGGGTGTTGGGGTGACGGTGATCGAGCCGGTCGCCCCGGTGGCGGGGGCGGAGGCGGCGGTGGGGCTGATTGTTACTGAGCCGGTGGTGCCGGCTTGGGCGAGGGTGAAGGATTTGTCGCCGATGGCGAGCGTG
>JAPKZB010000033.1 GCA_026393985.1 Acidobacteriota bacterium
GATCCCGATCCGTCGGTCGCCGTCGAAGTGATCGCCCTCGCCGACCGCGCCAAAAAGGAACCCAGCTTCAACCTGCCGCAATACGCCATTAACTTCCTGAAAAATAAAGGGTATATGGAGCGGCTGGCCCCCGGCTACGACGTCGGCGATCTGCTCGAACGCTTCGGCCAAATCCCGGTACCCAAGGCGGCCTGACACCTCGGATACCATGGGAGGGCATGAACCCCAACGGAATCGCAGGAAAAACTGCCGTCATCACCGGCGCCTCACGCGGCATCGGCGCCGCCACCGCTCGCTTGCTCGCCGCCGCCGGAGCCTCGCGCCTCGTCCTTCATTACTCCTCCTATCTTGAGGGCGCCGCGCAACTCGCCGCGGAGCTCACCAGCTGCCAGGTCGACCTCATCGGCGCCGACCTCGCTACCGACGCCGGCCTCACCGCCTTCATCAACCAGCTCAAGGCCACCGCGCCCGACGCCGACATCCTCATCAATAACGCCGGCCATCTCGTCCACCGCGCCAAGATGCCCGAGTTCACCTTCGACCTCTACGACCGCGTCATGACTCTCAACACCAAAAGCGTCTACTTCATCACCCAGGCGCTCGCCCCCGGCATGATCGCCAAAGGCTCCGGCCACGTCATCAACCTCAGCTCCATTGCCGCCCGCAACGGCGGCGGTCCCGGCGCCACGATCTACGCTGCCTCCAAAGCCGCCGTCGCCTGCATCACCAAAGGCCTCGCCAAGGAACTCGCCCCTGCCGGCATTCGGGTCAACGCCGTCTCCCCCGGTACCGTCGACAACTACTTCCACGAAAAGTACTCCACCCAGCAGATGCTCGACAACGTCAAGGCGCAAACCCCCGCCGGCCGACTCCAAACCAACGAGGAGATCGCCGCCGTCATCGCCTTCCTCCTCTCGGACGCCGCCAGCGGTATCCACGGCCAGACCATCGAGATCAACGGCGGCATGTACATGGTCTAGCCCGTCCCCTCCCCTCACTCGGCGGACGGAGCGGCTCTTGGGCTACAATAAAGGTTTATGGCCAAAGATAACCTCTACTCCGCCGAATACCTCGGCAGCGGCACCTTCATCATCTCCAAGCCCAAACGCTCCAAGCGCAAGCGCCGCCAGCAGGCTGTCCGCTCCCCCAAGCCCGGCATGCGCAAGTAGGCCGCCACCCGTCTCCCCGCCTTGGCATCTGATAAAATTGCTCAAACCAGATGCTAGACCCTAAACAAGCCTTCCACGGCGTGTTCGGTTTCCCCGTCACGCCCTTCCAGAAAGACCTTTCGCTCGACCTCCCGGCCCTCGAAAAGAACTGTGACTGGATGGCCGGTTTCGGCTTCTGTGCCCAGGTCATCGTCGGCGGAACAGGCGAGATCTACTCCCTCACCGCGGAAGAGGCTGTCGAATGCGTCCGGGTCGCCGTCAAGGCCGTCAACGGACGCATGCCTATTGTTGCTGGCGTCGGCTACAATGTCGCCCTCGCCACCAAAATGGCCCGCGAAATGGAACAGGCCGGAGCCGAAGCGCTCCTGGTCATGCCGCCCTACTATATCAATGCCCCCGAATCCGGCCTCCTCGACTATTTCGAAGCCATCGGGAAGAGCTGCGGCCTCCCCCTGTCCTTCTACACCCGCGACTGGGCCGGCATGAGCCCCGCCCAGGTCCTGCGTCTGCTCGACCGCGTTCCCTCGCTCAAAATGTGGAAGGACGGCCAGGGCGACATCCGCAAGTACCACCGCATCATGCTCGAAGTCGGCGACCGCGTCGCCTGGGTCGGCGGCCTCGGTGACGACCTCGCCCCCGGCTACTTCGCCATCGGCTGCCAGGCCTACACCTCCTCCATCTCCAACATCGCCCCCAAGCTCTCCCTCGCCATCGCGGAAGCCGGAGCCAAGGGGGACCGCGCCACCATGGACGCCCTCATGAAAAAGTACGTCCATCCGCTCTACGCCCTCCGCGACCGCATGAAAGGCTACGAAGTCGCCATCATGAAGGACGCCATGGAGATCCTCGGCCACCCCGCCGGTCCCGTCCGTCCCCCGCTCGCCAACGTTACCCCCGCCGACCGCGCCGACCTCGAAAAACTCATGGCCGTCTACGCCGACGTCGTCTAAGAGCCGGATCGATGAAGCCCTCTCTTCTCCTCCTGCTCGCCGCCGGCCTGCTCGCCCAGACTCCACCCGCGGGGCAACCGCCCCGCGTCCCCATGGCCGAGACGCCCAACACCGACCTTCACTATCGCCTCGCCCCCGACGCGATGGTCATGGAGGGCGTCCCTCGGGGCGAAGTCCGCGGACCCTTCACCCTCCCAAGCGAAGTCTACCCCGGCACCCAGCATACCTATTGGATCTACGTCCCGGCGCAGTACGATCCCGCCGTGCCCGCCAGCCTCATGATCTTCCAGGACGGCCAGGCGTTCATGAACCCCGAAGGCGACATCCGCGCCCAGGTCGTCATGGACAACCTGATCTACCGCAAAGAGATCCCCATCATGATCGGCGTCTTCATCAACCCCGGCCGTCGCCCCGATCAACCCGAACCCACCCCTCGCAACTGGGGCGACCGCGACACCAACCGCCCCACCGAGTACAACACCCTCGACGACCGCTACGCCCGCGTCATCGTCGATGAACTCCTCCCTGTCCTGTACAAGGAGTACAACATCGCCAAAGACCCCGAACGCCACGGCATCGGCGGCTCCAGTTCCGGCGCCATCGCGGCCTTCACGGTAGCCTGGGAGCGACCCAACCACTTCCGCAAGGTCCTGAGCAACGTCGGCAGCTTCACCAACATCCGCGGCGGCCACGCCTATCCCGACATCATTCGGAAGGCGGACAAGAAGCCTCTCCGCGTCTTCCTCGTCGACGGCCGCAACGACAACCGCGCCCTCCGCGCCGACGGCTCCTACGACGAAACCCGCGACTGGTTCCTCCAGAACGTCCGCATGCAGAAAGCCCTAGAGGAGAAGGGCTACGACCTGAACTACTCCTGGGGCGTCCAGCGCCACGGCCAGAAGATGCTCCAGACCGTCTTCCCCGAAATGATGCGCTGGCTCTGGCGCGACCACGGCGCTACCACTGACGTCCGCGACATGGTCGGCCGCGGCTTCGCCCAACCCGCCAAGCGCTAGCACCCGGCCGCTGGCCAAACGCCTCGACGGCGCTTGGCCAGCCAACCGTCAGCTCAAGCTCAGAGCTTCAGCTCCATCCCGGGGCGAAACGCCGGCTTCACATACTTGTTCGCCTCCGCGCTATTGGTGAACCGCATCAGCTTGCTGTCCCAGTTCAGCTTCCCCGGCACCCGGAACGCAATCGCCGTCAGCGCCAGCCACTCGGCGTAAGGCGCCGAAATCCGGAAGTCGCTGCACGACTGCTCGCCGCCTTTACACGCCCGAATCCAGTCCAGCATATGGCCCGGCGACCGCGTCAACAACTGCGGCGGCAGCTTGTACTCGGCCCAGCGCGCCGCCGGCAGCAGCCACACGCCTTCGCCCCGCTCCACCGTTGCCATGATCCCCTTCGACCCGATAAACACCGCCCCGTTCCCGGTCAGCACACCCGGCGCCGGACCACCGCGTCCCGCGCCAAACACCTTCACGCCCGGACCACCCGCACCCATCGGCGGCGCGTTCGCCGGCCGCGGCCCCCGCGGCGGACCATACATCGCTCCCGGCGTACCCATCGGACGGCCCTTCGCCGTCAGGTTATTCGGCGGCGGCAGAATCACCTCGTTATCCATCCCCGGCACCCGGTAAACATCCGGGTCCGTTGCCCGCGCCGAGTCATGGTAAAACACGCTAACCGGCGGCATCCCCCCGCGCTTCGGAAAATCCACCCGGATCGTTGCCCGGTCCGGAAACGTGTACTTGCTCTCGTTGGTCACCGCCACCCGCTCAATGCTGGTCGGCGCCCCTAACTGCAGCGCATGGTGCACCGGCCCGGCCGAATGTGTCGCCCAGTTGCCAATCTGCCCCGTTCCGAAATCGTAAAAGCCCCGCCAGTTGTAGGGCACATAGTAAGAGCTGAACGGACGCATCGGCGCGTTGCCCAGCCATGCGCTCCAGTCGAGCGTCTCCGGCGCCGACTCCTCCGGCGGCAGCTCCTTCAACCCCGTCGGATGCGTCCCCGGCGTCGTCGAAACGTGGACCTCCGTCACCTCCCCAATCTCGCCCGACCACAAAATCTCCGCCGCTACCCGGTGCGACTCGTGCGAATACCCCTGGTTACCCATCTGCGTGGCGACCTTGTACTTCACGGCCGCGTCCAGCAGCAGACGCGTCTCCCACGGCGTCCGCGCCAGCGGTTTTTCGAGGTACACATGCTTGCCTGCCTGCATATACGCCAGCGCCACCGCCGCGTGCATGAAGTCCGGAATCGCAATCGTCACCGCATCGATGTTCTTGCCCTCTTTGTCCAGCATCGTCCGGTAGTCCCGGTACAGCGGCAGCTTCTCATAGCGCTTGATGGCGCCCTCGCCCCGCTTCAGGTCCACATCGCACAGTGCGACAATGTTCTCCGTGCGCGCGGCATCGTTCAGAATCTCGTTCCCGCGGCCCCCGCAGCCAATGGCCGCCACGTTGAGCTTATCGTAGAAGGGTTTGTAGCCCAGCGCGCGCAGCGATGGGACGCTGCCATAGCCGCCCGTCGGCACGGCGCCGGCCAGCAGGGACCCGAAAAAGAAGTATCGGCGAGTAGTCATTGCAGGGAAGCGTACCCGCATCCCCGCCCGCCTGTCAAGGCTTCGCGCCAGCCACGTCCACCAGCGTCTTGTAGATCATATCCACCCCCGTCACGAGCGAAGCAATCGGCACCCGCTCGTCGTTGCCGTGCATCCGCTTCAGATCCTCATGGTCAATCGGGTAGGGATAAATCCCGTACACCGGAATCCCCCGCGAACGCCAAGCCGCCGAATCCGTCCCGGCCTGAAACAGATACGGCGTCACCTTCGCCGTCGGATACACCGCCAGCGCATGCTTCACCAAGGTCTTGTACAGTTCGTTATCGAGCGGCGACGGCTTCAGCCGCGACCGCATCTTCTGATACTCCAGCGACTGCTTCTTCTGCTCCGGCGTCATCGCCGTCCGCGACGTCGCAAACACCGCCACGTCCACATCCACGCGCGGGTCTTCAATCACACCCTTGATCTCGTCAATCAAGTCCTCGGACGTCGTCCCGGGAATCGTCCGGAAGTTCAGTGTCACCTCCGCCGAACCCGGAATCACGTTGCCCCGGAAGCCCGCGTTCATCAGCACCGGCGCAATCGTATCCCGCATGATCGCGTGCAGCAGCGTGTCTTCAGAGATCGCCTTGTCCGCCGCCGCTACCTTCTTCGGGTCGTCCGAAAGCAGATCCCGGAAGGTCGACTTCATCGGCTCCGGACTCACCTCCGCCAGCGTCGAAAAGAACATCCGCGTCTCCGGCGTCAGCTTCACCTTCGTCTCGTAAGCGGATAGCTTCGCCAGCGCCCGCGCCAGCGTATAGATCGCGTTGTCCGGCCGCGGCATCGAAGAGTGCGTCGAAGTCCCCCGCGCGGTCAGCGTCAGCGAGACGTTCCCTTTGTCCGCCGTCGAGATCGACACATAAGACGTCTTGCCGTCCTTGCCCTTGATGATCCAACCGCCCTCGTTCAGCGCAAACTCGCAGTCGATCTTCTCCCACGCCTGCGTACCCAGCCACGTCGTGTTGTAGATGCCCCCCTCCTCGTCCGCCTCCGAAAGGAAGATCACATCCCGGTCGAGCGCCACCTTGTTGCGCGCCAGGTTCAGCACGGCTTGTGCAAACACCGCCAGGCCGCCTTTGAAATCAATCGCGCCCCGGCCGTACACGGCGCCGTCTTTCACCACCCCGGCATAAGGGTCCACCGTCCACTTCTCCCGCTCGACGCCCACCACATCGGCATGCGCCGCCAGCAGCACCGGCCGCTTCTTGCCGTTGCCCTTCAGCCGCGCGATAAAGTGCGCCTTGCCGGCCACCGGCGTCGGAATAATGTCGATCGTAAAGCCCAGCCCGGCGAAGCGCTTCTCGAGAAACCGGGCCATCTTCTCCTCATTCCCCGGAGGATTCGACGTGTCTATGCGGATCAGCTCGACGAGTAGCTGAGCCACCTCCGGCAACTCGGCGGCGGCCGCCGGAACAGCCAGAAAAACAAGAGTCAGTAAGAGTCTGCGCATGGCGTCACCGCGCGGCCGCCAGTTGGGCGGTCAGGTCATAGTGGAACTTGACGAACTGATAAAGCGACGACTCGAGAATCCGCTCCCGGTCGCTGTGCGCCCCGTAGCCCAGCGGGCCGTCTTCGACGTCAATCGCCGGGCCGATGCCGTAACACTGCACCCCCTTCGCTCGCAGAAACGCCATATCGGTCGCCCCCGTCGACATCGTCGGCAGCACCGTTACCCCGTCGTAGTGCTTCTTCGCCATCGCTTCGATGGCGCGGAACGCTTCGTTGTCGAGGGCCGAAGGCGGCGCCCCCGGCCGCATCGAGGTGCCCGTCGGCACAATCTTCACCGCCGGATCGTTCACGATGCTCCGCAGCGTATCGTAGAACTTTGTCATGTCCTCGTCGGGCAAAGCGCGAATATCCAACTGCGCCGTCGCCTCGGACGGAATCACGTTCGTCCGGTAGCCCGCCTGAAACATGTTCGGCGAAATCGAAGTCCGGATCATCGAGTTGTGCCGCGGCTCGTTCACCGCGAAATACTCCTGAATCGCGTCCGTCTTGTCCGGGTTCAGGAGCCCGTTGTAGCGATCCTTCTCCTCGGGCGTCGAAATCGTCGCCAGGCGTTCAAAGTAAGCGCGCGTCGTATCGTTCAGCCGCATCGGCGGCTGCCAGTCGGCCACCTTCGCCACCGCCCGCGCCAGATGCGCCACCGGGTTCGACCGCAGCGGCACCGACCCGTGGCCCGCCACTCCCGAAGCTACCAGCCGCACCCCGCGCGGAATCTTCTCGGTCGTCTGCACCTGCACATACTTCAACTTGCCGTTGGCCCGCGCCGCCGACCCGCCTTCGGCCAGGCAGTACTCGGCATCGAGTTCGCCGTAGTGCTCGTTGACTAGAAACGCAATGCCCACCGCCGTGTTCCCCTCCTCGCCCGCTTCGGCCAGGAAGATCACGTCGCGGTCGAGCGGGACGTTCTGCCGCTTCAGCAGAATGATCGACATCAGCGCCGCCGTCAGATTGTCCTTGTCATCCACCGTCCCGCGGCCGTAGATATGCCCGCCCGAACGCTGCGCCGAGAAGGGGCCGAAGTCGGTCCACTTCTTCGGGTCGATGTTCACCGTATCGGTGTGGCCGACAATCAACAGCGGCTTCTTCTTCCCGCTCCCCTTGAGCCGGGCGATGATGTTGGGGCGAATCACGGCGGGGTCCGCGAGGTTCGCCCGGGTGAAGACCTTGTACTCGATGCCCTCCTTGGCCAGCACGGATTGCAGGTAGTCCACCACCGGCTTCTCCGATCCGCCTGGGTCCGTCGAGTTGATCTGCACCAGGGCAGAGAAGTGCTTTAAGGTCTCCTGGTCAATCTGGGCCCAGTCGAGAGGCTTCGATTGCGCCGGGACCAGCGTCGGAAGCAGACAGAGAAAAAAGAGCACGCGCAGCATATGGATGAGCGTACCAAACGGACCGCTCACTGCGAACGGCTCACCACCTGCCGCAGCACCGCTTCGACGCTCTCCCGCCCAAACCGCGCGCGGCTCAGCCCATCGGCAAAACGCCCCTGCTGACCAAAAACCTCAGCCGATACATAGCCGGTATACCCGCCGATCTCCCCCAGCAGCCCGGCCAGGTCGATCACCCCTTCACCAGGGAACTCCCGTTCCTCATCCCGCACCGCCTCCGGCGCCACCCTTGCAGCATCGGCCAGATGCACATGCAGCACCCGCAGCCCCCGCGGGCTCGGATAGCCGCCGTGGTGCCAGTGCCAGCTATCGAGCAGGAAGCCCGCGTTCTCGCCCACCGCGGCCACGAACTCCCGGTACGCCGCGAAGCTCTGCACGTAAGCATACGGCTTGGCGAAACGCAGATGCAGCGGCGTCAGCGCCTCAATCGCCAGGGACAATCCGGCGCCGGCCAGCATCGCCGCCCACTCGCGGTACTGCGGCAGCAGGTCGGCCGGCGCGTCCAGCGACGGAGGCACCGAACAGGTCAACGTCGACAGACCAATCGCCGCACAAAAGCCCGGAATCCGCGGATCCAGCTGCCCGCCCGGATACGCCGGCAGCCGCCCGCTCGCTGCCCGCAACTCACCCAGAGCATCCAGCATCGCGCCAGGCTCCATCGTCGCAGCGCTCCGCAGGTCGACGTTCACCGCGCGGAAACCCACCGCCCGCGCCAGCGCAATCTGTTCCCGCCAACTCTCGCGCCCAAGTCCCAGCGTGTAGTGAAACGCCGGAATCACTTCCGGATGCGCCCGTCCCACCGCAGGCCGCCCCGCCACAGCCGCGGCGCGCCCACGTTCGGCAGCGGATTGAAAGCCACCAGAAACTCCCGGTTCAGCAGATTCTCCACCGTGAAGAACGCGCTCAGGCTTCCCGTCAGCGTCCGCCGGGCGGACATCTGCAGCGTCGCATAGCCCGGCAGCCGGAACAGGTTCACGTCGTCCTCAAACTGCATGCCGAAGCTCCGGATGCCCCCGCTCAGCAGTGTCTTGCTTCCCGCGCTCAACCACGTCAAGATCAGGTTGCCCTGGTGCCGCGGCACCTGCGGAATGCGCGCGAGCGTCGGTGCTCGGAAGCGGCTATCGGCAAACAGATAAGCGGTTTCGGCGCGCAACCCGCGCCAGCGATAGTTCAGGCTCGTCTCCACCCCCCGCGTCCGCGCCTCGGCCGCGTTTCGGCGTTGCCGGTCGATCAGCGTAGGCGATACCGAAACCGTCACGTTGGTGATCAGATCGGTCAACGCGTTTGAAAAACCCGTCGTCTGCAGCGTCCAGTGCTCGCCGTACCAGTCGAATCCAAACTCGACGCCGCGGCTGAACTCCGGCCGCAGCGCGGCGTTGGCTCGCGTCACGGCGTTGCCCGCCCGGAACTCCCGGTACAACTCGTTCAGCGTCGCGGCGCGAAAACTGCGGTAGGCCGTACCGCGCGCCCGCCAGTTCTTGCGTCCGTAGGTCACCCCGCCGCTCGGGTTCCAGAACGTGTTGCTCGCCCCGGCGGTAACGGCCGTGTTGTGCAGCCGCAGGCCGCCAAACAGCTTCCAACCCTTCCACGCCGTATCGGCCTGCACAAAGCCGCCCCGCTGCCACTGCACCCCACCGCCCTGCCGGAACCCCGTGGGCAGCACCGTCTCCAGCGAGTAGCCCTCCACCCGCGTCAGATCTCCCCCCACCAGAAAATGGCTCTCCCGCTGCCCCATGCGGTAGAAGCCCGCCGCCCCGGTCGCCTCGCTCGGCACCGACTGCACCGACGTCAACCGCTCGGTCAGCCGGTTGGCCGCAATCGAAGAAAAGTTGGCGTGGAACTGCTCCCGCGTATGCCACCCCAGCACGCTGAAGTTCTCCCGCGAGTAGTTGGCGCTCAGGTTGCCAAGTGATGTGGAGTTGGTCTGCAGCACCGTGCCGTTCTCCCGCTCCTCCGCCAGCACGTCCAACTTCACGGCCAAGCGGTCCTTGCCGCCCAGATAGTTCAGCCGGATGTCGCCCGCCACAAAGTCCACCCCGGCGCGCGTATCCACCGTGCCCCGCCGGTTGGCCGGTACGATGTAAAAGCCATCGGTGGCAAAGGCGCGCACGTTCGTGCTTAGCTCCAGCTTCGACCACAGATGCGCGAAGCCGCCCGACAACTGATGAGTGCTCCGGTTGCCGCCTTCGTAGGCGCCATGCAGTCGCCACGGCGTCGCGGATTTTGAAAACAGCGACAGCGAACCGCCCATCGCGCGGTCGCCGAACAGACTCGTCGAAGCGCCGCGGGCAACTTCCACCCGCTCCAACTCCTCGGCGTCGACCCGCGTCCAGTAAACCCAACCGCCGAAGGGATCGTTGATGGGAATCCCGTCCCACAGCACCAGCGTCCGCGAAGCACCCGACGAACCGAGGCCGCGCAGCGACACTCCCTGCGTGGTCGGGTTGGCCACCAGCGAAGACGAGCGGCGGAAAAGGGAGAAGCCAGGCACGGACCGGAGCCGGTCGTCCAGATTTACACCCGGATTGGCCGCCAGTTGGTCCTTGTCGACCGTCGTGATCGCCGCCGGAGCCTCGGCCGATAGCTTCTCAGAGATTGTGATGCGGGTGCGAAGTGGCTCCGGAGCCGGGTCGCTTTGCCCGAACGCCAAGGCAGTCAAGAGAAGGATCAGGTAGCGCAAGAATTAGAATATCCTAATCGCTATGCGTCTATGGGCGGTAGGGCTCGGCATCCCTGCACTGTTTTGGCTCTTGGCAGTGCCCCTTGTGTGGGGATGGACGCCGCCGGCTCGATGGTTTGGCCCCCGCCTGCCGCGGGCGGCAGGCGGGGGCCTGCTGGTCGCCGGCGCGCTCGCTGGTCTCGCCAACGTGGTTCTCCTAATTTGCCTCGGCGATGGACCAGCCGCGCCGCTTCTGGCCTGGATCCTGCTCCAAAGCACGGGCTGGGGCATTCTCGCGCTCATTCCCGTCTGGTCTCATCTCCGGCGCCTGTAAGTGCGTTACTCTGGTTTCGGTTTCTCGATGCAGATCCGGCTACTTACCGTCTTCTTGCCGCTTTGGCTGGATATTGCCGCCCCGATACCGCCTTTCCGCTTCCCCTTCCCAGGCAGAAACTTCTTCGCTTTGGCGGGTTGGTGGCCAATCCCGATGTGGGTAGCGCCAAGGCAGAGTCCGGCCGTCCCCGCCTCTTGCACGACGGTGGCCGCGGCGCCCGGGAGGCGGCCGGCTGGAAAACTGTTCGTCGTGGCTGAGGGCAGCGCTGGCCCCGGCACCGGCATCCAATTGATAGGAAATCACCTCGCTCCTTAGGTCCATGTCCCAACATCCCGCCGCCATCGTTGAATCCACCGATATCGGGCCCGGTACCCGCATCTGGGCGTTTGTCCACATTCTCGCCGGTGCCCGCATCGGGGCCGACTGCAATATCTGCGACCACGTCTTCATTGAAAGCGATGTCGTCGTCGGCGATCGCGTCGTCATCAAATCGGGCGTCCAACTGTGGGACGGCGTCACACTCGGCAATGACGTCTTTGTCGGCCCCAATGTCACCTTCACGAACGATCCGTTTCCCCGCAGCCAGCATCATCAGGAGCGCGTTGGGCGCACCACGGTGAAAGCCGGCGCCTCCATCGGCGCTAACGCCACCATCCTGCCCGGCGTCACCATCGGCGAACGGGCGATGGTCGGGGCGGCGACTGTCGTGACCCGCGACGTCCCTCCGGATACGATCGTCGTGGGCAACCCCGCTCGCATCTCCGGCTATGTCGGCGCCAAGCCCAGCGTCTCGGCTCCGCCGCGCGCCGTACTCACTGCCCCGGGCGCCGCGCCCACCAGCGTCCGTGGCGTGACCCTGCACCGCCTGCCGCACGCCGAAGATCTGCGTGGCCAGATCAGCTTCGGCGAAGCTGAACGCCATATTCCGTTTCCCGTCCGGCGGCACTTTGTCGTCTATGGCGTGCCCGGCGAAAACATCCGCGGCGAACACGCCCACCGGCGACTGCATCAGTTCCTCATCTGCGTGGCCGGCTCCGTGCACGCCGTCGCCGACGACGGGGCAAAGCGGGAGGAGTTTCTGCTCGACGATCCCACCGTCGGCCTCCATCTGCCTCCCATGATCTGGGGCGTCCAGTACAAGTACTCTCCGAGCGCTGTCCTGTTGGTGCTGGCCTCGGACTACTACGACCCTTCCGACTACATCCGCAATTACGATGAGTTTGTCCAACTCACGACCGGGGAGCGCTAGTGGAGGACCTCGATCGTCTGTGGCGGGAACTGATCCGCCTGCGCCGAACCCGCCGGATCGCGAGATCGTTTTTGCCGTCGACGGCAGTCCGGATCGCTGCGCTGCCATTCTGGCAACCCAGGTGCCCGCCACGGGCTGGCGCGCCCGAATCGTCTAACTCAGCCGGAACGTTGGCTCGTTCTCGGCCATCTGCGCCGTCATCGTCACCGACCTCCAGAAACCGCCCGCACTCACCGTCCGGTTTGCCTCCCTTCTCGCCTCCGGCAGCGCCGATAGGACCTTCGGCGTGCGGATCAAGCCGGTTAGTCCGTGGTTGACCGAGGTGACCTCCGGCCTGTGCTGGCGACTGTATCGGCGTTTCGTCCTGCACGAAATGCCCGCCGGCGGCGCCGATGTGTTCGGCTGCACCGGGGAGGTGCGCGACCACCTGCTCGGCCTGCGCGAAGCCAATACGAACGTCGAGGGGCTGCTGCTGTGGCTTGGCTGCCGGCAGGTGTTCGTTTCCTATGAACGCCACGCGCACCGCGAAGACCGCAGCAGTTGGACCTTTGCCCCAAAGCGGCGTTACTCTTCCTGCTTGCCGCCGGGTTGCTCGGCACCGGCATGCCGTTTTGGTGGCGGCCATTGGACGCGGCGCCTGGTCCTAGGGGGGGATCATCGCACCGGGTTACACGCCGCTGATTCTCGTCGTCACCATTTTCGGCGGGTCGACGATGTTTGGCTTAGGCATCAGTGGCCAGTATCTGAGGCGGGCTCTGCGCAATACCCGGCAGCGCCCCAACTACCTCGTCCGGACCGTTGCGCGTTTTGCCCGGGATACGCGCGTATGAAGCGGCATGCGATGGTGCTGCGGCTGGGCGCCCGCCGTGCCTGGGTGCTCCACACCGCCGGCTTCAATGCAAGGAGATGCCTACTCGGTCGGAATCCGGCGAAACTCTTTGCGGCCACCTTTTCGCCCTGGACTCCCTACGTGCAACTGGACCGGTACACCTTCGCCAGTACCCGGTTTCAGCCTTTCTATTCCCCCGGGCCTGATCTTCCTCTGGTTATTCCCCAACACCTTCGGCTGCAACTGCTTCGTCCCGACGTACTACCTGCTGGCCCGACACGTCTGCTATCCCCTGTGCCAAGAACTCGACCTGGACGAACCGCCCGTGTTCCTCGGCGGCCTCCTCTTCCTGGGCCGCGGCTGTCTGATGGCGCAAAAAGAGTATCAGACGAAAGGGTATCAGACGATGATGTCCACCACGGTCTGGCTACCGCTGATCCTCTGCTTCGCCGCTCGGTACGCAAGCACGGGCGAGAGGCGCGAACCCGTCTTCGCCGGGCTGGCCGTAGCTGCCTCTCTGCTCGGCGGCTTCCCCCAGGTTGCCGTTTACGGCCCGCTGCTCGCGGCAGCTTTCCGGTTCTAGCGCGCTGGCCGCCGGCCCGTGGCTGACTCGGCGCTGTGCGTCCTGTTCGCCTTTCTGCTCAGTTCGCCGCAACCGCTGACCGTGGCCGAGACGCTGCCGTGGATCACGCCGCAGAGTCTTACCTTTGAACGGTTCAACGAAAACTCCCTGCCGCTGTCCTGATTCTTCGGCTTTCTTATGCCCAAGATCCGCGGCGGTCTGCACCAGGCACCCAGTAACGGACCGGGCGGCGAGGTCGTCGAAGCCTTTTTCTACTGCGGACTCGCTCCCGTCCTGCTGGCGCTGGCCGTGCTGACCGCCTGCGGGTGTCACGAGCGCCGGCGGATGGTCTGGCCCGTGTTAGCCGTGGGCGCGGCGCTGACCCTGGCCTTCGTGGCCACCAGCGTCTGCCTGCCCCTCCGCCTGCTGGGTTGGAGGCTGGGACCGCTCTTCCCGCTCGAGGTCGGGAGCGTTCCCCGCACTCTCTACGACAACCCGGACACCACCTACCTATTCGGCGCCGAGCGGCGGGCCGAGGTGAGCTTGCTCCACCGCCAGGATCTCGATCCGCAGACCCATCGCATTCTCCCCCTCGACCTGCCGCTCTGTTCCACAGCGATCCCCCGCTCAGCAAGATGGATGGCCTCAGCACCGCCGGCGACTATACGCCCATGTGGATCAGTCGCTATCAGGCGCTCATCGGCGTTGATCTGAGCGGCGGGAGCGGGGACGCCATCGTGGGGGACCGCCAGCTGCTTTCGGCCCTGACCATCCGCTATCTGCTGGTACGGTCTCCGTTCAGCGCTTTTTCCGTCCGTCGCAACCGCGTCTATCAAGAACTGGCCAAATCGCGGGATGGTATCAGCGTCTTCGGCAACCCGGCTGCGGTTCCCCGCTTCCGCTTCGCCCGCCGCCCGCTCCCCGTCCGCTCTCCGCCCGCAACGCCCTCATCGAAAGTCTGGCCGCGTCCGAAACCCTCGTTGCCGGAGGCATTCTCCGGCAGGAGACAGGCAATAACGCACCCGCCTGCTCCGTTGAAACTCTGGGCCGGGCCTTTCTGGTGGTCACCGATACCTGGTTCCCCGAATGGTCGGCCGAGGTGGATGGCCGCCCGGCGCCCATTGCCATCGTCAACGAGTGCGTCCGCGGCGTGTTCGTCGAAGCCGCCGGACGTCACGAAATCAGAATGCGCTTCTGGCGCTGCAGTCTGTCGGTGGGGTTGGCGGCCACCGCCGCCGGGCTCCTGCTGGTGCCGCTGCGCATTCGCCAGTCGGCCCCGGCAAAATATTTTCGCTAGGCTGGTGAAACTGCTGTTACTTGTCGATAACACCAGCGTCTACATCTGTCGAGTGAGGATACGCCATGTTGCGCCGTGCCCTGTTGCTGCTATTCCTGCCAGCTCTGCTGTGCGCTGAAAGCAAAGAAGTGACGATCGTCATGCAGTTCGCGGAAGGCTTTTCGCCCCAGGCCCTTCAAGAGATGCAGGCTGAGGCAGACCGTATTGTGCGTAAAGCCGGCGTCAAGCTTGCCTTCCTGCACCGTCACGAAGCCGCTCAAGACTCCTACAGCGAGCTTATGTTTTTCAAGATGTCGGGCCGCTGTGAAATGGACTCTCTCCCTCCCTTGCTTGACGAACGGGGCCCGCTCGCCTTCACCCTGACGACCGATGGCAGAGTTCTCCCCTTCGGCGAGTTGAAGTGTGACCGCCTGCGGGAGTCGATCAAGACCGCGATGGTTGGTTCGGACTTCAACAAAGGCAATCAGTTGTTGGGCCGCGCGATGGGCCGGGTACTGGCGCACGAACTGTACCACATGCTGGCCCGCACCAAAGGACACGGCAAAGGGGGCGTGGCGCGAGAAGCGCTCTCCGCCCGGCAGTTGATTGCCGAAAAACTCGAGTTGGGCGACCACGATTGCGCTTTTCTGCGCTCGACTGCGAGAAAGAGTTTTCTTTAATGCCGCATCGCATTTTTTCGCATTTCCCTCTCGACGCCGGGGCAAACTTACGCTACCGTATTGATTAAGTCGTTCGGGTCCAGGAAGTTTGACCCCTCACTTTCCAGCGTTTTCCATTTCGAGCCGCGCGCATGGCTCATCTTGCCTGGTAGCTGCAAAACCCCACTCTCCGTTCAGAGTCCATCCAGCACCTTTGTGCTGACGCTTAACCTAAGGATCTTCAAATGGTTACTCGTTGGACCGCTTTTGCACTTCCATTCGCGCTTTTCTCGCTGAGCGCTTCGGCGCAGTCGATTCAAGGGGGCCTCCGAGGGTTGGTCTCCGACAGTGGCGGTGGCGTGATCGCCAACGTCAAGGTTTCCCTGACCGATCAGGCCACCAACCTGACCCGCAGCACCCTCACCAGTGCCACCGGGGACTATGTCTTCAACGCTGTGGTCCCCGCCGTCTACACGGTTACGGCCGAATCCCCCGGCTTCAAAAAATACGATCGGCAAGGCGTCACGGTCGGCACCCAGGAATTCCTCACCGCCGACATCAAAATGGAAGTCGGCAATGTCACCGAATCGGTAATGGTCACCGAAGAGGTTCCGGTGATCGAAACGGCCAACGCGTCGGCCGGTCAGCTCATCGACCGCCAGAAATTGATCGATCTGCCTAACCTCGGCCGCAATCCCTTCATGATGGCCAAGATCGCGCAGAATGTCGTGGCGGTGGGCAATCCCCGATTTAACCGGATGCAGGACCAGTCGGGATCCTCCCAGATTTCGCTCGCCGGCGGTCCCGTTCGCGGCAACAATTATCTGCTCGATGGCATCCCGATCACCGACTCGGTCAACCGCGCCGTCGTCATTCCTTCGCTCGAGGCGGTGCAGGAGGTGAAGGTGCAAGCCAATACCTACGACGCCGAAATGGGTCGCACGGGTGGCGGCATGTTCAATACCTTCATGAAGAGCGGCGCCAACTCGCTGCAGGGTTCCGCCTTCGGGTACATGCGCGAAACCGACTGGCTCGCCAACAATTTCTTCAACAACCGCGCCGGCCGCGCCCGCCCCAACCAACCCTTCCGCAACTACGGAGGTTCCATTGGCGGCCCCGTCTCCATCCCGAAGCTCTATAACGGTAAAGACAAGACCTTTTTCTGGATTGCCGGGGAGGCCTACCGCCAAACCTCATCTACCACCGGGGAGTTCGCCGTACCCACGGCCACCGAGATTGGCGGCGACTTCTCCCGCTCCTTCCGCAGCGGCTCCTCCGGCTCCCTCCAGCTCGTCTTCGATCCATTAACCACCCAGCCGGACGGTACACGGCAAGCCTTCCCGGGGAACCTCATTCCCGCTAACCGGCTCAACCCCATCGGATTGGCGATCGCCCGCACCTACCCCGCGCCGACCCGCGACCGCGCCGGCTTCGGTCAAAACAACTACACGGCGGCCTCCAACCAGTACGATCGCGCCGATCAAACCACCTGGAAGGTAGACCACCAGGTCAACGCCTGGTGGCGCGCCACCGGCTCCTATCTTCACTACGGCTCCCTCGAACCAGGCGAAAACTGGTTCGGCAACATCTCCTCGCCCGCCCAGTGGACGCTCGGCCGCAAGGTGGACGCCACGGCTCTCAACAGCATCTTCACCCCCAGCCCCACCACCGTCATCACCGTTCGCTACGGCTTCAACCGGTTCCCCAATCTAAGTTCGCAGCGTTCTGCCGGTTTCAACCTCGGCTCCCTCGGCTTCCCGGCCAACTATCTCTCCCAGGTCGATTCCCGCACCTTCCCCAACATCGGCATGCAGAACTTCTCCGCCCTCGGCGCGAACAGTAACAGCCAGCAGGTGTTTCATTCAAAGAATCTCCTCGGATCGGTGGCGAAATTCGTCGGCCGCCACAGCTTCAAGATGGGGGCTGACTACCGTCGGCTGCACATCGACGGCGTCGACCTCGGCAACGCCTCGGGCGCCTTCAACTTCAACGACCAGTTCACCCGCTCGAACCCGCTGGCCGCCACGGCCGGCACCGGTTCCGACCTCGCCTCTCTCCTGCTCGGCCTGCCGGCGAGTGGCGACTTCCTCAAGGCCACCAAGATGTTTCAGTACGTCGATTACTGGGCCGTGTACTTACACGATGACTTCCGCATCAATGCCAAGCTGACGCTCAACTACGGCATCCGCTACGAGTACGAAACCGGACTGCAGGCCACCAACAACACCCTCATCACCGGCTTCAGCCGCACCGTCGCCAACCCCATCGCCGTCACCTCACCCGTGGCCGGCTTCACCCCGAAAGGCGGCCTGCTTTACGCCGGCCAGGACGGTGGCCGCACCCAGACCGGAAACCTGAACCGCAACAAGTTCAGCCCCCGCGTCGGCATGGCCTACCAACTCAACTCGAAAACTACGCTGCGCGCCGGCTACGGCATCTTCTGGGCTCCCATTCCCTATGGCTTCCAGAACACCCTGGGTTACTCGCAAACCACCGCCATGCTCGCCACCGCCGACGGCGGCTTCACCCCGGCAGGCTCGCTCTCCAATCCCTTCCCCTCCGGCATCCTGACGCCCGTTGGCAACTCGAACGGCCTGCAGGCCGGCATCGGGCAAGCCATCGGCTTCATCAGCCAGGACCACCGCGCGCCCAGCATCCACCAGTTCTCGTTCGATATCCAACGGCAACTCCCCTGGGGCCTGGGCCTGGCGGCGGGCTACGTCGGCAGCCGCTCTTACAATCTCGTCCTCGGCGCAGGCGGCGTCAACATCAACCAACTCGATCCGACGAACTTTTCGCTCGGTACCACCGCGCTGAACGCTTCCATTACCAACCCCTACTTCCGCGCCGGCGGCCCCGGCTTTATCGGCGCCCGCACCATGACGCGGGAGCAGTTCCTCCGCCCGTTCAACCAGTTCTCCAACGTTACTCTCAGCAACAGCGACTACAATCGGGCCGTCTACGATTCCTTCGTCAGCAAGATTCAGAAGCGCATGTCCGGCGGTTTCAGCTTCCTCGGCTCCTGGACCTGGTCCCGCAATCTGGACGCCTCCGTTGGCGGTGCAGGCACCTTCTTCAATGGCTTGGGCGCCATCCAGAACGCCTATGACCTCAACGCCGAATACTCGCTGTCGAGCGTGCACTCCCCCCATCGCTTCAGCAGCGCGTTTACCTACGAACTCCCGTTTGGCAAGGGTAATCCCTTCGTCAACAACCGCCTGGCCGACCTGACCATTGGAGGCTGGTCCGTCAACGCCGTAACCACCTACCAGACCGGCTACCCGCTGGCGATCGCGCAGGCCGCCAACAACAATGGCCCCTTCGGCGGCGCCGGTCAGCGCCCCAACGCCACCGGCATCAGCCCCGTCACCGCGGGCAGCCTCATGGACCGCATCGACGGCTTTATCAATCGCGCCGCTTTTACCGAGGTCGGCAAATATCAGTTCGGCAATCTCTCCCGCACCATCACCATGCGCGGTCCGGGCATCTCGGAATGGAATCTGTCGCTGTTTAAGACGTTCTCGGTTGGCGAGAAAGTCAAAGCGCAGTTCCGGGCCGAGGCGCTCAATGCGCTTAACACCCCGCAGTTCCGGGCGCCGAATCTCGCCTTCGGCGTCAGCAACGCCAACTTTGGCAAGATCACGGAGCAAGCCAACTTCGCCCGCATGATGCAACTGGGCGTCCGCTTCTTTTTCTAAACAAGTTTTCGCAGGTTTTGGCCGGTTTCGCTTCCAAAACGGCGCCGGCTCACTCTCAGGTCAAATCCCTAGCTAGGAGTTTCATTCATCATGTCAGTTTTTACCTCCGAAGGACTCAAGAAAGAGTTCTCCCGTCGCGCCCTGGCCAAAGGCAGCGCGCTGCTTGCCGCCGGCGCTGCGCTCCCGTTCTACAACGAACCAGCCCTTGCCCAGCTTTCGATGATCGCCAACCTGGACCCGAACGCGGTAAAAATCAACGCGAACGAGAATCCGCTCGGCCCCTGCAATGAGGCGGCCGAGGCGATGTACGGCGTCATCAAAAAAGGCGGCCGGTACATGTACGAGGAGACCTTCAACTTCGCGAAAACGCTCGCCGAACAGGAAGGCCTGAAGCCCAACTACGTCATGCCCTTCCCGGGCTCCTCCGACCCCCTGCACCGCTCCGTCCTCGCCTTCACCTCGCCCGAAAAGCCCTTCGTCATGGCCGATCCCGGCTACGAAGCCGGCCAGCGCGCCGCTCAGTTCATCGGCTCGAAGGTGATTCGCGTTCCTCTCAAGGCTGACTATTCGCACGACGTAAAAGCCATGGTGGCCGCCAGCCCCAACGCTGGCCTCATCTACATCTGCAACCCCAACAACCCCACCGGCACGCTCACCAAGCGCTCCGATATTGAATGGGTCATCGCCAACAAGCCGGCCGGCTCGATTCTCGTTCTCGACGAAGCCTATATCCACCTCACGAATGAAGCCTTCGGCTCCGAGTTTGTCGCCAAAGACAAGGACGTGATCATCCTGCGCACCTTCTCGAAGCTCTACGGCATGGCCGGCCTGCGCGCCGGCGCCGCGATCGGCCGTCCGGACCTCATTGCCAAGCTGTCCAGCTACGGCGCCGGCGCCCTGCCGCTCACCGGTATGGTCGGTGCCCACGCCTCGCTCAAGGTTCCCACCCTCGTGCCACAGCGCCGGAAGCTGATTGGCGACACCCGCGAAGACGTCTTCTCGTTCCTCTCCAAGCACAACGTGAAGTTCGTTCCCTCCGTGTCCAATAAGTTCATGATGGAGCTCAACGGCATGCCCGGCGGCGACATCGTGAAGGCCTTCGTCAAAGAGAAAATCTACATCGGTCGCGTGTGGCCCGCCTGGCCGAAGCACGCCCGCGTGTCGATCGGTACCCCCGAAGAGATGGCCAAGTTCAAAGCTGCTTACCTGAAGATCGCGAATGCCTAAGACCCAACCGGCTTCCTGGCAATCCTGGTCGCCGCTGCAGTACCGTCCGCGCGAGTTCGCCGGTGATCTCACCGGCGGGCTCGTTGCGGCCCTCATCGCCATGCCCTATGGCCTGGCCATGGCGGCGCTCATGGGGCTTCCCCCCACGATGGGTCTGATGACCTCCGTCATCACCGCTCCCGTTTGCGCGTTGCTCGGCCGCAATCCTGTTCTCATTGGTGGCACCTCCACGGTGACCGTTCCCTTCATCGCGGCGGCCGTACAGGCCCAGGGCCCGGTCGGCGCCGCCAAGATCACCATCGTTGCCGGCATCTTCCTCATGATCTTCTGCGTTCTCCGCTGGGGAAGCTACATCACCAAGGTGCCCCTGCCGGTCGTCTCCGGATTCTCGTGCGGCATCGGCGCGATGATGATCATCTCTCAACTCCGTACCCTCTTCGGCCTCCGGATCGCCGGCGGCGGCTCCATGCTCGACCAGCTCTGGAACGCGATGGTGAATCTGCCGTCGTTCAACTGGCAGGTCACCGCCCTCGCCTTCACCACCATCTTCGGCGCCGCCCTGTCCGGCCGCTTCCTGCCCAACGCCCCGGCGCCGATGCTGGGTATTCTGGCCGCCATCGGCTGCGGCAGCCTCTTCGGCTGGCACGACAAAGAAGTCGGCGCGCTCTCGCTGTCCCTGCCGCCGCTCGCTAAGTTTACCTGGTCGCCCGCTGACACCCTCCAGATGATTCCCTCCGCCCTCGGCCTGGCCATCGTGACCAGCGTGAACTTGCTCATCACCTCCCGGGTCGTCGAACACTTTCGCGGCCGCCATCAGCAGCTCAAACGCTCCGATGCCGACCGCGAACTCGGCGCCTATGGCATTGCCAATCTCACCGGTGGCCTGTTCGGCGCCCCCTTCAGCGTCGGGATCCCTGCCCGCTCGTTGGCTAACGTCCGGTGCGGCGGCTCCACGCGCGTGTCGAACCTTGTCCACGCCGGCTTCATTCTGCTCTTCCTGACGGCCGGCTCCCAGCTGGTCGAACACATTCCCATCTCCGCCCTCGCCGGCATCACCGCTTGGATGGGCTACTGTCTGCTCGACTGGTCCACGTGGTCCCGCCTGCCGCGCATGCGCCGCACAGACGCCGTCGCCTTCCTGCTGACCGTATTGAGCGTGCTGGTCGTCAACGCGGCCATCAGCGTCGCCTTGGGATGCAGCGTCTATGCCGTGCGCTGGCTCTATGGCCGATTGACGCACAGCCCGGCCGCCCCGCACGCCGTGGAGCAGAGCTAGCTCAGATTCACGCTCCGCACAATCCGCCGCCTCAGCTCCGCGCCTTCAGAAAACTGCGCCTCGTTCTCGCCGAGCGTCGCACGCATCTCCCGCAGCCGTTCGATCATCTCGCCGAGCGCCGCATCCACCGGCCCCCGGTTAGTGCACAGAATATCCCGCCAGATGTCGTAGGAGCTCTGCGCCAGTCGCGTCGTATCGATCAGCCCGGGGCCGCTCACCTGAATCTCGTCGCCGGGCAGCGCCCGCGTCACCGTCCCGGCCAGCGCGGTCGCCACCAACTGCGTCAGGTGGCTTGTGTAGGCTACGGCGCGGTCGTGCTCCTCCGGCCCCAGGATCACCACGCGCGCCCCCATCTTCTCAATCCACCCGCGCAGCCAGTGATCGGCCGTCAGTACGTACGTCCGGCCGCGAAACAGAGCAGCGTCAGCGCCCCGCACCCCGCGCGTCTCCTTGCCCGCCATCGGATGGCCCCCAACGTAGCTCCCCGCCGGCAAATACTCCCGCATCGCCGCCACAATCTGCGCCTTGGTGCTGCCGGCATCGGTCACCGTCGCCTGCGGACCCAGCATCCGGCCTAAAGCCGGCATCCCCTCAATAATCTTCAAAATCGGCTGCGCCAGGTAGATGAGGTCTGCCGTCTGCGCCGCCTCCTCGAGCGTGGCGCCGCGATCCACCACCCCTAACTCCACCGCCTCGGCCTAAAGGCTCCGGCCCACCGCCTGCGCAATGGCTCGCAACTGCACCATCAACTCGGCGAACTGCTCAGGAAACAGGCTCTGTGCCCCGTCGCTCAGCGCGTGGTCCGGATCATGGTGCACCTCCATCAGCAGCACGTCCGCTCCCGCCGCTACGGCCGCCCGCGCCATCGGCGCCACCAGATTCCGTTTGCCCACCCCGTGCGATGGATCCGCCGCCACCGGCAGATGCGTCAAACCATGCAACACCGGAATCGCCGACACATCGAACGTGTTCCGCGTCGCGGTTTCAAAGGTCCGGATGCCCCGCTCGCACAGAATCACCTCGTAGTTGCCGCCCATCATGATGTACTCGGCCGACAGCAGCAGCTCTTCAATCGTCGCCGCAATGCCCCGCTTGAGCAGCACCGGCCGCCGGATGGTCCCGAGTTCGCGCAGTAAATTGAAGTTCTGCATGTTCCGCGCCCCCACCTGCAGAATGTCCGAATACTCGCTCAGCAGCCCGATCTGGCTCCGGTCCATCACCTCGCTCACCACGAACAGGTCCTGCCGGTCAGCCGCCGCCCGGATCATCTTCAGCCCCTCTTCCCCCAGACCCTGAAAACTGTACGGGCTCGATCGGGGCTTGAACGCACCACCCCGGATCCCCTTGGCCCCGGCCTTGGCCACCAACTCGGCCGAAATCTCAATCTGGTCGCGGTTCTCAATCGAGCACGGGCCCGCCATTACCACCACCTCCGGCCCGCCGATCTTCACCCCCCGCACGGTGATCTCCGTGCCGTTGGGCTTAAACCGCTTGTTCGCCAGTTTGTAGGGAGAGACAATCCGGTGGCACTCCTTCACCCCATCCAGCACTTCAAACTCCAACGGGTCGAAATCTTCCTGCGGACCCACCCCGCCCAGCACGGTATGCGTCACCCCGGTGGACTTATGCACCGTGAAGCCCATCATCACCAGCTTCTCGATCACCCGCTCCACCTGCGTCTCGGTGGCGCCCTCCTGCATTACGACCAGCATCAATTCTCCTTGCTCAACATCCGGTTGCGCTGAATGGTCCGCATCTCGTCCATGATCCGCTCAAAGATCCGGACGGCGGAATCGGCCGGCAGCGGTCCCTCGTTGGCCGCCGCCACGTTCTCAAGCACGGCCCGTTCGCGGTTCGGTTCGTACACATCGAGCGCCGCATTTTGCTTAATCTGCCCGATCCGCTCCACCACCCGCACCCGCTCGTTAATCAGCACCACCAGGCGGCGGTCCACCTCGTCGATCTCTGCCCGGCAGACGGCCAGCGCCGCCCGTGCCTGTTCCGGTGTCATGCCCGTCCTGCCTTCGCCCCCATTTTCAACTCGCGCGTAAACGCTTCCAGGCGGCCTTCCAGTTCGAGCGAACCCGCGCTGTCTTCAATAATTCGCACAAACGCGCTGCCCACCACCACGCCATCGGCAATCCTGGCTACCGCCGCCGCATCGGCCGCCTTGGCAATGCCAAAGCCCACCGCCAGCGGCAGATCAGTCACTGTCCGCATCCGCTCCACCAACTCCGCCGCCGAACCGGCCAACTGATCGCGTACCCCGGTCACCCCCGTCCGCGAAACCAGGTAAACGAATCCCGACGAGTACGCCGCCACCTGCTTCAGCCGCTCCATCGGCGAGGTCGGCGCCGCTAGAAACACAGTATCAAGCCCCGCCGCGCGTACCACCGGCACGAACTTGCCGGCCTCCTCCACGCTGGCGTCCGTCATCAGAATGCCGTCAATGCCGGCCGCTGCGGCATCCTGCGCCAGCCGCTCAAAGCCGTAGCGCAGCAGCGGGTTCAGGTAGGAGAACAGCAGAATGGGTATCTGGCTCCGCTCCCGGATCTTCCGCGCCACTTCGAGCACTCCGGCCAGGCTTGCGCCACGCGCCAGCGCCCGCTCGGTCGCCCGCATGATCACCGGCCCATCGGCAATGGGATCGGAAAACGGCACGCCCAGCTCAATCAGGTCGGCGCCGCCCAACTCCATGGCCTCGACGAGCGAGACCGTACGTTCCAGCGACGGATCGCCCGCCGTGATGTAGGCGATCAGCGCCGGCTGGTTTTCCGCGCGGCACCGCGCAAATAGTTGACTAATTCGACTCGGGTTCATCCAGTTCTTTCAGGTTTTCGCGGTAGATATCGATGTCTTTGTCTCCCCGGCCGGAGAGGTTCACGATGAAAATTTCGCCCTTGGCCGCCGGAGCCCGGCGCAGCGCCTCGGCCACCCCGTGCGCGCTTTCGAGCGCCGGAATCAGGCCCTCGGTCCGCGCCAGCGTCTGCGCGGCCTCCAAGGCATCGGCGTCGGAGCAGGGCACGTACTCAGCCCGGCCCTGATCGGCTAAAAACGCATGCTCCGGACCAATCATCGCGTAGTCCAGCCCCGCGCTCACCGAATGCGTCAGCGAAATCTGTCCGTCGCCATTCTGCAGCACGTAGCTGAAGCAGCCCTGCAGCACGCCCGGGCTTCCACCGGCGAAGCGCGCGGCGTGTTCGCCCGGCGCGAGCGACCGGCCCCCGGCCTCCACCCCCACCAGCTTCACCGCCGTATCCGGCACAAACGCATGGAAGATGCCAATCGCGTTCGATCCGCCGCCCACGCAGGCGATCACCTGGTCCGGCAGACGGCCCTCTTTGGCCAAAATCTGCTCGCGCGCTTCGGCGCCCATGCAGCTGTGAAAGTCACGCACCATCAGCGGATAGGGGTGCGACCCCAGCGCCGACCCGAGCAGATAATGCGTGTCGCCCACATTCGTCACCCAGTCCCGCATCGCCTCGCTGATGGCGTCTTTGAGCGTCCGGCTCCCGCTGGTCACCCCGGTTACGGTCGCCCCCAGCAAGCGCATCCGGAAGACGTTCAGCCGCTGCCGGCGCATGTCCTCCTCGCCCATGTAGATCACGCACTCCATGCCGAAAAGCGCACAAACCGTGGCCGTCGCCACCCCGTGCTGCCCCGCGCCGGTCTCGGCGATGATCCGCTTTTTGCCCATCCGCCGCGCCAGCAGAATCTGCCCCAGCGCGTTATTGATCTTGTGCGCCCCGGTGTGCAGCAGATCTTCGCGCTTGATGTAGATCTTGGCGCCGCCCAGCGTCTGGCTCAGGCGCTTGGCGTAGTAAAGCGGGGTCGGCCGGCCGGCGTAGTCCTTCAGCAGCTCGGCCAGTTCGGCTTGAAACGCTGGGTCCCGCCGGGCCGCGTAGTAGGCCTGCTCGAGCTCTTCGAGCGGGTTCATGAGAACTTCGGGGACGAAACGCCCGCCGTAGGGTCCGAAGTGTCCGCCGCTATCGGGTTGAGAGGTAGTAATCATGCTGTTAATGCCAATTCGATGAATCGCGCCACCTTGGCGTGGTCTTTTATCCCACTCCAGCCGCGAACAGGCGTCCACGCCCCACGGCCGCGCCATCACAATCGCCTGCTGCACATTGTCGGGCCCCAGGCCCCCGGCCAGCAGAATCTTCCGTTCCGCGCCCTTGGCCCGGCTCCAATCGCCCTTGGCCCGGCTCCAATCAAAGCTATGGCCGCTGCCCCCGTAAAGGTCGCCCGGCGCATCGAGCAGATAGGCCTCGGCGGGAAACGTCAACCGGTCGATGGAAAAATCGCTCGTCACGCGAAACGCTTTCCACACCGGAAAACCCGCCGGCGCCGCTTGCTCGTCCCCGTGCAGTTGAATCACGTCCAGGCGCGCCTGCCGAGCTATTTCTACCGCACGCGGCTCGTTCACAAAAACTCCCACCCGCAGCATCCCGGCCGACGTGACAATCGCGGCTGCCGCCTCCGGGTCCACGTAACGCGGACTCGGCCGGTAAAAGTTAAATCCCAGCGCTCCAGCCCCGGCGGCCGCATCGGCATCGGCCTGATTCGTTATGCCGCAGACCTTGACCATCATGCCCGTAACGCCCGCAGCGCCGCCGCCGGATCCGGCGACAACATCAAATGTTCGCCCACCAGAAACGCCTGGTAGCCCGCTCCGTGCAGCCGCCGCACATCGGCCGCGGAATGAATTCCGCTCTCGCTCACCCGCACTACCCCCGCCGGCATCCGTTCCGCCAGCCGGATCGACGTATCGAGCGATACCCGGAAGGTATGCAGATCCCGGTTGTTCACCCCCAGAATCTCGGCGCCGGAATCGATCGCCCGGGTCAACTCCGCTTCGTCGTGAACCTCGACAAGCGCCGCCAAGCCCAGCGACGCGGCTACCTCGCGGAAGCGCCGCAACTCGTTCACCGACAGGATCGCCGCAATCAGCAGAATCGCATCGGCCCCGTAGGCCGCCGCCTCCACAATGTGCCGCTCATCAATCGTGAAATCCTTCCGCAGCGCCGGCAGGCCAACCGCGCCGCGCGCCGCCTGCAGGTCGGCGAAGGAGCCATAAAAAAATTGCCGGTCCGTCAACACCGACAACGCCGCCGCACCCCCCGCCTCGTAGCTCGTCGCCAACGCTGCCGGGTCGAACGACTCCGTAAAAATGCCTTTGCTCGGTGATCCCTTCTTGATCTCCGCAATCACCGCTGGCGTCAAACCCTCAAGCGCCGCCCGGAAATCGCGCCGGGTGGCCATGCCGTCCGCCGCTCGCTCCGCCAACCGGGGCTCCGCGGTGCGCTCCTTCAGTTCACGCCGCTTGACTTCGACGATTCGGGCAAGAATATCGGGGACGGTCTGCTGCATCCGGGGCGATTCTTCATCCTATCACTTGGCGGGTGCCACCACCTTCACTTCCACGCTCGTCCGCATCTTTTGCATCCATTCCCGGCTCCGTTGCTGCTTCACATCCACGTACAACTTGTCCTTCACCTGCTCGTAGCTCTGCTCCTCGAGCGCGATCAGCTTGAACAGGTAGTACCCGTTCGGCAACCGCAGCGGCTGGCTGATCTCGCCCGGCTTCAATCCGAAAACCGTCCGCTTCACGTTTTCCGGAATATCGTCCGACCGCTTCACCGGAGGATAATCACCGTCCTTTTCCCGCGTGGCCTGGTCTTTGGAGTGCTCTTTGACGAGCCCCACGAAGTCCGCGCCCGCCTTCAACTTGGCGTAGATCTCGTCGGCTTTTTTCTTGGCCTGCAACTCTTCGGTGGCGTTGGTGAACGAAAGATAGATCAACTTTAATTTCGCCGAAGAAAACTGGTCCTTCATGCGCTCGTAATAGCCCTTCAGGGTCTCCGGCGGCAGCACATCGTTCTGCTCCTGCCGCTGAATAATCGCCTCGCTCAGCACCGTCAGCCGGTTCATCTCAATCCGCTGCTGGTAGGGGCTCTCCTTGTCCAATCCCTCTTTTTCAGCCAGTTTTGCCATCTTTTTCAACCAGCCATGCATGCGCAGAGCCTCCTCCGGGTTGCTCCGCACGGCATCCTGCTGCGTCTTGCTCATCGTCACCAGCAGCAGTTGCAGGTCCATCTGGGTGTACGGCTGTCCATCGACCGTGGCGATGACCTCGTTCGGCTTATCGGGATCGATCACGATCTTCGGGTCGGGCGCCGGCAGCCTCTGGGCCAAAAGGAGGCTCGAAAGAATAAAAACTGGGGGAGCGAAGCGTAGGAACATCGTTGATTACCAATATACTGAAAACTACCGAGCAACTATGCGTTCTGGCCCGTTGATCACCGTGGTCGCGATCGCCGTTGCGACGACAGGGTTGTGTTGGGCGGATGGGCCGTCGCCCAACCCCTCTTTCGCCGCCGAGCCCCGGTTGCAGGCAGCCTCCCGGCAGCCTGCCCGCAACGGCTGGATTTTTCTCCATCTCGAAGGAGATCCTGCCACCATCGGCTATCAGCACGGCTATCTGCTGGCCCCGGAGATCATCGATACCCAGCGCACCATTGCGGCCGTCCTCGCCCAGGACACGAAGAAAGACTGGGCATTCTTCCGCACCGCCGCCGAACAGGTCCTTTGGCCCCGCATCGAAGCCGAATATCGCGAGGAACTCCAGGGCATCGCCGAGGGCCTACAGGCGCGCGGCGCCAAACTCGACCTCTGGGACGTCGTGGCTCTGAACGCGTGGCTCGAACTCGGTGCTTACTACGTCCCCTGGTCGCAAAAAACGCCCGTCCCCGTCCCGGAACGCTGCAGCGCCTTCATCGCCACCGGCAGCTACACCAAATCCGGCCAAATCGTCTTCGGCCACAACGCCTGGACCGGATACGCCGAAGGCGCCCGCTGGAATGTCATCTTTGACATCCGGCCCGCCAAAGGTTTCCGGCTGCTCATGGACGGCATGGCCGGCCTCATCCACTCCGGCGACGATTTCGTCATCAGCGCCAGCGGCCTGATGATCACCGAAACTACCATCAGCCACTTCGCCGGCTTCGACCCGTCCGGCATCGCCGAGTTCGTGCGGGCCCGCAAAGCCGCTCAGTACGCCGACTCCATCGATAGCTTCGTCCGCATCATGACGGAGGGCAACAACGGCGGATACGCCAACAACTGGCTGATTGGCGATCGCAAAACCGGGGAAATCGCCAGCCTCGAACTCGGCCTCAAGAACGTCACGCTCCAGCGCACCACCGACGGCTACTTCGCAGGTAGCAACTTCCCGGTCAATCTCAAACTGATCGCCGAAGAGACCACCTTCGATCCCAGCGACAAGTCATCCAGCCCCAACGCCCGCCGCATCCGCTGGGACCAGCTCATGGCCGCAAACAAGGGTAAGATTGACGTCGCCGCCGCCCGGACCTTCTTGAGCGATCACCTCGACTCAGCCACCGGCAAGGTCGATCCCAACGAGCGGACCCTGTGCGGCCACATCGATCTGTCACCCCGCGGCGTCGCCGGCTGGGTCGGTCCCTACGCCCCCGCTGGCGCCGTCCAGGCCAAAGTCGCCGATGCCAAAATGGCCGAACAGATGCGCCTCGAAGCCTCCATGGGCCACTCCTGCGGCCTCCACTTCCGCGCCTCGGCCTTCCTCCGCCGGCGCCCCGCGTTTCGGCCCCTCCGCCCTCATCTCAAAGACCTGCCCGGTCAACCCTGGACAGTGTTCACAACCGCAACGAGCCCGGATCGCTTATATTGAGTCCTGTGATTCGTCTCTCCGGCCTCCTCCTGCTCGCCTGCCTGCTGGAAGCCCAACCCAAAGATCCCTACATCGGATCCCAAGCCTGTCGCGCCTGTCACGTCGCGCAAACCCAATCTTTCTTCCGTAACGCCCACACCAAGGCCGAACGCGGCTGCGAAAGCTGCCACGGCCCCGGTCGCGCCCACGTCAGCGCCGGCGGCAAAAAAGACCTCATCGTCGCCTTCTCGGCTCTCTCCTCCCGCAAGGCGCTCGATAACTGCCTTGCCTGCCACGGCAAAGACTGGTCCCGCAACAACATCCGCCACAGCGCCCATACCCAGGCCGATGTCGTCTGCTCCAACTGCCACTCCGTTCATCAGGCCGCTACCCCCAAACATCTCCTCGCCAAGCCGCAGAAAGACCTGTGTTATAGCTGCCACCCCAACGTCCAGTCGCAGTTCTCCATGCCCTTCAAGCACCGTGTCAACGAAGGCACCGTGCAGTGTGCCGACTGCCACAACCCCCACGGCGCCCCCGCCCCCACTTGGCGCATGGGCCAGCGCCCCCGCCTCCAGCAGCACGCCCAGGCCAATGAGCAATCCTGCGTCCAGTGCCACGCCGACAAGCGCGGCCCCTTTCTCTTTGAACACGCCGCCCTCCGTGTCGATGGCTGCGGCAGCTGCCACGCTCCCCACGGCTCAGCCAATCCACGCCTTCTCAACCGGCCCGTCGTCTTCACTCTCTGCCTCGAATGCCACAACGGCGCCCCCGGCTTCGGCCGCGAAGGCCAGGGCATCCCCACCCAGTCCGCCTCCCACAACATGGCCGACCCCCGCTACCAGAACTGCACCACCTGCCACGTCAAAATCCATGGCTCCAACGCCGACGCGAGGTTCCTGCGATGAGACGCCTCCTCCTCTGCCTCCTTGGCGCCGCGGCCGTCTCCGCCCAACCCGCCGTCGCCCAACCAACTGTCGCTCCCACCCCCCAACGCGCCGGCGACGCCAACGGGGAAGATTTCGCCGGTTACAACATCGTCAACTCCCTTGAAACCGGCTACCGCTTCCGCAGCGTCGATGGCAACCTCGGCAAATACCGCAGCGACGTTAACTTCGGCAACGGCCTCCGCGTCCTCGGCAGCTACCTCACCATCAACTCCAAAAAAACCGGCTCCGGAAAGCTCTTCGACGAACTCGTCCTCTCAACGCAAGGCCTCGGCAACGATCCCTACCAGTTCTCCTCCCTCCGCGTTCAGAAAGACAAACTTTACCGCTTCGATTCCGTTTGGCGCTGGATGGACTACTTCAACCCCGCCCTGCCCATCGCCAACGGCCAGCACGGGATCAACACCAACCGCCAGTTGCAGGACCACGACCTCGTCCTCCTGCCCCAAAACCGCTTCCGTCTCCTCCTCGGCTACTCCCGCAACCAGCAGGACGGACCCGCTTTCTCCACCCTCCAGTTCCCCGACGGGCGCGGCGACGAGTTCACCTATCTCTGGAACGTCCGCCGCACCCGCAACGAATACCGCCTCGGCACCGAATTCGAGCTCCTCAAAACCCGCTTCCATATCCTCCACGGCTGGGAGTACTTCAAGGACGATACCCGCGCCCCGCTCTTCAGCCCCGGCCCCGGCGCCAACCCCAACGACACCAACACCCTCACCCGCTTCCGCCGCGACGAACCCACGCACGGCCAAGCCCCCTATTGGCGCATCGGCATCCACAATGAAGCCCGCAAAGCCTTCACCTTCGACGGGCGCTTCACCCACTCCACTGGCCAGCGCCGCTTCGTCGTCGATGAACTCGCCATCGGCACCGGCCGCTTCGGCGCCGCCCAGAATCGCCAACTCTTCGCCGGCGGCAACGCCCGCCGCCCGGTTACCACAGGCAACCTAACCCTCAGTTGGTTCCCCCTCGAACGCCTGACCCTAACCAACCACACCGCCCTCTACAACACCCGCATGGAAGGGGAAGGTTCCTATGGCGAGTTCGCCAATGCCGCAGCCGGCCTCAGTTACCTGAACTTTCAGTACCTCGGCATCCGTACCTTCGCCAACCTCACCGACGCCAATCTGAAGCTCAACCGCTGGCTCGGCCTCTACTCCGGCTACCACTTCTCTGAGCGCCGCGTCGCCTCCAGCCAACTCGCCGACCCCGATCCCCCTGCCCGCCTCGATCGCGCCGAACAGACCAACCGCCTCCACTCGGGCCTCCTCGGCCTCCGCCTCCAACCCGTCAAGCAACTCCGCCTCAGCCTCGATGGCGAACTCGGACGCGCCGACCGGCCCTTTTACACCACCAGCGAAAAGAATTATCACACCCTCGCGGCCCGGGCCCAGTGGAAAACCAAACGCGCCAGCCTCCTGGCCCGCTACCAGACCAACTACAACCTCAACTCCAACTCCCTGTTCGTGCACAGCGCTCGCAACCGCGTCGCCTCCCTCGACGCCACCCTTAACCCCAAGCCCTTCCTTACCCTCGAAGCCGGCTACGGCCACAACCACATCGAAACCGTCACCGGTCTCGCCTACTTCTCCCTGGGCGAACTGACCGAAAACGATCGCAGCGTCTATCGCTCGCGCCTTCGTCAGGTCCGCCTCGGGGCACACCTCAATCTGGCCCGCCGCGCCGACCTCTACTTCGGCTATCACCGCATTCAGGACGCCGCCCACCTTGGACTATCCCTAATGGATCAGGCTTTTCCCCTAACCTACCAGACCCCTTTGGCCCGCTTCTCAGTACAAATTAATAAAAATTTGCGCTGGAATCTCGGCTGGCAATACTACAATTATAAAGAACAGCGTTTGGCATGGCAGAACTATTACGCCCATACTGGTTACGCTAGTCTATCTTGGTCGTTCTGATGCCAAACCGTGAGTCACTACTATGCGCCTGGTTACGAGCGACTCTGGCTACATCGCCTTGGCCGCCTTCCTGATCACAGCTTGGTTCCTCATCGCGCGTCCCGATATCTCCGCCGAAAGCAACTGGCCCTTTTGCTACTACGGCGGATTGATCGTCTACCTGCAGACCGATGGATCTTTTCTCCAACCGGTCGCTGTCTATGCTGCCTGTGCCTTTGCGCTGATCATCCGCTTTGAGTTCCTCTCAGCAAAGCTGCTCAAAGCCCTGGTGCTGTCCGAATCCGCCTGCCTCGCCTACATCCTATGGCAGTGTTTTCCTCACTTCATCACTCTGTAACAGGCCCTTCCACCCTCCGTCGAGCGACAAAACGTTGGTGTAGCCCATCTTCTGCAGATTATCCGCCGCCAGCGCGGACCGGTACCCCCCGCCGCAGTACAGTACCAGCTTCGTGTCCTTGGCCGGGATCTTCGCCTCGATATCCCGCTCAATGATCCCCTTCGACAGGTGAACCGCCCCCGTCACGTGCCCGGCGTTCCACTCGCTCTCCTCGCGCGTGTCCACCAGCACATGCGCCTCGCCCGACTTCTGCAGCAGCACGTACTGCGCTACATCAATCTCCCGTACGCACGTCTTTGCGTCGCCCACCAACGCCAAAAATCCAGGACTATGCACCATTCCCCTAGTATACCCGGCGAATCCGCGCGCCCACCGACTCAAGCTTCTGCTCAATCCGCTCGTAGCCGCGGTCCATGTGATACACCCGGTCAATCACCGTCTCGCCCTCGGCCACCAGCGCCGCCAGCACCAGCGACGCGCTCGCCCGCAAATCGCTCGCAATCGTCTGCGCCCCGGTCAACCGTCGCGGCCCCGCCACCATCGCCCGGTTGCCGTCAATCCGGATATTCGCGTTCATCCGGTTCAACTCGGAAACGTGCATGAACCGGTTCTCAAAAATCGTCTCGGTGATCATTGCAATCCCGTCGGCCTGCGTCATCAACGCCATGTACTGCGCCTGCAGGTCGGTAGCAAAGCCCGGGTGCTCCTCCGTTGTAATGTCCACGCTGCGCAGCCGCGCCTGCGGCCGCACCCGTAAACTATCCCCGGCCGGCTCGGTCACCTCGAAACCCGCCTGCCGCAGCTTCGCCGTCAGCGCCGCCAGATGCTCCGGCACGCATCGCGTCACCGTCAGCTCCCCGCCCGTAATCGCCCCGGCGAGCAGCAGCGTTCCCGCCTCAATCCGGTCGGCGATAATCTGGTGCTCCGCCCCGTGCAGCCCCGCCACGCCCTCCACAATAATCGTAGCCGTCCCCGCGCCGCCAATCCTGGCCCCCATCTTCGTCAGCAGGTCGCATAGGTCCACCACCTCCGGCTCCCGCGCCGCGTTCGTAATCACCGTCTCCCCCGCGGCCAGCACCGCCGCCATCACAATGTCTTCCGTCCCCGTCACCGTGATCCGGTCAAAGTGAATCTGCCCCCCCCGCAGCCCCTCCGGCGCCTGCGCCTCCACGTACCCGTGCGACTGCTCAATCCGCGCCCCCAACTGCTCGAGCGCCCGCATATGCAGGTCAATCGGCCGCGCCCCAATCGCGCATCCACCCGGCATCGAAACCCGCGCCCGCCCCGTCCGCGCCACCAGCGGACCCAGCACCAGGCTCGACGCCCGCATCGTCTTCACCACATCGTAGGGCGCCTCCGGCCGGGGCAGGGAAGCGGCATGCACCACCGTCACCCCCGGCTCCTGCTCCTCCACGCTCGCCCCCATGTGGCCCAGCAGGCTCTGCATCGTCCGGATGTCTTTAACGCGCGGAATCCGCCCCAGCGTCACCGGCTCGCTCGTCAACAAACACGCCGCCAGCGCCGGCAACGCCGAATTCTTCGCGCCGCTCGCCGCCACTGAACCGCGCAGCGCGGTCCCGCCTTCAATCAAAAACTTATCCATGATGATTCAAAATCGCCTGTTTCACATTCCGGCCCGCGGCCTCAAACAACCGCTCCGCCTCGGCCCGCTCCACGCCCGTCGCCTCGGCGATGATGCGGATCGCCCGGTCCACTAACTTTTCATTCTTCGGCTGCACGTTCACCATCAGGTTGCCGTACGTATAGCCCAGCCGGATCATCAGTCCCGTCGAAAGCATGTTCAGCACCAGCTTGGTGGCCGTCCCCGCCTTCATCCGCGTCGATCCCGTCACCACCTCCGGCCCCGTCGGCAACGCAATCGTGTACTCGGCCACGGCTGCCATCCGGCTCTCCGGCACGCACACCAGTGCCACCGTCAACCCCCCCAGCCCCCGCGCGTATTCGAGTGCGCCAATCACGTAAGGCGTCCGCCCGCTCGCCGCGATGCCCACCAGCGTATCCCCCGGCCCAAACCCGCGCGCCTCCACGTCCGCCCGCCCCAGCGCCGGAGAGTCCTCGCTCGCCTCGGTCGCCTGATAAAGCGCCGTCATGCCCCCGGCCATGATCCCCTGCACCATCTCGTAGGGCACGCTGAACGTCGGCGGACACTCCGACGCATCGAGCACCCCCAGCCGCCCGCTCGTCCCCGCGCCGATATAGAACAACCGGCCCCCCGCCCGCACTCGCGGCGCCAACTCGTCCAGCACGGCCGCAATCGCCGGAATCGCCGCGCCCACCGCCTCCGGCACCGTCCGGTCCTCGGCGTTGATAATCGCTAACATCTCGGCTGTCGACACTGCGTCGATCCGCGCCGATCGGGGGTTGCGCTGCTCGGTCAGCAGCAGGCCTAAAGGCTCAGACATGAACTATCAGAATCTCACTTTTTCGGCTTCGCGGTCTTGTCCGGCCCGTTCGGCAGCGCCTCATGCGTCCGCTCCTTGAATCGCCCCTGCATCCCCAGCGCCAGCGACACCGTCCCCTCCCCGTACTTGTCCCGCAGCTTGTCCATCGCGCTCAACGCCCGGCCCATCCGCTCCTGCTGCGCCCCTTCGAGCAGATCCAGCTGCCCCGCCTCCGGCGCCAACCCCGACGTCTGCACCCCCAGCAGCCGGATCGCCGCCCCCGCCCGCCGGTTCTTCCGCAGCAGCTCCCGGGCCGTTTGATAAATCTCCGTATCGATCTGGGTGGCATGACCCAGCGTCAGCGCCCGCGTGAAGGTGGAAAAATCGCTGTACCGCAGCTTCAGTTGAATCGTCCGCGCCCACAGCCCCTGCTCCCGCAGCCGCCGCCCCACCTTCTCGCTCAAATGCGCCAGCGCCGCCTCGAGCGCCTCGGCCTCCGCCGTATCCACGGAAAACGTATGCTCATGGCTGATCGACTTCGGGTTCTGCTCCGCCCCGATCTCGCCCTGAAACCAACCCCCGGCGTCCAGCCCCTGGCTCTTGCCCGCCAGCGCCAGCCCCCACTCGCCCAGATGCTCGGCGAGAAACTTCGCATCGAGCGCCGCCAGGTCGCCCACCTGCCGGATCCCCAGCCGGTGCAGCTTCTGCTCGGTCACCTTGCCTACCCCGGGAATCTTCCGCACCGCCAGTGGGGCCAGAAACGCCGCCTCCGCCCCCGGCGGAATCCACACAATCCCGTGCGGCTTGGCCTGGTCGGAACAGATCTTCGCGAGCAGCCGCGACGTCCCGGCGCCAATCGAATTGTTCAACCCCGTGGCTTCTCTAATGGCGTTGTGCAGCTTATGCGCCGCCAGCAGCGGCGGCCCGTGCAGTCGTTCGGTCCCGGTCATGTCGAGATAGGCTTCGTCAATCGACGCCATCTCCACCTGCGGCGTAAACTGCCCGAGCACCTCCCGCACCAGGTTCGAATACTTCCGGTACCGGTCCGGATGGCCCTCCACAAAAATCGCCTGCGGACACAGCTGATGCGCCGTCCGCAGCGGCATCGCCGAATGCACCCCAAACTTCCGCGCCGCGTACGAAGCCGCCGATACCACCCCCCGCTGCTCGGACGACCCGCCTACCACCACCGGCTTGCCGCGCAGCGACGGGTCGTACAACTCCTCGACCGAAACAAAGAAGGCGTCCATGTCGACGTGGAATATCGTCTTCACTCGATGCCTACCCTGAATTGGACGCCAAGGGCGATTTCTCCACCATCATTGTGGTGAACCCGTTTCTGGACGCGGGTACCAATCGTGTCTGCCGCCGTGCCGGATAAGTGCCCGCCCAGCCTGCTCCAGCTTTCGGACTAGTTCGGCGCGTTTCATTCCATCGCAGGCTCGCCAACACGGCGCATGCCAGGAATCTCACCACTCGTCAAATCCCGGTAGAGGTCACGAAGATTCTCTTCGAGGTCGCTGCGCGAATCCCCTTTCGTAACGGAATCGGGGAACTGCTCAAAATAACCAAGCCACATCTCCCCATCTTGCCAACGGATATAACGGGACTTGCTGCGCATAACCCCATTCTACAAATTCGCTCGCCAGAGCCGAATCGCGGAAGGGGCCGCAGCCGAAAGGAAATCGACTGGACCCCTCCCCGCACCCCTGCCAGGGAAGATCCCGATCAGAAAATCAGCTTCAAACCCAGCTGCATAATCCGCGCGTCCCGCGACGAGTTGATCACCCCAAACAACGCTGCGGCATTCTTCCCGTCCGGTCCCGGACTGAAGTTGTCGTTCACCAGACCCAGGTTCACTTTGTTAAACACATTGAACGCCTCGGCCCGGAACTGCAGCCGGATCCGCTCGGTCACCTGCGTGTCCTTGATCAGCGAAGAGTCCACGTTGATCGTCCCCGGATGCCGCACATCCGGCAATCCCCGGCTCACGTTGCCAAACTCAAACTCCGGCGGATTCACAAACTGCGCCGTGTCAAACCACCGCCGCGCCGTCCGTTCCCCCGCCGGCAGATTGGCCGACTTACCCGTCGAGTTCGGCCGGTCCGCCGCGAAGTTCGCCGCGCCGCGCACCGTCAGCGGTGTACCCGTCTGGAAAACGCCAATCACGTTCACCTGCCAGCCGCCCACGATCCGGTTCATCACCCCGTTGCCCGTGTCAAACCGCTTGCCCCGGCCAAACGGCAGTTCGTACAACCCGTTAATCACCAGCCGCCGCGACACATCCGCCGGATCCACCGACTTGTTGATCTGCCGGTTGAACAAGCCGTCCTGGAATCCCCCCTCGTTCACCTGCTCAATCGGCCCGAAGTCCACCGGTACAATCGCGCTGTCCGCAATCCGCTTGCCGCCCGTGAAGGCCACATCCACCAGCAACCCGTTCTTCAACCGCTTCCGCACGTTCACCTGCAACTGGTGCGAGTTGTAGTTGCCCAGCCGCGGATTCCGCACGTTCACCCCGTTGTAGTAAGGGAATGGCTGCAGCGAACGCTCCCGCGTAATCGTCGCCGCGCCCAATCCGCCCGGCACCCGGCCCGCAAATGGATTCGGCACCGTCGTAAACAGGTCCTGCCGCAGCCGCAGCCGCAGTTGCGGATCCAGCTGATTCAGGTTGTACCCGTTGCCCACGAAATGGTTGCCCTTGTTGCCCGCGTAGCTCACGTCAAACACCCAGTCGCCAATCTGATGCTGCAAGCCGGCGTTCCACTGCTGCGTCATTGGCGTCGTCGGGTCGTTCTCGGTAATCGCCACCGTCTGGCCCAGCAGCGCCAGCGCGCCCGCGCTCGCCCCCGGCGCCTCCAGCGGAGACCGCGGGAATCCGTCCCGGAAACGCAGCGCCCGCTGTCCCGGCCCCTGCGCTACGTACTGCGTATTCGTCGTCGAGAATAACTGCGTATCACCCAGGAAGTTGCGGTAGAAAATCGAGGGATAAAACACCCCGTACCCGCCCCGGAACACCGTCGTGCCCTTGCCAAAAATATCCCACGCCCAGCCAATGCGCGGCCCGAAATCGTTGAAGTCTTCCTTGTAGAAGCTCCGTGGCTGGCCGTTCTTGCCCGCAAATACCGTCACCCCGCGAAAGCCGTCCGCCGTCCCGTTCGGGTCAAAGTTAATGTGCCCGTCGTTCCGCTCATACGGCTTCTGCTGCCAGTCCCAGCGCAGTCCCAGGTTCAGCGTCAACCGCCGCCCCACCTTCCAGTCGTCCTGCACAAAGGTCGAAATCGCCACCGCCTGCCATGTATTGCCGATAATCCGGTCGATACTCGCACTGCCCACCTCGCCGAGCAGAAATTGCGCCATGCTGTTGCCTGTGTTCGTCGCCACCAGCGGCTGGTTCGTCAAACCGCCAAAACTGAAGTTCCCCGCCAGCGCCCCGCCCTGCCGGTTCGAACCCTGCAGCAGCCGATGGTTGTAGCCAATCTTCACCGTGTGGTTCCCCGCTACCTTCGTCAGCATGTTCTGGATGTCCCAGTTCAGCGAACCCCGGTTGCCCACCGCGCCGCCTCCAATCGGCCCAAATCCGAAATCCACCTGCACCAACTGCTCGTTCGGATAGCTCGCCGGCAGCGACAAAATCGACCGCCAGTCCGGCCCCGCATTGATCGCCCGGAAGATAAACGACTGCCGCATCAGACCCACCCGCAAATTGTTGATCATCGTCGGCGAAAACGTATAAGTATCCGAAATCATCGCGTTCCGGTTGGTCTGGTTGTCTTCGCGATTCTGGCCTACCCGCGGATCCGTGTAGATGTTGTTCGCCTTCGGCGCGTGCGTCGCGTCCGTGTAGCGGAAAAAAATGCTGTGCGCATCGTTGAACCGGTGATCGACGCGCGTGCTCTTCTGCGACCAGTTCACCGCGCTTAACGAATCATCCCCGAAGTTCTGCGCCTGCGTGAACGGATTGCTCGGCGTCCGGTTCGGCGCCGGCCAGAATCCCACCATCTTCGGCGTAATCGGATCAAACCGCGCCTGCGGCACCACGTTGCCCGGAAACGGATCCCGCACCAGCCCCGCCCCCGCCGGATTATTCCGCGTCGTCGCCGGATCGAAAATCTGCGTAAATACCCCGTTGGCGTTCGCCAGCGTCGAAAAATCACCCCGCCGCCACGGCTCAATCGGCACCGTCGAAAACCGCGGCGTGCTCTGCCGCAGCCGGTACTCCTCCCAGTTGAAAAATCCAAACGTCCGGTTCTTGATCGCCGGACCGCCAATCGATCCGCCGTACTGGTTGTAGCGCAGCGGCAGCCGCCGCGTCGCAAACGCATTCCGCGCATCGAGCGCGTTGTTGCGGAAAAATTCGTACAGCGTGCCGTGGAACTGGTTTGTCCCCGACTTCGTCACCAGATTCACCGCCCCACCCGCCGTAAATCCAAACTCGGCCGACATCGATCCGCTCTGCACCTTGAATTCCTCCACCGCGTCCACCGCCGGCGGAATCCCTACCTCACCCACGTAGCTCAGCACGTTGTTGTTCCCGTCCAGCATCTGCGCGTTCATCGAACTCGGCGAGCCGTTAATCGACAGCGAAGAAATCTGAATCCCGCGGTCGCCAAACCCCGAGTTCGTCGGACCCGCGTTCGAAATCACCCCCGGTGTCAATAGCGTCAACGCCAGCGCGTTCCGTCCGTTCAGCGGCAAATCACTCACCCGCCGGTTCTCAATCACGTTCCCAAGCGTCGCGCTGCCTGTGTCCACCAGAATCTGCTGCCCGGTCACCTCAATCGTCTCGGCCACTTGGCCTACTTCGAGCGCAAAGCTCACCTCCGCGTTCTGGTTCACCTGCAGCACAATACCCGACCGTACCGCCCGCTTAAACCCCGTCTTCTGCGCATTAATCTCATACTGACCCACGGCCAGCCCCGGCATCGTGAAGAAGCCCCGCTCGTTGCTCGTCGCCCGGGCCGTAATGTTGGTCCCGGTGTTTCTCGCCTCCACCGCGACGCCCGGCACCACGGCCCCCTGCGGATCGCTTACCGTCCCCGAGATTGTCCCGGTCTGAAGCTGCGCATACGCGCACATGCAAAAAAGGGTTCCGACGATGTACCGAAGTGACATAACAGATTTCAGACTGCGAGTATATAGAAAGCCGCCGGGCGAAGCAATCGAGGGCCGTTCTGTATAATCGCTCCTGCAGTGTCCCTCCCGATCGCCCATGTGGAATCGCTCGCTTTCTCCCCTCCTCGCGCTCCTCTCGCTCGCTGCCCTCACCGCCCAGCCGCCCGGCTCCCCCGTGCTCTTCGACGGCGTCACCCTCTGGACCCTCACCCAACCCCGCGCTAACTTCTCCCCCGCCCAGCGCGCCGAAGACGTCCGCTTGAGCCTCCTCGCCCTCGCCGGCGACCCCCGCCGCGACCTCGCCGACCTCCTCGAAATCCAAGCCCCCGGCGAGTCCATCCTCCTCGTCGATCGCGTCTACCTCTTCGCCGTCACCGAAGCCGATGCCCGCGCCGCCGGCCGCCCACTCCCCGCGCTCTTCGCCGAACGCCGCGATCTTGCCCTCCAGGCCGTCCAGCGCTACCGCTCCGCCCGCTCCCTCCAGTTCTATACCCGCGCCTCCCTCCTCTCCCTCGCCGCCCTCCTGCTCGGCGCCCTCGCTCTCTGGCTCCTGCGCCTCCTCTACCGCCGCACCCGCGATCGCCTCCAGCAAGCCTCCGACCGCTTCGCCAGCCACTCCCACGGCCTCGCCCGCCTCTTCCGCTCCTTTGAGCGGCAACTGATGCTTCTCGCCCGCGCCTCGCTCCGCTCGCTCTTCCTCCTCCTCGCCGCCGCCGTTGGCCTCGCCTCCCTTTCCTTCGTCCTCGGTCTGTTCCCCGCCACCGCCACCGTCTCGGAATCCGTCCTCCTCGCCGCCTCCCAAACTGGCCGCCTCGCCGCCGCCGCCCTCCTGGCCTATATCCCCAACCTCCTCCTCATCGCTGTTGTCTTCGCCCTCACCTACATCCTGCTCAAAATCACCGCCGCCCTCTCCCGCGCCATCGACTCCGGCGCCGTCACCATCCCCCGCTTCCACCGCGAATGGGCCCAGCCCACCTACGGCCTCACCCGCCTTATCCTCATCCTCTTCGCCCTCGTCATCGTCTTCCCCTACCTCCCCGGCGGCGATTCCCCCGCCCTCCGCGGCGTCTCCATCTTCATTGGCGTCCTCGTCTCCCTCGGCTCCGGTTCCGCCATGGGCAACGTCATCTCCGGTCTCATCCTCACCTATATGCGCCCCTTCCAGGTCGGCGACCGCGTCCGCATCGCCGACTCGGTCGGCGACGTCACCGAAAAGTCCCTCCTCGTCACCCGCATCCGCACCGTCAAAAACGTCGAGGTCATCGTCCCTAATAGCGCCATCCTCGGCGCCCACATCGTCAACTACAGCACCAACGCCCAGGACCACGGCCTCATCCTCAACACCACCGTCACCATCGGCTACGACGCCCCCTGGCGCCGCGTCCGCGAACTCCTCATCCACGCCGCCCTCGAAACCCCCGGCGTCCTCCCCGACCCCGCCCCCTTCGTTCACCACACTAGCCTCAACGATTTCCACGTCAGCTACGAAATCAACGCCTACACCCGCCACGCCGCCCAAATGGCCTCCATTTACCCCGAACTACATAAAAATATCCAGGACGCCTTTCACGCGGGCGGCATTGAAATCATGTCCCCGGGCTACCTCGCCGTCCGCGACGGCAACACCGTCACCATTCCCGAATCCCAGCGCACCCCCGGCTACGCCCCGCCTGCCTTCCGCGTCCACTCGCAGCCCCCCGCCCAACCCTGATTCCGTCCAGCATTCTGACCACCCGTTCCGGCGAAATCCGGATCAATGTACAATTCTCCATGCGCGTTTTTCTGGCCTGCTTTCTTTCTCTCGCCCCCGCTGCCCTCCCCCAGACCTTCAACAACGGCACCCTCCTCGGCACCGTCACCGATCCCTCCGGCGCCTCCGTCCCCGGTGCCACCGTCCGCGTCTCCCGCGACAATCCCGCCTTCCGCCGCGAAACCCTCACCGACGCCTCCGGCAACTACCTCCTCCCCCAGGTCCCCCCCGGCGCCTACACCCTCACCTTCGAAAAATCCGGCTTCCAGAAAACCGAAACCAACAACATCGATGTCAGCGCCGCGCAAACCGTCCGCGTCGACTCCCAGCTCACCGTCGGCTCCGTCTCCGACACCGTCCGCGTCGAAACCCGCGCCGCCCAGGTCGACACCGCCTCGGCCAACATCGGCTCCACCGTCTACGGCACCCAGGTTCAGGAACTCGCCCTCAACACCCGCAGCTTCACCCAACTGATGACCCTCCAGCCCGGCGTCAGCTCCATGCAGGCCCAGCAGCCCGGCTTCGGCTCCAATACCGGTGTCCCCTTCTCCTTCGGCGGCAGCCAAACCAGCGCCAACAATTGGACCCTCGACGGCGGCCGCAACGTCGACACCTTTAATGGCAACAACCTCGCCATGGTCAACCTTGACGCCATCGCCGAAGTCCGCATCGAACGCAACGCCTACACCTCCGACTACGGCCGCAATGGCGGCGCCCAGGTCAACGTCGTCACCAAATCCGGCACCAACGACCTCCACGGTACCCTCTTCGAATTCTTCCGCAACGACAAACTCGACGCCCGCAACTTCTTCGCCGCCCGCCGCCCCAAGAACCGCTACAACAACTTCGGCGGCACCCTCGGCGGCGCCATCAAACGCGACAAACTCTTTTTCTTCCTCTCAAACGAATACCGCCGCATCTGGCAGACCACCGGCGCCCGCACCAGCATCGTCCCCACCGACGCCCAAATCGCCGGCAACTTCTCCGCCACCCGCGACATCCGCGACCCCCTCACCGCCCAACTCTTCCCCAACCGCCAGATCCCCGCCTCCCGCCTCGATCCCAACGCCCTCGCCCTCATCCGAACCTACTACCAGCGCCCCAACTTCCAGCAGGGAGCCCTCAACTTCACCTCCGCCGAACCCGACGGCACCAACTACCGCTCCGGCCTCGCCCGCCTCGACTGGAACGCCAAGGAAAACTTCACCGTCTTTGCCCGCTACAACCTCGACTCCACCCGCCTCATCAGCCCCTACGGCCTCTTCGCCGGCAACCCCATGCAGAACGTCGCCGACAGCGAACAATCCCACGTCATCCGCGGCGCCAACCTCTCCACCACCTGGATCGTCAACTCCAACATGGTCAACCAGCTCACGGGCTCCTTCTACGGCGGCTCCCTCGCCATCTCCACCTCCGCCAACGCCGCCCGCGCCCGCGAAGCCGCCTTCCGCGTCCCCCGTGTCTTCAATACCCAGGTCGCCGCCGCCGGCCTCATCCCCTCCATCTCCCTCTCCCAGGGCTACGCCGGCATCGATATCCGCTGGCCCCAGAACATCACCTCCTATACCTGGGAAATCATCGACAACTTCTCCTGGAACAAAGGCCGCCACAGCATCAAATTCGGCGGCGCCATCGACAAGGAAAACAAGTCCCAGAACCAGAGCGTCACCAACAACAACGGCACCTTCACCTTCAACAGCCAGCCCACCGGCGACGCCCTCGCCGACCTCCTCACCGGTAACGCCTTCCAGTACACCGAAAACTCCAATCACGTCTTCGGCCGCTCCCGCTGGGAAAACTGGTCGCTCTACATCCAGGACCAGTGGCGCGCCACCAACCGCCTCACCCTCACCTACGGCGTCCGCTACGAAATCTTCGAACCCGAAAAGGACGACGACGGCAACTACTCCTTCTTCCTCCCCTCCCGCTTCAACCGCGCCGCCGCCGCCACCGTCCTGCCCGCGAACGGACAAATCGTCACCGGCACCCAGAACTACAACAACGGCGTCGTCGTCGTCGGCAAATCCGACTCCCCCTTCGGCAACGCCATGACCAACTCCGTCTACAACACCTTCGCCCCCCGCGGCGGCTTCTCCCTCGGCCTCGGCAAAAACAACGCCACCGTCCTCCGCGGCGGCTTCGGCATGTTCCACGACCGCTGGGCCCAGCTCGTCTCCGGCGCCCGCAACAACTGGCCCTTCAACCAAAGCGCCTCCATCTTCAGCACCGCTTTCTCGAACCCCGCCCAGGGCGAACGCCGCTTCTTCCCCATCGCCCTCACCAACTACGCCTCCCCCTGGAACATCCCCTACTACATGAAGTGGTCCCTCGGCCTCCAGCGCGCCCTCCCCGGCGATATCCTGCTCGACGCCAGCTACGTCGGCTCCCGCGGCGTCGCCCTCACCCGCACCCGCGACATCAACCAACCCGTCGCCTCCGCCGATGTCGCCGCCGGCCGCCTCAACGTCAACGCCGCCCGCCCCTTCCCCGGCTTCGCCGCCATCTCCACCAACGAAACCACCGGCCAGTCCGTCTACCACAGCCTCCAGGCCTCGGCCACCCGCCGCTTCGCCCGCGGCATCTCCCTCCAGGGCTCCTACACCTTCTCCCGCTCCATCGACAACGTCGCCACCCCCCTCAACTCCTACGCCGCCAACGGCATGGAACGCGGCCTGTCCGGCTTCGATCGCACCCACGTCCTCGTCGTGAGCTACGTCTACGAACTCCCCCTGCTCCGCAACAGCAAAGGCGCCCTGAAGCAGATCTTCGGCGGCTGGCAGGTCTCCGGCATCAGCCGCTTTGAATCCGGCACCCCGTTCTCGATCACCGTCCCCGGCGACCGCGCCGGCACCGGCACCGGTGGCCAGCGCCCCGATGTCTCCGGCTCCATCAACCTCGACCGCACCCTCCAGCGCTGGTTCAGCGGCGCCTTCGCCGCCCCCGCCCTCGGCACCTTCGGCAACCTCGGCCGCAACGTCGTCCGCGCCCCCGGCTTCGCCAACTGGGACGTCTCCTTCAGCAAAAAAGCCGAACTCTTCCGCACCGCCAACGACCACGCCGTCCAGCTTCAGTTCCGCGCCGAGTTCTTCAACCTCTTCAACCACACCCAGTGGGCCGGGGTCTCCTCCGCCGTCGGTGCCGCCAACTTCGGCCAGATCACCTCCACCCGCGACCCCCGCCTCACCCAACTCGGCCTCCGGCTGATATTCTGATGCCCATGCAACGCAGACTCTTCCTCGCCAGCCTGTTCGGCGCCGCCGCCCGCGCCGCCTCGGTCAAAATCGAACGCGTCGAACTCATCCAGGTCGTCGTCCGCATGAAGCCCGGCGTCGTCTACAGCCCCGACTTCGGACCCACCCTCGACCAGCGTCTCGTTGTCTTCGACACCTACCCCAAGTTCCTCATCAAACTCTACGCCGACAACGGCATGGTCGGCCTCGGCGAAACCGCCCGCGAAGTCTCCGCCGCCGCCGCCCAGCGCAACGCCGATTTCATCAAAGGCAAGCGCATGGAGGAGCTTGACAACAACCTCCCGGAACCCTCCACCGCCGACGGCTTTGAAATCGCCATGTTCGACCTCATGGGCAAATCCTCCGGCCTCCCCGTCTGCGCCCTCCTCGGCGGCCGCCTCCAAAGCAAGGTCGCCGTCTCCTATTGGACCGCCCAGCGCACCTTCGACGATCTCGTCAAAGTCGGCGAAACCGCCGTCGCCAAAGGCTTCCGCAATCTCAAATTTAAAGCCCGCCTCGGCGACCCCATCGAAAAACAGATGGCCGCCGTCACCAAAGCCTCGCCCAATCTCAACTTCATCGTCGACTTCAACTCCTCTTACCCCGACCTCGCCAGCTTCCTCCCCGTCGCCAAGCGCCTCGAAGGGTACAACCTCACCATTGAAGACCCCTTCCCCAAGCGCCTCGACTGGTTCCGCCAGCTTCGCCAGCGCACGACCATCCCGCTCGCCCTCACCCCCACCGGCCCCGAACAGCTCTTTGAAGCCATCAAGACCGATGCCGTCGATATCTTCAACCTCGGCGGTAACATGCGCGAATTCGTGCGCCAGGCCTCGGTGGCCGAAATGGCCGGCATCCCCTGCTGGCACGGCTCCGGTGTCGAACTCGGCATCCGCGACATGTCGTTTATCCATGCCGCCGCCGCCACCCGCAGCTGCACCATCGGCTCCGACACGCTCAGCTACCTCCGCCAGCACAGCCTCATCACCCCGCCCTTTGAACCCGTCAACGGCTACCTCGAAGTCCCCACCAAGCCCGGCCTCGGCGTCGAACTCGACGAAGACGCCGTCAAGCGCTTCCGCGTCTAACCACGCGGCCCGCGCCATTGCACACCAGCGTGCGGCATTCCGATGCGCCTCGCCGCACCCCCTCTCCCCCCCCACCTCGCTAAAATAAAAAAGAAATGCGCCCACTGCTCGCCCTCGCCGCCTTCTCCCTCGCGGCCTCAGGGCAGGGAATCCCCGTCCGCTCCCTCGAACCCGCCCCCAACCTCCCCCCCTCCGGCCGCCCCTGGCCCGTCCGTTTCACCGACGTCTCCGCCCCCGCCGGCCTCACCGCCCCCTTCCTCTCCGGCCTCCCCCTCACCAAGAAATACATCGTCGAAGCCAACGGCGCCGGCCTCGCCTTCTTCGACTACAACAACGACAACTACCCCGACATCTTCCTCCTCAATAGCGCCCGCTTCGCCAAAGGCCCCTCCCCCACCAACCACCTCTACCGCAACAACAAAAACGGCACCTTCACCGACGTCACCGCCCAGGCCGGCCTCACCCGCTCCGGCTGGGGCAACGGCCTCTGCTCCGGCGACGTCAACAACGACGGCCACGAAGATCTCTTCCTCACCTACTGGGGCCCCAACGCCCTCTATCTCAACAAAAACGGCGTCTTCACCGACTCGACCCAGGCCGCCGGCCTCGCCCGCCCCGGCAAAGAATGGAGCTCCGGCTGCACCTTCCTCGACTACGACCGCGACGGCCACCTCGACCTCTTCATCGCCCAATACCTCGACTTCGACCCCGCCAAAACGCCCCTCCCCGGCGCCGCCCCCAACTGCCAGTGGAAAGGCATGCCCGTCTTCTGCGGCCCCCGCGGCCTCCCCTACGGCCGCGCCCTCCTCTACCGCAACCTCGGCAACGGCACCTTCACCGACGTCACCCAAGCCTCCGGCATCGCCGCCGCCAAAGACTTCTACGCCTTCACCACCCTCGCCGCCGACCTCAACGCCGACGGCTGGACCGACCTCTACGTCGCCTGCGACGCCACCCCCAGCCTCTTCTTCCGCAACAACAAAAACGGCACCTTCTCCGAAATTGGCGCCGAAGCCGGCGTCGCCTTCAACGAACACGGCCAGGAACAAAGCGGCATGGGCGCCGCCGTCGGCGACTTCGATAACGACGGCCGCCTCGACCTCCTCAAAACCAACTTCGCCAACGACTACCCCAACCTCTACCGCAACCTCGGCAACGGCCTCTTTGAAGACGTCGTCCTCCGCGCCGGCCTCGCCGTCAACCCCCAGTACGTCGCCTGGGGCATCGGCCTCGTCGACTTCGATAACGACGGTTGGAAAGACGTCTTCCAGGTCAACGGCCACCTCTTCCCCGAACTCGGCCCCGCCGCCTACCGCAACCCCCGCCTCCTCTACCGCAACCTCGGCAACGGCCGCTTCGAAGACCTCTCCCCCGCCTACCTCGCCCCCGCCCCCAGCCGCGGCGCCGCTTTCGGCGATTTCGACAACGACGGCCGGCTCGACGTCCTCATCCAGAACATGGACGCCCCCCCCACCCTCCTCCGCAACTCCGGCGCCCCCCTCGGCAACTGGCTCAAACTCCTCCCCCAGGGCACCCAATCCAACCGCTCCGCTATCGGCTCCACCGTCCGCCTCCTCGGCCAAACCGAAGCCGTCGTCAGCCAGTCCAGCTACCTCTCCGTCAACGACCGCCGCCTCCACTTCGGTCTCGGCCCCGCCCAACAAGTCGACTCCATCGCCGTCCGCTGGCCCTCCGGCCAAACCGAACTCTTCGGCCCCTACCCCGCCAACCAAACCGTCACCCTCGTCGAAGGATCCGGCCGCCGCCCATGACCCTCCTCCTCCTCCTCGCCCTCTTCTTCCAACCCCCCGGCCCCGTCATGGAGCGCCAGTGGCAGCAGGAACTCGCCGTCACCCCCCAAGCCTTCGCCCCCGCCTTCAACCTCGGCTTCTACTACTTCAACGCCAACCGCCTCGCCGATGCCGAACCCCTCCTCCGCCGCGCCGCCAAAGCCAACCCCGCCGACTTCAATACCCATTACATCCTCGGCGTCGTCTGCCAGCGCCAATCCCGCCGCGAAGACGCCCTCCGCAGTTGGCGCGCCGCCCTCGCCCTCCAGCCCAACCACCTCCGCCTCATGAAGGTGATGAGCGTCGAATACACCGAAGGCCGCTACTTCGCCGAAGCCGCCGCCCTCGCCCGCCGCGTCCTCGCCCTCGAACCCAACGACCAGCAAGCCTGGGTCCTCGCCATCAAAGCCCTCGCCGACGCCCAGGAGTTCGCCCCCGCCGCCGCCCTCGCTAAAGACGCCGCCGCCCGCTTCCCCGCCAACGCCCGCCTCAGCTTCGAATACGCCTTCCTCCTCCACCGCCAGGGCCGCTTTGCCGAAGCCACCCCCCTGCTCGAAGCCGCCACCAAAAACGAGCCCAACTTCGAAGAACCCTGGTACCTCCTCGGCGACATCCACCTCAAGCAGGAGCAGTTCCGCCCCGCCATCCCGTTCTTCGCACGCGCCATCGCCCTCCGCCCCGCCTACCTCCCCGCGCTCCTCGGCCTCGCCCGCGTCCACATCGCTCTCGAGCAGTGGGACGCCGCCCGCTCCCAACTCGCCGCCGCCGCCGCCGCCCGCCCGGACGACCCCCAGCCCCCTCTCCTCCTCGCTCAGGTCCTCTTCCGTCTCGGCGACGAAGCCGGTGCCAAAGCCGCCCGCGAAAAAAGCATGGCCCTCCGCCGCGCCAACCCCGCCGCCCAGGAAGCCCCCCAGCCCCGCCCCTTCCCCCGCTAACCGCCCCCGCCCGCCACCGGATTTTCCCCCGCCCTTCCTCCGGCGAATTCCGGGTAGCCCCCTCCCGCGGGTCGCCCTATACTGAGTCGTGTTTCGTCCTCTCGTCCTTCTTCTCTCCCTGGCCGCCGCGCCTGCCCTCGCGCAAACCATCGCCGCCGGTGGCGTTGTCAACGCCGCCGACTACACCGCCGCCGTCGCCCCCGGCTCCCTCATCGCCATCTTCGGCTCGAACCTCGCCCCCGCCACCAACAGCGCCGCCACCACTCCCTTGCCCACCTCCCTCGCCGGCGCCTCCGTCGAAGTCAACGGCCAGCCCATCCCCCTCTTCTTCGTCTCCGCCGGCCAGATCAACGGCCAAATGCCCTTCGGCCTCAGTGGTACGGTTTCCGTCCGCGTCCGTACCCCCGCCGGCCTCAGCCCCGCCGTCTCCCTCCCCATCACCCCCGCCGCCCCCCGCCTCTTCACTCGCTCGATGGACGGCAAAGGCGACCCCATCCTCGTCCGCGCCTCCGATTGGACCATGGTCACCGCCGCTGCCCCCGCCCAGCCCGGCGACTACCTTATCCTCTTCCTCACCGGCCTCGGCAACGTCAGCCCCGCCATCCCCGCCGGCACCCCCGCCGGGGACAACGCCGCCAACGGACCACTAAACCAACTCCCCTCCGGCGCCGTCACCGTCACCTTCGGCGGCCAAGCCGCCCCGGTCCTGTTCGCCGGGCTCGCCCCCGGCTTCGTCGGCCTCTACCAGATCAACTTCCAGGTCCCCGCCGCTCCCTCCGGCAACACCATCATCGTCGCCACCCGCGCCGCCGCCGCCTCCGACACCACCACCCTCCCCGCCCCCTCCCGCGTCGCCGTCTCCGCCGTCGCCGAACAGTCCGTTGGCGCCCGGCGATTCGGTTCCTCCTCCAAACTCGCTCTCACCTGGACCGCCCCCTCCTACCCCGTCGATCACTACCAGATCACCGCCGCCGAAACCCTCCAGGGCACCACCGTCTCCACCACCGCCCGCTCCCTTTCGACGACCCTCTCCGGCCTCAAAGCCGCCACCCCTTACGCCATCACCGTCAAAGCCTGTGCCGATGCCCCCTGCCGCCAAAGCGGCGCCGCCAGCCCCGTCACCGGCTCCACCGCCACCGAGCACTGGCAGCTCCGCGGCGCCGGCAACACCACCGCCGGCCTCGCCCGCATCGTCCGCGATGGCAACGTCCGCATCAGCGCCACCCGCTTCGGCCCCGAAGCCGGCCCCGTCACCGCCAACCGCATCCAACTCTACTACGGCCCCATGGCCCCACCCCGCGGCGCGCTCACCACCGCCCTCACCACCACCGCCACCTCCGCCGCCGACCCCGCCAGCTATCTCTCCTTCAACAGCTCCGGCGCCACCACCGGACTCCTCACCCCCTCCTCGCCCGCCCCCCTCATCGAATCCATCGCCACCGGCCAGGGCGTACCCATGACCAACGGCAAAGTCCGCCTCTTCTTTGAAGCCCAGGGCGCCGACCGCAAAACCCGCATCTTCTCCCTCGATAGCGTCGACGGCTTCACCGGCCAGGACTTCAACTCCGGCTCCGCCACCACCTGCTCCACCACCGCCGACTACTCCCCCGGCGGCGGCTGCCCCTTCTCCACCCTCATCGGCGTCGAAGGCGATACCACCCTCCCCAACCCCCGCATCCCCAACGCCCGCCAGCATAAAGTCGCCTTCCCCACCCAAACCGACTGGCGCTGGGACGGCGCCCCCGGAACCTTCCTCGTCTTCACCACCGATCGCATCCCCGGCTGCGCCACCGGCGGCATGAACCACGGCTACGCCGTCTGGGATGGCGCCAGATGGAACGTGCAGTACGCCGCCAACGGCTGCCCGAAGCTCTTCCTCGACGCCCAGGCCGCCTTCCCCATGCACCTCGGTGGCCAGCGCTACAAACTCTACTACGGCGACCCCACCATCACCACCGGGAAAGGTTCCAGCAACCTCCCCTTCCTCGGACCCAAAAAGCTCATCTACTCCGATGGCGCCGTTTCCGGCTCCCTCGGCCGCGTCGACTTCGAAGACTGGGAACGCCAGTCCCTCGCCCGCGACGTCGTCTTCCTCTGGCCCAATGGCGACCCGCTGAACGACGCCGCCGAAGGCTACATCGACGACTACCACTTCCTCGCCCCTACCGGAAACCTCGATCTCCAGGTCATGTACCTCGCCATTACCAACGGCACCGAAGTCCCCTTCGCCTCCGCGGCCACCCTCCTGAATCCCTAGCCCGGCGCCGTCCTCAAAAAAAGGAGTTGACAATGTCTAGTCAGGCGGCTATTTTCGAAGTAGACACTGTCAACTCATGAATCCCTTACTACTCATTGTCACCATTACCGGCCTCCTCGACACCCAAGGCGATGTCCGTTGTGCCCTCCATCGTCCCGGCTCGGAATTCCCCTCCGATACCGGCGCCTTCCTCCGCGTCCAGCAGCCCGCTCAGCCCGGAACGGCCGAGTGCCGCTTCCCCAACGTTCCCCCGGGCCGCTACGCCGTCGCCGTCCTCGTCGACCGCAATAAAAACGGCAAGACCGACAAAAACTTCCTCGGCATGCCCACCGAACCCTGGGGCGTTTCGAACAACGTCCGCCACAAAACCCGCGCCCCGCGCTTTGAAGAAGCCGCCTTCGACGCTAGCGGCGCGGCGCCCGTCCGCCTCACCATCCAGGTCGCCAAATAATCCTCTCCGGACCTGTTAGCCTGCCCCGGGCGGCGTCATATCCCGGTATGCGCCGCTCCCTTCCACTCCTCACCCTCGGGCTTCTCGCCGCCCTCTCCCTTCCCGCGCAGGACCTCGCCGAACTCCGCGCTCGCACCCCCGACGCCCAGTGGGCCTACGCCCGGTCCATCTTCCGCACCTACTCCAACAACAGCCGCGCCAACCCGCTCGCCGCCGGCTTCTCCCAGATCATGGTCGAGAATGTCGAGCGCGGCTACCCCGGCCGCCAGGAGGCCGGCGGTTGGGCCGGCGAGTTCGTCCGCGACTCCTTCCTCGTCGCCGCCCACGACATCGCCTCAGAGCCCCGCTTCTGGCAGGCGCCGGTCACCCAGGAGGACCTCGAAACCTTCGGTCTAGCCAGCCGAGAAACCTGGTACGCCGAACTGCTCGGCCTCCTCGCCCTCCTCGGCCTCGTCGAAGAACAGGGCCTCGGCGAACAGGTCATCCGCGACATCGCCATGCAGTTCGCCGCCCGCCATCACTTTCGCCGTCACCTCCAGCCCGCGTTTCAGTACGTGATCCGCAAGCAACTGCTCGCCGCCGCCGCAGTCCCGCCCGCGCCCCTCCCCATGGCCGGCCATCCCGTCAATCAGGTTGCCCGCGCCATCCACCGTCTCAACACCGAACACGAAACCCACCTGCGCAAAGCCCTCCAACCCGCCATGACCGCCAGCACCCAACTCTCCAGTCTGCTCCGCTGGTTAGGCCGCAGCGCGCCCTTTGCCAGCGCCCCCGACCAGGCCCGCGCCCTGCGCCGCCAAATCATGCGGGCCACCGTCGACGAGATCCGACGCCAGGGCTACGCTACCTCCGACGATGTCCTCTACCTCCGGAATGTGATCGACGGCCAAAGTCCACACTGACCATCGCCCCGGCCCCCTCCCCGCCATGCAACGCCCTACACGCAAACCCCTACACTCATACAAGATGCGTAATCAGGGCTACGCCTACACCTCCATCATCAGCAGCCGCTACCACGGCCAGCCCCTGCTCGCCCATCTCGCCGCCCTCTATCCCCACTCTTCCCCCGCCGCCTGGCGGCAAAAACTCGAAAATGGCGAAGTCACCCTCAACGGCGCCCCCGCCACCGGCGCCGAAACCCTCGCCGCCGGCCAGACTCTCATCTGGAACCGCCCGCCCTGGGTCGAACCCGCCGCCCCCCTCCACTTCGCCGTCCTCTGGGAGGACGACCACCTGTTGGCCGTCGATAAACCCGGCGGCCTCCCCACCCTTCCCGGCGGCGGCTATCTCGAGCACACCCTCCTCCGCCAGGTCCAGCGCCGCACCCCCGCCGCCCACCCCGTCCACCGCCTCGGCCGCGCCACCACCGGCATCGTCCTGTTCGCCAAGTCCTCCTCCGCCGCCGCCTGGCTTTTCCACCATTGGAACACTCCCCAAATTGAGAAGGTTTACCGCGCCCTCGCCGTCGGCCGCGCCCCCCGCGACCACTACGAAATCCTCACCCCCATCGGCCTCGTCCCCCACCCTCTCCTCGGCTCCGTCTGGGCCGCCAGCCCCTCTGGCAAAGCCTCAAAATCCGTCGCGACGGTCCTCTCCCGCGCCGCCGAGACCACCACCTTCGCCGTCAGCCTCCACTCCGGCCGTCCCCATCAAATCCGCATCCACCTCGCCTCCCTCGGCCACCCCCTCCTCGGCGACCCTCTCTACGACAACGCCGGCCGCGTCCGCGCCGATCTCCCCGGCCTCCCCGGCGACGGCGGCTATCTCCTCCACGCGCAACACCTCCGCTTCCCCCACCCCCCCACCCGGGAGGAAATCCGTCTCGAAGCCCCCCTCCCGCCCGCCTGGCCCGCCTGAGAACACCCGCCCCCGCCGCTCGCCCGCATCGCCGCGCTCCTGTCTTCGCAACGGACTCCTTTTCCCGCTCCAGCGAAACCTCCTCCTCGAGCGAAATCTACTTCTACAAGCACTGGAAATGGAGCTGCCCTGTCCCGGCAATCTCCCCCCCACCGGCTACAATCACTCATGGTTGACCGGTCCAACGGATACGAACAGGTTGCCGCCGAGTTTCTCGCCCGCCGCGGCAGCGCCCGCGACATCGGCATTGGCGTTCCCGAAGTCCGGCAATGGGCCCGCACCCTCCCCGCCGGGGCCGCCGTCCTCGACCTCGGCTGTGGCACCGGCCTCCCGCTCACCGCCTTGCTCGTCGCCGAAGGCCTTTCCGTCTATGGCGTCGATGCCGCGCCCTCTTTCGTCCAGGCGTTCCGGCGCCACCTCCCCCACACCCCCATCGCCTGCGAAGCCGTTCAGGACTCGCCCTTTTTTGGCCGCACCTTCGATGGCGTCCTCGCCTGGGGCCTCCTGTTCCTGCTCTCCCCCGCCCACCAGCGCCAACTGCTCACGCGCATCGCCGGCGTCCTCGCCCCCGGTGGCCGCCTCTTGTTCACCGCACCCGCCCTGCCACTCATCTGGCGCGACGCCATGACCGGACTCGAATCCCAATCCCTCGGCGCCCCCGCCTACCGCCATCACCTCACCGCCCTGGGCCTCACTCTCCTCTCCGAGTCCGAAGACGAAGGCCAAAACCACTACTTCGCCGCGCTCCGCCCCCCGCCCTCGTCCCCACCATGACCGGAAAAAAACCGGATCTCAACTTGCGCCCGCCGGCCTCGTCATCGTCTACCGCTTGGCCGACGCCCGTCCCCCCCCCGTGCGTTTCACTCGCCAGAGGCAGCAAGCACTCTCCATCGCCAGGCCGGCTCCCTGCCGGCCATACCGGGGAACCGGCCACTCCCCCGCGTCGCCGGTACCGGGATGGTATCGGGAATCCCCCAAACCAGCAGCAACCTCCCGCCCGACACCTCCTCCCGCCCCAGCCGTCCCCGGTGGTCGAAACTAAGAAAGCGGGCGCTACGAGGGAAGTGACCTATTCCTTAACCGGGGGGAGGTTACGGCTATTTGCTCGTGACGATTGAACCGCCTGCTCTATCGATTCCACTAACTCGATAACTTACGCTGGACTTGGGAAACTCTCTCTCGTTTCCCCACCTGGAGTGACTGAAATGAAATTAGCTGCATTAACTATCCTGGCGAGCGGCGTCGTCCTTATGGCGCAGGGGAGCAAACTGGCGCCGGACCTGGCGGGAGTCGCCCCGGAAGACACCGTCGACGTCATCATTCAATTGGAGGAGCCGCCGGCAAACGAGGGCGGCGGGCGGCGCGGGGTGACTGTCCCGCTGCCGCGGGCGTTGAGTTCGAGCGCGCGCGCAACCCGGTTCAGTGCGTTTCCCGGCGTGGTAGCGCGGGTCAAAGGCTCGGCGCTGGCGACCCTCGCGCAGGATCGACAGGTAAAGTACATCTCGCCGGACCGGGAGGTGGCTGGGAGTCAAGACGGATGGAAACTGTCTTATAAGAATCCTCCGAATGCCAATATTCCAGCGGTTAATGCGAACCTGGCCCACACCGCCGGGTTTCGGGGTACCGGGATTGGGGTTGCGGTACTAGACAGCGGCGTTAGCTCTGCGCCAGGTGGTTCCCTGAGGTCTAGCGACCTGTCGGACAATGCATGTAGAGTGTCCCGCGTGATTGTCGCCGAGAGCTTTCAGGCGGTCGTGGCCGATGGCAGGAGGCCGGTAGATGTCCGTCAGGATTTCTACGGGCATGGGTCCCACGTGGCCGGGATCATCGCCGGAAACCAAAAGTGCGACTTGCCAAATAGAATACACAAGTATTGGATCGGCGTCGCTCCAGAAGCGAATCTGATCAGCATGCGAGTCCTTGACCACGAAGGAAAGGGGAGGGATTCGAGCGTGATTCAGGCGATTGATCGGGTAATTGCACTCAAAGATCAGCACAATATTCGCGTAATGAACCTGTCACTTGGCCGCAGGGTGGTGGAATCGTACACGAAGGATCCGCTTTGCCAGGCCGTCGAGAGGGCATGGAAGGCGGGTATCGTGGTGGTGGTGGCGGCGGGCAACTTCGGTCGCACGAGCACGATTACCGTGAATGGAAGGCCGGTTGCGATCAATGGCTATGGCACGATTGGCTCCCCCGGCAACGACCCGTTTGTTATCACCGTAGGCGCCACGCGGGACATGTTTACTCCCACGCGGAACGACGATGTGATGGCGTCCTACAGCTCCAAAGGTCCTACCGCCATCGATAAAATCGTAAAACCGGACATTGTCGCGCCGGGAAACCGGGTCGCATCTTTCATCCACTTTCAAAGTAACTTGACAACGTTATTCCCAGTCAACGCTCTCAACATTGCGGGGGCAAAAGACGTTGTGGAACTCAGCGGCACCAGCATGGCCGCGCCCATGGTGTCGGGCGCAGCCGCACTCCTGGTGGAAAAGTTTGGTCCAAGCATCACACCGGATGCGATTAAGGCCAAACTGATGAAATCCGCTGCGAAGTCCTTCCCGGCAAGCAGTACCGTCGGGACGCAGGTGATCCAGAGCGACATGTTTACGATTGGGGCGGGATATCTGGATGTGATGGCGGCGTTGAACAATACGGACACCGTCCCGGCCGGGAAGATCGCTCTCTCCCCCTCCGCCACGTATACGTGCGGTGCGGTGGGTGGTAGGAACTGCGTGCAGGTCCGGCATGCGGCCAATTCGGTGTTTACCACGACGAGCAGCCCGGCGCTCTGGGGTAATCGGAACGTGTGGGGTGGTTCGGTGCTCTGGGGAGACAGCGTGCTGTGGGGCGACAGCGTTGTGTGGGGCGACTCCCGCAACGCCGGCTTCAGCCTCCTGTGGGGCGATAGCGTCCTGTGGGGCGATAGCGTGCTCTGGGGAGACGGCAGCGGAGTCTTCCCGCTGTCCATCCTCGGGCAGGGCGACCGGTAGCGCAAAAGCGCACAGGCCGAAGCGAGTCCGTTGTGCGCGGATTCAAGAAGAGCGCACAGGCCGCGCCGGCCCGGCACCGGGCGAGGAACTCGCCCCTCCCGCCGGGCCGAAGCGAGTCCGTTGTGCGCGGATTCAAGAAGAGCGCACAGGCCGCGCAGGCCCGGCACCAACGGGCGGGGAACCCGCCCCTCCCGCCGGGCCGAAGCGAG
>JAPKZB010000077.1:0-17558 GCA_026393985.1 Acidobacteriota bacterium
CGAGGAAGGAGCGGAGGACGTAGTCGCGGTAAGGCCAGGCGGGGAAGGCGTTGTCGCCGTGGAAGCCGCAGGTATCGGCGTAGCGGACGGCGTCGAGCCAGAGCATCGTCTGCTTTTCGGCGTAGCGAGGGGAGGCGAGGAGGCGGTCGACGATGGCTTCGTAGGGTTCGCGGGAGGCGAGTTCGGCGGGGGTGGGTGGGAGGCCGGTGAGGTCGAGATAGAGGCGGCGGAGGAGGGTGGCGCGGTCGGCTGCGGGAGCGGGGGTGAGTTTGGCGATGGCCAGAGAGCGGTTAATGAATGTGTCGATCGAGCCCGGGACGGGGCGGAGGGGTTGGTAGGCCCAGTGGCCTTCGTATTGGGCGCCTTCGGCGACCCACCGGGTGAGGAGCTGCTTCTGGGCGGCGGTGAGGGTTTTGTGGGCCGAGGCCGGCGGCATCAGTTTGGGGCCGGTGGCTTCGATGCGCTGGATGATGAGGGAGTTCTTGGGGTCGCCGGGGACGATGGGGGCGCCGGCGCGGCGGGGCGCGGTGGCGTCGTTTCGCAAATCGAGGCGCAGACCGGCCATGCGGGAGCTTTGGTCGGGGCCATGGCAGCGGAAGCAGGTGTCGGAGAGGATGGGGCGGATATCGCGGTTGAAACTTACTTCCGCGTGAAGGGAGAGGCACAGGAGGGGGAGCAGGCGGAAACACCACATGGTGGAACCATCATATAGCGGGCTCAGAGGCTGCGGAGAGCGTTGCGGATATCCCGGCGTCCGTGGATGACGGCAACGATCTCAAGCGGCGTGGAGGAACGGTAGACGATTAGCCAGGAGTAGAGGGGAACGAAGCGAACGGGGCGCCGGGACAGATCCGGCCGCGGAGTACCCTGACCCGGCATCGCCGCCAGGTCCTATGCGGCCCGGGGCGAGAAACGAAAGGTCCTCACGAGGCGGCGTTGTTTTGGCGCCAGGCAGCTTTGCGGCGGTCAAGAGCCAGCAGGACCTCGTCGAGCGACCGGCTCTCTCCCCGATCCAACTTACCGAGCCCTTCGTCAATGTGGGCGGCAGCGGCTTCATCATACCGGCCGGCGAGTCCGGAGAGAGCGGCAGGGACGCAGGAGGCGATGGATTCGTAACGGCCCGAGGCGACGAGCAACTCCAGCAGTTGGGCGTCTTCGGCGGAAATCTCGATCGTCATCCAGCCAGGATCGCACAAGGCGGGATGGGCTAAGCGCCCTGGATCTCCACCCAATGGACCGTGGTTTCGACGCGAGCCTGGACGTCGATCACCACGTAGCCGCTGACGCCGGGACGCAGTTCGCGCTCGCCGTTGAAGCGGATCTCGGCCAGTTCGCCTTCGAGCTGGAAGACCGGCTTGGGGGTTGCCAGCCCGGGGCCCACGTGCACGCGGAAACTGGCCCAGTCGCCGGGGCGGAGCGACTTGGGCAACTGGGCGCCCTGCGCTTCGCCCGGGGCGTAAGTGTCCGAGTAAGTGACGATATGCCGCCGCGGTTTGTGGGCGAGCGTCGTGAGGCTGCCGCACTCGCGGAGTAAATTCGGGTAGTTTTCATGGTCCGGCATCGAGGTCTCTGAATCCATGTAATTGAATAAGTAGACCCGGTCGGCTCCGCGGGAGAGCAGCGAGGCGGCGGCGCCGCGGGCCGTTTCGAGGTTGTTGAACTGCAGCGGGCGGTAGGCGTGATAGGGCCGCAGCAGCAGTTCGAGACCAGCGGCGAGCGTCACCTGGTCGCCGGCCAGACGGCGCCAGAGTTCGATGGGCATGTCCGTCTCAATGCTGGCCCAGAAGGGCGTCACGACCAGCATCTGCACGAGGCCTTCGCGGGCCCAGCGGGCGCCGTCCATGCCGAGTTTGACGGCCGTTTCCGGCCGGGAGGGGACGCGGGCGCCGAGGGCGATTTTGTGGCCGCGCTTTTTCTCCCAGGTGTTGAGCAGACGGCGGGCGCGGCGGACGAAATCGGTGAGGATTTCGGCGCCGGCGGCTTCGTGGCCGGGGCGGAAGTGGAAGCCGAAGCGCATCCAATCGAGTTCGAGGCCGGCGAAATCGTAGCGGGCGCAGTACTCTTCGAGCAGGGCGAAGTGGTAGTCGCGGACGGCCTGGTGGGAGAAATCGAAGGCCCGGTCCCGCCAGTCGACGGCGCGCCAGGGGACGCGGCGATATTCGGGGTGCTGGCGCCAGAAGGTCGAGTGCATGAAGCTGTCGGGGTCGTCGACGTTATGCAGATCGTTCATCCGCATCGAGATCCAGGGCGCCAGGCCTTTTTGCCGGGCGCGTTCAATCCAGATGGCGTAGGGGTCGAGGTTGCGCTGGGCGAGGTCCCAGGCGGTGTGGACCCAGCGGCGAACGCTCGCCCGGCTCGCCGGGGCGGTGGAACGGAACAGGGGCTGATCGTCGGGACCGGCGGGGTCGTAGCCTTTCCAGATGGGGTCCCAGACCTTACTCGCAAAGCTGGTGCGCTGGGAGTTGGCCGAGAGGAGTAACTCGCGGACCTGGGTGCCGGCGTACTGGTCTACCCAGCTGGCGACCTTCTCGCGGTCGAGCGACTGGCCGGCGCGCGAGTAAAAGTAGTGGCTGTTGTCTTCGTTGAGTGAGAGGCCGGTGGTTTTGGCCGGCAGAGCCAGCAGGAGGAGTTGACGGCGGTTCATGCGGATTCGGTACTCATGCCGGGCGCCTGCGGGGCGAGGATTTCGCCGTTGACCATGTTCTTCTGCGGGCCGCCGGTCTCCATGTAGATGGCATTGGGCATGGTGAGGAGCATGTTCATGTTGGCCGAGCCGCCGCCGTGGCTGGCTAGTTCGAGGCCGGCGGCGTCGGCGAGGGCGGCGATTTCGAGCCATTCGGTGACGCCGCCGGCGCGGCGGTTGTCGGGCTGGACGACGTCGGCGCCCTTGCGGGCGATGAGGTCGGCAAAGGCGTATTTGGTGTAGAGATTTTCGCCGGTGGCGAGGCGGATATCGAGTTCGCGGGCCAGTTCCGTATAGCCTTCCATGTCGTGCGGCGGGAGAGGCTCTTCGTACCAGAAGGCACCCATCTGCTGGTAGAGGCGGCCGCGGCGGAGGGCTTCGTTGCGGTTGAAGACCTGGTTGGCGTCGAGCATGACGCGGGGGCAGAGGTCGAGGGCGATGCGCAGGCGGCGTTCATCGTCGGCCAGGGTGTAGCGGCCGGTCTTGATCTTGATGGCCTTGTAGCCGTGGCTGAGGGCCTGTTCAATCGACCGTTTGTACTTGGCGAGATTGTCGTCGTTATCGTAGTACCAGCCGCACATCGAGTAGCAGGGCATGCGGTCGCGATAGGCGCCGAGCATCTTCCAGACGGGCAGGCCGGCGTGTTTGCCGAGGATGTCCCAGATGGCGATGTCGGCGGCGGAGATGGCGAAATGGACAACGCCGCCGACGCCGTGATATTCGAGTTCGCGCCAGAGCTTGGCGCGGATGCGTTTGGGGAAGGCCGGGTCTTCGCCGACGAGCAGCGGGCGCAGCTCCTGTTCAAGGATAGTTTGGACCACCTGCGGTCCACCCTTGATCATGCCGAAGTTGGAGGTGGCGAAGCCGGTGATGCCGGCGTTGGTTTCAAGGCGCAGCGTTACGGTGCCGGCGTCGACGCCGAGCTTATGGATGGCGTCGTAGTTCGGTTCGCGGGGCGGGTTGATCTTGAGTTCGGTTTTGAGGCCCGTGATGCGAAGTTCTTTGGCCCGTTGGGCGACCAAGGAGAGGGGGGCGAGGGGGCTAAGCAGTAGCGTGCGACGAAGCATGGGATAATCCTATCGCTTCGTTCATGGCACCCTGGCGGTAGCCTTCGCAATCGATGGTGACGTAGTGGAACCCGAGCGGTTTGAAGATGTCCTTGAAGCGGAGGGCCATCTCCGGGGTGAAGGCGCGGGGGAGTTCGTCGGTAGCGAACTCGAGGCGGACGAGGTTGCCGTGGAAGCGGACGCGGTACTGGCGGAAGCCGAGGGCTTTGATGGCCTCTTCGCCGTCCTCGACGGTTTTGATCACCTCTTTGGTGACGGCCGTGCCGTAGGGGATGCGGGAGCTGAGACAGGCGCTGGCCGGGCGGTCCCAGGTGGGCAGACCGGCGCGGCGGGAGAGTTCGCGAATCTCGGCCTTGGTGAGGCCGGCTTCGACGAGCGGCGCCTTGACGTTGTGGGCCTTGGCGGCGCCCTGGCCGGGACGCCAGTCGCCGAGGTCGTCGACGTTGACGCCATAGACAACGTTTTCGATCCCCCGTTCGAGGCAGACGGCGTCGAGGCGCGTGAACAGTTCGTCCTTGCAGTGGAAGCAGCGGTTCTTATCGTTGCGAACGTAGTCCGGGTTTTCGAACTCGAAAGTTTCGATGTACTCGTGACGGATGCCGTACTGGCGGGCGAAGGCTTCGGCGTCGCGCTTGTGGGAGGCGGGGATGGAGGCTGAGTCGGCGGTGATGGCTACAGCGTTGTCCCCGAGCGTCTGCACGGCGGCCCAGGCCAAATAGGCCGAATCAGTGCCGCCGGAGTAGGCGATGATCACCCGCCCGAGGCCGCGGAGGTTGGCAAGCAGCGACTGCTCCTTCCGCGCCAGCGCCTCGGCATCGATGGAGGGGGAACCGAGTTGTACCAGAGAGGCCATGAGGTTATGTTACTGGACTTCGGGTTCGCCATCCGGCTCGGGGCCGGAATCGGGGACCTTGCAGGCGGCGGCCACGCGGTCGCCCTCTTCCATCCGCACGAGACGGACGCCCTGGGTAGAGCGCCCGGCCTGCCGGATTTCGCCGGACTCGATGCGGATGATCTTGCCTTCGGCGGTGATGATCATGAGGTCGGTGTTGTCGGTCACCTTCATGACGGCCATCACATGGCCCACTTTGTTGGTGGTCTTCATGTTGATGACGCCGCGGCCGCCGCGGTGGGTGAGGCGGTAGTCTTCGATGGGAGTGCGCTTGCCGTAGCCGTTCTCGGAGATGGCGAGCATGAGACCTTCGGCCTCGGTGACCTCGGCGCCGACGATGTAGTCGCCGGCTTCGAGTTCCATGGCCTTGACGCCGCGCGCCGGACGGCCCATGGGCCGGACCTCGCTTTCGGCAAAGCGGATGGCCATGCCCTGACGGGTGCCGCAGAAGACGTAGTTGTTGCCCTCGGAGATCATGGCCTGGATCAGCTCATCGCCGTCGTCGATGCCGATGGCGATGATGCCGCGCGCCATGGGGTTGTCGAACTCGGTGAGTTCGCACTTTTTGATGACGCCGTTGCGGGTGACCATGATGACGTACTTGCCCGCCGTAAACTCCTTGACCGGCAGGAAGGCTTTGACGCCTTCGTCCGGCTGGAGATTGATCAGACCGGAGATGTGCTTGCCCTTCGAGGCGGTGCCGGAGTCCGGAATGACGTAGTTCTTGAGCCAGTAGAGGCGGCCCTTGGTGGTGAAGATGAGCAGGTAGTTGTGCGTTGAGGCGATGATGAGGTGCTCGACGCCATCCTCCTGGCGCGTGGTCATGCCGATGCGGCCCTTGCCGCCGCGGGTCTGCCGGCGGTAGGTATCGACGGCGGTGCGCTTGAGGTAGCCGCCGCGGGTGACGGTGATGGCGACGTCTTCCTGCTGAATGAGATCTTCGAGAAGGATTTCGCCGGTATCCTCGATGATCTGCGTGCGGCGTTCGTCGCCGAAGTCCTTGCGCATCTCTTCGAGTTCGCCGGTGATGACTTCGCGCAGGCGCTTCTCCGAGCCGAGGATTTCGAGGTATTCGGCAATCATGCGCTGAATCTCTTCGAGTTCCTTGAGGATCTTGTCCTGCTCCATGCCGGTGAGGCGCTGGAGTTGGAGTTCGATGATGGCTTGGGCTTGGCGTTCGGTGAACTGGGGGCCGGTGGCGTCGACGAGGGCGGCGTAGCCGGCGGCCTCTTCGGGGGTGATAAAGGCCATCAGGCCGTCGCGGGCTTCGCGCGGGGTGCGCGAGGCGCGGATGATGGCAATGACCTGATCGAGATTCTGCAGGGCGCGGCGAAAGCCGAGCAAGATGTGTTCGCGCTCGCGGGCTTTGCGCAACAGGTAGTTGGTACGCCGGCGGACGACTTCGACGCGGTGATCGATAAACCGCTTGATCATGTCGACGAGGCCGAGTTCGCGCGGTTGGCCGTTGACGATCGAGAGCATGATGACGCCGAAGTTCGTCTGCATCTGCGTGTGCTTGTACAGATTGTTGAGCACGATGTCGGCCTGTTCGCCGCGCTTGAGTTCGAAGACGATGCGCATGCCATCGCGGTCGGACTCGTCGCGGATTTCCGAGATGCCTTCGATCTTCTTTTCGTTGACGAGGCCGGCGGTGGCCTCGATCATGCGGGCTTTGTTGACCTGGTAAGGGAGTTCGGTGACGACGATGGCTTCGCGATCCTTGCCCGACTTTTCAATGTCGGCTTTGGCGCGCATTTTGATGGAGCCGCGGCCGCGGCTGTAGGCGTCGAGGATGCCCGCACGGCCGAGGATGAAGCCGCCGGTGGGAAAGTCCGGCCCAGGGACGATGGGGAGGAGTTCGGCGAGGGTGGTGGCGGGGTTGTTGACGAGGAGAATGGTGGCGTCGATGATCTCGCGAATGTTGTGGGGCGGGATGTTGGTCGCCATGCCGACGGCGATGCCGGAGCTGCCGTTGATGAGCAGGTTGGGTACGCGGGCGGGAAGGACTTCGGGCTCGTGTTCGCTATCGTCGTAGTTGGCTCGGAAATCGACGGTTTCCTTGTCGATGTCATCGAGCATGGTGGCGGCGATTTTGGTAAGCCGGGCTTCGGTGTACCGCATGGCGGCGGGGGGATCGCCGTCGACCGAACCGAAGTTACCCTGGCCATCGACGAGGGGATAGCGCATCGAGAAGGGCTGGGCCATACGGACGAGCGCGTCGTAGATGGCGCTGTCGCCGTGGGGGTGGAACTTACCCATGACTTCGCCGACGATTTTGGCGGATTTGCGGGTGGGCCGGTTGTAACTGAGCCCAAGTTCACTCATGCCGTACAGGATGCGGCGATGGACCGGCTTCAAGCCGTCGCGCACGTCGGGCAACGCGCGTCCGATGATGACGGACATGGCGTAGTCGAGATACGACTTGCGCATCTCGTCTTCGATGTTGACGGGAATAAGAGCCGTATTGTTCGCGCCGGGGGCTGGCGGATTGGGATTCTGTTCGTCGGCCAAAGGTAGCTCCTTACAAAACTTGACCCATGATATCAGATCAAGCAGACGTAAGTCCTGTATTCTAATAAAGATGCGACATGGAAGTTGGCGCTTGTTTTGCCTTTTGTTTGCCCTGGGGACGGGTGGTGCGCAGGAGGCGCCGCCGGCGGGGGCCGTGAGCGGCCGGGTGGTGCACGGAACGACGGGCGAGGCGGTGGCCAAGGCGCTGGTGACACTGGCGGCCGAACGGGGGACCGTGCAGGGGATGACGGGGGCCGACGGGGCGTTCCGGATTCCGGCCGGGCCGGGCGAGTACCGGCTTTCGGCCACGCGGAATGGATTTTTGCGGGCGGCTTACCGGACCCGCGTGAAGGTAGAGGCCGGCCAGACGGTGAGCGGGATTGAGTTCCGGATGAACCCGCAGAGCGTGGTGGCGGGGCGGGTAGTGGACGAGGATGGGGACGCGGTAGAACGGGCGTTTGTCACGCTGGTTCCGGCAAGCGGCAGCCGGGCGGCGGCGCGGCCGGGTCCGTCGCCCGGGGTGGCCACCAATGACCTGGGCGAGTTCCGGCTGGCGGGGGTGGCGCCGGGGCGGTACTACTTGGTGGCGCGGCGGGAGGGGACTTTTTTGGCGCCCGGCAGTGCGCAGGAGTATGGGTATCCGGCGACGTATTACCCTTCGGCGCGGGAAGAGAGCAGCGCGGCGCCGGTGGTGGTGCTGGCCGGTCAGGACGCGACCGGCTTGACGATTGTGCAGCGGCGGACGCCAATGCAACGGATGCGGGGGCGCGTGCAGGGGATCGTCCCGGGCGGGGGGCGGGAGGGCTACCAGGTGATGGTGACGACGGGGCGGGCGGGGATGCCGTCGATGGGCCGCGGAGTGTTTGCCGGCGGGGGCGGGCGCGTCCGGGGCGATGGCGAGTTCGAGACGGCGGGGTTGCCGCCGGGGTCGTACACGCTGCTGGTGGTGCAGTTCGGCCAGGGCGCGCCGGTGGTGGTGGGCCGGAAGACGGTGGAGTTGGGCGATGGGCCGGTGGAGAACCTCATGCTGTTCGCCGGGGCGCCGCTGACGGTGCAGGGGCAGATGCGGACCGATACGGGGAGCCCGGCGGATTGGACCAAGGTGCGGGTGATGCTGGGTGGGGCTGGATTGGGGATCGTGCAGACTACCGGTAAGGTGGACGGCACTTTTGTGCTGGCGCGGGTGGGGCGCGATGTCCTGCCGGTGAGCGTGACGGCGCCGCCGGGCACTTACCTGAAGGCGATTACGCTGGGCGGCCAGGAGGTGCCGCGGATGAGCCTGGATCTGACGGCGGGGGAGGCGGCAGCGCCGGTGGAGATCCTCTTCGGAACCAAGCCGGCCGCGGTGAGTGGTCAGGTGACGGGGGCGAAGGGGGGAGTGGTCTGGCTGAACGGGCCGGTGCCGAATGCTCCGGTCGTGGCGACGATCGATGAACAGGGACGGTTTCGGCTGGGTGGCCTTGCGCCGGGCGAGTACCGGGCCTTGGCGCTGGAGACGGCCGAGATGGTGGCTGAGATGGATGAGGAGAATCAGCGGAAGGTGCAGGGTCGGTTGACCACGGTGAAGGTAGGTGAAGGGGAGACCGCCACGGTGACCTTGCAGTTGGTGACGCAGAAAGAGCTCGAAGGCGGGGATTGAGGCGGGCTAGGACTTGCCGTGCCTGGCTTCGAGCGCGCCGAGGTACTGTTCGATGGTGGCCGCCTGGTTCAGAAACAGGTGGAAGACGAAGCGGAAGACGGGGTGGTAGATTTCGCCGTTCTCGGTGAGGCGCAGACGGGTGCCGGAGCCGGCGGGGGTGAGTTCGTAGGTCCAGACGCCGGCGAAGGGCTGGTCGTCCCCGATGAGGCGCACAACGAGGCGGGAGGGCGGCTGGCTTTCGGTGACGGCGTAGGAGATGGCTTTGCCGCTGCGCTCAACTTCGCGCCAGGCGGGCAGGCCGTTCACAGGTGGCAGGACATCGACGCGGGAGAGGCCGGGGCGGAGGTTGGGGGCGTTCGAAAAATCGGTGATGGTGGCCCAGACGGTTAGCGGCGGGGCGGCGAGAGCGGTCTCCCGCGTGACGGTATGTTTCTGATCGAGCAGGAGGCCGATGCCGACGACGGCGCCGAGCACCAGGAGCGTGCCGAGCGCGATGCGGAGCAGGAACCGGAAGTAGCTCGCCAACATCGGAGCTAGAGCGATAGCCGGGCGCCGGCGGCGGCGCGGGAGGCCAGTAGGAGGTGGGTCAGGTGCACGGCATTGGCCGAGTCGCGAGGGGAGCAGACCAGCGGCTGCTTGCCTTCATTGACGCATTCGGCGAAGTACTGGATTTCGGCCGCGTAGCCATCGACAGTATCGAGCGGCAGGGTCTCTTTTTCGCCGTCGAACTTGTAGAGGGTGGGGGGGCGGTTGTCGGTGGAGTAGTCCAGGGTTCCGCCATCGGCCGAGACCGTGTACTCCATCGAGAAAGGATAAGACTTGGGATGATGCCAGCCGCCCGAGACGACCACGGAGGCGATGTCGGGATAGTGGAGGGTGGCGTTGAGAAAGTCGATGCCGGCGTTGAGGTCTTCGTAGCCGGTGGCGCTGACGGCGGTGGGGAGGCCGAACAGGTGGAGGCACATGTCGATGTCGTGGATAAGGAGGTCGAAGACGCCGCCGCCGGACTTGGCGGAGTTCTTGAGCCACTGGCTCCAGAAGGGCGCGGCGCAGCGGCGGCGGAAGAGCGCGGCGCGGACCTGGCCGAGTTGGCCGGTTGCGAGTTGCGCGCGGAGGGCGGTGTAGGCGGGGAAGAAGCGGAGGACCTGGGCGGTCATGAGCACGCGGCCGGCTTTTTCGGCTTCGGCGATCATCTCGTCGCACTGGGCGAGGTCGAGGGCCATGGGCTTTTCCACAAGGACATGTTTGCCGGCGCGGAGGGCGGCGAGGGAGAGCGGCGCGTGGAGGTCGGTGGGCAGGCAGAGGTCGACGGCGTCGATGGTGGGGTCGGCGAAGGCCTCTTCGGGGGTGCGGTACTGTTTGACGTTCGAGAAGTCGAGCACTTCGCCGGGCCCGCCGAGGTTGCCCTGGATGGCGCTGAGATCGCCGGCGAGCTTCTTGGGGTCGTTGCTGACGACGGCGGCGAGTTCCACGCCTGGGAGGTTCTGCAGCGCCTTGAGGTGGGTGCTGCCCATAAATCCGAGTCCGATGACGGCGAGTCGCATAGTAACCCTCTATTATTACTCGGCGGTTGGCGAAGCGGTGGCGCCGCGGAGCTGGGCTTGCCGGTAACGGGGCAGTTTGGCGAGGACGAGTTCGTAGGAGGTGCGCAGGAGTGGTGCGAGTAGATTACGGGGGAGGGCGGCGGTGGGTTCCAGCGCGACCCACTCGCGGCGGGCGAAGTAGGGGGCCTGGATGATGCCGGGCAGTTCAGTGAGTTCGCCAAAGGCCTCTGGCGGGCACTTGAAACAGAGCATGACGTCATCGGGTTCGAGGCTGAGGATGGCGAAGATTTTTCCGTCGATACAGAAAGCCAGTTTTTCCCACTTCATTTCTTCAGTGGCGCCCGGCAGTTGGCGGCAGAAGCTACGGACCCAGGAGAGGCTCATTTCGAGATCAGTGTAACGCCGCGCGGGCGGGGCAAAACTTGCGCTCGCCGGACGTGGTTCGATAGAAGAGAGGCAGTTGTTTTTTTGATCAATTGGCTGGGGCGCAGAGCGGCTTCAGCGGGAGCGTGAATTCATGCAACTTCGAGTCCTGGCGTTTGTATTGGCTGGAGGCAAGGGCACCCGCCTGTATCCTCTGACCAAAGAACGCGCAAAACCGGCGGTGCCGTTTGGCGGCCGCTACCGAATCATCGATTTCGTGCTCAGTAATCTGGTGAACTCAGGGGTCTATTCGACCTATGTTCTGATCCAGTTCAAGAGCCAGTCGCTGCTCCAGCACATCCGCGACGGCTGGGAGTTCAGCGGGCTTTTGAAGAACCACTTCGTGATTCCGGTGCCGGCGCAGATGCGTTCGGCCGGAGAGACGTGGTACCGCGGCACGGCCGATGCCGTTTACCAGAACATCAATCTGATTGAGCAGGCCGACCCGCACCTGGTGGTGATCTTCGGCGCCGACCACATCTACCGGATGAACATCCGCGAGATGATTGAGTTCCACGAGCAGAAGCGCGCGCAGGCGACGGTGGCGGCGATTCCGGTCGACAAGCAGTATGCCAGCGAGTTCGGCGTCATCGAAGCCGGCCAGGACGGCCGCATCCATGGCTTCCATGAAAAGAATCCGAATTCGCCGACGATTCCGGGCAAGCCTGACCAGGTTTTCGCCTCGATGGGAAACTACGTTTTTTCGACCGGCCTGCTGTTACGTGAGCTGTACGCCGACGCCGAAAACGAGAACTCTTCGCACGACTTCGGGCGCGACATTCTGCCTTCGCTGGTTGGCCGGAGCGAGTTGTTCGCCTATGACTTCCAGACCAACCGGATTCCGGGCGACCCGCCGGGAGCGCAGTCCTACTGGCGGGACGTGGGGACGCTGGAGGCCTACTACGAGGCCAACATGGACCTGCGGTCGGTGGACCCGGCGCTGAACCTGTACAACCGCGAATGGCGGCTGCGGACGGCGGGTTACGAGGATCCGCCGGCGAAGTTCACCTTCGATGACGAGGGGCGGCGCGGCGTGGGCATCGACTCGATTGTCGCCGGAGGGACGATTCTTTCGGGCGGATCGGTGAAAAACTCCGTGATTGGCCGCGGCTGCCGGATTCATGCCGGAGCGATGATTGAAGACTCGATTGTGTTCGACAACTGCGACATAGGCCGGCGGGCGAAAATCAAGCGGGCGATTCTCGACAAGAACGTCCGGGTGCCCGAGGGCGCGACGATCGGCTACGATCTCGAGCAGGACGCCAAACGCTACCACGTGACCGAGAGCGGCATCGTGGTGGTGGAGGGGCATCGCAGCCACGTCGACGTGGCCACGATGCAGGTTTAAGCGGGCTTTTTCTTTTCGACGAAAGAGAGGCCGAGGCCGACGGCGATCACCACCAGGCAGCCAATGACGTTGTACCAGAGAAACGACGTCATGCCGCTGAAGTGCAGCGCGAAGATCGCCGTTTCGCCCGCGATGACGCCCAGGAAGGCGGCCCAGGGACCGACCCGCTTCGTGTACATGGCCAGCACGAAGACGCCCAGAATGCCGCCGTAGAAGAGCGAGCCGAGCAGGTTGACGGCTTCGACGAGCGAGCCCATGTTGCGGGCAAACTGGGCCGTGACGACGGCGTAGATGCCCCAGAAGGTGGTGGCGATGCGGGCGGCCCAGAGGTAGTGGCGATCGTCGGCGTTCTGGTTCACGTAGCGGCGGTAGACGTCGATGATCGAGACGGTGGCCAGGGAGTTGATCTCGCCGGAGATGGTGGACATGGCGGCGGCGAGAATGGCGGCGATGACCAGGCCGACGAGTCCGGCGGGCAGGTAGGTGGTCACGAAGTTGAGGAAGATGTAGTTGGTGTCGTTGAAGCCCTTTTCGCCGAGCACGCGTTCGGCGAGTTGAGAACCTTGTTTCCGCACGGCGTCGAACTCGGCGGCCGCGGCCTGGTAGGCGGCTTTGTCCTGCGCGATATTGCCGGCCGCGGCGCGACGTTTGGCGAAGGCGGCATCGTAGCGGGCCTTCAACTCCGGATACTCGGCGGCCTTTTCAATCTGCGATTGGGCGTGTTTCTGAAACAGCAGCGGCGGCTGGGTGTAAGTAAAGAACGCAAAGACGACGCAGCCGGTGAGCAGGATCACGAACTGCATGGGTAGCTTGGCCAGTCCGTTGAACAGGAGGCTAAGCCGGCTCTGGGTGATGGAGCTGCCGGTGAGGTAGCGCTGCACCTGGCTCTGGTCGCAGCCAAAGTAGGACAGCGCCAGGAACATGCCGCCGAAGATGCCGCTCCAGAGATTGTAGCGATCGTTCCAGGAGAAGGCCGTTACGATGGGGTTGATCTTCCCTGCCCCGCCGGCGACTTCGAGGGCCCCGAGAAACCCAACATCGGCGGGCAGCAGCCAGATGGCGGTAACGAGCGCGATGCCGAGGCCGAACATCATGATGAGCATCTGGTAGAAGTCGGTCCAGGTAATGGCCTTCACGCCGCCGAGGGCGGTATAGAGCACGACGGTAACGCCCATGACGATGGTGGTGGCTTCGGCCGACCAGCCGAGGATGACCGTCAGCACGATGGCGGGCGCCGACAGGGCGAGGCCCACAGCCAGCCCGCGCTGAATGAGAAAGAGAATACTGACGAGCAGGCGGACTTTGCTGTCGAAGCGCTGTTCGAGATACTCGTAGGCCGTATAGACATTGGCCCGATGGAACACGGGAACGGCGGTGACGCTGAGAATGACCATGGCGATGGGCAGGCCCAGATAGAACTGGACGAAGCGCATGCCGTCGACGTAGGCCTGGCCGGTGGTAGAGATGAAGGTAATGGCCGAGGCCTGCGTCGCCATGATGGAGAGGGCCATGGCGTACCAGGGCATGGTGCGGCCGGCGCGGAGATAGCTGTCGGTCGTATTGCTGCCGCGGGCTTTCCAGAGCCCGTAGAAGATTACTCCCCCGAGCGCGAGGAGGAGCACAACCCAGTCAAAGAGTTTCATGACCAGACCTGGCCGAACCAGTAGAAGAGTGCAATCAGGATGGCAAGAAAGAGCAGGACGGCCGTGTAGAGCCGGGGCCAGGTGCCAAGGATAGGTGGCGGTTCATCGATCATGGTTTGCCTGCCGAGAGGAGATTGGCAAAGATACGGAAGGCGCCCGGGACCCCGTTGGGCAGCTGGCGGAACCAGCTGAGCGGACTGAAGACATAAGCGCCCTTACCAATCGGAGCATAGAGGGTTCCGCCCTGCAAGGGTTTTTCGCCGGGATCGTTCATGGTGAACAGGCTCGTGTAGCGGTCATCGAAGCGGGAGGCGAAGTAAAGTCCGCGCTCCTGCACCCAGCCTTCAAAATCTTTATTGGTGATGCGATTGGGCTTCTGCAGCAGCGGATGGGTGGCCAGGAACTCGACCGGGGCTTCCTCGACGGTGACGCGTTCGTTGGCGGTGGTAAAAGGGTAGGGTCCGGCCTTTTCGAGGATTTTTGGATTACCGCCCCAGAAGCCGCCTTCGACGACGTTGTACTGCACAAGGACGGTGCCCCCGGCGGCGGCGAAATCGTAGACTCGCTGGATGTTGGCGCGGAGGTCAGCGCGGGTGTTGAAGGCGCGGACGCCGGTGACGATGGCGTCGAACTGCTGGAGGTTGCCGGTGGCGAGGTCGCCCGCCGAGAGCAGCGTGACCTCGCAGCCGAGTTGGCGCAGCGCCTGCGGCACCTCGTCGCCCGCGCCCATGACATAGCCGACCTTGCGGGAGAGCGTTTGCACGTCGACCCGGACGGCCTTGGCGGTCGCCTCGCTGAAGACGGCCTGCGGCGGAATGTGCGGGTATTCGACCGACACCATCGCGAGGGAGAACTCGCGGCCACCGACTGCAACGGCGGCTTGCAGGGAGGCGGTCGACTCCTGGGCGGGCGGGGTGACCTGAAACTTGACGGTGGTCTGTTCGGCGGCATCGGCGAGCGCGAAGGCCTGCTCGGCGGGCTGGACGACCCAACCGGCCGGGGCGCGGAGGCGCGCGACGCCGCGGGCGCCCGGCTGCATGGCGGTGATCTGCAGGGAGACCTCGCGCGGCTTGGCGGTGGCGAGCAGATACGACTTCTCGCTGAGCGAGACCGTGGCGGGCGGGGCGAAGACCAGCGGGCGGGTGAGTTCGCCGTAGATGCGGTCGGTGTAGCGGTGCCAGACGGGGCGGGTGAGTTCGAGCGGCTCTCCAGCGATGGTGAGTTGGAAGCGGGCCGAGAGCGCCGCGGGTTGCTCGGCGTCGGCCAGGACGGTCTGGTCGTCGATCGCGTACATGGTTTCAAGACGCGGTCGGGCGAGCCAATATTGGCGGGTGAAGGGCTGCGAGGCGGGCACCTGGACAGTGGCGGCGACCACCTCGTTGTTGCCCGCGAGAAGCGGCTTGTTGATGGTCTGCGGCGCGAGGATGGTCGCGCTGTTCCAGGATACGGCCACGGGCGAGCGGTTGATGGCGAGGAGGCGGACGTTGAGCGGGGCGCCGGGCACGGCGTAGTACTTGTCGGCGCTGGCGTCAACAAACAGGCCGAGGCAGTCGGCGATGGTTTCGTCGAGGGTGCGGAGTTGGGCGGAGACGGCGGGGTGGCTCAGTTTGGCCATGGCGCGGCGGGCGGCGAGCAGGGTGGGCACAATGGCGTGGGGCTGGCGCGGGTTGAAGGCGGCCAGGGCGGCGGCGAGGAGTTTGGCCGTTTCGGCGCTGCCGGGGACGCGGGCCCAGGTAGTGTCAATCCCGGCCAGCAAATCATCGGCGGCGGGTTCGCCGGCGAGATTGATAAAATAGTTCTTCTGCGCGCCGCGGTCTTCGCGGGCGCCCATGGCCTGGCTGCGATGCTGGCTGCGGGAGATGGCGGCGACTTCGCCGAACGAGAGGCCGGTAATGGGGTCGTAAACGCCGAGGTCGAGGGAGATCTTGTCCGGCATCTTCTCCGCTTCGGCCTGCATCTGCGGAGTGAAGGCGGCCACGTTCAGCAGCAGGCGCTTGGCTTTCCAGGGCTTGAGCTTCTGGTCGGGGAAGCGGGCGGGGTCGGCGGCGGCGGCGAAGGCTTCGCGGCCGAGGAGAGAGGAGGCCTGGTGCTGGCCGTGGCCGTCGCGCGGGGTGCCGGAGAAGCGCAGGACGATGACGTCCGGTTGGAAGCGGCGGATGTGGTAGACCACATCGCCGAGGACCTTTTCCCGGTCCCACTTCGCGAGCGTTTCGGCGGCGGTTTTCGAGAAGCCGAAGTCGATGGCGCGCGAGAAAAACTGTTCGGCGCCGTCGACACGCCGGGCGGCGAGCAACTCCTGGGTGCGGATGACGCCCATCAGTTCTCCCTGCTCGCTGCCGATGAGGTTCTGGCCGCCCTCCCCGCGCGTGAGCGAGAGATAGGCGGTGCGCAGATGGCGGCCGCGCGCGAAGTAGGCCAGCAGCGCGGTGTTCTCGTCATCGGGGTGAGCGGCAATCATGAGCACGTTGCCCACGGTTTGCAGCCGTTCGAGCGAAAGCTGAATTTTGGCGGAGCCGGTGAGCGGGCGCTGGGCGAACACAGACGCCAGGGAGCAGGCAAGCAGCAGACCGATACGGAGCGGGAACATTTCTCCCTAGTTTACCCGTATGCCCGCGAGTGGTATTAGACTGTGGATCATGAAATGGCTAATCCTGTTGACCGCGGGCGCACTGATGGGCGCCGATACGAACTGGCCGCAGTGGCGGGGACCGTCGCAGCATGGCAGCGCGCCCACGGCCAGGAACCTGCCCGTGCAATGGAGCGAGACCGAAGGGCTGCGCTGGAAGACGAAGATGCCGAGTTGGAGCGCGGCCACGCCCGTGATTTGGGGCGATACGATCTACGTGACCACGGCCGAGGCGGGATTCGCCAGCGCCACCTACGAAACGCGCAACCTGCGCCGGGCGGGCGAGCCGACCAATGACAAGATTTTTTTGCTCGCGCTGCGGCGAAAGGACGGCAGCGAGAAGTGGCGCGTCACCATCGACAACGGCAATCGGCTGTGGCGCAAGCAGAACTCGGCCTCGCCGTCGCCGACTACCGACGGCCAACACATCTGGACGACCACCGGGCACGCTCGCATCGGCTGCTACACGGCGGCGGGCAAGGAGGTCTGGAAGCGGGACCTGGTGGCCGACTACGGCGAAATCGGCATCAACCACGGCTATGCCTCCTCGCCGCTGCTCGATGGAGACCGGCTCTACCTCAACGTGATTCACGGCTTTACCACCGAGAAGCCATCCTACATCCTGGCGCTCGACAAGAAGACCGGCAAGACACTCTGGCGCCACGAGCGCCCGGCGCCGGCGCAGAAGGAGTCCAAGGACAGTTACTCAACCCCGCAGCTTGCCGTCGTGCAGGGGAAGAAACAGCTGATCATCACGGGCGGCGATATTGTGACGGGCCATGAGCCGTCGACGGGGGTGGAGTTGTGGCGGATCGGCGGGTTTAACCCGGGGGCAAATCCAGCGAACCGGACGATTGCGTCGGCCGTGGTAGTCGGCGACATTGTCGTCTGGGGGGCGAGCCGGGGACGGCCGTTTCTGGCGCTGCGGGCGGGCGGCAAGGGCGACATGACGGGCAAAAGTGAGATCTGGACCAACAACCTCGGCCCGGACGTACCGACGCCGGCCAGCGACGGCAAGTATTTATACGTGCTCAACGATAAGGGCATCATGAACTGCCTGGAGATTGCCACGGGCAAGGTGATTTACGAGGGACAACGGGTCGAGTTGGGCACCTACAGTTCGTCGCCGCTGCTGGCCGACGGCAAGCTGTATTGCACCAATGAGGAGGGCGTGACGACCGT
>JAPKZB010000077.1:17565-74099 GCA_026393985.1 Acidobacteriota bacterium
CCGCACCACCGACGGCTGGCTGCTGGCCGACGGCAAGCTGTATTGCACCAATGAGGAGGGCGTGACGACCGTGGTGCAGGCCGGGCCGGCGTTCAAAGTTCTGGGGGTGAGCCGCGTCGAGGGCTATACGCTGGCGAGTCCCGTGGCGGTAGGCGGCGAGCTGTACATCCGGACGGGCGAGGCGCTCTACGCGATCGGAAAGAGGTAGCGGGAAACTCCGCGGGAACGTTTTGCGTCTACGATTCGTTAGGGCAAACAGGAGCAATGGCAATATGATCTTCCGTGGTTTACTCGCCGCTGGTTTGTTTTGGGTTTCGTCCGCCCTGGGGGCCGATGCCGGCCTTTTGAATCTGGTGATGCCGGAGGCGAAGGTGATCGCCGGCATGGACGTGGCCCGCGCGAAATCATCCCCGTTCGGGCAGTTGTTCATGAAGAACATGAATCTGCGGGACGAGGATCTGGTCAGGTTCCTGGCTTTGACCGGATTTGATCCGGCGCGGGATGTGACCGAGGTCGTCATCGCTTCGGTCGATACCAACACCTCCGCGGGGGCGAACTCGATCCTGCTTGTGCGCGGCAACTTCGACGGCGCCCGGCTGCGGGCGGCGCTCGTGCGGAACGGTCTGTCCGTGCTGCAGGTGGTGACTGGGGTCGAAATGCTGGCCAAGAAGGGCGAAAAGGGCGCGGTAGCCTTTGTCGATGCCAGCCTTGCCGTGGCGGGCGAGGCCGCGGCGGTCAAGGCGGCGCTTGAGCGCCGGGCGGGGGGCATGGGTCTGCCGGCCGCGACCTACGCCAAGGCTCAGGACATGAGCCGCCAAAACGACGTCTGGATGGTAACCTCGCTGCCCGTGGCACAGTTGGCCGAAAAGATGCCGGAAAATGCTCCGGGGCAGCTTAACGGCATGATGAAGGGCGACATGTTCCGCAGCGTGGAGCAGGCATCGATGGGGGTGAAGTTCGCCGCCACGATGCTCCATCTCACCATGGAGGCCGCTGTGCGCAGCGACAAGGACGCGACAGCGATGGCCGACGTGGCGCGCTTCCTGGCCGGGATGGTGCAGTTGAACCGGGATAAACCGGAGGTGGCTGGCCTGGCTGCGGCGTTGGATTCGATGCAGTTGACCACCAAGGCCCGCAATGTACGCCTGACGATGAGTATGCCGCAGGCGGAAATTGAAAAACTGGTGAAAACGGCGCGGACTGCTCCGGTAAAGATTTAGCGCGCCCGCCTAACGCTCCGCCGCGATCTCCTCAAGCAGCCACCGGGCGCGGAGACTGGCGTTGCGTAGCCCCATCTCGTCAGGCCGGGCCTTCTGCCGGGAGAAGACCTCCGCGGCCCGTGCCGCCGCCTCGGCGCACTCCCGGTGGCGCGCAAAATCGGTGGCCACGCAGGAGCCCCGCATCACGGCGTCCAGATACTCGGCGTTGGGGCCCTTGGCAAGCAGCCGTTCGGCCAGGTCGCCCCGTTCGGTACGTTCGATGCGAATGGCGGGCCGTTCGGCGGGCATGCCGGCCAGGTCGTCGAACTCCGCCGCCCACCGCGAACCCTGGTCGGGGAGGAACTGGCGCACAAACTGGAGAATGCGGATGCGCATTGCCTGGCGCATCCCGCCGGCCAGCCGAACCTCCCCGATCCAGGCCTGCTCATAATCTTCGGGCGTGCCCCGCGCAGTGAGCGCGGCCGTGACGGCCTCAATCGCCAACGCCGGCGCCACGCCTTCTGCCGCCCGCAGCAGGAGTTCGACGTCTTCGAGCCGCGCCCGTTCGCCCGGAAAGTTGGCTAGCAAAAGGGGAAAAAGCTCCGGCTTTTCGGCCGCGGCGGACACGTGAAACGCACCGGCGCGGATGGCCTCTTCGGCCAACTCCGGCCGCCTGCGGATGAGAAAACCGAAAGCGCGGCCGCGGTAATCGGCTTGCCAGGCGGCCGCTTGGCGAACGGGGGCTTCGGCCGCGTACCGCTGGGAGAGCACCGGGTCGACCTCGGCGAGCAGATCGGCAGCGGCGGCCAGGTAAAAGCCACGGGCCTCTTCCAGACGGGCGGCGCTTGCGGCCAGGAGCCCCTGCTGCACCAGACGCAGACGGGTGGGGCCGTCCGTGACGAGTTCCGCTGCCGAGAATAGCGTATCGGCCCGCATGAGCGGTGTTTCCAGCACCGCAGCCTGCTCCAAACGAGGGAGCCAATCCGGCGGTGCCGCGTTCGCGATCGCAACGATCAGGAACGCGGCACCCCGGAGCAACATCACGAGACCTACAGGACCGAGTCGGACCAGTTTTCGAGCAGCTGCTTCACGCGGCCCGTAAACTGATCGGCTAGGGCGCCGTCGATCAGGCGATGGTCGAAGGTGTTGGCGAGGTAGCAGATGGAGCGAATGGCAATCGCGTCGTTGATGACGACCGGCTGCTTCTCCACCGTACCGACGCCCAGAATGGCGACGTTCGGCTGGTTGATCATCGGCGTGGCGAACACGCTGCCGAAGCTGCCGAAGTTGGTTACGCTGAAGGTGCCACCCTGGATGTCGGCGGGCTTCAGGCTCTTGGACCGGGCGCGGGCGGCAAGGTCAACGATATCCCGCTGCAGGCCGACCACGTTCTTCTCGTCGGCGTGCTGAATGACGGGTACGATCAACCCGCCATCGAGCGCCACCGCGATGCCGATATTGATCTCGTTGTGGTACACGATGTTCTTGCCGTCGATCGAGGAGTTGAAGATGGGGAACTCCCGGAGCGCCTTGGCCGTGGCCGCGATCACGAAGGGCAGGAAGGTGAGGCTGTAGCCGTACTGCGCCTTGAAGGCGTCCTTCTGCCGGTCGCGGAGTTTGGCGACGCTGGTCATGTCCACCTTGTGCACGGTGGTGACGTTGGCCGAGGTCGTCTGGCTCAGGATCATGTGCTCAGCGATCTTCTGCCGCATCGTTGACATAGGTTCGATGCGGTAGCGAGCCGCTTCGGCGCGGGCGGGTGGCGGCGGGGCGGCGGCAGCGACCGGGGCGGGCGCAGGAGCGGCCACCGGCGCCGGAGCAGCGGCGACCTTCGAAGCGGCGAGGTAGTTCTCCAGATCCTCTTTGGTGATGCGGCCACCGGCGCCGGTGCCCTTCACCAGACCGAGGTCAATGTTGTTTTCGCGGGCGATTTTCCGGACGAGCGGCGACAGAAGACCAAGGTCGGCTTCGGCCGGCTCAGCCGCCGAGGCCGGGGCCGCCACCGGGGCCGCCACCGGGACCGCAGGCTGGGGCGGCGGCGCGGCGGCCGCGACCGGGGCAACAACTGGGGCAACCACCGGGGGCGGAGCAGGAGCCGGGGCCGGTTCGGGCGCCGGGGCGGCGGCACCGCTGCTGATGCGGGCCACGACGGTGTTAATGCTGATCACCGCTCCGGCCTCAAACAGGGTCTCCGCCAGCGTCCCCGCGGCGGGGGAAGGGATCTCGGTGTCGACCTTATCGGTGGAGATCTCAAACAGCGGTTCGTCGCGCTCGACCTTATCGCCCGGCTTCTTCAGCCAACGGGTCAGCGTTCCTTCGACAATGCTCTCGCCCATCTGGGGCATCACTACGTCGATCATTCGGGTGGTCTCCTACTGGTATTCGTAAACTTCTGCAAATCGCCGGCGCACGGCGGACTTCACTTCATCCATCGAAACGGCCACGCCCAACTGGCGCAGCGAAGTTACCGGTTTGGTCAGCCCGCACGGCACTATGTACTGAAAATATTGAAGGTCGGTCGTCACGTTGAGCGCGAAGCCGTGGGAGGACACCCAGCGGCTCAGATGCACGCCGATGGCGCAGATCTTGGCGCCACCGGTCCACACGCCCGTGGCCCCGGCCACGCGTTCACCGGTAAGGCCGAAATCGGCCAGCACCCGGATGATCACCTCTTCGAGCGCGCGCACATAGGCATGCACATCGCGCTTCCATTCGTTCAACTGGACAATCGGATAACCCACCAGTTGGCCGGGACCGTGATAGGTCACATCGCCACCCCGATTGGTTTCGTAGTATTCAATGCCGGTAGCCGCCAGCACTTCGGCAGAGGCCAGCAGATGCGCGGCCTGGCCGTTGCGGCCCATCGTCACCACATGGGGATGCTCGACCAATAGCAACTGATCGCCGATCTCACCCCGCTGCCGCTGTCCCACCAACTCCGTCTGCAACGCGTAGGCCGCGCCCCAGCGCATGACGCCGAGGTCGCGGACATCGCAAGTGCGGGGAGCAGCGGGAGCCAGCATGCCTTAGAAGTTGATCGCCTGCCCGTAGACGGAGTTGAACGCCTCCCCGAGCGCCTCATACAGCGTGGGGTGCGCGTGGATGGTGTTGATCATCGTGTCCACGGTCGCCTCGGCTTCCATCGCCGTGACGGCTTCGGCAATCAGTTCGTAGCCGTGGGGGCCGATGATGTGCACACCGAGAATCTCGCCGTACTTGGCATCGCTCACCACTTTCACAAAGCCCTCGTGATGTCCCAGAATCGTGGCCTTCGAGTTCCCAACGAACGGGAACTTGCCGACCTTCACGTCGTAGCCCTGCGCCTTGGCCTGCGCCTCGGTCAAGCCGACCGACCCGATGCCCGGTTCGGTATAAGTAGCGCCCGGAATGCGGTTGCGCTTGATGGGGGTGTAGTCCCGGCCGGCGATCTTGGCGACCGCAATCAACCCTTCGGCCGTAGCGACATGGGCTAGTTGCGGCGTCCCGGCCACCACGTCGCCGATAGCATAGACGCCCGGTTCGGCCGTTTGCTGATCGGGACCTACTTTGATGAAGCCGCGGTCGAGCTCGGCTTTCGTGTTTTCGAGCCCAATCGATTCCGTGTTCGGCTTCCGGCCCACGGCCACCAGCAACTTCTCGACCTGCAGCGTCTCCACCTTGCCGTTAGCCAGCGTCACCTCGAGCGAAACGCCCTGTTCGGTACGCTGAATATTGGCGGCCTTGGCGCCGGTTTCGACGCGAATGCCAATCTTGCGGAAGTACTTCTCCAACTCCCTGGAGACGTCTTCGTCCTCGACCGGCACCACCCGCGGCAGCATCTCAAGCACGGTCACTTCCGCGCCGAACCGCTTGAAGATCGAGGCAAACTCAACACCCACGGCGCCCGCGCCGATGATGGCCAGTGACTTGGGTACCGCGGTCAGATTCAGAATCTCGATGTTGGTCAGGATCCGGTCGGCATCGGGCGTCAGACCCGGGATCATCCGCGCCTCCGAACCGGTGGCGATCATGATGTTCCTGGTTTCCAGGCGCCGGGTGCCCTCGCTGGTCACCACGTCCACCTGGCCGGCGCCGACGATCTTGCCAAAACCCCAGATCACCTCCACTTTGTTCTTTTTCATCAACATCTCGACGCCCTTGGCGTGCTTGTTGATGATGGTGGTCTTGCGCTGCAACACCGCCGGGTAGTTCAGGCGCGGGTTCTCGCAGCTCACCCCCTGCTCTTCGGGGTGCATGAAGTAGTCCCACACTTCGGCACTGTGCAGCAACGCCTTGGTCGGGATGCAGCCGACGTGGAGACAGGTCCCCCCCAGCTTCGGAGCCTTTTCAATAATCACGGTCTTCAGACCGTACTGTCCAGCCCGGACCGCGGCGGAGTATCCACCCGGCCCACTGCCGATGATTACCAGATCATAAGCCATTGTTTTCAGTGTAACATCGCCCTTGAGAGAGCCGTCCAAAACGCTGAAGCCATGCGCTGTTTTCTTGCCATTTTCGTTTGCCTGCTGCCCGGGGCCGCACCCGCCCCGGCGGCCACCTTTGAACTGGAGGCGATCCGCATCACCGGCCTCCGGCGCCTGCCGGAGGCCAATGTCATCGCCGCCCTCGGGCTCCGCGTCGGCCAGCAGGTGGACAAACCTGACTTCGACGCCGCCCAGCAGCGGCTCATCGACCGTGGCGTGTTCGCCAGCGTCGCCTACTCCTATAAGCCCGGCCCCAATCTGCGCGGCTTCGCCGTCACCTACGAAGTCGCCGAGATCGAAACCGTCTTCAGTTGGAAGTTCGAGGAGCTGCCGGGCCCGGAATCCGTCCTCGAAAAACTGCTGCGCCAGGATCCGCTGTTCGCCGACAAGCTGCCGGCGACGGAGAACGTGCTGAGGCGCTACGCCCAGATGCTGTCCGAGCAGCTGAAAATCCCTGTCATCGGGCGGGTCTACGGGGACCGCCCCGGCGATCCCTACATCGTCTTCCGGCCAAACCACCCGCGGGCCGTGATCGCCCAGGTCGCCTTTGCCGGAAACAACGCAGTCCCGGTGGCCGACCTGCAGATCAAAATGGCGTCGATCGCCGTTGGCACGCCTTACATTGAAGAGAACTTTCGCGAGCAGCTGGAAAATCAGGTCAAGCCTCTGTACGAGATCCGCGGTCTGGTGCGCGCGGCGTTTCCCCGGATTGAAGTCACCCGCGCCGCCGACGTGGACGGTCTTGCCGTGGTCGTGCACGTGGTCGAAGGCGAACCCTACACGCTGGCGGATGTGAAGGTAGAGGGCGCCCCGCAGGAGTTGGCCGACGCGGGCGAGTTCAAACGCGATGAGGTGGCCAACTTCGGCCTGATCTTTGAGGGCGTCAGCAAAATGCGACAGGCGCTGCGCGGTAACGGCTACATGAAGGTCGCCACGGAGGTAAAACGGACCTACGACGATGCCAAGAAGCAGGTCACCGTCTTCGTCCAAGTGAAGCCGGGGCCGCAGTACCGCATGGGTAAGTTCTACTTCACCGGGCTCGACATCGTCACCGAACCCTACATTCGCAAACTGTGGGGACTGCAGGAGGGTGCACCCTACCGCGACGGCTACCCGAACCGCGTGATCCAGCGCATCCACGACGAAGGCCTGCTCGACGGCGTGGGCCAGATGGAACCGAAGCTCGAGATCGACGACCGGAAACTGCTGGTCAACGTCACCATCCAGTTCCGGGGCGAGCCCAAGGCCGCGCAAAAGAAGCAGCGGCAGCCTTAGCCCCGGCCCCAAAGAACGCCCTGGCCAAACAGAACACCCCGGCCGATGCGGGTCGGCCGGGGTGTTCTGTTACAACTTGGAAACCAGTCTTTAGAACTGGTTCCAGAGGTATTGATTATAAACCTCGTGGTGGAACTGCACTTCGGCAGGTTTCACGAACGTGCCAAGCTGCCGGGCGCAACGGTCCGCCGAGGCCTGCTTGAGATCGGCGTAGCGGTCTTTGACGTCCTTGCCGAGCAACTGGGTAGTCCAGTCGGCCGCGCGGAAGTTCTCAATGGCCGTGTAGACGTTATCCGGCAGATAACGATCCGCGTTGCGCAGGTTCTTGATCTTGTCGGTGTTGCCGTCCAGACCGGTCTTGAAGACCGAGTAGAGGACCAGGTACGGATTGGCGTCCGGACCCACCGAGCGAACCTCGACGCGGGAGCTCTTCTCGTTCCCGATCGGGATGCGAACCATCGAGCCGCGGTCGGTCGCCGAAGCCTTGATCTGATTCGGAGCTTCAAAGTGCGGGTCGAGCCGGCGATACGCGTTCACCGAGGCGTTCAACGCCAGGCAGATATCGTTGCCGTGCGTCAGAATGCGGTCGACGAACTGCCAGCCGAACTTCGAGATCTTCTCCTCGCCCTTCGGATCCCACATCAGGTTCTTGCCGTTCTTCATCACCGACACGTTGGTGTGCATGCCGTTGCCATTGACGCCCACCACGGGCTTGGGCAGGAAGCTGGCGGTCATCCCCATCTTGTTCGCCACCTGCCGGCAGATCAGCTTGTAGATCTGGATCTGGTCGGCGGCGGTGACCACATCGCCGTAGCTGTAGTTGATTTCAAACTGCGAGGGTGCGACTTCCGGGTGGTCCTTTTCGTTCTGGAAACCCATCGCCCGCTGCACCTCGGCGCTGCTGTCGATGAAGGTCCGGAGCGGGTCACCGGGCAGGGAGTGGTAGTAGCCACCGGTGTTGACGTATTCAAACTTGCCCGTCTCGTGGTAGCGACGCTCGGCATCGGTGCCCTGGAACAGGAAGCCTTCAATCTCGTTGGCCGCGTTCAGCGTGTAGCCATTTGCGTCATATGCACCGTTAGCGAACTGCTTCAGGATGCCACGGATGTCGGCGCCGTAGGGCGACCCATCCTTGTCGATCACTTCGCCAAACACAAGCACTTTGCCCGAACCGAAGTAATCGGCGGGAGCCCAGTAGAACGCCCCCCAGTCCATGGCCAGGCGCAGGTCACTCTCGCGCTGGGCGGTAAATCCACGAATGGACGAACCGTCGAAAGTCATGTTATCCCAACTCTTGACAAGGAACTTCTTGTCGTAGTCGAGCATGTGCAGGCGGCCTTCCAGGTCGCTGAAGAGCACCGTTACGGCCTTGATGCGCTTCTCGTCGGTAAGGTACTTCAGACGCTCTTCTTGAATCTGGTGAGCGGGAACGCGATTCTTGCGTTGCTCCTTGGCATGCAGATTCAACTCTTCCAGCTCTTCATACGAGAGCGATAAAAAGTTGCGCAGTTCGTTCGACATCAAACTCCTCGGGTAGGACGTACGGAAGGCCGTTTCAACGGCGTGAGGCCCCCGTCGTCATTTAATTATAGCCTTGGAAACAGCATTGAAATGGGAATCAGCCCAACGGAAAAATTTATCGACCCCATTGCGTCCGCTGATAGGTCCTTCAAAAATAGGGTTTTAAGGCGATTTCCACTTGGAGCGGGGAGTTTCCCTGAGCGCCCGCCCGTTGCGAACGCCTCGCGAGACGGACCCGCGACTTCAAACCACTTGGCCGGCAAAATGCCGCACCAATGGCGCCGTCGACCACCGGGTCAAGAAAGAGGCCACGTGAATCCGAACCGTTTCGACGCGACACCCATCGGCGCCCACCGCCGATTCGGGCACCGTCTGGTCGCCTGATGCAACACGGTGCTCGCTTGCCCCATCGCCGCGCCGCCGGCCATCCCGCGTTCAAACTGGACAGACAGCGCCACGGCGCTAGCGGATCAGCGTCAGCACGAACAGCGTGATCGGCATCGAAAACAGACTCGAATCGAGCCGGTCCAACCATCCGCCATGACCCGGCAGCAGCGTCCCGGAGTCCTTCACCCCCGCGCCCCGCTTGAGCGCGGACTCGGCCAGGTCCCCAATCTGCCCCGCCACATTCCCGGCCACCGAAACACCCAACGCCACCGTCCACGGCGTGCCCGGCAGGAAATAGGCAACGAAGAGTACCCCGAATGCGCTCGCAAAGAGTACCGAGGCCACCGCCCCCTCCACCGACTTACCAGGACTGATTCGCGGCGCCAGCTTCCGCTTACCCACCGCCCGGCCCACAAAATACGCCGCCGAATCGCCCACCCAGTTAATGGCGTTCGCAAACAGCACCCAATACGGACTGATGACCCGTAACTCCACCGCCGCCCGCCAAGCGCCGAAGGCATAAATCAATCCCAAAGCAAAAAACGCCGTCGCCGGAATCCCCTCCCGCAACTCCCGGTTCCGCAGCGCCGCCGCCAGCGCCCCCAGGATGATCACCGTCATCAGCATCGTCCCGCTCAGGCCGGCGTACAGGATCAACAAACCCGGAATCCAACCGTGCCAACTCACCAGCCGGGCGTTGTAGTACCCCGCCAAACCCGCAAACTCGTGCCAGCAAAGCAGCGCAAAAACGGAAACGGCCGCCTGGAACACCGGCTGCGGCGCAAACAGAATCAGCCACGTCACGGTGGGGATCAGAACCACCGAAGTGAGGGCGCGCATCACCGGCTGGAAACCGTTTCCGCCAAATCCTCGGACGCCGCCGCGCTCAGTCCGCCGAACCGGCGTTCCCTCTTCTGGTAGTGCAGAATCGCCGTCAGCAGATCCGCGCGCCGAAAGTCCGGCCACAGCGTCTCGGTCACATAGATCTCGGTGTAGGCAATCTGCCAGAGCAAAAAGTTGGAAACGCGCAGCTCACCCGAAGTCCGAATCAGCAGGTCCGGGTCCGGCAATCCCGCCGTGTACAACCGCGACGCCAGCGACTCCTCATCCACCCGCAAATCATCCAGCTTACCCGCCGCTTTGGCATCGGCCAGCAACCGGTTCACCGCGTCAAGAATCTCCACCCGCCCGCCGTAATTGATCGCCAGATTCAGCCGCAACCCCGTATTCCGCTCGGTTTCACGCATCGTCGCGGCCAACTCCTGCTGCACCACCCCGGGCAGGTCTTCAATCCGCCCAAGCGCCCCCAACCGGACATTGTTTTCGGCCAACGTCCGCAGCTCGTTCCGCAGGTACAACCGCAGCAGATGCCACAGCGTATCCACCTCCGACGCCGGCCGCTTCCAGTTCTCCATCGAAAAGGCGTAAAGCGTCAACGCCTCCAAACCCAGCTGCGCGCACGTCTCCACCGTCTCCCGCACCGGCGAAATGCCCGCCTTATGCCCTGCCACCCGCGGCAGAAATCGCTTACCGGCCCATCGGCCATTGCCGTCCATGATGACGGCAATATGGGCGGGCAGCCGGCGAGGGTCCAGTGCCATCGCCAAGGCCCAATCCGGGTGGCTCGGTTCCATCGCTTCGAGCAGCGCTTTCATCGACGTAGTCTCTCAGTGTACCGCAACATGAATCCATCCCTATCGCAAAGCATCCACCCAAGCTGCCGCCACCGCGCCCACGGCCAGGAACGAACCAAAAGGCAACTCATACTCCGCGCTGTCTTTCCGCCCCAGCTTGATAAACAGCAAACCCAATACCGAACCCAGTACCGAACCAATCAGGATCGCTTCAAGCATCGACATCAGGCCCAGGAACGCCCCAAACATCGCCACCATCTTCATATCGCCCATCCCGAGTCCTTCCCTACCCCGGAATCGCTCGTACGACCAACCCAACAACCGAAACGTACCGTAAGCCAAACCGCCGGCAAACACACCCTCCGCCACCGAAATCCAGCGCGCCGGGGTATCAACCGGCAGAAACAACATCGTCAGCCCCATCGGTAGCGCCACAAAATAAGCCCAGACCAACCCGGCCAGCGCCCCGCCCAGCGTGAACTCGTCAGGCAGGATCCGCTCCTCCAAATCCGAAAAAAACAGCGTCAAGTTGATTGCACTAAACGACATCAGTTTCCACGCCAACAGGCTGAAGCCAAAAAACCACGAACTCGCAAAGAACATTACAGCACAAAGCACTTCGGTCAACAAGTACCGCACCGGGATCCGACCACCGCAATGCCGGCATCGCCCCCGCAGGAACAGATAGCTGCCAACCGGCAGATTGTCGTACCACGCAATCGCCTTCTCACAGGCGGGACAAAAGCTCCGCGCCGGCGCCCAAACGGTCAGGTCCCGCGGGAGCCGGTAGATGCAAACGTTCAGAAAACTGCCGATCAGCAACCCCAACAGCCCCGCCGCGACCGCCTCGATCATCGCGCAAACTCCTTATAAACTCTGAGCGTAGCATCCGCCATGTGCCGCAGCAGAAACCGCTCGCGCACCATTTCCCTGCCCCGCTCCCCCAACGCCCCCATCTCCCCCACCCGCGCCACCGCCGCGCGAATCGCCGCGCCCGTATTCTCCACCAGCACCCCCGTCTCCCCATCCCGCACAATCTCCGGCAACCCGCCCACCCGCGAAGCAATCACCGGCACCCCCGCCGACATCGCCAGCAGCGCCGCCGACCCCAACCCCTCCTGCCGCGTGATGTACACCATCGCCGACGCCGTCGCCAAATCCCCCACCAGATCTTCAGAAAACCGGCACGCCACCCCCGACTCCCGGATCAAATCCGTACCCTTCATCGGATCCTCCGAGGCCGGCGCAATCACCGGACCCGTCCGCGTCGACCGCACCAGCTCCGGCACCCCGTCATACACCACCCGGATCCTGCTCTCCGCAACGCCCGCCCGCCGCAGCTCCCCCGCCACGGCCTCCGAAACCGCTATATAACAATCCGCCAGCCGGTACTTCCACCGGTTCTTCACCGGAAACGCCACCCGCCGCGCCACCACCAGCGGCCGCCTGCCCAGCAGCGCCGCCCACGTATGCATCCGCGCGTCATGCGCGTGATAGATGTCCCCCCGCGGCCACCAGCGCAGCGGCGCCTGCACCGGGATCTTCACCTGCCGCGCCAGCGGCCCGTCCGGCGGCGCCACCAGCACCTGCTCGTGGCCCGCCTCGGCCAGCGCGGCAATCAACTGCAGCACCTGCCACTGGCCGCCCCGCATCTGCCGTCCGCTGTCGAGATGGACGATTTTCATCCCACTTTCGCCGCGATGTCCTGCGCAATCGCACCGCCATGAAAACGGCCATTTTCAATGAAAATCTCGCTCGTGTGCACCCCGGCCACCACCACCCCGGCCAGATACATCCCCGGCCGCGCGCTCTCATACGTCTCCGCATTCACCGCCGGCCGCCCCGTCTCGGCGTTCAGCGTAATCCCGTGCGCGGCCAGAAACTCGAAGTCCGGCCGGTAACCCGTCATCGCAAACACGAAATCGTTGGCCAGCGTCACCGGCCCCTCCGGTGTCTCCAGCTCCACCTCCCGCTCCCGGATCGCCGTCACCCGCGACGAAAAATAGCCCTTGATCTCCCCGTTCTTCAACCGGTTCTCAATGTTCGGCTTGATCCAATATTTAACGTGCGGATGAATCCCCGCCCCGCGGTGCACCAGCGTCACCCGCGCCCCGGTCCACCACAACTCCAGCGCCGCAATCGCCGCCGAGTTCTTCGCCCCCACCACCAGTACGTCCTGATCGTAGTACGGGTGCGCCTCTTTGTAGTAGTGGATCAACTTGGGCAGCTCCTCTCCCGGTACCCCCAACAGGTTCGGAATATCGTAGTAGCCCGTCGCCAGAATCACCTTCTTGGATCGATGCTCCCCGCGCGAGGTCACCGTCACGAACGCCCCGTCCTCACCCGTAATCCGTTCGACGCGCTCATATTGCCGGATGTCCAACTCGTAGTGGTCGGCCACGCGCCGGTAGTACTTCAAACCCTCCACGCGGTTCGGCTTATCGTTCAGTGACGTCATCGGAATATCGCCGATCTCGAGCAACTCCGGCGTCGTGAAAAACACCATGTTCTGCGGGTAGTGATAGAGCGAGTTCACCACGCAGCCCTTATCGAGCAATACCGCCCGCACCCCCCGCTTCTTCAGTTCGATGCCGCAGGCGAGGCCCGTCGGCCCCGCCCCAACAATCACGACATCGGTCACAAAGCGCCTTCCACCGCCGCGTAGACACTCTCAAGCGCCGCATCGAGCGCGCTCGCATCCTTGCCCCCCGCCTCGGCCAGGTCCGGACGCCCGCCGCCCTTGCCGCCCACCGCCGCCGCCACCGGACCAATCAGCTTGCCCGCGTGCACCTTCGCCGTCAGGTCCTTCGTCACGGCGCTGATCAACGCCACGTTGTCCCCGTCCGCTGCGCCCAGCACCACTACGGCTGATTTCCACTTGTTGCGCAGCGTATCGGCCAGCGCCCGCATCTGGTCGCGATCCAGGCCATCGACGCGCGCCGCCAGCACCTTCACGCCATTTACCTCGCGAGCCAGCGCCTCCACCTGTCCCGCCTTGGCCTGCGCCATCTGCTGCTTCAACTGCTGCAGCTCTTTCTCGAGTGTCCGCTGGTGCGCCACCAGCTTCTCCACCTGCTCCACCAGCTCCGGCTCGTTGGCGTGCACCAACTGCGCCACCCGGTGCAGCGAGCTCGTCGCCGCCTGGAAGCGCTCCACCGCCGCGTTCCCCGTAATCGCCTCAATGCGCCGCACCCCGGCCGAAATCGAGCCTTCATAGACGATCTTGCACAAGCCAATATCGCCCGTCCGCGAAACGTGCGTGCCGCCGCACAACTCCCGGCTGAAGCCCGGCACCTGCACCACGCGCACCTTCTCGCCGTACTTCTCGCCGAACAAAGCCATGGCGCCGGTCGACAGCGCATCGTCCAGCTCCATCACGCTCGTCGAAACCGCCGTATTCCGCATGATCTCCTGGTTCACCAGGAACTCCACCTGCGCCACCTCCTCGGCGTCCATCGCCGTATAGTGCGCAAAGTCAAACCGCAGCCGCCCGCCGTCCACCACCGACCCCGCCTGCTTCACATGCGAACCCAGCACCTGCCGCAGCGCCGCGTGCAGCAGGTGCGTCGCCGTATGGTTCCGCATCGTCGCCGACCGCAGCCCCTCCGCGACAGCTCCCTGCAGCACCATGTCCGCCGCCAGCGGCGCCGTCGTCGTAATCCGGTGCACGCTCAACCCGGGCACCGCCGGATAGGTCCCCTGCACCGTCGCCACCACTTCCCCCTTGCACAGCCACTCGCCCCGGTCGCCCACCTGGCCGCCGCTTTCGGCGTAGAACGGAGTCTCATTCACCACCAACTCACACACCACACCCGCGTCCACCGTCTCCACCAGATGCTGGTCCACCAGGATGCCAACAATCCGCGACGCCTGCGATGTCAGCTGCTCATAACCCAAAAACTTCGTCCGCCCCAGCTTGGCCTGCATCTGCCCATAAACCGGCGCCACGGTCGCCTTCTCGGCGCCCTTCCACGAAGCCCGAGCCCGCTCCCGCTGCTTCTCCATCTCCTCGGCGAAGCCTTCGCTGTCAATCTGCAGGCCAAACTCCCGCGCCATGTCCTCCTGCTCATCAATCGCCAGGCCGTAGGTGTCATAGAGCTTGAACGCCGCCGTCCCCGGCAGCACCCCGCCCACGGCGCGCTTAGCCTCATCGACGAAGATCCGTTCGGCCACCTGATACGTGGTGGCGTAGCGGTGCTCCTCCTCCCGCACCACCCGCGTCACGCGGTCGACGCTCTCGAGCAGCTCCGGATAAGCCGGCTTCATGAACTCGGCCACAAACTGCGTCAGCTTATGGAAGTAGGTCTCCTGCACGCCCAGAATGCGCGCGTTCCGCAGCGCCCGCCGCATGATCTTGCGCAGCACGTAGCCGCGCCCTTCGTTCGACGGCACGACGCCGTCATGAATCAGGAACGCGGCCGCCCGCGCGTGGTCGGCGTTGATGCGCAGCACGGCCCCGGTGCGCGGGTCGCGATCCGGGTCCACTTTAATCAATCCGCCAAGATGGTCGATGATCGGGCTGATTAGGTCGCAGTCGTAGTTGGAGAACTTGCCCTGCATAATCGCCGCAATCCGCTCAAGGCCCATCCCCGTATCAATCGACGGCCGCGGCAGCGGATTCATGATGCCGCTCGCCGACCGGTCGAACTGCATGAAAACCAAATTCCAGATCTCGACAAACCGCCCGCCGCCGTCCAGCGGAAACGCTTCGCTTTCGCGGCCCGGCTCCGCGCCATCGGGGCCGAGATCATAGTGAATCTCCGAACACGGCCCGCACGGACCCGTATCGCCCATCTGCCAGAAGTTGTCTTTTTCGTCAAGGCGGAAGATCCGGCTCTTCGAAATCCCGGTGACCTTCTGCCACAGCTCCTCGGCCTCGTCGTCCTCGCGGAACACGGTCACGTAGAGTCGGTCTTTGTCGAGGCCATAGTCCTTCGTGATCAGCTCCCAGGCAAAGTCGATCGCCTCGGTCTTGAAGTAATCGCCAAAGGAAAAGTTGCCGAGCATCTCGAAAAACGTATGGTGCCGGCGCGTGTAGCCGACGTTCTCGAGGTCGTTATGCTTGCCCCCGGCCCGGACGCACTTCTGCGAGGTGACCGCGCGCGAATAGTCGCGCTTCTCCATGCCCAGAAAGATGTCTTTGAACTGGTTCATCCCGGCGTTGGTAAACAGCAGCGTCGGGTCGTTGGCGGGAACCAGCGAGGAGGAGCGCACCACGCGATGTCCGCGGGCGGCGAAGTAATCAAGAAACTTTTGACGAACGTCGTGGCCAGTCATGAGGGTCAATTCCCTATTTTGACACGGCCCGGCTTAGCGCAACTCCCGCAGGACGATATCCTTGAACCAAACCTCAATCCGCGGCCCGCTGTGCACCTGCAGCGCGATAAAGCCCGGGCTATCCATGCCCGGCTCCGGCTCGGTGTAGTCCACCGTCCGCTTGCCGTTCAGCTCGAGCGTAATGTGGTTCCCCCGCGCCGTAATCACGTACTCGTTCCACCCGGTCTTGTCCAATCCGTCCAGGCTCCCCATCGCCGCCTGCGCCAGCACCCGCTTGCGCCGCGACTCATCGTACAGACAGCCCCAATACTGCATCCCGATATCGGCCTGATACCCGGCTACCTCGTGCGAATCCGGCACCGGCTGGCTCCGGAACTGCACCCCCGTGTTCCCTTCGCCGTTTACCAGCCGGAACTTTAGCCGCAGTTCGAAGTCCTTGTAGTGTTTCCGCGTGCGCAGAAAGTCGTTGTATTTGAGCCCATCGTGCCGGCCCACGATCATGCCGTCGCGCACCTGCCACAGCCCCGGCGTATCGACCACCCAGCCGTCGAGCGTCTTGCCGTCAAACAGCGGCGTCGCCGCCCCCTGGCCCCACGCCGCCACCGTCCACAACAGAGCCAACCCCCAACGCGCCCTCATCCCCGCACCTCCGCCCACCGCACCACCTGCCCCCGGCGCAGCGCCAGATTCGCCAGATGGCATCCGTTCGATGACAACACGCCCTCTTCGGCCGGACACGCCGGCCGCCGCCGCGTCCGGATGCACTCCACCCAATCGGCCAGGTGCAGCGACTCGCCATCCGGATCCTGGTAAAAATCGGCCCCGCGCGGCCCCTGCCCCAGAATCCAATCGCTCGCCTTCAGCGGATTGTCGAGCGGCTGCCCCTGCGGCCCCCGCTTCGGTTCGGGGATCACCTCATAACGGCCCCGGTCAATGTACATCGTCCCCTCCGTGCCCATCAGCTCCGTCATCGCCGCGTTGCGCTGATTGATGAAGGTGCCTTCAAAGTAAATCTGCAGCTTGCGGTCCGGGTAGTGCAGTAGCGTCTGCACGGTATCGGGCGTCTCCCACTGCCCCTGCGCGTGCACGTTGTCGCCGATGGCGGTCGCCGCCGCGGGTATCGGCAGATCCAGCATCCAGTTCACCGTATCGAGCCAGTGCACCATCAGATCGCCGAAAATCCCATCGCCAAAATCCCAGAACCAGCGCCAGTTGCGGAAGCGGTAGGCATCGAACTCCTGCCGCGTGGCCGACGGGCCAACAAAGTCCCGCCAGGAGACCTCGCGCGGCGCCACGGCCGGCGGCGCCGAGAGCCGCCGAAGCATGTTCCGGTTCCAGCTCATGTGGACCTTGTGGATCGTGCCCAACTGTCCGGATTTAAGGATCTCGCGGGCCTTGATCAGGTGGGGCATGCTGCGCTGCTGTGTGCCCACCTGCACGATGCGCTGATAGCGGTTCTGCGCCTCGACCACCTTCGCTCCCTCGGCGATCGTATGCGTCAATGGTTTTTCGACGTAGACATCTTTGCCCGCGGCGCAGGCGTCAATGGTCATCTGCGCGTGCCAGTGATTGGGCGAGCCGATGATGACGGCGTCGATATCCCTCCGGGCCAGTAGCTCTTGATAGTTGTGGGTAGTATAGACGCCCGTCGGCGAGAGCTTGGCCGCTTCGGCGAGCGCTGGGTCCCACAGATCGGCGAGGCCGGCGATGCGGGTGCCGGGCACGCGATCAAGGCCCGCCATCAGCCGCCGGGCCCGTCCCCCGGTGCCGATCACCCCAATGCGAACGGTCTGGCTGGGCGCCTGCGCGGCGCCTGCCCAGGTGGGCGCCAGCAGGGCGCCGGAGAGAAACGTCGATCTGCGCATGAAAAGTAACCCTCCTGACCAGTTCGCTCCGACGCGGACAGCTCGCCCGCGCCTCGCTCACCGGCAACGATACCAAGAGATTACACAACTCCCCCCTAACGCACCAGCGCCGGAGCGGTGGACCCTGGAAACTCCAGGGGCCGCTCCGGCGCCAGACCACAACCCGCCAATCCGACTAAAAGTCGTACCGCAACCCAAACTGCATCACGCGAGGCAGCGTCAGCGTATCCGTATACTTACCAAACGAACCCAAATTACCCAGGTCAGCAGAAGTAGCAAACGGGTCGAACCGCACCGAGTTCGTCACGTTGAACACCTCCCAACGGAACTGCAGCGTGTGCTTCTCGCTCCAGGGCATGTTGAAGCTCTTCCCCAGGCTCAAGTCCAGGTTGAAGTTACCATCACCCCGCACGATGTTCCTCCCGCCGGCCTGCCCGGGCATCGTGTAATCAAACGCCTTCACCGCGTCGGCAGGATTCGGGAACAGGTTCACCCCCCCGGTCCCGCCCGGAGGCGCCGGCGCGTTTCGCGTGGTGCCGACGACAGGAGTCCGGATCGCCGTTGCGTTGCCGGTGATGTTCCAGTTGGTCGGCCAGAAGCGCCCGTTGCCCACCGAAGTCGGCAGCCCGGTCGACTGCCGGTACAAGCCGCTCAACTGCCAGCCCCCGACGATCGCATTGACGGCTCCGCCCTTATCGAGCAGCTTCCGCCCCTTCCCCATCGGCAGACCGTATACGAAGTTCGCATTCCACTGATGGCGCGTATCGTAGTCGGACGGTGCCCGGAACTGCCGCCGGTCGAAGGCGTTGATGATTACGCCATTCGACGCGGTCGAATTCTCCGGCCGCGATGCCAGGTCGATCGACTTTGACCACGTGTAGTTGAACTCCAGTTGATCCCCCTGGCTGAAGCGCTTCCGCGCCGTCCACTGCATCGCGTGGTAGCTGCCGGAGCCGATCGAACGCAGGGTCCGCAGGTAGCTGAACTGCCGGTTATAAAACGCGTACGGGCCGTACTTGCTGCAGCTCGGGCGGCACAACACGTCCATCTCATACAGCGCATACGAGTAGTCCGGAGCATTGTTCGAAATGCTCTGGTACGCCCTCTGCGTCGCCGTCAGCGTCGCCGTCGCCGCACCCGGGAAAATGTTCTCCCAAAACGGCAGCCGCCCGACGGAAGCCACCGGCGTATTCGCATTCGCCAAAACAGCCAGCGCCGTAGCCGCCTGGAAGTAGGTCTGCCCGCTGGCCGGATCCTTCATGTTCACCGGCATGGCGATATCTTCGCTCGTCAGGGAACGGCGGGAAAGCCGGCCCACGTAAGAGCCCTGCAGGAAGAAGCCGCCCTTGAACTCACGGCCTGCCGAGAAGTTCAGGTTCATCGTGTAAGGAGGAGCCAGGCGGTCATCGAGCGAGTTCGTAATCGCAAACAGGTTCGGCGCCACCTGCGGGAAGCCCGCCGGGGGTGCCGCGGGTAGCACCGAGGCCGGAATCGAATTCAGCCCGGTAAAGCGCGGAGCCGTGGCCAGAGTCAGTTGCGCCGAAGGATTCTGCAGGCTCGTCGACAGACCCAACGCCGAGGCATCGTAGTTGGTGATCAAACCGGCTCCCATCACGTCGTAGAACATGCCCCAGCCCGCGCGAATCGCCGTCTTGCCAGGACCGCCGAAAAAGAACTTCGACAGGCCGCTATCCCCCTGCGGAGACCACGCCAAGGCCACGCGCGGCGCCAGGTTCTTCTTGTGGAACGGGTACAGGTCCCGCCCGCCGGGCTGCTCTTTCAGCACAAACGTCACGGGGTTAACCAAAAATTGCGGCGCACCCACATCAGCCAGCGCCACGCGGGTATCGAAGAACGTCGACAGCGATTCCCGAGCCACCGTCTGCACCCCGTTCGCCTCATAAATCGGGGGCATCAACGAGTAACGCAATCCGTAGGTCAGGGTCAATGCCCGTGACATCTTCCACGTGTCCTGGGCATAGAACTCGTACTCCTCGGCATTAAACTGCCGCGGCACCGGCGCCCCGACAGCCAGCGGCGAACCGTCCTTGTTGTAGTTGTACCTGGCCGTCCCGTTGCTGACCACCCCTAAAACTGCCATCGCCGCATCCCGGTATGCCACGCGCGCATTCGCCCGGATGTCCGTCCCCAGCGGCGCTTCCAGTTGGTTACCGCTTCCGGTCAACCAGGAGGCATTCGTCGAGGCCGAGGGGAACGAGTTGCCATAATTGAATCGGCTATTCCGGATCAGACGCGCCACCCCGCCCACCCGGATGTCGTGCGAACCGCGCGTCCAGCTGAAGTCATTGGCAAACGTGTGCGTAGGCGTCTTCCGAATGAACGGCCGATTGGTCCCGTTCAGAGAATCAATCGTCCGGAAGGTCGTAAAGGGCAGCAGCGAGACGCCCGTGTTCTCCACCCCAACCCGCGTCAATCCCCACCGGAAGTTGTTCACCATGTTCGGCCGCACCACACTCGTCAACCCAATCGCCATGCCCTTCGTGTTCGATAGGTTCGTGTTGTTCGGCGCCTGGCCCGGGAACTGCGGAGAAGAGGTGTCTTTGTCGTCCTGCAGGTTGCCGCGGACCAACAGATTATGCTTGCCGGCCGCGTCCAGCGCATAGTCGAGCTTGGCAATGTAAGTCTGCCAGTCCAGCCGGATCGGCGCGTTGAACCGGAATCCGGAGCTATTAATCGCGTCTCCCGCCGCGGAATCGTTGGGTAGGGGGTACCGCTGCAGAACCGCCAGCGCCGCCTGACTTGGACCGATTCCCAACGGGTCGATACGCGTCCGTAAATCGTCCGGCGTCAGCGTCGCAATCGACCCGTCCTGCCGGATATACCGCACATTACCCTGCCGCAGTGAAGCCGTCGGAACAGTACGCAGAACCGAATCCTCCCGCAGGTCCTTCCGGCCTTCGTAGTTGCCGAACAAAAACAGCCGGTTCTTCTTGATCGGCCCTCCCAACGAAGCACCGTATATGTTGCGGTTCAGCTTGGCCAGCGGAACCCCGTTCTGGTTGTTAAAAAACGAATTGGCGTTCGTCACCCGGTTTCGCACAAACCAGTAGGTCGAACCATGCATCTCATTGGTCCCTCCCTTGGTCACCAGCGCAATCTGAGCTCCCGAAGACCGCCCCAACTCGGCGTTGGCATTCGTCGTCACCACGCGGAACTCCTGCACACTGTCCAGCGTCACCCGCAGCACACTCGTGAAAGGGTCGCGATCCTGCTGGTCATTCACGTCCACACCATCGAGCGTTACGTTCGCTTGGTCATTCTTACCGCCATTGACATTCCCGCCCCGGTAACTGTTCGGCGCGTTCGCCCCGGCAAAGGTCACCCCCGGCTGCAGGGAAAGCAAACCCGCCACGTTCCGCGCTTCAAATGGCAACTGCAGAATCGGCTTCGTGCCGAAACTGTTTCCCAACGAGGCGTCCTGCGTATTCAGTTGCACGGCTTCCGCCGAAACGGAAACCGTTTCGGTCATCTGGCCCACCTCCAGTGCGATGTTCACCGTCGCCGGCGTGTTTACCAGAAGCCGAAGCGCGTTCACAGTCTTCGTGGAAAATCCCGTGGCCTTCGCCGACAAGGTGTAGGTGCCCGGAGCAATCTGCGGAAAAGAGTAGTTCCCGCTGCTGTTTGCCTTCCCTTCCCGCTTCTGGTTGGTTTCCGTGTTTACCAACTCCACCGTCGCATTCGGTACCACCGCGCCCGTCGGATCAGTTACAGTTCCAGCCAACGAAGTTACCGATTGGCCTAAAAGACTCGCGTGCGCACACAAAAACAGACTCGCGAGTACTAACCATCTCTGCTGTATCATTCCTTTCCCCTAAGGCGCACCGCTCAAGGGCCCCGGAGCGGAGCCAACGCGCAGTGTCGCTCGAATTTTCCGAAGTGTGGCAAAAAGCTCCCTGGGTGTCAAAGAGGTAGCCAGTTGCTCCCTTGCTCTTCCCAATCGTTGCCGAATCAGGCCAGTGTACTGATTCGTTCCTGTTTTTCAACTCTTTACAGAAAAAAACACCCACCGAAAGTGGTGGCGTGGGCGCTCTTATGAAATTTTTCTATGGGTTGATTTCCCGCAGAATTTGCCGCACCGCCGCCCCCGGATCCGCCGCCCGCGTCACCTGCCGCCCCACCACCAGATAGCTCGCCCCCGCCGCCATCGCCGCCATCGGTGTCGCCACCCGCTTCTGATCCCCCACGTCCGCCCCCGCGCTCCGTACCCCCGGCGTCACTAGGATCTTCCCCGGCCCCACCCGCGCCCGCAACGCCCCCACCTCGAGCGGCGAACAAACCAACCCGTCCACCCCCGCCTCCATCGCATTCCGCACCCGCAGCGCAAACAGCTCTTCGAGCGAACACGTGTACCCCATCGCCGGCAGATCGCTCTCGGCAATACTCGTCAACACCGTCACCCCCAGCAACCGCAGCCCCGCATCCCCCCGGCCCTCCACAGCCGCCCGCATCACCCCCGGCTCGGCATGCACCGTCAACAAACTCACCCCACTCCGCGCCACCTGCCGCACCGCCCGCTTCACCGTCTCCCCAATATCGTGAAACTTCAGGTCGAGGAACACCTTCTTCCCCCGGCCTAGCAGCTCATCCACAAACGCCATCCCGGCTACGGTATACAACTCCAGGCCCACCTTGTAAAAGGTGATCTCCTCCGCCGTAGCGTCCACGATTCCCCGCGCTTCGGCGGCCGTTTCACAGTCCAGTGCAATAATGATCGGATTCATTCGACTTCTAATAGCGTATCCCGCCGCGCCACCACCCGGCCCATCCGGTACGCCCCCGCGTACAACCCCTCCATCCGCGCCGCCTCCGCCTCCGGCATCGCCAGCAGCAGCCCCCCCGAAGTCTGCGGGTCATACAGCACGTCTCCCGCCGACCCCGTCACCTGACACTCCACAAACTCCCGGTTACTCTTGAGCCCCCCCGGCACCGCCCCCGCCGCCGCATACTCCGCCACCCCCGGCAGCAACTGCAGCCGCCCGCTCTCAATCACCAGCGTCACCCCCGCCCCGCACCCAGCTGACGCCGCCGCCATCTCCCGCGCATGCCCCAGCAACCCGAAGCCCGTCACGTCCGTGCAGGCATGCACCTCGCACTGCCGCATCGCCGCGCAAGCCGCCTGGTTCAACGTCACCATCGACTCAATCGACGCCGCCACATCCGCCTCCCGCGCCAAACCCTTCTTGAGCGCCGTCGACACAATCCCCGTCCCCAGCCGCTTGGTCAACACCAGCACATCGCCCACCCGCGCCCCGCCGTTGGCCAGCACCCGCGCCGGATGCACCGTCCCGGTCACCGCGTAGCCAAACTTCGGCTCGGCGTCCGCAATCGAATGCCCGCCAATCACCGAACAGGCGGCCTCGATCATCTTCTCCGCCCCACCGCGCAGCACCGCGCGCAGGTCGTCCATCTCCCCGTCCCGCGGCCACGCCAGAATGGACAGCGCCGTCACCGGCACACCCCCCATCGCCCACACATCGCTCAATGAATTCGCCGCCGCAATCTGCCCAAACGTGTACGGATCATCCACAATCGGCGTAAAGAAATCCACCGTCTGCACCAGCGCACACTCCGGCGTCAGCTCAAAGACCCCGGCGTCATCCGACGTCTCAAAGCCAATCAGCACCCGTGGATCAAACTGTCGCGGTAGCCCCGCCAGCGCCTGGTCCAAAACCTTTGGACTCAATTTGCTCGCTCAACCAGCCGCTTTCACATGCGCTGTCAACTTTTTCAACGACACTGTCTCTAGTCTACGATGCAGCGCGCCCCGGTCTTCCGGCAGAACGACAACGCCGAATCATCCGGCCGCCGGATCGTAATCCCCCGCGCATCGATCTTTTTCTCCACGTACAGCCGCGCCAGGTCCTTGGCGAGCCAGTGCTCCAGCACCACCGGGTCGATCTCTCCGTTCCGCCGCTCGAACAGCGGCCGCTCATACCCATCCTGCGACACCGGCCCAAACCGGAACTCCATCGACGCCCAGTGGCCATAGTGTGGATCGAGCACCGCATCCTGCAGCGCCCACTCCCGCAGCGTCCAGCCCGGAACCGACGGATGCGGCAGCGGCTTACCCACGGCATCAAACAGCATCTGCCGCGGCCGCCGCGTCAGGTCCACCCCATAGAAATTCGCGAAGTCGAGCGGCGCCGGAGCCGTCACCTCCACGGTGCCCCCGCCCCCCTCCAAATACCGCCACAGCCTCTCCCATGCCTGCAACCCCGCATGCCCCGACCCTGCCGCCCGATCCGCCGTCCCCAACCGGTCAAAGAACCCCGGCCCCCGCTCCCCCACCGCTTCGAGCCGCGCCTCCACCACCCGGTCCACCGCCGGATCCCAATCTATCTCCTTCCGCGTCGCGCTCCGCGCCACCACCTTCCCGCCCCTCACAAACACGAGATTCCAGTACCAGATCCCCTTCCCCGCCCCCCAGAACGGCCCCGGATACGCAATCTCGTTCGGATCAAACCCAATCGTCTCCCCCGCCTCCCAATCCCGCACGTCCCGCGCCCCCACCCACACCAGATTCGGCTCCCCCTCCACCGGCGCCACCCACTCCCCCTCGGTCGGCCGCAGCGCCGCCAGAAACAGCAACCGCCCCGCCCCCCGCCCGCTGCTCACCCGCAATTGCAGCCCCTTCGCCGCCTTCACCTCCGCCGGCACCGCCACCGCCCCCGGCATCTCCCAGCACTCCCCCAGCGCCTTCCCCGCGTAGTAATGCACCCCATACCGCAAGCTCCGCGGAATCCCGTTCGCACAGCTATCCGGACCCACCTGCCGCGCCAACTCCCGTCCCGTCAACTTCCCGTCCCGCGCCGGCAGATATCCCAGCTTCGCCCCCGCCACCACCGCCAGCATCACCCCCGCCGCCCCCGCCAAATACCGCGGCCCCGGCACCCGCATCACCATCACCGCCGCCGGCAGCAGCGGCATCAGATACCCCGGCAGCTTATTCCTCGAAACACTAAAGAACACAAACCCAAACAAGAGCCACGCCGCATAAAACGTCCGCGTCTTCCACTCCCCCCGCCACAGCAGCGGCGTCCACGGCAGCAGCAGGCCAATCATCATCGGCCCGTAAAACCAGAACGGCTGTACATGCTGCAGGTCCCCACTCGCAAACCGGCTGAAATGGTGCTCAATAAAAAACTCGTTGATAAACGCCCACCCCTGCGCCCGCGTCACCAGCACATACCACGGCGCCGCCACCACGAGCGAAGCCACCACCACCTTCCACCACTCCCGCCACCGCTCCCGCGCAAACCACCCCACCGGCGCCGCCAACACCACCGGCACCAAACCCTTGGCCAGCATCGCCGCCCCAAAGCACGCCCCCACCCACCACGCCCCCCGCCCCGTCTCCACCCACCGCAGCGCCAGCACCATCCCGGCCGAAAAACAAACCGCCAGCGGCACATCCGTCACCGCGATGTTCGAGTAGCCAATCCAACCCGCGCACGTTGCCAGCATCGCCGCCCGCCGCCAACTCCCCACCATCCACCCGAACCAGATCACAAACCCCGCGCTCAGCAGCCCCAGCGGCACCCGTACCGCCGCCTCCGGCCCCAGGCCCAGCTTGAACCCCACCGCCCCCATCCAATACAGCAGCGACGGCTTCTCAAGCCACGGCCGCCCATCAAGCACTGGCGTCACCCAGTCCCCGCTCCGCGCCATCTCCCGGGCAATCGAAGCATACCGCGGCTCATCCGGACCAAACAGCCCAAACGCACCCGGAAACGCCGGAAACAACAGCACCAAAGCCGCCAAAAGCGCAGCCACCCGTAGATATCGCACTACATGTCAGTATAATGACCCCAATGCGCCAACCGGGCCTACTCCTGCTCCTCACCCTCCCCCTCGCCGTCACCCTACCCGCCGAAACCGGCGCCTGCGCCTGCAACCCCGCCGACCCCGCCTCCCTCCAAACCCGCGAGTGTTCCCTCACCAACGAAGCCGCCAAGCAGCCCCCCGGCCTCACCGTCTTCCATCTCAAAGACGCGAGCCCCCGCAAGCCCAACCGCACCCTCACCCTCCCCACCCGCATCAAAACCACCGGCATCCAAACCCTCGCCGACCTCTCCCCCGCCGAACGAACCGAGCTCTGGACCGCCGCCATCGCCAAAGCCAAAGCGCTCTGGGGTGATGAGTGGGGTCTCGCATACAATGGGGTGAAGGTGCGCACCCAGTGCCACCTGCACATCCACGTCGGCAAGCTGTTGCGCGGTGTCGATACCGGCACCACCCTCTTCGTGAACTCCCCCGCCCAGATCCCCGTCCCCCGCGACGGCTCCGGCTTGTGGGTCCACCCCGTCGGCCGCCGCCTCAAAGTCCACATCAAAGAACAAACCACCGAAACCGTCCTACTCCGATGAGCCTCGTCGATATCGAAAAAATGCCTACCGCGGAAAACTCCGCGATCCATCTGCACCCCACCGACAACGTCGCCGTCCTCCGCGTCCCCGTCTCCCCCGGCGCCGAACTCCGCGTCGGCGCCGTCACCGTCATTACCAAAGACTCCATCCCCGCCGGCCACAAAGTCTGCCTCAAGACCATCCCTGCCGGCGATCGGATCTTCCGCTACGGCCAGGTCATCGGCCGCTCGAAGGTTTCGATCGAACCCGGCCAGCACATCCACACCCACAACGTGCTGTTTGAAGAGCAGACCTTCAACTACGAGTTCCCCCCCGCCGAGGTCCCCTACCCGCCCCGCCCCGCCAATATCCCCACCTTCCTCGGCTACCCTCGCGAAGACGGCCGCGCCGGCACCCGCAACTACGTCGCCGTCGTCGCCGCCTCCAACTGCGCCGCCCACACCGCCGAACTCATCGCCCACAGCTTCGACCCCGCCTCCCTGCCCCCCCACGTCGACGGCATCGTCGCCTTCCCCCACGGCGAAGGCTGCGGCCACTCCATCGGCCCCGATACCGACCAGCTCCGCCGCACCCTCGCCGGCGTCCTCGCCCATCCCAACGTCGGCGCCGCCATCATCCTCGGCCTCGGCTGCGAAGTCAACCAAATCGACCACTACCTCGGACCCAACGCCCCCCGCAGCAGCCGCCTCATGGGCATGACCCTGCAAAACTCCGGCGGCACCCGCGGCGCCGTCGAAGCCGCCCGCAAGTTCATCAATGAGCAAATGGACGCCCTCGCCGCCGAAGAGCGCAAGGAACTCCCCGCCAGCCTCATCACCCTCGGCCTCAACTGCGGCGGGTCGGACTCCTTCTCCGGCATCACGGCCAACCCCGCCCTCGGCCACTGCTCAGACCTGCTCGCCGCCATCGGCGCCGCCAGCATCCTCGCCGAAACCACCGAAATCATCGGCGCCGAACACCTCCTCGTCAAACGCGCCCGCAACCGCGCCATCGGTGAAAAACTCCTTCGCATGATCGCCGACTACAAGGAGTACCTCAACCAGTTCAAGGGCTCGAGCTTCAACGACAACCCCTCGCCCGGCAACAAAGAGGGCGGCCTCACCAACATCCTCGAAAAGAGCCTCGGCGCCGTCGCCAAAGGTGGCACCAGCACCCTCACCCAGGTCTATGAGTACGCCGAACGCATCACCGAACCCGGCTTCGGCTTCATGAACACCCCCGGCTACGATCCCGTCTCCCTCTCCGGCCTCGCCGCCGGCGGCTGTAACGTCATCTGCTTCACCACCGGCCGCGGCTCCGCCATCGGCTTCCCCACCGTCCCCGTCGTCAAGGTCTCCACCAACTCGAACACCTTCCGCCGCATGCGCGACAACATGGACATCAACGCCGGCCGCATCGCCGACGGCGAAGCCACCGTCCAGCAGATCGGCCAGGAGATCTTCGACTTCATCCTCCGCGTCGCCAGCGGCGAGAAAACCTGCGCCGAGCGCCTCGGCCACCAGGAGTTCGTCCCCTGGCGCATCGGCCCCGTCATGTAACCACCCGGCATCCGGTCCGCGCGCCCTACGGTCGCGGGCCGTAATGCGGCAAGGGCGCCCCGGCCTCGTACGCCCCCAGGTCCGGCGCCTTGCCCGCATACCCGTCGTTCACCCCCGGCAGCACCACCCCCGCGTCCACCGCCCGCCCCCCCGGCTTCAGCCGGAAGTCCAACTCCCGGGCCTCGTAAACCGCGTACGGCTTCGCCGGGTCCGGCGGACGCAGGCTCTCAAAAATCCCGTAGTCCACCGCCAACCCGTGCGCCTCCTGCCCCGTGGCCGCGCGCAGCGCTTCGAGCGTTGCCAACCGCTGCGTCCCCGCCCGGTCCGCCGGATAATCCACCGCCGCCCCACCCGCCGGCGACAGCCACTCAAACTGGTGCGCCGCCCCCGCGTTCAGCCCGTAGCCGTTATAGTCGTAGCTCGAATACGCCGTCGCGTTCGCAAACCGGAACACGGGCCGGTTCGCCCCCGTACCCAGAAACAGGTTATTGCGGGCGTGCGTATTGGCAAACAGGTCCCCCGGTAGCGCCTCGGTCACCAGCGTGTTGTGATAGAGCACCATCCCCGTCGGCTTTACGTTGAACTTCAAGCCGCACCCCGTCGGCACGTGATAAATCACGTTCCGGATAAAGTACGCCGGCCCCCCGTAAACCGGCTGCGCGCTCAGCCCGCACTGCGCCGCGTTCACCCCCCGGTTCCGCATCACGCGGATGTTGTGCACCCCGCCGTCGGTCTCAATAAAGTCATCGGCCATCAGGTGAATGTCGTTGTTGTAGAAGTCGATCGCCGAAGCCTGCCGCGCCGGGTCGGGGTCCGGCGAACCGTGGGTACAAACCGAAATCCCGTCGTGAAAGTAGGCGATGTAGTTGTGCCGCACCACGTGCCCGGCCCCGTAGAGCTTCACGGCGTGGTAGCTCTTCAGCGTGTTGGCGCCGTAGAGGCCGGGGTTGAACCAGCCCAGCAGCCGGTGCCGGTCGTCGCGGCCGAGCATCACGTTATCGGAGATCAGAAAGTCGTGCGACCCGGCAAACTGCGCGTTGACCGCAATGCCTACGTCCTCAATCCGGCAGTTGCGAATCGTCAGCCCCCGCGCCCCGGCTACGTCCTTGATGCCACCTTGAAACGCGATCCCCGCGTTGCGAATCGTCAGGCCTTCGAAGATGTGGTGGTCGGCCGCCATCACGTCAAAGAGCGTAAAGGCCCCGTCGCCGTCGAAGATCACCTCCCCGTCGCCCGCGGCCCGGATCACAATCGGGCGCTGCGCCGTACCCTTCGCCGTCAGATGATAGGTGCCGTCAAAATCCAGGCCCGTCGGCTCGGAGTACCTCATCCGGTCGCCCCGGTACAAACCGGCATGCACCAGAATCGTATCGCCGGACCGCACCGGCCGCTCGCTCACCACGGACCAGTCGCCGTTCCCCGACCCGTAGTAAGCCTTCTTCAGGCCCACAAACGACGGCTCCTGCTTCGGCCCCTGCCAGGTGGGCGGGTACACATGCAGCACCCGCCCGTTCTTCACCGGCTGCGGCTCGCCCCGCGTCCGCACCTTCACCGTCCGCACCGCCTCGCGCAGCACGCCATCCGGGTCGCGCATCGTGAAGCGCGCCTCGTATTCCGTATCCGGCTCCAGATCAAGCACACTGCCCGCGAACTTCTCCGGCACCAGATAGTCAAGCCCGAGGTCGGGCCGGAACACCCGCTCCCCGCCCATCCGCAGCAGCGGCATACCCGGCTTCCACCCCGCCTCGCCCGTCTTGCGATAGGCCACCTCGACTGCGGAGTTCCGATTGTCATCGCCCGAAATCGGCCACTCAAAGCCCAGGCACAGCAGCGTCGGGCGCTCCACCAACAACTCCCCGGGGCTCACCGCGTAGTAAGCCTCGGCGCGCACCGGCGGCCTGTTAACGAAACGAACCCAACCGAACGACTGGGGCACGTGGAAGTTCGGCCGCGGCGCGTCGACCGGCGACCAAGTCGAATACTGCGCGTTGGTCTTGCCCCCGGCGCGGTTCAGGTTCAGCCGCCACTCATCGCCCTCGCGCGGCGGGGTGTGCGCGGCGTCGCGGACGAAGTTCTTTAGCGGAATGGCCAGCTCGAGCGTCCAGTACGTGTCGCCCGCCGCCTCGTGCTTCACCCGCCGCCCGTACAGCGAGGTGCGCAGCCGTACGCCCTCCGGTTCGGTGTTGAAGGGGCCGTTGTACCAGTCGGCGCGGATGAAGTTCAGCATCGTGCCGATCGCGTTGATCTCAAAGCCGTAGTAGTTGGTGACCTTCGCCGGGTTGGGGCTTACAAAGATCTCGACGGCATCGTCGAGCGACACCGGACCATGGCGTTCGACGACCTCGGCGGCGATATGTTTATCGTGGCAGTAGTAGGCGACGTAGAGGTTCTCGTCGTCCCAAAGGATCTTCGCCACGGTCTGCTCTTTCTCCCCGGCCGTCCACCAGTTGAAGTGGAAGTCGCCCGCCGAAGGCGCCTGCCGCCAGGCGGGCTCATCAAGAATCCCATCGACGACAATCCGCCCGGCGGCCCGATAAATCTCGTAGCGCGGCAGCGGCTGCCCGAAAGCCACAATCAAGAACACAGAGAACAGCAACAGATGGCGCAGCATGGAGTCATCATACGGTGTCGGAGCACTAAAGGGTGTCCCACGGGGCTTGTCTCCGTCATCAGAATTTGATAACGTCCCTCCCATGCGATTACTCACGGCCATCCTGGCCATCCTATCTATGGCCTCCCTCGCTCCCGCGCAAACCTTCTATGGCTCGCTCGTCGGGAACGTCTCCGACTCCTCCGGCGGCGCCATTGTACAGGCCAACATCACGCTCACGAACAGCGGCACGGGCGACCGCCGCACGGCGCAATCTGGCGCGGACGGCGCCTACCAGTTCGTCAACCTACCCCCGGGACAGTATCGCGTCGAAGTGGAGAAAACAGGTTTCCGCCGCCTGCTGCGCGACAACGTGGTCGTCGAGGTGCAAAGCGCCGTCCGCATCGACGCGGCGCTGCAGGTGGGCGAGGTGAATCAGGTGATCGAGGTGACCGAACAGACGCCACTGCTGCAAACCGAGAACGCTTCCCTTGGTCAGGTGGTCGAAGCGCGAAAGGTGCTCGAGATGCCCCTGAACGGTCGCAACGTCTTCAGCCTGGTGGCGCTGGTGCCCGGCGTGGTGCCCGGTGGGCAATCGAGCCAGACGCCGACCGGCACGAATCCCTTCGCCTGGGCCAATTTTCAGATCGGCGGTGGACAGGCCAACCAAAGCGCCTCCTACATCGACGGCGCACCCAACAACAGTAACTATGTGAACCACACCATGCTCGTGCCCACGCAGGACGCCGTGCTCGAGTTCCGCGTGCAAACCAACAACCTCGGACCCGAGTTCGGACGGCTCGCCGGCGGCGTCATCAACCTGTCCACCAAGTCGGGCACCAACCAGTTTCACGGCAGCGCCTACGAATTTCTGCGGAACCGGGCTTTGAACTCGAACACCTTTTTCAACAACCGGGCCGGGGTGCAGCGACCAGCATTCACGCAGAATCAGTTCGGCGTCACCCTCGGCGGACCCATCAAGAAAGATAAGACGTTCTTCTTTGGATCCTACGAAGGCTTCCGCTTGCGGCAGGGTGCTTCCTACGTCTTCTCCGTCCCAACGGACCCGATGCGAGCCGGTAACTTCGCCGATGTCCGGAACGGGTCCGGAGCAGTGGTACCCATCTACGACCCGCTCACCACCTGCGGACGGCTGGGCAATGACGCCTGTCCGGGTGGCACCATCAGCCGTGCCCCGTTCCCCGGCAACATCATCCCCGATAACCGCATCGACCGCGCGGCGCGCGCCATGACGCCGCTGTGGGGCCGGGCCAACTCCGCCGGGTTGCCCTTCACCGCCGTGAATAACTTTACCGCCAATGCCAGCGTTGGCGGCGACCAGAACCAGCAGAACTACCGCCTTGACCACACCATCAGCGACAAACAGCGGATCTTTGCCCGCTACACCTACTGGCGCAATCTGAACCTGCCGATCGACCCCTACAATACAAAAACCTGCGTGGACCGCTGCACGGAGGATATGAACACAAACCAGTTCGTGGTGGGCGATACCTACTCCCTCACCCCGACCATGTTCCTTGACCTCCGGGCGAGCTTCTCGCGCTACCACTACGACCGGACGGCTTCAACCGCCGGTTACGACTTGACCCAGTTGGGCTGGCCATCGGCCCTCAATACGGCCGTGGCCGTGCGGGTGCAGCCGATTCCGATTGTGACCGGCTATAACGGCGTGTTTGCCACCAGCGGCACCGGCAGCACCATCGTCGCCCGTAACGACATCTACTCGCTCAGCCCCAACGTAACGAAAATCTGGGGGAAGCACACCGTCAAGTTCGGCGCCGAGATCCGTCGCGGCACCCACAATTACTACCAGCAAAACAACCCGTCAGGCTCGTTCAACTTCGACGCTCTCTTCACGAGCGTCAATCCCCTGGCGGCCGCCGGCACCGGCAACGGCTTTGCCTCGTTCCTGCTCGGCTACGGCAGCGGCGGCGGCTTGACCCACAACTCCTTCGTCGCCGGGCAGATGATCTACCGCGGCTATTACATCGGCGATCAGATGCAGGTGAACTCCAAGCTGACCCTCAACTTCGGCGTCCGGTTTGAGCAGATGGGACCCTGGTCGGAACGGTTTGACCGGATGGTGGTCCTGCTGCCCAACGCAGACAACGAGTTAAGCGGTCGAGGCGGTTTGAACTTCAAAGGGCGCTTCGGTCTGGTGAACTCCCCGGATAGCCCGAGCCGGAACAACACGCGCCAGGAGAACATATTTTCCCCCCGATTGGGTCTGGCCTACCGCTTGAATAACAAGACGGTCATCCGCACCGGGTGGGGTATCTTCTATCTGCCCAATGACGTAGCGTTCGGCACCGCGCCGAACGGCGATATCTCCAACGCCTACACCACGCCATACTTCGGCTCTCCGGACGGCAGCATCACCCCGGCCGACCGGCTGTCGAACCCCTTCCCGAACGGCATTATCGCCGCCCCCGGACGGAGCCCGAACATCCAGCGCCTCTTCTACGGGCAGGGCATCTTCGCGCCGCTCTACACCGATCCGCGCGCCTATATGCAGCAGTGGAACTTCGACATCCAGCGCGAAGTGTTCGGCGGCATGGCCATCGACATCGCCTATGCGGGCTCGAAGGGCACCCATCTGCCCGGTCCAAATCAAGCGCTCAACCAGCTCCCCGTCGAGTTCCTTTCACAAGGCGCCACGCTGACCCAGCAGGTCCCCAATCCCTTCTTCGGCCAGGTCCAGCTAGGAGCCCTCGCCCAGCCCACCGTGCAGCGGGCCCAGCTCCTGCGGCCCTTTCCGCAGTACACGGCCTTCACCCAGGTCTCACCCATGAACCGCAACTCGGTCTACCACTCGGCGCAGGTGAAGGTGGAGAAGCGCTTTGCCCAGGGCGCCTCCGTGCTCGGCTCCTACACCTGGGCCAAGCTCATGAGCGACACCGATACCCTCACCGCGTGGCTCGAACCCGGCGGCGGGATGGGCGTCCAGAACTGGTACAACCTGAAAGCCGAAAAGTCCGTCGCGCTCTACGACGTCCCCCACCGCGCCGTCATCAGCTTCATCTACGACCTGCCCTTCGGCAAAGGCAAGCCGTTCCTGGGCGATGCCACCGGAGCCGTGGAACGCATCGTGGCCGGCTGGGGCGTCAACGGCATCACCACGTTCCAGAGCGGGAATCCCTTGAGCATGAGCATGGCCGTCAACACGTCCAACTCGCAGGGCGGCGGACAGCGTCCGAACTCCACCGGGCAGAGCGCCAACCTGACCGGCGCAGCGCAGGACCGCCTCAGCCGGTGGTTCAACACCTCCGCCTTCACCTCCACCCCCGCCTTTCAGTTCGGCAACGTCGCCCGCTCCCTCACCGATGTCCGCTCCCACGGCATCGCCAACTATAACTTCACCATCTTCAAGAACACGAAGATCAACGAACGGTTCGGCCTGCAGTTCCGCACCGAGATCTTTAACCTGTTCAACCGGGTGCAGTTCGGCTATCCGGGTACCCAGTTGGGCAATCCGCAGTTCGGCGTCATCAGCGGGCAGTTTAACGACCCGCGGTTGATTCAGTTCGCACTGCGTTTCCAGTTCTGATGCGCTTGGCCGTTTTCTGGTGCGTTGGCTCAATAGGACTCTGCGCGGCCTGGTTGGTCGCGCAGAGTCCTCCCGTTTTTACAGCGACCGCTCTGCCTTTTACGCACCGCCATTCGCCAACGGCCCAAAAATATCTGCTCGAGACGATGGGCGGCGGCATCGCCCTGCTCGACTTCAACAACGACGGCCGGCTCGATATCTTCCTCGTCAACGGCGGCAAGCTCGCCGATCCGACTCCCGAACCACCCGATTTCGCCCGGCGCGAGCCAGCCTTTCACAACCGGCTCTACCGCCAGACGGCAACCGGGGCGTTTGTCGATGTTACTCGCGAGGCTGGTCTGGCCGACAGCCCTAACGTTTATGGCATGGGCGCCGCCACTGGCGATATCGACAACGACGGCGACACCGACCTCTACCTCACCGCCTACGGCGAAAACACCCTGTACCGAAACAACGGCAACGGCACCTTCACCCGCACCGCCGAAGCCCGCACCGGCGGCTGGAGCGTCTCCGCCGCCTTTCTCGACTACGACAACGATGGCCTCCTCGACCTGTTCGTCGCCCGCTATCTCGACTGGACGATCGGACGCAACATCCTCTGCGGCACCCCCTTCCACGCCTACTGCCGGCCCGACAAGTTCCCCGGCGTCAGCAATGTTCTCTTCCATAACGAAGGCGACGGACGCTTCCTCGACGTAAGCCGCCAGACCGGCATCGCCGCGATCATCGGCAAAGCCATGGGCGTGGCCGTCAACGATTTTAACGGCGATGGCTATGCCGATATCGCCGTGGCCAACGACGGCATGGAGCAGTTTCTGCTCCGCAATGAGCGGGGCGCCGCCTTTCGCGAAGTGGCCATCGAAGCCGGCGTCGCGCTTTCCGACGATGCGCGGACCTACGCGGGCATGGGCGTCAGTTTTGCCGACTACAACAACGACGGGCGCGCCGATCTCGTCATTACAAACCTTGCCCTTGAAAAGTACGCTCTCTACCGCAACGAAGGCGACGGCAGCTTCCGCTATACGACGCTTGAAAGCGGTCTGGCGGCCGAAACAGCGCCGCATTCCGGCTGGGGCGTGGGACTCCACGATTTCGATAACGATGGTCGCAAGGACCTGTTCGCTGCCCAGGGCCATGTGCTCGATAACGTCGAACGGATCCAATCCAACCTCCGCTATCTCGAAGAGCCGGGACTCTATTGGAACCGGGACGGACGGTTCCGCGCCGCGGCGCTCAACCTGCCACGCGTGGCCGGCCGCGGGGCCGCCTTCGGCGACATCAATAACGACGGACGGATGGACGTCGTCCTGGCCGTCCTGGGAGGGCAGCCGATGGTGCTGCTGAACCGCTGGGGGCCGCCCGGACTCACCCTCCGGCTCCGCGGCGCGCGCGCCAACCGTGACGGCATCGGGGCGGTGGTCACCGCCGGCGGCCAGACCCTCTATGCCACCACCAGCGGCAGCTACCTCGCCGCCAGCGACCACCGCGTTCACCTCGCACCCGGCGCCAGGCAGGTAGAGATCGTCTGGCCGGGCGGCGTGCGGCAGGTGGCGGCGTTGGGCGCCGGCCCATTGGCTACCATAGCGGAGAAGCCATGATTGTCATTGTGTTGGCGGCGGCCTTGGCGCAGGGGGTGACGCCGGAACTGCGCGAGCGGGTGGAAAACGGACTGAAGGCGCGGGCGGCCGGAAATTGGGAAATGGCCATCCGGGAGTTCACGCGCGTGGTGGAGTTGGCGCCGGAGTTGGCCGCGGCTCACGTCAACCTGGGCAGCGCGTATTTCGCTATCAAAGACTACGGGCGGGCTGTGCCCTCGCTGCAGCGGGCCGTCGCGTTGAATCCGGAGTTAGCCGGAGCGCAACAGATGCTGGGAACAGCGCTGCTGGCCCAGGGATGGGCCGCGGAAGCGATTCCCCATCTGGAGAAAGCAAAGGCCACGGCACTGCTGGGGGTGGCCCTGCTCGAGGCAGGCAAACCGCGGGAGGCAGTCGAGCCGTTGGAGGCGGCGGTAGCGGCAGCGCCGGAGGATATGGACCAGCTGTATTACCTCGCGCGCGCGCATGCGGAGTTATCCCGGCTGCTCATGGCGCGCCTCCTCGCCGGCGCCGGGCCGCGCGCCGAACAGGTTCGCGGAGAGGCGGCCATGAGCGCCGGCAAGACGGCCGAGGCAGAAAAGCACTTCCGCGCGGCGCTGGCAGGTCGGCCCGATCTGCCGAAAATCCATGCCGCGCTGGGCGAAATGTATCTGGAGCAGGCCAACTACGCGGCCGCCGAAAAAGAGTTCCGCGCCGAGGCGGCGTTGACGCCGGCTTCGGCCGAAGTAGCTTATAAATTGGGATTGAGCCTCGCGAATCTCGGACAGGGAGAGGCTGCGGTTGCCGAGTTGGAGCGATCACTGCGCCTGCGCCCGGAGATGCCGCAAACGGCTCTCGAGTTGGGTAAAGCGCTGGCCGGATTAGGCCGCGCGAACGAGGCCGCGCAGGCGCTCGAAAAGGTAGTCACCTGGGAACCCGCCTCCCGGCTGGCCGAGGCCGCCTATCTGCAGTTGGCGCAGCTCTACCGCAAGCTGGGTCGAATGTCGGAGGCCGCGGCCGCGACCGAAAAATTGCGCCGCCTGCGGCAGGCAGGTACATCGGCCGGTGGTGCTCCCCGATAGCGTGGCGGCCTCCCACCCTGCGAGCCAGCAGATCGTCACCGGGAGAAATCATAAGGCTTGCCGCCGAGACTTACAAAAGATAAACTCAGCTTCCAGCATGCGTGTGTTCCCCCTGATTCTGCTGGCCGCCTGCGCGCTCGCCGCCGCGCCGCCCAAGGCCGAATCCATCTTCCCCGTCAGCGGCCGCGCCGGCACCACTTTCCCCGCCCAAATCCGCACCACCGACGCCCAGGGCGCCTACGCCATCTGGTTTGAATCCCCCGGCGCCACCGCCGAAATCCTCAAGGCCGAACCCGATCCGCCCCGCAAAAACGGCCAGATTCTCCACCTCACCCTCCGCCTCGCCGACTCCTTCGAGCAAACCACCCTCCGCGTCGTCACCCCCACCGGCGTCTCCACCCCCCTCCGCCTCCTCCGCCACCCCGAACCCACCGTCCTCGAAGCCCCCTCCCCCAAAGACCTCCCCACCCAGGCCCAACTCCTCCCCGCCCTGCCCGCTGCCGTCCAGGGCCGCATCGGCGAATCCGGCGAAGTCGACTACTACCGCTTCCACGCCCAGGCCGGCGAAACCTGGACCTTTGAAACCATCTCCAGCCGCGGCCTCGACCCCGCCCTCTCCCTCTACCGCCCCGGCGGCAGTTGGTTCGACCCGGACCGCCCCACCCGCATCGCCTTCCGCGACGAAGCCGTCTCCTACCCCGACCTCCCCATCGAAGCCGCCCTCCGCCACCGCTTCGACAAAACCGGCGACTACTACGTCCGCGTCAACGGCTTCTGGGGCCACGGCGGACCCGGCCAGGAGTACACCCTCCGCATCCATCGCGGCGAACCGGCCATCCCCGCCAAGCCCCCAGCCCAGGCCGACGATTGGGCCGAACGAACCTGGGTCCGCCCCCTCGGCCCGGACCGCATGGAGCGCCTCGCCGCCCGCGCGCTCCCCGCCAAACCGACGCCCATCCCCGTCATCGACGCCGACGCCGAACCCCAAACCGTCCCCGTCCAGCCCCCCCAAATCCCGCTCCCCGCGCTCGTCGTCGGCGCCATCGAACGGCCCGGCGATATCGACCGCGCCCGTTTCACTGCCAAAGAAGGCGACCGCCTCACCTTTGAAATCGAAACGCCAGAAAAAACGCTGCCGCTGATCAACCCCTACCTCCGCGTCATCGACTCCGACGGCGTCGAAGCCTTCACCAACATCCTCTCCACCGTCAACTCGAACGGCAACGCCTCCAAGCAAATCAAACCCAAAACCATGTTCTCCTTCCCGCGCGGCGGCGAATTCACTCTCGAAATCCGGGATATCACCGCCGCCTACGGCGACCCCGGCATGCGCTACCGCCTGCTCGTCCGGCCCCAGGTGCCCCACCTCGGCGAAGTCACCATCACCGCCGACGCGCTCAACCTCGACCGCGGCAAAACCGCCAAACTCAGCGTCGTCACCGACCAGGAGGAGGGCTTTGAAGGCTTCGTCGTCCTCTCCATCGACGGTCTCCCCCCGGGCGTCACCACCGTCACCGGCACCGAAGTCGAGCCGGACAGCCCGCCGCAGGAGTCCCAGGCCAAGCGCGAGCGGTTCGTGACCAAAAACAAGAAAGCGACCATCCTGCTGATGACCCGCGCCGACGCGCCCCTCACCCGCCTGCCCGCCGAAGGCCGCGTCTACGCCCAGCCCGTCGTCAACGGAACGCTGGGAGAGAAGATCCTGATCAAGAAGATTCCCATAATGGTGATTGGAGGTGTCCAATGAAGGTGATCGCTGGGCTGCTGTGCAGCCTGCTAGCGGGAGCGCTTGCGGCCGCACCCGTCGAACTGGTCAGCCTGCGCCTCGAACCCGCCCAGGCCGCCCTTCGCGGCCGCGGCGCCTCGCAGCAGTTCGTGGCCATGGGCCGCCTGGCCGACGGCAGCGAAATCGACGTCACCGGTGAAGCCCTCTTCGCCGTCCGCGACCAGGCCATCGCCACGCTGCGCGAACGCGGCCGTGTCTTCGCCTCCGCCGACGGCGCCACCCAACTCACCGTCACCGCCGCCGGCAAGACCGCTCAGGCCAATCTCGCCATCTCCAAATCTGACGAAACGAAGCCATTCAGCTTCGGCCGCGACATCGGCGAAATCCTCACCCGCCGCGGCTGCAACAGCTCCCGCTGCCACGGCGGCGTCAAAGGCCAGGCCGGCTTCAAACTCTCCGACAATGCCATCCACGCCCGCGAAGACTATCGCTGGATCGTCGACGGCGGCGTCTTCCAGGTCCTCTCCTCCGAGTCCGGTGGACCGCTCAAGCCGCGCATCGACAAAGCCGCGCCCGAGCAAAGCCTGCTCCTCCGCAAGGCCACCATGGAAGCTCCCCACGGCGGGGGCCGCCGCTTCCCCAAGGACTCGGACGACTACCTGGCCATCCTCGCCTGGGTCCGCAACGGTGCCCCGTTCGGCGCCACGGCGGGTGGCGAAGCAGCCGGAGCCGAAGGCGCCAAAGTCGTCAAACTCGAAACCTTCCCGCGAGAAATCGTCCTGCCGGCTGAACGCAAACAGCGCATCCTGGTCACCGCCCGCTTCTCGGACGGCCACACCGAAGACTTCACCCACCGCGTCCTCTACACCGCCTCCGACAACGCCATCGCCCGCGTCAGCGGCGTCGGCGAAGTCGAAACCCGCGGCGCCGGCGAAGCGGCCATTCTCATCAAAGCCGCCGGCCGCAGCGTCCGCGTCGGCGTCGGCGTCACCGGCCCGCCCGTCCCCAACTACCCCAAAACGGCCTCGCACAACTTCATCGACGACGAGGTCTTCGCCAAGCTCCGCCGCTTCCAGATCGTCCCGTCGGGCCTGGCCTCCGACGCCGAGTTCGTCCGCCGCGTCGCCCTCGATATCGCCGGCCGCATCCCCCCGCCCGAACGTGTCCGCGCCTTCGTCGCCGACCGCGATCCCCGCAAGCGCGCCAAGCTCATCGATGCCCTGCTCGACTCCCCCGAGTACGTCGACTACTGGACCTTCCGCCTCTCGGACCTCTTCCGCGTCTCCATCTTCCCGGTCGGCATCAACCCCAAGTGGACGCAGCAGTACTCCGAGTGGATCCGCGAGGCGGTCGAGCAAGACCGCCCCTTCAGCGAAGTCGCCCGCGAACGCATCGCCGCCCAGGGCTACAGCGCCTCCTCCCGGCACTATCTGCCTTACCTCGTCATCCCCCCGGCCGAAAACATGATGGGCGAACAGGTCCGCGTCTTTCTCGGCCGCCGCCTCGACTGCGCCCAGTGCCACGACCATCCCTACGAAGAGTGGACCCAGGATCAGTTCTGGGGCCTCACCGCCTTCTTCGGCCCCATGTTCAAACTCGGCGGCAACCCGGACTCGGTGATCTTCGACTTCCCCCAGGGCAAAGAGGTCGCCGCCGACGTCCCCACCCCCACCCCGCTCGGCGTCTTCCACCCGCGGACCAAGCAAAAAGTGCAGCCCATGCTCCTCGACGGCAAGGTGCTGCCCTTTGAGAAAACCGAGTTCCCCCGCGCCGAACTCGCCACGTGGATGACCGCCCACCCCTACTTCGCCGAAGCCGCCGTCAACCGCCTCTGGAGCAACTTCTTCGGCCGCGGCCTCGTCAACCCCGTCGACGACTTCCGGTCCACCAACCCGCCGAGCCATCCCGAACTCCTCGCCAAACTCGCCGCCGAGTTCACCCGCGGCGGCTTCCGCTCAAAAAATATCATCCGCCTCATCGCCAACTCCCGCGCCTATCAGCTCGCAAGCACCCCCACCCCGTCCAACACCGCCGACCGCATCAACTACTCCCACGCCCTGCCCCGCGCCCTCGACGCCGAAATCCTGCTCGACGCCATCGGCGATGTCACCGGCGTCCGCGACCGCCACACCGTCGGCACCAACCGCGGCGAATGGCGCGGCGGCAAGACCCCGCTCGGCACCCGCGCCGTCGAACTCAAAGAGAGCGACATCTACCCCTCGCCCTTCTTTGACGCCTACGGCCGTCCGAACCGCTACTCGGTGCCCGAGCGCGATGTCTCGCCCAAACTGGCCCAGGCCCTCCACCAATGGGCCGGCACCACCTACAACAACCGGCTCTGGGGCCCCGGCTCCCGCGCCCAGCGCCTTGTCGAAATCGGCGCGCCGAACGTCCGCATTGTCGAAGAGTTCTATATGGCCGCCTTCGCGCGTCCGCCTTCGGCCGCGGAGTCCGCCGCGCTTGATAAGATCATCACCGCGGCGCCCCAGCGCGAACAGGCCATTCAAGACATGGTCTGGGCTATCATCAATTCACGGGAATTCGCTGAAAATCATTAACGGAGGCCTATGTTTCAGACAACCAGAACGCTCTCCCGCCGGGACTACCTGCGCGCCGGCTCCCTCGGCTTCTTCGGCCTCGATCTGGCCAGAGCGCTCGCCGCGGCCTCCCCGGCCAAAGCCAAATCCTGCATCCTGATCTGGCTGGAAGGCGGTCCGGCGCAGATGGACACCTTTGACCCGAAGCCCAACAGCAGCTTCCGGCCCATTGCCACCAACGTCGCCGGCATCCAGGTCTCGGAGCTGCTCCCGCAGCTGGCCAAGCGCATGGATCGCCTCGCCCTCATCCGCTCCATGAGTTCGTTCGGCGATGACCACCCGCAGGCCGTCCACTACGCGGCCACCGGCCACCTGCACAACCCGGCCATGCAGTTCCCCAGCCTCGGCTCGATCGTCGGTAAAGAGAAGGGCCCGCGTAACGGCATGCCCGCCTACGCCATCGTCCCCAAGTTCGAAGGCGGCCGCCAGTACGAAGACTACTTCCGTTCGGCCTTCCTCGGCGCGGACTACGACCCCATGCTCGTGCCGGACCCCGCCAAGGGCAACTTCGAAGTGCCCGACATGGGCCTGCCCAAGTCGGTCACCACGGCCGCCATCGACAGCCGCCAGGAGTTCCGCAAGATCATCGAGCAGGAGTACCGCGCCCGCGTCGCCAGCGCCGAACACTCGAAGGTCGACTCCTTCCAGAAAAAGGCGCTCGAGATGCTCCTCACCCCCGGTGTCCGCGAGGCGTTCGATCTGTCGAAAGAGAGCGACAAGACGCGCGACACCTACGGTCGCGACAGCGTCGGCCAAAGCCTGCTCCTCGCCCGGCGCATGGTGGAAGCCGGCACGCGCTTCGTCACCGCCGCCGGCTATCACGGCAGCTCCTGGGACACCCACTCCGACAACGACCGCCTGCACCGCGACCGCCTCACCCCCCCGCTCGACCGCGGCCTGTCGGCGCTGCTCGACGACCTCGTCGCGCGCGGCCTCTACGACGAGACCATTGTCATCGCCATGGGCGAGTTCGGCCGCACCCCGCACATCAACCCCGGCCTCGGACGCGACCACTGGCCCAAGTGTTGGTCGCTCGCCATCGGCGGCGGCGGACTGCGCGTCGGCCAGGCCGTCGGCAAGAGCGACGAGCGGGCCGCGAACGTCATCGACCGCAAGACCTCCATCGGCGACCTCTTTGCAACCGTCTACAAAGCCATGGGCATCGACTGGCACCAGGAGTATATGACCCCGGTGGGCCGGCCCATCAAGATCGCCAACTCCTTTGAGGACTCCACCGGCGAACCGGTGCGCGAGCTGTTCGGCTAAGCGCGCCAGGGTGCTCAACCCACCAGCGCCCGCACCGGATCCATCACGCTATGAAAACCCAACTCATCCGTCGCACCGGCACTGGCCCCGCGGCGGATGCCCCCGCCCCCCAGCCACACGCCGCAGCCATCAATCAGATGGTTCCGGGCCGCCGGCTTGGCCGCGCCTCTTACAATTAACCGGACCCGTCTCCTGCCCGGCGCACGCCAACTCCGCAGCCAGCACCCGCAGATTGGCGGCGCGGCAAGGATGGATGTTTGTTTGCTGGCGGGTCTTGATACCAGTCCCGGCCTCTCCCGCGTGATCCTATCCGATCAGCCGCCGCTCCGGCCGCTAAACCCGCTCGAAGGTCAACCGCAGAAAAGACCGCGGCCGGAACTCGAAGCGCAGAGGCCCCTGCTCGGGGTGATCCGTGGCGTACCAGAGGCGGAAGGTTGAAAGCTCCTTGCGTCCGCCATCCTGAATTCGGCCCAGCAACTCGCTCACCCCCGGCTCGGCGCAGCGCTGTCTTTCGCTCTCGAGATGATGTAACTTCCCGTTGTGCACAAAGCGCTGCCCAAAGGTTTCCGCGGTGGACCGCATCGCCCGGCTGACTGCATAGAGAAACGGCGGACAGAGCTCTTCGTCGCGGGTGGAGTTGGTCGCGGGCGCTTCGCCCGCCGCGGACAACCGCGCCCGGATCTCGGTCGTCAGCACCTCCCGTTTCGTCCAATCTCCCACCGTCAGGCCGCCAACCCGCAGCAGGAGATTCGAAACCCGGCCCCGTTCAATCCGGCCTTGAATCGCGCTAAAGGAACCGCTCCCGCCACGCCGCAGCGCGGCCTGGGCCTCATGAAGGTCTTTTTCGTTCGACGCCGTCATAAAGCCAAAGTAATGTGCCGATTCAAGCAGTGAGCCGGACTCGACGATCCGTTCTTCAAAAATCCCGAGACGGTTCAGCCCCGCCGCCCGCGCCGGAATCGACCCGGCGCCAAACTCAAGCCGCAACTCCCGCTTGCCCGCCTCCAGGCTCTCCGCCATCCGGAAGTACCCGCTCCCGACCTCATCACGGCGCAACAGCGGCACCGATAACATCAACACCGTCGCCCGCGCCCGGTATTGACACTCATACACCCGGGCCTCGGGTATCCGCGCCGCCGCCGCCGGCAGCGCCGCCAACCCGGCCCACCGCAGAAATGTTCTTCGCAGAATCTCCATTTCGGTCCTCCTTATCTCGGAAAAGATCGCTTGGAAAAAAACTCCGGTTCGAGCGAAAAGTCGCCCTCGTGCAGAACCCGGGCGTGTAACTCGGCATACAGCCGCAGATACTGCCGGGCGGCCAGTGGCCATGCGTTTTGCTCTGCGGTCCGCACGGCCGACTCCCGCCGGCGCTCCCGTTCGGCGCCGTCGGCAAAAACGCTCGCCACCGCCCTCGCGAATGCCTCCGGCCGCGCCGGCGCCAGCCACGCGTTATCCCGGTTGGCGTACGTGACAACGCCCCCGGAGTCCGGCGCCACCAGCGGCAGCCCCGCCGCCATCGCTTCCAGCGGCGCAATGCCAAACGGCTCGGCCGGATTAGGGTGCACAAACGCATCGCAACTCTGCATCAATCGCGCCAGCTCCCGCGCATCTCCCCGATGACCCAAAAAGTGCACCAGACCCGGCGCCTGCCGCTCCGCCTCGCCCTCCAACTGCGCCTTGCTGTCGCCACTGCCCACCATCAGCAACCGGTAGCTGCCGGGCGACTCCTGTTCGAGAATCTGCATCATCCCAAACAACAGCGGGATGTTCTTCTCCGGCGCCATCCGGCCGGCATAAAGAAGCAGGCGCGTGCTGCCATCGCCGCCGCAGCGGGTCAACAACTCCTGCCGCAACGACGCATCCTGGCCGGACCCGCTGAAGGATTCAAAGGCAACTCCCATCGGACCGATCCAAACGCCGCGGTCCACCTTGTGGCCATCAGAGATCGACCGCAGTTCGTCGGCCACAAAGGTGCTTACCGCTATGTGATGATCCGCCATCGGAAAGTAGAGCCAGCGCAGATACAACCGCGCCCACGCGCGCATCGCCTCGGTACGGCAGGCGTAGGTGCGGAAGGTATCCTCCAACCGCTCGCAGCTTAAACCTACCACCGCTGGACGGTTCGGAATACCCGGCAGCAGACCCACCCGCAGCAGGCCTCCCACGTAATTCATGGTGAACTTGTCGCATACCTCAATCAGATCCGGACTCTCCGCGCGGAGAATCCGGTGGATCGCACCACCCGGCAGCGCCCGGTGCGGATACAGAATCCGGTAGCTCGGACTGAACGGCGCCGGCGGAGCCTCGACGTGATAGATCCGTCCCCACCGGCCTACCTCCTCCACCCGGCTCTCCGCCGCCGGCACTACCAGGCGCATCGCGTGCCCATATTCGTTAGCCGCCCGCAGCAGAGCCGTATAAAACGTCCGGATTCCCCCCGAAGTCGGGTGCCAGCTATTGGTCAGGTGAAGAGTCTTCATGAAGAGATCCGCTCCCGGCAGAATATGGTGGGCAGCAGCCGCAGGTCGGTGAGGAGACCATGTCGCCCCTCGCCGGTAATCAGCACGCCGCGCCGCATCGCTTGCAGGTTAAACAGGGTCGATACCGCCGTAAAACAGCACGAAGCTCCAATGCTCGCCAGCAGATTTGGCGTTCCCCGCAGCCAGTGCACCACAAACTCAAGGCTGTGGCTGACTGAAATCAGCAGCACCGCCGCCGCCAGCATCCCCCGCCAGCGCGGCTCCACCTGGCGGAAGGACTGCGTCATCGCTCCGTAAAAACCAGCCGTGACGGAACGGTAGACAAACTCCGCCATCATCGCCCCTACCGCGGCTTTCCAGCCCACCCCGAGGTTCACCGCGAAGAAAAGCGACGACCGGCAAACCGAACTCCAAAGCGCAGCCTTCCAGTTCCAGCGCCGCACTAACAACTCACCCGGACGCCGGAGCAAGCCGCGAAACACTTCCTCGACCGTTTTCATAAAACAATCTTGCTAATATTTGTCCCCAGTCAGAGTACCCGCGGGAGTGCTGCTGCTGAATGGCAACGGCGTGAAAATTTCATGAAAGTCACCATCGCCAGAACCACCGCCCGCTGCTACCCTCCCTCCGCTGCTACCCTCCCTCCGCTGCTACCCTCAATGACGTGGCAGACATCTCCCGCTTCGCCGACTTCTCCCGCATCGTCTTCACCGCCGAAAACAAAACCGCCGATCAGTGGATGCGAGACAATTTCGACCGCTACACCCTCCAGTTCGACCTCCCCGAAGAACTCCCCGACGCCCTCGCCTTCGAAAAAGCCGCCACCGACGTCGGCCTCGCCGTCGATCCAGCCTAGCTGAGGTAAGCCCGATTTCGCTCTCCGCGCCCTCGAAATGGCCAAGTCCACCCACCTAGGCGTCTGCTCCTGCATCGGCAACTGGCTCGAAGGCGGCGAACCCACGCGCGTCAACGCCGAAATCAAATCCGCCGGATCCCCCCTCCCTGCGGGCATGAGCTAAGATCGAAAAACCGATGCCCCTGCCCCGCGTTCTCTTCGGTCTTCTTCTCGCCGCTCTCCTCGAAGCCGCGCCCAACCCCGGCGAACTCGCCCGCTGGCAGCGCCAAGCCAAGCAAATCACCATCACCCGCGACCGCTGGGGCATCGCCCACGTCTCCGGCAAAACCGACGCCGACGCCGTCTTCGGCGCCCTCTACGCCCAGGCCGAAGACGACTTCCCCCGCATCGAAGCCAACTACCTCACCGCCCTCGGCCGCACCGCCGAAGCCGACGGCGAAGCCCGCCTCTACTACGACCTCCGCTCCCGCCTCTACCTCAACCCCGCCACCCTCCCGGCCCGCTACGCCGCCAGCCCCGCCTGGCTCCGCAAGCTCATGGACGCCTTCGCCGACGGCCTCAACTACTACCTCCACACCCACCCCGAAACCAAGCCCCGCGTCCTCAACCGCTTTGAACCCTGGATGGCCCTCAGCTTCACCGAAGGCAGCATCGGCGGCGACATCGAACGCATCAACCCCCGCGAACTCCAGGCCTTCTACGGCGACGGCGCCACCACCCTCGCCGCCCTCCCCCCCGCCCCGGACAAAGAACCCCGCGGCTCCAACGGCGTCGCCATCGCCCCCACCAACACTCGCCACAAAAACGCCCTCCTCCTCATCAACCCCCACACCTCCTTCTTCTTCCGCTCCGAACTCCAGATGACCTCCCGCGAAGGCCTCAACGCCTACGGCGCCTCCACCTGGGGCCAGTTCTTCATCTACCAGGGCTTCAACGACCGCGCCGGCTGGATGCACACCACCTCCGGCATCGACGCCGTCGACGAGTTTCGCGAAACCGTCGAAAAAACTCCCCACGGCTACGTCTACAAATACGGCGACTCCACCCGCCCCGTCACCACCGAAACCATCACCCTCGACTACACAACGCCCCAAGGCCCGGCCCGCAAAACCTTCACCACCTACCACACCCACCACGGCCCCATCGTCCGCGCCATCGACGGCCAGTGGGTTGCCATCCGCTTCATGCAGGAGCCCATCAAGGCCCTCTCCCAGTCCTACCTGCGCACCAAAGCCCGCAGCTACAGGGCGTTCCGCGAAACCATGGAGCTGAAAGCCAACTCCTCCAACAACACCATCTACGCCGACGCCGACGGCGCCATCGCCTACTTCCACGGCAACTACCTCCCCAAGCGCGACCCGAAATTCGACTGGAACAAACCCGTCGACGGCTCGAACCCCGCCGCCGACTGGGGCCCCCTCCACGCCCTCACCGACCTGCCCGAACTCCGCAACCCCGCCTCCGGCTGGCTCTACAACGCCAACAACAGCCCCTGGTCCGCCGCCGGCGCCAACAGCCCGAAAAAGGAAAACTTCCCCGCCTACGTCGAACGCGGCGTTGAAACCGCCCGCGGCCTCCACGCCCTCAAAGTCCTCGACGGCGTCAAAGACTTCACCCTCGACTCCCTCCTCGCCGCCGCCTACGACTCCCACCTCCCCTGGTTTGAAAAAACCATCCCCGCCCTCGTGAAAGCTTGGGAAACCACCCCCTCGAACGACCCGCTCAAAGCCAAACTCGCCCCCCAGATCGCCATCCTCAAAGCCTGGAACTACCGCTTCGCCACCGACTCCGTCGCCACCTCTCTCGCCATCTTCTGGGCCAACGACCTCCTCCGCCGCTCCACCGGCCGCTCCATCAGCCTCTCCTTTGCCGACTCCATCGCCAAGGACGCTCCCCGGGACATCCTCCTCCACGCCCTCGCCGTCGGCTGCGACAACCTCACCCGCGACTTCGGCAAATGGCAAACCCCCTGGGGCGAAATCAACCGCTTCCAGCGCCTCACCGGCGACATCGTCCACCCCTTCGACGACGCCAAGCCCAGCCTCCCCGTCGCCTTCCCCTCCGCCCTCTGGGGTTCGCTCGCCTCCTTCGGCGCCGCCCCCAAACCGGGCACGAAGAAGTGGTACGGCACCTCCGGCAACAGTTTTGTCGCGGTGGTCGAGTTCGGCAAACGCGTCCGCGCCCGCGCCATCTCCGCCGGCGGCGAAAGCGGCAAACCCGCCTCCCCCCACTTCAACGACCAGGCCGAACGCTACAGCCGCGGCGACCTCCGCGAAGTCTACTTCTACCCCGACCAGATCAAAGCCAACGCCAAACGCACCTACCGGCCTGGCAGCTAGCTCGCTGAGAACTCCAACGCCGAAAGCCGCTCCCGCGCGTTGCCGCCCGACCATTCCTACAACTCCTCGAAAGCCGAGCCGGAGCACATCTCCGGCCGCCAGTAACCGAAGGACCTGCCGTCTACAGCCTTGTCCTCTACCCCTCATCCGGTCGAACAGGACGTCCCATGGATCACTGGGTAAGCTGATATGCCGCAACGGGGTAACGCTGTCGCTGCGTTTGCAGATGATCCATCCGAAACCGCATGCCACCGTTCCGGTGACCCCGACTCATAATCGAACAGCCGTTAATAGATGATGACAGACCGCCTTCGTTGCGAAGGCGGTCTGTTCGGTCGGCTGCTAGAAACAAGCGGTAGGCATCCTTTTGCGTACTGGACCGTCCGCGGCAGGGAGCGGTCCAGCGCAATTTCAGCAACCGGCTCCCGGCTTCCTGCTCGCGAATAAGCCCCCTGTAACCAATGAGCCCTTCGGTAGAAAGCCATACCGGCCAATTCCGTCAGCTGTGGGACACCTTCTCACCCGGCTCCTGACTCGGCGGCAGGATCGGCCCTCGGAGGATAGCTACTTGGCGCCACACAACCTCGTCGCCAGGCTCAAGTTTGAATTGATCGAAGGCCGTAAAGCCGCTCTGTCCGAGGTTGATCACAGGAGAGGCCCCACTCAGAGAACCCGGATTCAGTTGCGACCAAGAGATGCCTTTGCGGTAAACGTAGTATTGCCAAGCCACGACGCCTGCAGGAATGGCGATCTCCGTGAGTTGGTAGATCCCCGCCGCACGGTGATTCCGGTTGAGGGTCGGCCCTACCTCCTTCTCGTGCTCAACCCCGAGGGAAGTAATCGACAGGCCTTTCGCGCCCCGCCGTTCGAAGACGTACGTGAAGTTCTTCTTGTCTGTCCCGGGCTTCGCGGTCGCCACCTCCAAAAGTTCGAAAATAGTCGGAACAGTTGAGGAAAAATTCCGCGGAGTCCGGAAGGTGATAGCAGGGATTATTTTCTCTAAGTCGGAGTAGAGAAATGTTTCATCGTAGTAGATTCCTGCGATGCGCAAGCGCACCTCAGTGTCACGCTTGAATGGCTTAGGATCATTTCGCACAAGAGCACCTCGTAGAGTATTAAAGGCCCTTTCCAGGTACCTTGCGCTGGGCGACAACAAGAAGGAATCCAGCGTGGAAGGCGGTGAAAGGATGGAATTCCGTTGCAATGACTATCTCGGCGAGCATTAGCTTCCGACAGTTAGCCTAATGAAACTCTTCCAGACCGGAAACTGTACACTGAACTTACCAAAACTGTCAATCACTATTTTTCGCACTCCCTCACTTTTTCCCAAACTAGCTCAGAGCCCTCAGGGGTCAGGCCTTGGTAAGGCAAGCAGAAGGTTCCTGCAATAATCGGCTCCGCCTCACGAGGTACCCAACGCCACCGGGAATTCGATATCGTCAGTAGTCGCTGCTTCGCCCCCATCTATATAAACTCCGCCTCGGGCAAGCCAGCCATCGAAGGATCTTGCACAGTTTCTGTCAATGTCGACGTAACTGTCTGCGCAAAGCGCAACCCCGCCGTAACAGCCACCCAGAAACCTATCTTGAAACTGGTTCGCCGCCTGCCGGTAAGTTCCGGCGAAACGACAACAAACAGATGAATTTTTGGTTACCCGCCCGCCTCCCGCCGCCGGTACTCCCGCGGCGTACACCCCGTCAGCCGCTTAAAATCCTTGCTGAAGAAAAACCGGTCCCGGTAACCCACCTGCTCCGCAATCCACTGCACCGGATCCTCGGTATCGCCCAATCGCCGTTGCGCCTGCCGGATCCGCTCCCGCCGCAGCCAGTCAATCGGACTCGTCCCGTACACCTCCCGAAACCGCCGCGCAAAATGCGACGGGCTCATCCCCGCCTCCGCCGCCAACCCCGCCACCGTCAGCGGCTCAAAGTAGAACAGCTTCATCCGCGTCATCACCTTCCCCAACCCCGCCGGCGTCGCCACCTCCCCGCTCCCCCCCGCCGCCCAGATCACCGCCAGCAACCGCGCCACCGCCGCGTGCAGCCACCCCGCCCCACCCCCCTCCACCAACGCGAAAATCTCCCGGTACACCGGCTCCACCGCCTCCCGCGCCACCCCCCGCACCACCGGCCCCGCCAACCGACCCGCCAACTGCTCCAACCGCGGCCCCTCCACCCGCACCCAATACACCTCCCACGGATCCTCCCGCACCGCCCCGTGCGCATGCGGATGATGACAGTTCACCCACGCCAAATCCCCCGGCCCCACCTCGTATCTCCCCCCCTCCACCCGCACCCACCCCCGCCCCGCCAAACAGTAAATCAACTCGTGCCCCGGAAAATGCTCCCGCCTCACCCCATGCTCGCTCCCCGCCACCAAATGCCCCGCCCGCGGTACCGTATAAAACACATTCCCCACATCCTCCGCCGCCGAACCATACAGAGAAATTGGGTATTCTGTCTTTTCCCGAAATCCGCTCATGATCGAATACTACAACTCTTTGCGGGGTTCCACCATTCCGGCGCGGCGGATTCTGCGGCACCATGAGTCCATGGGCCGCCTTCTTTTTGTGCTCCTTGCCGCCGTCCCCGTCCAGGCGGTCGACTTCGGCCGCGAGATTCTGCCGCTGCTCTCCGACAAGTGCATCAGTTGCCACGGACCCGACCCCTCCTCCCGCATGGCCAACCTGCGCCTCGATCACCGCGAAGGCGCCCTCGCCGTCATCACCCCCGGCGACCCCGCCAATTCCAAACTCCTCGCCCGCGTCGCCCCCGCCAAGCCCGCCCTCCTCATGCCCCCGGCGCGCTCCCACAAAGCCCCCCTCACCCCCGCCGAAGTCGACCTCTTCCGCCGCTGGATCGCCGAAGGCGCCACCTGGGGCCAGCACTGGGCCTTCGTCAAACCCGCCCGCCCCACCCCACCCCGCCCCGGCCACCCGATCGACGCCTTCCTTAACCCCACCAACCCCAATCCCCCCGCCCCCGCCCACACCCTCCGCCGCCGCCTCGCCTTCGACCTCACCGGCCTCCCCCCCACCGCCAATCTCCCCTACGAAAAACTCCTCGACCAGCTCCTCGCCAGCCCCCACTTCGGCGAACGCATGGCCATGTGGTGGCTCGATGGCGCCCGCTACGCCGACTCCGATGGCTTCCAGGCCGACGACACCCGCTCCAACTGGCCCTGGCGCGACTGGGTCGCCGAACAGTTCAACAAAAACACCCCCTTCAACGAATTTACCCGCCTCCAGTTCGCCGGCGATCTGCTCCCGAACGCCACCCCCGAAAGCAAACTCGCCACCGCCTTCCACCGCAACCACATGACCAACGGCGAAGGCGGCCGCCTCGCCGAAGAGAGCCGCATCGACTACGTCCTCGACCGCACCAACACCACCGGCACCGTCTTCCTCGGCCTCACCCTCGGCTGCGCCCAGTGCCACACCCACAAGTTCGACCCCATCGCCCACCGCGACTACTACTCCTTCACCGCCTTCTTCAACTCCATCAACGAAACCGGCAGCGCCGGCCGCAAAGCCCACCCCTATCTCCCCGTCCAATCCCCCTACGCCCCCCGCGCCATCGCCGAAACCGAAGCCCTCGTCGCCGCCCGCCGGCCCGCCGAACAACAGGCCCGCCGCGATGCCGAAACGCCCTTCCACGCCTGGCTCAAACACCAGCCCCCCGCCAACCACCGCACCTGGCTCCCCCTCCGCCCCCACGAACTCAAATCCGCCGAAGGCACCCGGTTCACCCTCGAAGCCGATGCCGCCATCCAAACCGCCGGCCCCTACCCCCGCCAGGACGACTACCGCCTCGCCACCCGCATCGCCCTCCCCCGCGTCACCGGCTTCCAGCTCGAAGTCCTCCCCCAGCCCAAACTCTCCCGCCACGAATCCGGCGAGTTCCTCCTCACCGACGTCAAGTTCCAGGTCCGCACCCCCGGCACCTCCCTCCTCCGCGACCTCACCGTCAAAAACGCCATCGCCGACTACTCCGCCGACAAAGCCAAAAACAACAACTACGGCAACATCAAAGACACCCTCGACGACGACCCCCGCAACGGCTGGACCACCCTCGGCGCCCCCAACACCCAGTCCCATTACGCCCGCTTCGAACTCGCCGAACCCCTCGTCCTCCAGCCCAACGAAGAGGTGCTCATCGAACTCCGCCACCGCTCCACCTCCGGCTTCCAGAACATCGGCCGCTTCCGCCTCGCCGCCACCGCCGAACGCGGACCCGCCGTCCAGTCCCTCGGCCCCTCCCCCCTCGATCAGCTCGCCGCCGGCCAGCCGGACCGCGCCCGCCTCTTTGAACAGTTCCTCGCCGATCACTCCCCCTACCGCGCCGCCCGCGCCGCCCTCGACCGCGCCCAGCAGCAGCTCGACGAACTCAAAGCCTCCGCCAAAGTCGACGTCATGGTCCTTGAAGACCTCCCGCAGCCCCGCCCCTCCCACATCCTGCTCCGCGGCGTCTGGGACAACAAAGGCGAAACCGTCTCCCCCGATACCCTCCCCGCCATCTTCCCCCTCGCCCCCAACCAGCCCCGCAACCGCCTCGGCCTCGCCAACTGGCTCGTCTCGCCCGATAACCCCCTCACCGCTCGCGTCATCGTCAACCAGCTCTGGCAGCTGATGTTCGGCCAGGGCCTCGTCCGCACCCCCGAAGACTTCGGCCTCCAGGGCGAACGCCCGGACCACCCCGCCCTCCTCGACTGGCTCGCCGTCGAGTTCGTCGAAAGCGGCTGGGACGTCAAACACATGCTGCGCCTCATGGCCACCAGCGCCGCCTACCAGCGCGACTCCCGCGCCACCGCCGCACAACTCGCCGCCGACCCCGCCAACCGCCAGTACGCCCGCGGCGCCCGCTTCCGCCTCCCTGCCTGGATGCTCCGCGACGCCTCGCTCGCCCACGCCGGTCTCCTCAACCCCGCCTTCGGCGGCCCCCCCGTCCGCCCCTACCAGCCCGAAGGAGTCTGGGAAGAGCTCTTCATGGGCCGCTTCACCTACCTGCCCAGCGAAGGTCCCGCTCAGTACCGCCGCACCCTCTACGCCTTCTGGCGCCGCACCATCGCCCCCACGTTTCTCTTCGACTCCGCCCAGCGCCGCTCCTGCGAAGTCCGCACCTCCCGCACCAATACCCCCCTCCAGGCCCTCACCCTCCTGAACGACGAAACCTATCTCGAAGCCGCCCAAACCCTCGCCGCCCATCCCCCGGCCACCATCTTTCAAAAGGTGCTCCACCGCCCCCCCTCCACCCCCGAACTCGCCACCCTCACCCAGCAGTACAACCAGGCCCTCGCCCACTACCGGAAGCACCCCGCCGACGCCGCCAAGCTCCTCCGCTCCGGCCACACCCTCACCCCACCCACGCCGCCACGAGCCGCCGCCATGCTCGTCGCCAGCATGATTCTCAACCTCGACGAAGCCATCACCCATGAGTAACTCCCGACGCCGCTGGTTCCAACAAATGCACTCCCTCCTCGTCCAACCACCCCTCGGCCACGCCACCCACCGCTACCGCCTCGACACCCAATGGTCCCAGGCCGACCCGGCCAAGTATCCCGTCAACGACTGCCACGAAATGGTCCAGGTCCCCGACGGCCGCCTCTTCCTCCTCACCAACCACCCCCAGAACAACATCCTCATCTACAACACCGCCGGTAAGTTACTCGACGCCTGGACCCTCAATCTCAAAGGCGCCCACGGCCTCACTTACTCCGCCAACCATCTCTACATCACCGACACCGGCACGGGCCAGGTCCTCCAAACCACCCTCGCAGGGAAAATCGTCCTCGCACTCCCCCACCCCGCCAAAGTCGGCGCCTACACCGACCGCGACGTCTATAGCCCCACCGAAACCGCCGTCGCCCCCAACGGCGATATCTACGTCGCCGACGGCTACGGCTCCCAATACCTCCTCCACTACGACGCCGGCGGCAAGTACATCCGCAAGTTCGGCGGCCGGAGCTCCCAACCCATCAACAAAGGAAAATTCCTCCAGGCCCACGGCATCGCCCTCGATACCCGCGGCCCCCAGCCCCTCCTCGTCGCCACCGCCCGCATCCGCAACGAGTTCCACTGGTTCACCCTCTCCGGCGAATACGTCCGCACCGTCTATCTCCCCGGCGCCTATCTCTCCCGCCCCGTCCTCTCCGGCAACTATCTCTACTCCGCCGTCTGCTTCGGCATGTTCCCCGACGATTACCGCATGTGGCAGAATCGCGGCTTCGTTGTCATCCTCGATGAAAACGACCAGGTCATCTCCGCCCCCGGCGCCCTCCCGCCCACGTACAAAGACGGCCGCCTCCAGTTACTCCTCCAGTCCTCCCCGGCCGCCTTCCGCAACCCCCACGACGTCTGCGTCGACCGCGAACAGAACCTCTACGTCTGCCAGTGGAACTCCGGTAAAGTCTACCCCTATAAACTCCATCGCGAAGCCTGACCCATGCACTCCCGCCGCCTCTTCCTCACCCAATCCCTCGGCGCCATCGCCCTCAACGCCATGGACGCCCTCCCCCACTTCGCCCCCAAGGCCAAGCGCGTCATCTTCCTCACCCAGTCCGGCGGCCCCTCCCAACTCGAACTCTTCGATCACAAACCCGGCCTCCGCAAACTCGCCGGCCAGGAGCTGCCCGACTCCGTCCGCCGGGGCCAGCGCGTCACCACCATGACCGCCAACCAGAAGCAGCTCATCATGCCGGGCGTCACCAAATTCATCCGCCACGGCCAGTCCGGCGCCGAACTCGGCGAATGGCTCCCCCACCTCGGCAAGGTCGTCGACGATATCTGCTTCGTCAAGTCGATGCACACCGACCAGATCAACCACGCCCCGGCCATGACCCAGTTCCTCACCGGCCACCAGCTCCCCGGCCGCCCCACCCTCGGCGCCTGGACCAGCTACGGCCTCGGCAGCGTCAACAAAAACCTGCCGGACTATCTCGTCCTGCTCTCGAAAATGCAGCGCCCCAGCGACCAGCCCCTCTACGACCACTACTGGGGCAGCGGCTTCCTCCCCTCCCGCTACCAGGGCGTCAAACTCCGCAACGCCAAAGACCCCGTCCTCTACCTCCGCGACCCCGAAGGCCTCCCCCGCCCCCTCCGCCGCCAGATGCTCGACGGCCTCGCCGCCCTCAACCAGCGCCGCCTCGAGGAGACCGGCGACCCCGAAATCTCGACGCGCATCCGCCAGTACGAAATGGCCTACCGCATGCAATCGAGCGTCCCCGAACTCACCGATCTCTCGAAAGAGCCCGACGAAGTCTTCGACCTCTACGGCCCCGACTCCCGCCGCCCCGGCTCCTACGCCGCCAACTGCATCCTCGCCCGCCGCCTCGCCGAACGCGACGTCCGCTTCATCCAACTCTTCCACCCCGACTGGGACCACCACTCCCGCCTCCCCTCCTGGTGCACCGCCCGCTGCCGCGATACCGACCAGCCCAGCGCCGCCCTCGTCACCGACCTCAAGCGCCGCGGCCTCCTCGACGACACCCTCGTCGTCTGGGGCGGCGAGTTCGGCCGCGGCGTCGCCGGTCAGGGCCAGTGGGACTCCATCGAAGCCGGCCGCGACCACCATCCCCGCTGCTTTACCATCTGGATGGCCGGCGCCGGCGTCAAGCCCGGCATCAGTTACGGCGCCACGGACGATTTCAGCTTCAACGTCGCCGAAAACCCCGTCCACGTCCGCGACCTCCACGCCACCATCCTCCACCTGCTCGGCATCGACCACACCCGCTTCACCTTCCGCTTCCAGGGCCTCGACTTCCGCCTCACCGGCGTCGAACCCGCCCGCGTCGCCAAAGGCATCCTCAGCTGACTGGCTGGCCCGATCGCCGCACGGCACTCTTCCAAGCAACACACCGCCGCGGGAGCCGTGTTGCGCCCCGTCGTAAGCCGGATCCCCCGCCCCCCTGCACACCCAGCATCATCGGGAGCGAACCCGTCACCCACCTGCTCCATGCCGGATAGCCCACCCCCCGCGAAGGTCCACCGCAGTCTCTCCCGCAACGAACCTCGCGTCCCCTCTCTCGCCTAGTTCGCTTCCCAGACGACCTTCTTACCCTTCTTCGAGAAGATCAGCTTGTGCGTCTCGCACAGGTCAATCTCTTCGACGATCCACTCGGTGTCATCCTCGTCCTTCAACATCACGTCAAATAGGCAGGTCTTCTTCCCATAGCCCTTAAACGTAATGTCCAACGACTGCCCGGAGTCCAGTTCGTCCTTCCCCAGGATGTCATCACCCCAGTGCCGGTCCTTCGTGGGCGCCACGTATAGTGCCGAAATCGTAAAACCAGTCTTGTTCACCAGGGTAAAGTCCTGGTCACCGGCAAACAGTGTCGCCGCCAGCAGGGCAGCCCCAGCCATGAAACGCATCTTTGAGGAAAAGAACATACGCTAGATTATCGACGATCCGGTCCGGTTTGAACAAATTAAATTATTGCCGCAGAATCCCCAACGCCCGCTCCCCCGCCGCGAAGAACTCCCGCCGCTCCTCCTCTTTCGCAAACGGCAGCTGCGCCCCCCGGTAGTACGTCAACTCCGCCTCCCACCGCGCCGCCAGCGCCTCCCGCGCCCCGCCCGCCCGCACCGGCTTGTCCTCCCGCAGCACATACACCGGATTCGTATGCCCCTGCATCTCCGGCTCCCCCTCCGCCCGCCGCCCCACCGTATGCGCCGCAAACCACGCGCTCTCCTCCCCCGCCGCGCTCGCCTCCACCTCCAGCCGCTCCCGTCGCCCGTCCCCCCGCACCTCCGCCATCACCTTCCCGTTCCGCACAATCGCCAACCGCTCCAGCGGCCGGAAAAACGACGCCGTCGCCTTCACCCGCCCCCCTGCAACCCGCACCTCCACCAGCGGCCCGTTGCTCACCACCACCGCCCCCTGCTTCACCCCCGCCGCCCACGTCCGCCATGCCGAA
>JAPKZB010000049.1 GCA_026393985.1 Acidobacteriota bacterium
GTTGGCCCACGCCTCCAGGGTGGTTCGCTGTTCAGCGGAGAGTTCGATTGGCGGAGCAACGCGCATGAAAGTCCAGCACCTCAATTGTAGAGGCGTCGGAAAGCGCATACTGGTTACCATTAGCGAAGCAGTACACTAGTAATGACTCGCGATAAAACATTGTTGTATTAGAATGTTAAGGAGATGCCCGGACACGCAACGCCCCTGGAATGCTCGGCGAAGACACTCGCCGAGTTAACGGCGATGAGCCGGAGTCGTTAGGAAGAAGCGCGGATGGTTGAGCGCGCCCGGATTGTGCTGGCCTGCTTGGACGGAAAGGAAATTCAGCAAGTAGCGCAGGAGACTGGTGCTTCGATTCCGACTGTCAGTAAATGGCGCAAACGCTTCGGGCAGACTGGGATTGCGGGCTTGCGCGATCATCCACGCTCGGGCAAGTCTCCCACCTATGATGCCGGGTTCCGAGACCGGGTCCTGGCGCTGCTGGAGCAAACTCCCCCGCCAGGCTTGGCTCATTGGGACGGTCGGGAAGTCGCCAGAGAGCTGGGCGCCAGTGTCCATGCGATGTGGCGACTGCTGCGCCGGGAAGGAATATATCTCCAATGCCTTAGAACTTGGTGTGTCAGTACCGATCCGGAGTTTGCCCCTAAAGCCGCTGAGGTGATCGGACTCGATCTGAATCCTCCGCTCAACGCGTTGGTGTTGAGCGTAGATGAGAAGCCCAGTATTCAGGCACTCCAGCGTCCATCCGGCTATGGGAGACCGATTGTGGGGCGGTGGTGCGAGCTATCAAAAGCACCTACAAGCGCAGTGGAGTCCTGAACTTGTTTGCCGCTTTGGAGATCGCAACCGGACAGGTGTACGCCAAAACTACGGAGCAGAAGAAGCGTGAGGATTTCCGCCGATTCCTTGACGGGGTGTTTGCCGAAATGCCGTCCGACAAAAAGATTCATGTGATCTTGGATAACTACTGCACCCACAAACGCAATGATGACTGGCTCGCTGAATACGAGGGCCAGGTCCATTTTCATTTCACACCCACCTCGGCCAGTTGGCTCAATCAGATTGAGATCTGGTTCGGGCTGCTAACCGGTAAGGTTCTTCGCGGCGGAAATTCCTCGAGCAAAGACCAACTGCGCTCGGCCATTGGAGCATTCGTCGCAAAGAAGAACGAGAACCCGAAACCTTTTCACTGGCGCAAGCGTGAGGTCAAGGAAAGCCAGCTGCGCAATACTATTGTTAACTTATGCAACTAGACACTAGCGCTCCGGCTCGACAAACTCACGACCAGCCTCCCGGTCTTCGCGGCCAATCGCCGCCGCCACATTTTGCAGCCCGAACTACGGAGTCCCAGCCACCACTGAAAACACCGACATCACGGAATCTACTGCCCTCGTCACACAAGCATCCGGCTATCCCCGGTGCGATCAACGCCTTAGCGGCGGACTCGGCCCAGTGCAAGGTCAGCGCAAAGTCGGCGCCCCTCTGATCCGGTTTTTTGGTTAACAGCGAAGCCTTGGGGACATTGACAAAGGCGGACTGGCACAAAGCGGCCAAACAAAGAAGCAAAAGTCTTGCTTGAGCCGCCAGGAAGGCAGTGTACCTTATTCCGCGTCGGCCAAGGTACGTCGGCCGAGTCATCCATGCGCTCTTTGCTAACAAACCTCGCCGACGAACTCCTCGTCCAAGACATCACCGAACCAAGCGCCGTTCTCGGCTCTCTTTCCGGCAACGAACTTCAAGCCGCCTACAATTTTGTGCTAGGACAGGACGCCCTGGAACTTCTGATCGGCCCTCATCCGATGCCTGCAAGAGATTGGCGGTCGCCATGGCGGTGGTAAGTGCACCATGGCTCGAGATTGCGATCCCACCAGCGATGGCAGGTGCTCCAACCAAACACCCAAATCCGGTTGCGAAGGCGCCACCACCTCCCCCGGCCAGTCCTCCACCGAACGCCATCTCGATTCCTCCGCCGACAACAGAAATCGCATCTCCGACTCGCTGACCCAGACGTTCGTGCGGATGCGTTGCTTGGGCTCGTCCGACACATCCTACAGCATTTGTCCACACGGCGTTGAACATTCCGTACAGGAATTCCTTCGCCCCTCGCCAGTCGTCCTCGATGTATCGAAGTGGGTTGTTGCGAGTGTATGCCTACAGGTTCCAGCTTTGCGGATCTTCCACAACCTGATCAGCAACCGGCGCATCCGCACTTGTAAACCTCCCCCGCGCCGCCGACAGTACCCGCGCCGCGTCCAGAACATCATCTGCGACGCCCAATGTAGTCCGCAACCTGATGGTATGCCGCCACGGTCCACTCGTCCCCCAGGCGCCTACCCTCCGCATCCTACCGCCCCCCGTCCCGGTCCATATGGCACTTCTTATACTTCTTCCCCGACCCGCACCAGCAAGCATCATTCCGCCCTAATTTCGGCGCCCCCCGCCGGAACGTCGCCACCGCCGGCCCCCCGTCCAACTCCTCCCAAACATCGCCACCCTCCAATAACGCCTGCCCCACCAGCACCTGCTCCAAACTCCGCCGCCGGAAATCCCCCGCCGGCGCCTCCTCCCGCACTACCCCCGGCGCCGCCCCCCGCAACAGCTCTGCCGCCTCCCGCTGACCCCGCTTCCGCAGCGCCTCCTCCAGCGCCCCCGCCAACGTCCCCGCCTCCGCCTCCCCCGCAATCTCCCCAAACCCCTCCGCCAAACTCGCCAGCGCCTCCCCCACCCCCTGCGGCCGCTCTAACCGCACAAGTATCTCCATCGCCACCCGCCGCTCCGCCGCGCTCCTCCCCTTCGCCGCCGCCATCACCCCCACCGCCTCCCCCGGATACCGCCGCGCCACCTGCGCCAGCGCCCACTCGGCGTGTTTCGCCACCGGCTCCTCCCGCCGACCCGCCAGCCGCAGCAAATCCCCCATCACCCCCGCCTCCCCCACCGCCCCCTGCAGCGCCACCAGCATCGCCGCCGCCTCCGCCCTCACCCCGCTCCCCTTCCGCAAAGCGTTCCGCGCCGCCGCCCCCAGCAGTCTGCAACACCCGCATCAACGCCAGCGGCGACAGCCCCTGCCGCGCCCCCACCAAAAAGTCCCGCAGGAACTCGAACGGCTCCAGCCTCCGCTCCGCTTCGAGTTCCACCCCAATCCCAATCCGGAGCTTATCCGCCTCCTCCTCAATCCGCTCCGTATCGCCCCAATCCCCCCGCCAGTTCGGAAACGCCCGCGCCAGCGTCATCCGCTGCGCTTCCCCAATCCGGCCCTGCGCGAGCATCGCCTCGAGTCCCAGCGCCCGCAACTGCCAGCCCAACTCCGGCATCCCCCCGGTCTCGTCGCTCACCGTCGCCAGCAAAAAATACCGTTCCGGACGCAACGGCTCCAAAGCCAGCGCCTGCCAGCCCAACCCTACCGCCCGCTCCCCCTCCTCGGCCTCTAAAGCCGTCCGCATCGCGGCCAGCGTCCGCTCCGCCTCCGCCGTCAATGCATCGTTCCAAAGCAGCATTGGCCTATTCTACCGGGCCAATGCCGCTCAGAAAACTCCCCTTATCCCTACTTCAACATCGGACGCAGCGCCAGGTTGATCACCACCATCAGCGCGCTCACCACCGGCAGCACCAGAAGCGCCGTCCCCAACTTCGCCGGATCATCCGCGCCCAACGCGCCAATAATCCGCGAACTCACCGCCAGCCCCACCCAGCCGAACGTGATCACAATCCCCATCGCCGTCGCCGTGCCCTTGGGGAACGCATCGCCCACCATGCCCAGCGTCGTCGGGAACACCGGAGCCATCGCAATGCCCGCCGCAAACACCGCAATCCAGGCAATCGTCGGGTCCGACGTGTTCAGCATCAAATACGTCGTCACCAGCATCAGCGCCGCACTCGCCAGCGTCACCGTCGGCGCCGAAATCTTGATCAGAATCCGCGAAACCACCACGCGGCCCACCAGAATCCCGAACGCAAACCCGCTGCCGACAATGTTCTGCGCCTGATTCTCGCTCATCCCGCGCGAAATCAAATACTTCGCCAGCCAGTTCCATACGCCGATCTCCGCTGCCACGTACAGAAACAAAAACGCCGCCAGCAGCCACAACGCCGGACGGCCCAACATCGCCCCCGCCCCTTCAAACATCGGCGCCCCCGCGCCCTTCGGCGCCGGCATCGGGGTCGTCAAATGCACCACAAACGTCACCGCCGCCAACCCCGCCGCCAGCCAGCACAACATCTGCGCGTCGTTGTTCACCACGTTGGCCGCAATCAAAGGCGTCGCCATCCCACCCAAACCAAAAAACAGGTTCAGAAAGTTCAGCGTTGCGCTCCGCCGCTCCTCGTTCACATCCCCCGCCAGCGCATTCGCCGCCGTCACCAGAATGCCGCCGCCCAAGCCCAGCACAAACACCCACGCCGCCCGCTCGTTGTAACTCGACGTCCCCGGCAGCATAAACAGCGAAACCGCAATCAACCCCAACGCCGCCACCAGCGCAATCTTCTTGCCCTGTTTATCGATGATCGGGCCCGCCGACAGCGAAGCAATAATCATGCCGATCGCCTGCGCCAGCGCGATGTTCCCGCTCTCCTCCGGCGTCAGCTTAAATGACGCCAGCAAAACCCCCAACATCGCCGCAATCACGCCATATACAAAAATGGCGAGGATCGCGGCAAACACGATCCGTCCCGAATTATTCTGTGCCAAGTTGATTTCCTCCTATGCGAACCGGTGCTTCTGCGTCTTCGTATCCCACAGCACCTTCTTCCCGCTGCGGAACGAAAGCGTGGCCAAATGGCCCGAAATCGCCGCCTGCTGCCCCACTTCCACCGGCGCAATCACCTTCCCGTTCGTCTTGATCGCGTTCATCAAGTCCGCCACGTGCGACTGCACCGCCTTCAAATCGTTCTGCGGCTTGTCCTCGGTGAACTCCTGCCGCGCCGCCACCTGTGCCGGCGCCTTGCCCCGGAACTTCTCCGTCGTAAACCGCAACTGCTGCCGGTTCAGCACCTCAATCGTGCCCTCGTTCCCCATGAACTGCTCGCCGTAGCCATACTGCTCATTGCCGAAATAGCACGAGTAGTTAATGTGGAACTTGTCCGGATACTCGTAAATCGCGCTCAGCGTGTCCGGCACCTCCCGGTCATCGTTGCCATCCACCCAGCGGTAGATCCCCCCCGACGCCACACACGACAACGGCTCCGTCTTCCCGCACACAAAATTCGTAATGTCGGTCTGGTGCACCAGCAGGTCGGTCGAAATCCCGCCCGAATAGTCCCAGTAAAGCCGCCATTGGTAATACCGCTGTTTATCAAACGGCCGGTTCTTCGCCGTGCCCAAAAACTTTTTCCAGTCCGTGTTTTTCTCGTCCGCCTCGCCCGGAATCGCGTACCGCCACGCCGGATTATCCGGGAGCGAGTTGCGATACCAAAACGCGCGCACGTAGTGGATCTCCCCGATCATCCCCTTCGCCACCATCTCCTTCGCCTTGATGTACAGCGAATTCGACCGGTTCTGCGTCCCCACCTGCACAATCTTGCCGGCCTTCCTGGCCTCCCGCACAATCTCGGCGCCCTCTTCAATCGTGTGCGCCAGCGGCTTTTCGATATAGATGTGCTTGCCCGCCCGCAGCGCGGCAATCGTCATTTCGTAGTGCAGGTGCTCCGGCGTCGTGATAAACACCACGTCAATCGACTTGTCCGCCAGCAGGTCCTTGTAGTCGACGTAGGTCTTCGGCGTGTTGCCGCCCTTCGTCTGCACCTGGTCTTTACCCTTGTTCTTATTCCCTTCAAAGGTGTCGCAAACCGCGGCCACCACCACCTGCTCCGGCACCGCCGTGTACATCTGCGCCATCACGTACATCCCGCGGCTGCCCGTGCCAATCCAGCCCACGTTCAACTTTTCATTCGCGCCCAGGGCCGGCAGCACCGCCGGTCCCACAGCCAATGCGCCCAGCAGCGCGCGTCGAGAAAGTTCTTTTTCCATATCTGTGCTCCTTACGAATTCACCAGAATATCACTAGCGCGAATGCGCCACCCCGCGAAACACCGCATTCAGAAACAACACGTTCAATCCGTCCATGTAGCCCCGGAAGTTCGGATCCTGCGTGAAGCCGATCACATGCCCCCGCCCCTCCCGCTGCACCATCACGAGCGGCTTATACGCAAACTGCTTCCGGCTCTCGTCCCACAGGTATCCGCTCGCCAGCAACTGATCCGCCGCCGCGAAGTACGCCGCGTTGGTCCCCGCGTTCATCTTCAGCGGGCTGAACACCGTCCGCCCCTGCAGCAGCGCCGTCACCGTCGGCTGCACCCCCGCCGTCAACCAGTGGTCCGGGTCCATCTTCGCCACTGCCAGAATCCCCTGCACCACGTCCAGCTGATCCTTCTCCGGCGCAATCGCCTGCAGAAAATCCGCCTCGCTCCCCAAAACCTTTCCCGGCACCTGCCCGCTCGCGTCCGGCTTCACCGCCTCCACCTTCTTCTCCACCGCCAACTGCTCCCGCGCCGTCGCCAGTAACCCCACCTTCGCATCCGCCAGAAACTCCACCCCCGCCTCAATCCCAATCACCGTCCCCCCGCTCCCTACCCACTCCTTCAGCCGCCGGATCGCCCCTGTCCCCAGCGCCGCGCCGTAATCCCCCATCGCGTCCGGCAAAATCAACACATCGAACTTGCTCAGGTCCGCTGTCGCCAGCGACGACATCCGCACCGCCGTCACCGGATACCCGTACTGCCGCTCCAGCATCCACTTCACCGCCCCCGCCGCGTTCGCCGCCACCGGCCGGTCCCACGCCAGCGCAATCGCCGGCTTCTTCATTACGAAAGTCGCCCGGCTCCCCAGATTCACGCCGCTCTCCACCCACCCCGTATCCGACGCCACCACCTCGGCATACCCCTGCGCCTTCAACACCAGCTCGTGCACATTCCCCGAATTCTCCGCCACCTTCACCGCCAGCGTCCCCCGCTCATACCTCCGCCCGCCCTGCACAAACGCCTTGTCCACCGTATGAATCTTCAAGCCCGCCCGCAGCGCCGCCGTCAGAAACTGCCCCGCCGCCTGTGTGCCCCACGGCACGAAATACGCCACCTGCGCCTTCCCCGGCGCCGCCGGCTTCGGCCGCACCCCCGTAAACGGCGTCGCGCCCCCCGGCAAACTCGTCACCGGTATCGACTCCACCCCGTAGTGCAGCGGCAAACTCCACGCCGTCACGTCGTAAATCTCATCCCCCAGCTTCTTCTTCCGCCGCCGCTCCTGCTCCTTAACGAAATCACCCTCCATCTCCACTTTCTGATCGAGCAACGTCCGAATCAGCCGCTTGGCCGGCTGCGCCAAACTCACGAGATAACTCCCATCCGGCGCCCCCGCCGCACCCGCCGCCAGCCGTCCTACCTCAACCCCCTGCGTCACCAACACCTCCGCCAGCTTATCCGCCGCACTCCCGTCCCCCTTCCGCGACAAAATGTACCCCTTCACCGGCTCGCTCTTGCCCTCCTCCACCGCGCTCCTCCGGTACTTCCAAAAGTTCTCGAGCAGCTGCCCCCGGTACATCGCCGCCGCCTCGCACGTCGCCACCGACGTCACAAAATGCCGCTTCACGCTCTCCTTGAACGGGTAAACCGACCCGTCCAGCCGGTTGTACAGCATCCCCCGCACCGCCGCGTTCTCATAGGTCATCGCAATCGTGCCATGAAACGCCGGCCACGCCGCCCCGTAACCCGGATAAAACGCGTCATACACCTCCCGCGTAAAGTAGCTGTAGCCAAACTGGTCAAAATACTTCGCGTTGTTCTTCCCAAACCACTCAAGCGACGTCTTCTGCTCCTTGGTCAAGTGCGGATTGTACGGCACCGCCTCCGGCGCAAAGTAGTAAGTCGACTCACTCCCCATCTCGTGCAGATCCGCCGCCACCTGCGGATACCACTCGAGCAGCATCTTGATACGCCCCACCGTCTCCGGCTGCGTCAACGCAAACCAGTCCCGGTTCATATCGAAAAGGTAGTGGTTGCTCCGCCCCCCCGGCCACGGCTCGTTCCGCTCCGCCGCCACCGCGCTCCCGTCGGCCTCAATCCCGTAGGCCTGCTCAAAGTTGTTCACAAAACGCGTCCGCCCGTCCGGATTCTGCAGCGGATCAATCAAAATCACCGTATTCGCCAGCACATCCGCCACCATCTTCTGGTTCCGCGCCGCCAGCAGGTGATACGCCGTCATCATCGCCGCATCCGACCCTGACAGCTCATTGCCATGCACCGTATACCCCAGCCAAACCACCGCCGGCATCCCGGCGATAATCCGCTTGGCCTCGGCCTCGGGCGTCTTCCGCGGATCCGCCAGCTTCTCGATATCCCCCCGAATCGCCGCCATCCGCCGCTGATTTGCCTCACTCGCGATCACGGCGTAAAACAGCTTCCGTCCCTCCCAGCTCCGGGCGTACTCATACACCTTCATCCGCCCCCCCGACGCCGCCGCCAGGGCCTCGAAATACCGCACAATGTCCCCATGCGAAGCTAACTTCTCCCCGGCGCCGTAACCCAAAACCTTCTCAAACGTCGGCATCGCCGGGTCATACACCGTCCCCGGCCAGAACTCAAAACGCCCCTGCGCGTTGAGCGCCAACGCCGTAACCAAATAAATTAGTAGCTTACGCATAGTCAACAGGATACGATTATTCCCATATGCGTCTCGCTCTTCTCTTTTTCGTACCGCTCCTCCTCCTCGCCGCGCCGCGCAAACAAACCGGCCTCGACCGCTACGTCAACGCCCCCGACCCCTCTTTCACCTGGAAACTCGCCACCACCATCCCCGGCAAATCCACCACCGCCTACATCCTCGACATGACCTCCCAAACCTGGAAGGCCAACGACATGAACCGCGGCGAGTGGAAACACTGGGTCTCCATCGTCAAACCCGCCAAAGTCACCTCCAACGTCGCCTTCCTCATGATCACCGGCGGTGCCAACGACGGCCGCCCCCGCAACTCCATCGACGCCATGATGACCGCCATCGCCCAGTACACCGGCGCCGTCGTCGCCGAACTCCGCATGGTCCCCAACCAGCCCCTCATCTTTAACGACGACCCCACCAAACGCCCCCGCACCGAAGACTCCTTCATCGCCTACACCTGGAACAACTACCTCAAAACCGGCGACGAAACCTGGCCCGCCCGCATGCCCATGACCAAAGCCGCCGTCCGCGCCATGGACACCGTCACCGCCTTCCTCAAAGAACAAAACACCCCCATCGACAAGTTCGTCGTCGCCGGCGCCTCCAAACGCGGCTGGACCACCTGGACCACCGCCGCCGTCGACCAGCGCGTCGTCGCCTTCATGCCCCTCGTCATCGACCTCCTCAACATCATCCCCAACTTCGTCCACCACTACCGCGCCTACGGCTTCTGGGCCCCCTCCGTCGGCGACTACTTCGAGCAGGGCTTGATGGACAAAATGAACGACCCCCGCTACAAATCCCTCATGAAGCTCGTCGAACCCTACCACTACCGCGAACGCTTCACCCAGCCCAAATTCCTCGTCCACGGCGCCGGTGACCAGTTCTTCCTCCCCGACTCCTGGAAGTTCTACTGGAAAGACCTCAAAGGCGAAAAACACCTCCGCTACGTCCCCAACACCGACCACAGCCTCCGCAACTCCGACGCCCCCGATTCCATCACCGCCTTCTACAACGCCGTCATTAAAAACGAGCCCCGCCCCGTCTACTCCTGGAAGGTGAAAAAGGATCTCACCATCGAACTCCAATCCACCACCAAACCCGCCTCCGTCAAACTCTGGCAGGCCACCAACCCCGACGCCCGCGACTTCCGCCTCGAAACCCTCGGCCCCAAATACACCAGCACCGAACTGCAGCCCAACAAGAACGGCCGCTACTCCGCCAAACCCGCCGCCCCCGCCAAGGGCTACACCGCCTACTTCCTCGAAATGACCTACCCCAGCTCCGGGAGCAAACCCTTCAAGTTCTCGACCGGCGTCGTCGTCACCCCCGACACCTACCCCTTCGCCCCCCCCATCCCCGGCCAAACCAAGGTCGGCGCCGTCCCCCCGCGCCGCCGCTAACCGCCCCGCGGCGGATTCGCCCGTGCTACTCCTGCACCGGCAAATCCGCCGCCGTGCTCCCTCCCAACCCCGCGTACAACTCCTTCACCTTCACCACCTTATTGCCCTCAAACGTCACAAACGTCAGCTTCCCCGGCGCCCGCCCGTACATCCAATCTTCAAAGTCCGTCCCGTCCACCGTCTGCCGCTCCTTCCGCAGCGGCCGCCCCACCGCCGCCAACACCTGCTCCCGATCCATCCCCTCAAGCACCCGCTTCTCCTGAATCGCCTTCCGGATCGGCGCCGGAATGTTCTCCATGTAATTCTCGGTCACCGTCCGTTTATCAAAATCCATCACCGGCGCCAGAATGCGCTTCACATCCGCCACCTCCAGCGTCGTCACCTTCGCCGCAAAAACCACCGCAATGTTGCTCCCCGCCGAAGCCTGCGCATCGCTCCGCCCAATTGGCGTCGTCGAATTCCCTACCCCCACCTGCACCCGGTCCCGCCACGTCCGCCCGCTCTTCAACCCGTTGTTCAGCTCCAGCTCCACCCGGTCGTCTTTAATCTCCACCTTCGTCACCGTCACGAGCTCCCCCACCCGCGCCGCCACCCCAAACTCCTTCCCCGCCGCCTCCCAACCTTCTTTATCCCATCCCCCCTTCTCATCCACCGCCAACGGCTTCTTCGACCGCGGAATCAACACTTTCGCCTTCGCCGACTCCGCCATCAATCCCCGGATCAACATCAGCCGCTCCTCTTCCGTCAGCTTCTGCTTCTCCGCCACCGCCGGCAGACAAACCAACAAAACCCAAGCCAAACGCCGCATCTACTCCTCCTCCGGCAACAGCGGTAACCGTTGCCGCTCTAACGGTAGCCGGTACAGCAGATAGCCGATACTCAAACAAACCAGCGTGCACGGCAGTCCGCCCTCTGGCCCGTATCCGCCGCCACTCCAGAGTTCGCCGGCATTCCAACGCACCGTATAACCCGTCAACCCCATTGTAAAGCCGCTCAGGTTCACCCCGAACACCGGCGTTGTAACATTCCACCCGAAATGCAGACCCACCGGCAGCCACAGGTCCCCGCTCCGCAACAGCGCCACACCCAGCAGCACCCCCCACAGAAACGTGTTAAACAGCCCCAACGGCGTCGCGCTATGGTTGCCCGCATGCATCGCCGCAAACAAGGTCGCCAGCGGCAGCAGTACCCGGTAAACCCCAAACGATCCCGCCAGCAGCTGAAACGCATACCCCCGAAACAGCAACTCCTCCCCCACCGCCCCAAACAACAGGCAAAACGCCACCAGCCCCAAACTCGGCAGGTTAAACGCCGCCTCCGGCGTCGCCACAAACTCCGCCTTCCCCAGCAACAGCGGAACCCCCAGCACCAGCACAATCCCCCCGCTCCCCAACCCCAACCCGTACCCCAAATGCCGCAGCGCCGCCCCGTGCCACCCCAACCCGATCATCGCCAGCCGCCCGCCCCCGTAAATCCGCAGCACCAGCGCACTAGCCATCGCCGCCGCCCCAAACACGCTCAGCGTCGCCGACACCAGCGACCCCAGCGGGCTAAGCGCAAAACCCAGCGCCAGCAACCCCACAAACCCGGTCAGCCCGAACAGCGCCACCCGCAGCGCCGGACCAACCCAATCCCTACCCACCGCTTTCCTTAGCCTCCACTGCCTTCACCGTCACCCCCTTCGGTGCCACCTGCACCGGCAGCACCGTCGCCCCGGCCTTCTCAATCAACCCACCCACCCGCTCCTTCGCCCCCGGCTCCACCAGGAAAAACACACAACCGCCGCCCCCCGCCCCGCACACCTTCGCCCCCACCGCCCCCGCCTTCTTCGTCACCTTCACCAGCTCATCAATCAACGGCGTCGTAATCCCCGGCGCGTTCCGCTTCCGGAAACTCCACTCCTCCCGCAGCAGCCGCGCCACCTCCGCCCAGTCGCTCGCCCCCAGCGCCCCGCGCATCGCATGCGCAATCCCCGAAATCTGGTCAAAGTTCCGGTGCACCCCCTTGTCCCCGTCAATGTGCAGCTTCGTTACCTCCCAGTTGTTGATCCCCGAGTTCCGCGGCTCGCCCGTGTAAGCCAACACCGTCCGCGCATTCAAATCCTCGTGGCTCACCGGCAACGCCACCCGCCGAATGCCGTCCACCCGCAGCTCCACCGCGCTCACCCCCCCATACATTGCCGGATAGTAATCCTGGCAACCGGTCGGCACTTTGATAATCCGCGCCTCAATGTTCTGCGCCACCTGCCGGATCGCCTCAATCGCATACCCCGTCCCCAACAGCCGGTTGAACGCACTTGCCAGCGTAATGATCAGCGCCGAAGACCCGCTGATCCCCGCCCCCGCCGGCGCCTCGGAGTTCGTATCCACCTCCACCCCCATCGGCGGGGCAAAAAATCGCACCACCTCGGCCAGCAGCGCCAAACGGTACCGCTTCGCCACCCGCAGCGCCTCGAGCGAAGCAAACTCCTCCTCCCGGCCCAAATCCCGCGACCGCAACACAATCCGCCCGTCCTCCCGCGTCCGCAGGTCGCAAGTCGTATACCGGTCCACCGCAAAATTCACCGTGCACGCATTCGCATGGTGCAGATACAACGGCCATATGTCCAGGGTTCCGCCCGCCAGGTCCACCCGGCACGGCGATTTTGCGAGGATTTGCATCGTTCAGCCAGTGTATCGCGCCATTCTCGCCCGTAGCAGCCACAAAGTCCCCACCGCCATCCCGGGCGCGGCCAACATCGTCGCCAGTACGATCCCCGCCGGCGTCAGCCACCCCTCCAACTCCCCCGCACGCTCCTCCCCCAACAGCCGCGGCATCGCCATCAACACACAAATCAGCAATAAAAACCCGATCCGGATCCGCCCCCGCCCCGCCGCCTCCGTACTCGCCGCCAGCGCTACCCGCACCGCCACCCCCGCCGTCACCACACAAGCCCACAAACCCCACACCAGCAAACACAGCACCACCGGCGTCGGCGGCAGCAGCGAATACCCCTCCCGCACGTTCACTGTCACCAGCCCCAGCAGCAGAATCAACGCCCCCACCGCCCAACCCACCAGCACCGCCCGCCCCAAACCGAGCAGCGAGATCGGCTGCTCAAACGCCACCGCTACCGCCCGCGGCGACGTGTACAAAACTCCTAAAAGCGAGTAAGGAATCAGCAGGAACAAATCAAAAAACTCGACGCCCTTCACCCAGGGGATCCCCACGCCAAGCAGCACCAATACCGCCAGATTTGCCGCAAAGGCCCGCATCCGCATCTCTGTAGAATACAATCCCGCCTCCCCGCCGCGCCCGAAAATCCGGCCCTCGGCACTAACTCGCTATGATAGAAGAGGGCTTGTGCCCCCGCCTTCCCTTCATGTCGAACCCCCACCCCCTCCAACAGATACTCGCAAAGCGCATCGCCATCATCGACGGCGCCATGGGCACCACCATCCGTACCTACGGCATGACCGAAGCCGATATCCGCGGCGAACGCTTCAAAAACTCCTCGAAAGACCTCCTCAATAACGGCGATCTGTTCTCCCTCACCCAGCCCGCCATGATCTGCGATATCCACCGCCGCTTCCTCGAAGCCGGCGCCGATATCATCGAAACCAACACCTTCGGCGCCACCACCATCACCCAAAGCGAGTTCTTCGTCGACGACCCCCGCGAACACGGCGGCCGCAAAGACCCCGACTTCTACCAGAAAATCATCGAAGACCCGTTTCTCCAGTCCCTCGCCTGGGAAATCAACGAACAATCCGCCCGCCAGTGCCGCCAGTGGGCCGACCGCGTCGCCAACTCCACCGGCCGCCCCCGCTTCGTCGCCGGTGCCATCGGCCCCCTCACCGTCTCCCTCTCCAACTCCCCAGACGCCGACGACGCCGGCTTCCGCGTCGTCACCTTCGACCAGGTCAAAACCGCCTACTGCGAACAGATCCGCGCTCTCATCGCCGGCGGCTCCGATCTCCTCCTCGTCGAAACCATCTTCGACTCCCTCAACGCCAAAGCCGCCCTCGTCGCCATCCGCGAGGTCTTTGACCACGACGGCGTCGAACTGCCCATCATGATCTCCGCCGCCGTCGGCCGCGGCGGCGAAACCATGATCTCCGCCCAAACCATCGAAGCCTTCTGGAGCGCCGTCAAACACGTCAACCCCCTCTCGGTCGGCCTCAACTGCTCCCTCGGCCCGGATCTCATGTATCCCTTCCTCGCCGAACTCGCCCAAAAGTCCAACACCGCCATCTCCTGCTACCCCAACGCCGGCCTCCCCAACCCCCTCTCCCCCACCGGCTTCGACCTCGAACCCGCCGACATGGCCCGCTTCCTCGGCCAGTTCGCCCAAAACGGACTCATCAACATCGCCGGCGGCTGCTGCGGCAACACCCCCGAACACATCGCCGCCATCGCCCAGGCCCTCGATGCCAAACCGCCTCGCCATCTCCACCCCACCGGCCTCGCCGCCGACCACGAAACCGAATCCCTCCTCCCCCTCCGCCTCTCCGGCTCCCAACCCTTCACCCAGCAGCCCGGCATCTTCCTCATGATCGGCGAACGCACCAACGTCGCCGGCTCCCCCAAATTCGCCAAACTCATCAAGGAAGGCAACTACGAAGAGGCCGTCGCCATCGCCCGCCAGCAGGTCGAAAACGGCGCCAACGTCATCGACATTTGCATGGATGAAGGCATGATCGATGGCGTCGCCGCCATGACCCGCTTCCTCCAGCTCCTCGCCAGCGAACCCGAAGTCGCCAAAGTCCCCTTCATGGTCGACTCCTCCAACTGGGCCGTCATCGAAGCCGGACTCAAGTGCCTCCAGGGCAAAGGCATCGTCAACTCCATCTCCCTCAAGGAGGGCGAAGACCGGTTCCGCCAGAACGCCCGCACCGTCCTCCAGTACGGTGCCGCCGTCGTCGTCATGGCCTTCGATGAAAACGGCCAGGCCGCCACCTTCGAAGACAAAATCCGCATCTGCCAACGCGCCTACCGCATCCTCGTCGACGAAGTCGGCTTCCCCCCCGAAGACATCATCTTCGACCCCAACATCCTCACCGTCGCCACCGGCATGGAGGAGCACAACAACTACGCCGTCGACTTCATCAACGCCACCCGCTGGATCAAAACCCATCTCCCCCACGCCAAAGTCAGCGGCGGCGTCTCCAATATCTCCTTCAGCTTCCGCGGCAACAACAAAGTCCGCGAAGCCATGCACTCGGCCTTCCTCTACCACGCCATCCGCGCCGGCCTCGACATGGGCATCGTCAACGCCGGCATGCTCGAAGTCTACGAGGAGATCGAACCCGAACTCAAAGAGCTGGTCGAGGACGTCCTCCTCAACCGCCGACCCGATTCCACCGAACGCCTCGTCGATCGCGGCGAAGCTCTCAAAGCCGCCTCCTCCGGCGCCGCCGCCGAAAAGAAAACCGAAGAGTGGCGCCATGGCTCCGTCGAAGACCGCCTCGCCCACGCCCTCATCAAGGGCATCGATACCTACATCGAAATCGACGCCGAAGAGGCCCGCGTCAAACTCGGCCGCCCCCTCCTCGTCATCGAAGGCCCCCTCATGGCCGGCATGTCCATCGTCGGCGACCTGTTCGGCGCCGGCAAAATGTTCCTGCCCCAGGTCGTCAAGTCCGCCCGCGTCATGAAGAAGGCGGTCGCCCACCTCACCCCCTTCATGGAAGCCGAAAAAGCCGCCCTCGCCGCCGCCGGCCAGGCCGTCAAAACCCAGGGCAAAATCCTCCTCGCCACCGTCAAAGGCGACGTCCACGACATCGGCAAAAACATCGTCGGCGTCGTCCTTGCCTGTAACAACTTCGAAGTGATCGACATGGGCGTCATGGTCCCCTGCGAAAAAATCCTCGAACGCGCCAAAGCCGAAAACGTCGATGTCATCGGCCTCAGCGGCCTCATCACCCCCTCCCTCGACGAAATGGTCCACGTCGCTAAGGAAATGGAGCGCCTCGGCTTCCAACTACCCCTCCTCGTCGGCGGCGCCACCACGAGCCGCGCCCACACCGCCATCAAAATCGCCCCCCACTACCGCGCCCCCATCGTCCACGTCCTCGACGCCAGCCGCGCCGTCCCCGTCACCACCAGCCTCCTGAGCGACGACGGCCGCGACGCCTTCCTCGCCCAGCATCAGGCCGACTACGCCGCCATCCGCCAGGCCCACGCCGCCCCCCGCCTCGCCGCCACTCCCCTCGCCGAAGCCCGCCTCCGCCGCACCCCCATCACCTGGCGCCCCGAAGACATCCCCCGCCCCGCCTTCACCGGCGTCCGCCTCCTCGATAACTTCCCCCTCGCCACCCTCCGCAACTACATCGACTGGTCCCCCTTCTTCCACACCTGGGGCATCAAAGGCATCTTCCCCCGCATCCTCGATAACGAACAGGCCCGCATCGTCTACCAGGAAGGCCAGGCCCTCCTCGACCGCATCATCGACGAAAACCTCCTCACCGCCCGCGGCGTCTACGGCCTCTTCCCCGCCAACGCCCTCGACGACGACATCGAACTCTATACCGATTCCACCCGCTCCACCCCCCTCGCCCGCCTCCACTGCCTCCGCCAGCAGGTGCATAAGGATGGCGCCGAACCCTGCCGCTCCCTCGCCGACTTCATCGCCCCCCAGCAAACAGGCCTCCCCGACCACATCGGCGCCTTCGCCGTCACCGCCGGCCTCGGCCTCCCCGCGCTCTGCGACCGCTTCCGCGCCGCCCACGACGACTACAACGCCATCATGGCCGAAGCCCTCGCCGACCGCCTCGCCGAGGCCTTCGCCGAATATCTCCACCAGCGCACCCGCCAGGAGTGGGGCCTTGGCGCCGAGGACCATCTGTCGAACGAGGATCTCATCCACGGCAAGTACCGCGGCATCCGCCCCGCCCCCGGCTACCCCGCCTGTCCCGATCACACCGAGAAAGGGACGATCTGGCAGCTCCTCGACGTCGAGGCCCGCACCGGCATGCGCCTTACCGAGTCATTTGCCATGTGGCCCGGCGCCAGCGTCAGCGGCATCTACTTCGCCCACCCCGAAGCCCGCTACTTCAGCCTCGGCCGCATCGACCGCGACCAGGTCGCCGACTACGCCACCCGCAAGCACATGACCACTGAAGAGGTCGAACGCTGGCTCGGACCGAATCTCAACTACGACCCGGTCCGCTAAACCGCTACTGCCCCGCCGCCCCCACCCTCACGGTCACGGGGACCACGATCGGTCCCCCGCCTCCCGCCTCTGGTGTCGTCACTCGGATCGTCCCCGTATGCACCCCGGGCTTCAGGAAAAACGGGTTGGCCGTCACCCGCAAATTCACCGGCGTCATGCCCGTCTCCGCCGTTACCGCCAGCCATCCCCCTTCACTGGTCGCCTCCGCCACATACCGTACCTGCCGCCCCCGCGAAGTAACATAGAGCACCTGCGGCGTCCCGCCCTCAAGCGCCAGCGCCGCCGGTAACGCCACAAACTGCGGCGGCTCGGTCACCGTGTAGCGCACCGTCACCACGACCTGCTCCGCCCCCTCCGCCAGCAAAGTAATCAGTGCCACATAGCTCCCCGGCCTCAACTGCGTGCTCGGCCTCATCACCAGCCTGCCCGGCAGCGAAACCACGGCCGGCGTCACCTCCAGCCAGGGCGCGTCCACCTGCACGGCCACCGGCAGTCCCGCTGTCCCCGCCAGATCCACCACCATCGGAGCCACCCCCTCCCCCGCCGCCACGCTTCTCTCCACCCGCGTCGCCGAAACCACAATCTCCGGCTTGGCCCCCTGCGTCACGGCAAACGTCCGGCCCCCAATCGTCAGCGTCCCGCTCCGTTCTCCACCGGTATTCGCCGCCACGCTATAGGTCACCGTGCCATTGCCCGTACCGCTCCCGCCCTCCGCAATCGATAGCCACGGAGCGTTCGAAGTCGCGGTCCAGACAAAATCGGTGGCGTTCGCCGTCACCGCAATCGACCGCCCAGTCGCCCCCGCCACCGGTGCCGCATACGAAGCCGGAGCGAGCGTCACGCTCCCCGTCACCCCGCCCTGCGTCACCGTAAACGTCTGCCCGCCAATCGTCAACCGCCCCGTCCGGCTCGCAACGTTCGTCCCGTTCGCCGCCACGCTATACGTCACCGTCCCGTTCCCCGTCCCCGTCGCCCCACCCGTCACCGTCAACCACCCCGCATCCGACACCGCCGTCCACCCAAAATCAACCACCCCGCATCCGACACCGCCGTCCACCCAAAATCCGTCGCGTTCGAAGTCACCCCCACCGTCCCCCCGGTCCGCCCCGCCGCCCCCACCGCATCACTCCCCGCCGACAACGTCACGCTCCCCGTCACCCCGCCCTGCGTCACCGTAAACGTCTGCCCCCCAATCGTCAACCGCCCCGTCCGGCTCGCAACGTTCGTCCCGTTCGCCGCCACGCTATACGTCACCGTCCCGTTCCCCGTCCCCGTCGCCCCACCCGTCACCGTCAACCACCCCGCATCCGACACCGCCGTCCACCCAAAA
>JAPKZB010000071.1 GCA_026393985.1 Acidobacteriota bacterium
GCCTGCGCGGCCTGCGCGCTCTTGTTGGAACCGCGCACAACGGACTCGCTTCGGCCCGGCAGGAGGGGCGAGTTGCTCGCCCCATTGGTGCCGGGCCTGCGCGGCCTGCGCGCTTTTGTAGAGCCTTTGCGTTCTGCTTGGCGTTGAAATGCTGACGCTTTTTCAGGGATTCTCCAACCACTAAAGTCGCGTCCGCACGCAGAAACGGGAGGGGCGGAGCAGAGTTTCCCACCGGACGGGGCGAGTTTTGCAAGTGGCTCCGGTCAACAGCGCGGAGTGCTGGAGAGGCGGGTACGGGCGCTCTTGGCGGTCGTCCCATTCGGCGCTGCGGGATAGCCCTGGGACGGGTGGTGGCTGCAGGGCGGGATGCGCGCGGAAAATCGTCGCCCGAGAGGGATACAGTAGAAGGGTTCATGATGAGAATTCCACTGGTTGTTTTGCTGGCGGTAGCCGCCCATGGCGCCGATTTTGACGTGCTCATCCGCAACGCCCGCGTGGTTGACGGAACCGGGAACCCGTGGTTCCTGGCCGATGTTGGCGTGAAGGGCGAGCGGATTGCAAAAGTCGGTATACTCCCCAACGCCTCGGCTGACCGGGTGATCGACGCCGCCCGGCGCATCCTCGCCCCCGGATTCATCGACGTTCATACGCATATTGAGCGAGGCATCTTTCTGGTGCCGCGCGCCGATTCCTTTCTCCGCGACGGCGTCACCACGTTGGTCACGGGCAACTGCGGCATGTCGGCCGTCGACATGAAGGAGTTCTTTGCCCGGCTGGAAAAGGGCGGCATTGGCCCCAACATCTCGGCGCTTATCGGCCACAATGCCGTCCGGACCGAAGTGATGGGATCCGCCAATCGGCCGCCCACCCCGGCCGAGCAAGAAAAGATGAACGCGCTTGTCGCCCAGGCCGTGCGCGATGGCGCCGTTGGCTTCTCCACCGGACTCTGGTACGTCCCCGGCACCTATTCGCAGACGCCGGAGGTTTCCGCGATGGCCCGCGCCGCCGCGGCGACCGGTGCGCAGGTCTACGCCACGCACATGCGGGACGAGGGAATGTCGGTGGAAGCCGCGATCAACGAGGCTATCGTGATCGGCCGCGAATCTGGGCTTCCGGTGCAGATTTCCCACTTCAAGATCATCGACCGCCGGCGCTGGAGCAACTCCACCAAGACGCTCGCCATGGTGGAAGCGGCCCGCAACGAGGGGCTCGACGTGGTGGTGGACCAGTATCCCTACACGGCCGCTAGCGCCACGATGGACATCTTTTTTCCCCGCGATGTGTTTGCCGATGGCCCAACCGCGATTCACGAACGCCTCTCCTCCCCGGCCAGCCGCAAACGGATCGCCGCCCAGATGGCCAAAGAGGTTGGCCTCCGTCAAGGCCAGCCTAACTATACGTTTGCGGTAATCTCCGACTCCCCCGAAGACCGCTCCCTGGAGGGCAAGAACATCAGCGAGATTAATCTCGCCAGGGGGCGAAAAGCCACCCTGGCCGACGAGATCGAGACTGTGATCGACCTGCGGCTCAAAGGCCGGCCGTCGATTGTTTACCACACCATGAGCGACGAAGACGTGGACCGGATCATGAAGCACCCCTACACCGCCGTGGCTAGCGACGGGAGCCTGGTGCCGTTCGGGGAAACCATGCCCCACCCCCGCAACTATGGGACCAACGCGCGCGTCTTGGCCAAATATGTGCGGGAACGCGGCGTGCTGTCAATGGAAGACGCCATCCGGAAGATGACTTCCCTGCCCGCGCGGACTTTCGGGTTGAAGGACCGGGGGCAAGTGCGGGAGGGGTTCGCCGCTGACCTCGTACTGTTCGACCCGGCCAAGGTGCAGGACAAGGCGGAGTTCAACAAGCCGCACCAGTACACGGCCGGCTTTGACTTTGTGCTCGTCAACGGGGCGATTTCGGTTGACGAAGGCCAACCCAACACCTTGCGCCGGGGACGCGTACTGCGTCGGAATTCGCGCTACCCATAGCCCTCAAACGATGGGGATGTTTCTGACGACGGGCGGCACGGTACGCCCGTGGTTTGGGAGGCTACCCGGGCCAGCGGGAGCGCTTTTCCGCCGGAATGGTTTCCCGGCGGTTCCAGATCAACGACATCACGACACGGAGGGATTGGGGTGCCCGGACCAAAACAGCTGCGTTTCGACGCCAGCCACGTCGGGGTGGTGTCGGTAGCTTCGGCGTCGTGCCTTTTTCTACCACCCGGGCATCCCCGGTGGCTAAGGAAGGATGATCGGCGTGCACCATTTCGACCGCATGCTGGAAGCGCACGCCCTTGGTCCGCGTCACGCAGTCGATGGTTGACCCGCCCACATGGCCCTAGCCAAGGGGATGCCACCAGTTGATCATCGGCGACACAACCACGCTCGGCGACTTGTCCTCATGAAGCAGTTCCCGTCAAGATCCACCTGGGACGCGTTCGAGGCGAGCCCGCTTTGTGCCTGGCTCCTGGCGCGTGTGGGTTTGAGCGGCGATTATCCCTTGCCTCTGGCCTCTCTTCGTAAAGATCGCGGCATCACGCAACGACTTCTGGCTGATCGCATCGGCTGCCTCTTTCAGCAGCTATAACAATACGAAGCCAGGTCCGCCCAGCCGACCTTCGACGTCATTGGGAATTTTGCTACCGGGCTTAGCTTTCGCTCCGATGAGTTGCCTGCGTAAACGCTGCCCACTTTCTTATTACCGCGGATGAGAACGTATTTCGAGTGCGCTATGCGGCCCGTGCGACGTCCCTGCACCGCTCTCCACGCTGGCCCTACGCCCACGTCTTCACCACCCGATCTTCGGCGCTATACCGCGCCTCCGACCGCCCATCGTTGCCCCCGCCCGCATCGTGACTTGTGATCGTCCACCGGTTCTCCGAGATCACCGGGACTCGAAACTTTCTCCGTTGTGAAAGAGGGGCGCGCCCTTCCCTCAGTATGGGGACCGCGACAACACGGTGCGGCGCCACTGCGCGATTGGATCAATGACTCGGGCCGCCATGCTGACCGGCCGCATGAGCCTTCAAGCTATAATGGCGATGCCAGAGGAAGCTGGAGCAGGCTCTGCGGGGACGCAACCATGCCCGGAGTTACTCTGGTAGCGAGTCGAGACGATGGATGCGGACAGGCGGGCCGTGCTCGTCCTCCCCGCCTTCGCTCCTACCCAAATCGGACAGTTCCATGCAGATGCCCTGAAAATCCCCGCCCGAAGAGCGGAACGCACAATAACGGAAAAGCTCCCTTTCCCTTTCAGGCTGAGCAATAACGAACCGAGCCGCGCTTCTACCGTATCAGTTTTCGCCCAGTCTCCCCGATGGGTTTACCCAGGAATCCGACCCTTGCACCGCAGGAATTTCATTCGCTCCCTCTCCCGCTCCGCAGCCGTCTTCAGCTGCGCCGACTTACTCGGCGGTCTCCCCCTCGGCGTCGAATTCGTCAATGTCGCCAAGGACTCCGGCCTCCGCGCCCAAACCATCTACGGCAGCTTGGCCCGCAACAAGTTTCTCATCGAAACTACCGGTTGCGGCGCCGCCTTCTTCGACTTCGATCACGACGGCTGGCTCGACATCTTCCTCGTCAACGGTACGCGCTTTGAAACCACCTGGCCCGCCGGCGCCGCCCCGGTGAGTCGCCTGTACAAGAACAATCGCGACGGCACCTTCACCGACGTCACGATCCCCGCCGGCATTGCGCGCACCGGCTGGGGCTCCGGCTGCTGCGTTGGCGATTATAACAACGACGGCCTGGACGACCTTTTTGTCACTTACTGGGGCGACTGCTCTCTATGGAAAAACCTCGGTAACGGCAAGTTTGCTGACGTCGCCGCCTCGGCCGGCGTCACCACGCGCACCATCTCCGGTCTCAAACGCCACAACACCGGCTGTGCTTTCCTTGACTACGACCGCGACGGTCATCTCGATCTCTTCATCGCCAACTACATCGACTTCGATCCCAAAACCGCTCCCCTGCCCGAGTCCGGCCCCTGCAAGTACAAAGGTATCCTCGTCGCCTGTGGCCCCCCGGGCCTCCAGGGCGGCAGAAACATCCTCTTTCACAACGAGGGGAACGGCAAGTTCACCGATGTGTCCGGTTCGAGCGGCATTCTGAAAACTCCCGGCACCTATGGTCTCGGAGTCGTCGCCGCCGACCTCGATAACGATGGTTGGCCCGACATCTACGTTGCCAACGACTCCACTTCCTCGACACTCTACAGAAATAACCACGACGGCACCTTCACGGATATCGCCATTGAAGCCGGCGCCGCTTATTCCGCCGACGGTAAGCCCCAGGCCGGCATGGGCGTGGCCGTCGCCGATTACGACGGCGACGGCCGCCTCGACATCGTCAAAACCAACTTCGCCGGCGACACGACCAGCCTCTATCGCAACGTCGACAAAGGGATCTTCGATGATCAAACCTTCCAGGCCGGTCTTGGCCGCGTCACGCGCTTTCTCGGCTGGGGCGCCGCCTTCCTCGATTTCGACAACGACTCTTACCCGGACATTCTCCTTTGCAATGGCCACGTTTTTCCCGAGGTTGGAGAGTCCGGCACGGAATCCGGCTACCGCCAGCGCAAAGTCGCCTACCGCAATCTCGGTAACGGTAAGTTCGCGGAGGTCTCTGCCTCCCTCGGTCCCGGTATCCTTGAACAGGTCCCCGGCCGCGGCATGGCCGTCGGCGATTTCGACAACGATGGCGATCTTGACGTTCTCGTCAATTGCGTGAATGACCTTCCGCAGCTCCTCCGCTGCCAGTCCACCCGCAATCACAACTGGATCAAAATCAAAGCCGTCGGCGTCCGGTCCAACCGCAGCGCCATCGGGGCACGCGTCATCTGCCACGCCGCCGGACGCCGCCTGATCGCCGAGGTATCAAGCGGCGGTAGTTACCTCTCCCAAAACGATCTCCGCGTCCACTTCGGCCTCGCCTCGGCCGAGCGCGCCACGATTGAAATTCTTTGGCCCAGCGGCCTCCACGACCGCCTCTCGGACCTGCCCGTCAATCAGATCGTAAGAGTTCTCGAAGGCTCCTCACCGGCGTGAGGGCATCGCGGCCCCTCCCGCGCCCATCGTCGATAACCGTCTGACCTGATCTGCTTCGAGTTTCTTCTTCACCTCGGCCGCCTTGGCAAACAACTCCCGCGCCGCCCCGGTTTCCCCCTGCTGCTGCCGCACCTGCGCCAGCGTGTTGAGTGGCCCCGGCGTGCTTGGGTCAAGCCGGATCGCCTCCTGCAGCGCCTTTGCCGCCCCCTCCAGATCCCCCTTCTGCTTCAAGGCCGTCCCCAACATGTAATGCGCCGCACCATAGTCTGGCCTTCGCTCTACGGCGCCGCGCATGGCCGCGATTGTCTCTTCGAACTCGCCCTCCTGCCAGGCCGTGATGCCCAGGGTGTAGTAAGCCTCCGCCATGTCTGGCTGCAGCCGCAGCGCTTCGCGAAATTCCTTGCGGGCTTCGGAGAGTTCGTCCTTCTGCTTCAGCGCCAGGCCCAGGTTATAGTGCACTAGCGCCATCTCGGGAAAGTCGAGGGTTAATTGGCGCAGCCGCGGCAGGGCGGCGTCGTAGTCCCCCTTTTGCAACAAGGCGAAGGCGATGTTGATCCGTGCGCCGCGATCGCCGGGAGTCCGCTGCAGAATACTTTCGAATGCGGCGATGCCGCGCACCGCATCGCCGGTCTCTACGAGCATCAATCCGAGATTGTTGCGGAAGTCGTTATCTTCCGGACGGAGCGCGACGGCCCGCTCGTAGGCTTTGCGGGCCGCCGGGTTGCGGTTCCGGGCCTGTTCGATCACGCCGAGTTGATTCCAAGCCTCGGCCCGCTTTGGCCCGAGCCGGGTACTGAGTTCGGCCTGTTCGGTCGCGAGGTCCAACTGACCAGTCTCGTGGAGCATTCCCGCGAGGCGGTAGCGGTATTCCGCATTGCCGGGCTCCAAAGTGACGGCGCGCTGCAGACTCGCCACCGCCGCGTCGCGATCCTGTCGCAGCCATCGAGCCACGGCGAGGTGATAGTGGCCGACGGCGAGGCGCGGATCAAGGCGGACGGCCTGTTCAAAGTGTGCGATGGCCTCGTCCGGGCGCCGCAACACGGCCAGGAGGAAGCCCATTTCGTCATAGACCCAGGCAGGCTGTGGACTGTTCCGCGCCGCTTGGCTGAAGGCTTCCAAAGCTCCCGCGGCATCGCCCTTGGCTTTGCGCGCCCTGGCTTCAGCGATCCAGTCTGCGTTGGTCAGCAGGAGGGCACACAGGATGGCAGTTATGGCCAAAGCTTTCGATTACTCCCTTTCCACAAGATGACTGCTTTCGACACCATTATAGGCGCCGCACAGCCGTACCAAGTTGTGCCTCGGTCCTGCGCCTGAGTAGCGTGGGGAGCGCTTGACGACGAGGATCCAAGTTGATAGAGTCCCCCGAGTAGCATCTTGTCCTGGATTCGACAATCATGAAAATAACTCCATTTTCCCTACTGTTTCCGCTGGCGTTACTCTCGCTATCTCCCGTCGCTTATGGTCAGGCCGTATATGGCTCCATTGTAGGTACGGTGACGGACGGATCGGGCGCCGCCATTCCTAACGCCAAGATCATCATTACGGACACCGGCCGTCAGGTCAGTCAGTTGACCACCAGCAATGAGTCCGGAAACTTCAACCAGCGCTTTTTGATTGTCGGGCGCTACCGCCTTCGCGTCGAAGCAGGCGGGTTCAAGGCCTTTGTCCAGGACAATATTCCGGTATCGGTTGATAGCGATATCCGGGTTGATCCCAAACTGGAAGTGGGCGAAGTCACCCAGACCCTGGAGGTCACCGCGGAGGCGAGCGTGCTCAAGACGGAGCGGTCGGATGTCGCCTCCACCTATTCCGAGCGCACCGTTACCCAACTGCCCGTATTGAACCGCCGCTTCAGTACTTTTCAGTTGATGACCCCTGGCGTGGTGGCTTTCCCAACTTCGATGACAGCCGCATCGGCGGAGAATCCGCAAGGATCGTACCGGATGCTTGTCAACGGGCAGAGCTTCGCGGGAACGTCCCATCTGCTGGACGGCACTGACAACCATGACGCGGTGCTGGGCTGGATTGTGATCAATCCAACGCTGGAATCCGTTACCGAAGCCAAGATCACAACGGCCAACTATGATGCCGAGTTCGGCGTTGCCTCGGCCGGCGTCGTGAGCGCACAGACCAAGTCCGGCACCAATCAGTTGCATGGGTCGCTATTTGAATTTCTGCGGAACGATAAGATGATCGCTCGTAACCCGTTCACGCAGTCCCGCCCGATTCCGAATTCCAACGGGCGACTGATCCCGTTGACGCAGTGGAACCAGTTTGGCGGGTCGATTGGCGGCTCCATCATCCAGAACAAGCTTTTCTATTTTGGCGATTACCAGGGGACGCGGCGGAATACCGGCGGGGGCACGCTGCTGCGCGTCCCGTCGCAGGCGGAGCGGGCGGGCGACATGAGCGCCACCGGCATCAACATATTTGACCCGGCATCGGGTGCGGCGCCTTCCTCTCGCGCACCGTTTCCGAATAATGTGATTCCCGCCAGCCGGCTGGCCCCGCAAACCCAAGCCCTGCTGCGCTTCATCCCCGGGCCTAACGTGAACTCAATCCTGGATCAGCCCAACTTCGCCGCATCCGGCGGGGTGCGGTTTAATGACGACGCCGCCAACGTGCGCGTGGATTACTTCGCCACGGATAAGGTTCACCTGTTTGGCCGTTACTCCATACAGGATTTCGGCATGGTGGCTCCCGGCGCGTTCGGGCTGGTGGCCGGTGGGCCGGGTCTGGACGCTTCGGGCTCTACCAGCGCGTATGCCGGCGCTTCCGACTCGCAGAACCACTCCGTGGCGGGCGGCTTTGACTACAACATCCGTCCCAATCTGCTGACCGATTTCCGGTTTGGCTTCATGCGCTACTACGTTTTTGGACAGCCGAATGGTATTGGCACGGCGCCGGCGAAGGACGCCGGCATCCCTGGCCTGAACGTGGATGATAAGTTCAACTCCGGCATGCCGGCGTTTTTTATCAACGGGTACGGCAGCAACCTGTTCCGCTTCGGGTATGCTCTCGGCGTCAACGGATGCAACTGTCCGCTGATTCAGGACGAGAAGCAGTATCAGTTCGTAAACAACTGGACGAAGATTCAAGGTAACCATACGCTGAAATTTGGCGCCGACATTCGCCATGCGCGAAATCTTCGCGTTCCTTCCGACCGCCACCGTTCGGGCGAACTCAACTTTGATGCGGCCCGCACGCAGGGGCCCACGGGCGGGGGCTCCGGGCTGGCGTCCTTCCTGATCGGTGACGTCTCCCGCTTTGAGCGCTACGTTTCGAAGGCTCTCGACGCGAGCGAGACGCAAAACCGCTTCTTCTTCTTCGCCCAGGATTCGTGGCGTGTGACCAGCAAGCTGACCGTCAACTACGGTTTGCGTTGGGAAAACTACCGTCCGCAGCGGGTGAACGCGGCGGGGAACGGTGGGTTTGTCGACATCGCCACCGGTGAGGTGCTCGTGGCGGGGCGCGACGGCGTCGGCCTGGACCTGAACGTGAAGACTTCAAACAAGCTGTTCGCTCCCCGGTTGGGTATTGCCTACCAGTTGAATCCGAAGACCGTGATCCGCACCGGGTACGGTCGCGGTTTCAATCTGGGGGTTTTCGGGTCGATCTTCGGGCACAATGTGACGCAGAATCTTCCCGTGCTGGGCATTCAAAGCAACCAACCTACGAATAACTTCGACGCCGTTTTCACGCTGGCCAACGGCCCGACCGCGCTGGACCCGGGCTCGATTCTCGCGGCGCAGCGCAAAGGGCCGAACGGGCGTAACATTCTTCCGAACGGCGTGACGGCGTTCGTGATCACCAACCCGATCCGCTTCCCCACCGTCGATGCGTGGAACTTCACCATCCAGCGCCAGTTGAACGCCTCCTCGTCGTTTGAAATCGCCTACGTCGGGACCAAGGGTACCCACGTGTTCGCGGGCACGGGCGGCGACTACGATCCGAATCAACCCGATATCAATGGCTTTGGGACGCTGACGACCAACCAACGGCGTCCGTTTTTTAATCTCTTTGGCTGGTCGCAAAACCTCCGGTACTACGGCAGTGACGCGAGCAACAACTACCACTCCATGCAACTCCGTTTCGACAAACGATTCGCGAGCGGCATCAACGTGATGTCCCACTACACGTGGTCGAAGAACATCGACTATGACGGGACTTACTACCCGCGCGATGCCCGGTTGGCCCGGGGTATTTCCAATAACAACCGCCGCCATGTTTTCTTCCTCGCCTCGCTCTACGAACTACCGTTTGGCAAGGGCCGCAAGTTCCTGAACACGAGTTCCCGCGCGGCGAATCTGGTTATCGGCGGCTGGCAGATGAACGGCACCTGGAGTTACATGGCCGGCCAGCCCTTAACGCCGAGCTACCGGGATTGCAACGCCGACCGGGATACCGGGTGGTGCCGTCCGGACCTGATCGGTGATTTCTCGGTTGCCAATCCCAGTCAGTTCGGCTGGTTCAAGACGGCGAGCGTGCCGCTGACGGCGAACGGGCAGGTGGATGGCCCCTGGCAGCGCCCGCAGCGGGCCCGTTTCGGCACCGTCGGCCGCAACGCCATCTTCGGGCCCAACTTCGGCCAGTTGGATATGTCGTTCTTTAAGACATTCTCCATTAACGAACGGCACTCGATCCAGTTCCGGGCCGAAGCGTTTAACTTCACAAACCATACCAATCTGGCGAACCCGAACGCCTGCGTGGACTGCCCCGGGGTGGCCGGACGTATCTTTGGAGCTTTTGCCTCCTACGTCCCCCGGCAGTGGCAGATGGCGCTGAAGTACGCATTCTGAGAAGTTGGGCGTGGTCGTGCCGGCTGGTGCCCGCCCCAAGGGGCGACCGCCAGCCGGTCTGTTTTTCGGACACACGGATTGGAGTACGATGAGACAGATGGGGGGTTGCTTGCAAGTCAGAGCGATGTGTATGTTGCTGGCTGCGTCGATAGCGGCCGCGGCGGGAGATCCGGCGTTTTTTGAATCGAAGATCCGGCCCGTGCTGGCGACGCGGTGTTATGGCTGCCATTCGTCGAAGATGAAGGCGCCGATGGGAGAACTGCGGCTCGATACGAAGGCGGGTCTGCAGCGGGGCGGGGTGAACGGTACGGTAGTGGTGGCCGGGAAGCCGGCGCAGAGCCGGCTTCTGCAGGCGATGACCTACGAGGACACGCACCTGCAGATGCCTCCTTCGGGAAAGCTGCCGGAGACGGTCATCGCGGACTTTCGGCAATGGATTGCGAGCGGCGCCGACGACCCGCGGGCGGAGGACAGCCAGCCGACGACGACGGCGTACAAGGGGATGTCGCTCGCCGAGGGGCGGAAGTGGTGGGCGTTTCAGCCGCTGCAGACGGCGACGGGGGCGAACAACGGGATTGATGGTTTTGTGCGGCAGGCGCTGGCGAGCAAAGGCCTGCAGCCTTCCGCACCGGCCGACGCGCGGACGCTGGTCACGCGCCTTTATGTGGATCTGGTGGGATACAAGCCCACTTATGAGGAAGTCGAGGCCTTTGCCAGCAACCCCACGGCGGAGGTCTACAGCAGGCTGGTTGACGAGTTGTTGGCCTCCGAGCGATACGGGGAGCGGTGGGGCCGGCACTGGATGGACGTAGCGCGCTTTGGGGAGGATAACCCGACAGGGGAGGCAACCAACCCGGGTTTTGCGTATGCGTGGCGTTACCGGGACTGGATCATCGAGGCGATCAACAAGGATGTGCCCTATGACCGTTTCGTAAAACTGCAACTGGCGGCAGATTTGATGGAGGGAACGCCGAGAGAGGATCTGCGCGCGCTGGGTTATCTGGGGGCAGCGCCGGTGTACCACAAGGATCTGCGTCTCTCCGAGCAGGTGATTGGCGGCTTCCTCGCCGACGATCTCGATGAGCGCGTCGACGCGGTTTCGCGGGGCCTGCTGGGGATGACGGTGGCGTGTGCGCGCTGCCACGATCATAAGTTCGACCCGATTCCGACGAAGGACTACTACGGACTGGCTGGGGTGTTTGCGTCGACGATGCGCAGTGAGCGCCCCTTGTTTCCGGTGGATCCGGCCACCGAGCAGCGCTATCTGTGGCTGCGTAACCGGCTGTTCGATCTGCACTATCTGATCAAGCTGCTGACCGATCAGCCGACGACGGTGACCGGGGCAGCCGAGCGGGTAGAGAAGTGGAAGGTGGAGTTTGAGGCCTTGAAGCACGAGGCGTTGTCGTTCGCCGAGCGGTATCCGAAGCTGACCGAGAGCCTCGAGAAGTATTGGAAAAAAGAGGAGCCCGAGCCGAAGGGAGCCAACGCGCAGCCGATCTGGAACCGGAGTAACGCTTCGACCGAACCGTTCATGAACGTGGTGTACGAGGCGGCGCAGATGGTGGATGGCAGCGACACGCAGGTGACGATGATCCATTACAAGCCTGGCGAAGCGCGGGACCTTCCCGTGCTGCGGGCGGGCAATTACGCCAGCCCGGGCGAGATTGTACGGCGGCGCTTTCCGGCAGTGCTGGCCAAGGGGGAGGCGGAGTTCCGGCTGGGTTCCGGGAGGCGGGAACTGGCCGAACGGATCTTTACAGACGCGGCGCCGCTGGCGGCGCGGGTGATCGTCAACCGGGTTTGGGGCTGGCACTTTGGACGGCCACTGGTGGCGACGGCGAGCGATTTCGGGGTGCAGGGGGAGAAGCCGACGCATCCGGAACTGCTGGATTATCTGGCGACGGAGTTGATCGCGCACGGGTGGTCGCTCAAGTGGCTGCACCGGGAGATTGTGCACTCGGCAACGTACCGGCAGGCGAGCCAGCCGCGAGCGGAGGGGATGCGCCTCGATGCGGGCAATGCGCTGCTGTGGCGGATGAATCCGCGGCGGATGGAGGTGGAGGCGTACCGGGACACGCTGCTGCGGTTGTCGGGCAGGCTGGACGGGCGGATGTACGGGAAGCCGGAGGAGGTACACGCTGTCGAGAACGTACGGCGGACGGTCTATGGGCGGGTGAGCCGAAGCGTGATGAGTTCCCTGCTCAAGACCTATGATTTCCCGGACCCGATGCAGACAGCCGGGGGGCGTGAGTTGACGATCAGTCCGCTGCAGCAGTTGTTTGTGATGAACAGCGAATTTCTGCGCACGGCGGCCGAGGCGTTAGCAACGAGCGTGAGCGGGGCGGAGTCGAAGGGCGAGGCCGTGCGTCTGCTGTTCCGCAAGGCATTGAGCCGCGATGCATCGCCGGAGGAGATCGACCGGGCGTTGACGTTATTGAACGAGGGAACGATGGAGCAGTTCGCGCAGGTTTTGCTGGCGACCAATGAGGAGATCTTCTGGCCATGAAGCAGGTAGCGGGACGGCGCGCGATGTTGCGGCAGTTGTTCGGGGGGATGGGAAGTACGGCGCTGGCAGGAATGCTGGCGGGAGAGCAGGCACGGGCCGCCGGGCGGTACAGCGGCCCGCGGACGCCGGGCAAGGCGAAGCGGGTGATCGCCTTGTGGTTGACGGGCGGGCCGTCGCAAGTCGACCTGTTCGACCCAAAGCCGGCGCTCGTCAAGTATCAGGGGCAGCGGCCGGGGGCGGTGGATGTGCGGACGGAGCGGCAGACCGGAGGCTTGCTGCCGAGTCCGTTTGAGTTCCAGAAGCGGGGGCGTTGTGGGATGGAGATCAGCAATATCATCCCGCAACTGGCGACGGTGGCGGATGATTTGTGCGTGATTCGCTCGATGTATTCCTTCAACCCGACGCACACGCCGGCGTTGAGTTTGTGGCACACGGGGACGGTATTGTTGAACCGACCGTCGATCGGGTCGTGGGTGTCGTACGGATTGGGCACGGAGAACGAGAACCTGCCGGGATTTGTGGCGTTGTCGGCGCGGGATAATGGCGGGGGCTTAGGGGGATCGGCGACACGGGCAGGGTTTCTGCCGGCGGAGCATCAGGGGACGGGCTTTGACAGCGGACAGACGGAGCCGGAGAAGATGATTCCGGACCTGCGCAACCGGTGGTTGGACGCGGCGAGCCAGCGGCGGCAATTGGATGCGGTGCAGGCCATGAACCGGGAGTTTTCGCAGTCCTTCGGCGGGGATGATTTTCTGGAGGGCCGCATTCAATCGATGGAGTCGGCGTTTCGCCTGCAGACGGCGGCGACGGACGCCTTCGACATTCGGAAGGAGCCGGCGGCCATCCGGGCCGAGTATGGGGAACACAACGCGGGCAACAGCTGCCTGCTGGCGCGGCGGTTGGTGGAGCGAGGGGTGCGCTATGTGCACGTCGCGCTGGGCAACTGGGACGACCATAAGGAACTGCCGGCGAACTACGCCAAGAACTGTCCGCCGATGGATCAGGCGGCGGCGGCCCTGGTGCGGGATCTGAAGCGGCGTGGTCTTCTCGATGAGACGATTGTGACCTGGGGCGGGGAGTTTGGGCGGACGCCGGTTTCGGAAAGCGGAACGGGCCGGGACCACAATCCCTATGGCTACACGATGTGGACGGCGGGCGGAGGATTTAAGGGCGGGTTGACTTACGGGGCGACGGATGAGTTTGGCTTCAAGGCTGTCGAGAACCGTGTTTCGGTGCATGACCTGCATGCGACTTTGTTGCACGCCCTGGGTATTGACCATACCAGTCTGACTTACCGGTATGCCGGGCGGGATTTCCGGCTAACGGATGTGTTTGGGACGGTGGTGAAGGATATCTTGACGCAGGGAGGATAGCAGGCGCTGCCGTTGGCGACGGCACGCCGTACGCGACCGCTTCTCGCAGCTATTCCCTCCGAGCCCGCCAGGGTAGGCCGGTAACCTTTCGTCTCGGGTAATCCTCGGCAAGCCATGTAGCGTTCCGTTACCTTTCCGTCGTTGGGTACTGCCTGCGAACCTGGACTTTGGTTGCCGCCGATTTGGGCCGATTGGTTTCCCTCGCTGCACGTCCTCGGGCGGTGTTGGTGGCCGAGAATCACTTCCTGCGAAAGCGATTTGCACTGCTGTGCGAGGGGCTGGTCAATATTCAAGCCGGAACGATCCAGCGATGGCACCGCCAGCGATGTGGCATCTTCTGGCGCTGGACGCCACAGACGGCGGGCCGACCGCGCGCGCCCGACAACCGCCAGGCGTTGATCCGCGAGATGGCGGCAAACAATCCCGCGCACCAGGGCCTGCGGTGGGAACGGGCTGTTCCAGCGAACCCCGAACGCGGTCGAACTGCCCGGCCTGGCGATGCACTCGGGATCGACCGACGGGACGATCGACGCATAATCGAACATCTCGGGACTTCTCCCTGTTTCGAAGGCGCGGTGGTTGCGGCTAACCTGGTTCGCCACCTTCGCTGCGAGAGCCACTGCGAGAGCCACTCTCCTAAACCACCCAAGCCGCCCACTGCCAACACACCCACCGCTCGAGGTTGCCGGTTTACCGGGACGGCAGGCCGCCCAACTCGCGCATGGCCCGCTCGACGGCAGCGGTGGCGGCCGCAGGATCGGCAGTGGCGTCGAAGGCGAGGGGAGAACCGATGCGGAGACTGAGTTCGCCTGCCGCCGCGCCGCGGCGACCCTGCTCGCGCAGCTCCCGCAGCCCCTCCAACCACACCGGTACCACGGGCAGGCGCAGGTCGCGCGCCAGAATTCCGGTGCCGGGCTGCAAGGGAAGAAGTTCGCCCGTTTCCGACCGGCGGCCCTCCGGGAACACCAGTACCGAATAGCCGGCGTCAGCCATCCGGCCCGCGTGATGAAAGGCGCGGCGGACGCCCCCGCTGCGCGGCAACGGGAACACCTGATAAGCCAACAGCAGCAGCCCATACTGCACGCGCCGGGCCAGGCGCCGGAACCACGGCAGCAAGGGAGCTGGACAGCGGTACTCGCCGAGCAGCTCGCCGCTCATGGCAATCACCACACGGCGGGCGCGGCACCACGGCAGACGCCCGACGAGCAGCGCGCCATCGATCGCCGTGAGATGGTTCGCCACCAGCAGCGCGGGGCCGGAGATCCCCTCCAGATGCTCGAGACCCTGGAGGGGCGCGCGGCCGGAAAACCAGGCCGTCAGCGGGCGGAGGAGCAGCCCGTGCAGCAGGGCGCGCAGCGCGGCAGCCCACCAGGATTGGGGCCAGCTCGGAAAGACGTCAGCGAGGGGTAGAGCAGCTTCGGGGGCCGGGCCCGAGGCAGGCTGGCGAGAGGCCGGCGCGGCGGGGGACACAGCGACGGCTTCGAGGCCGGCCGCGATCGTTTGCCGGAGGGCGCCGACTGTGGTCGAATCACCGACCTGGCCTTCGTCGAGCGAAAGAGAGAAGCGGGATTCGAGCGCGGCAAGCAGGCTGACGCGGGCCAGTGAGTCGAGGGCGAGATGGCGGCCAAGCTCCCATTCGTCGCGCAGCGCCCCCTGCCAGCGGGCGCCGGCATCGCGGAGCGCCTGTTCGAGCGCGCTCGCGCGGAGAGATTCGACGGGTTCGCCGCTGACGATCGCCTGCGCGTACTCCCGGACGACGCCGCGCCGGACTTTGCGGGTGCCGGTGCGCGGGAAATCGAGGTCGGGCCACTCGGCCCAGCGGGCGACGCGCTGGTGGGGTTCGAGGCGCTTGTTGGCACGCTGGAGCACGGCCTCCCAGTCCGCGTGGCCGCGGAAAAGGGCCATGGGGGTGGGGCCCCCGGGGAGTTCGACGCCGACGACGACGACGTCCGCGACTTCGGGTTCGGCGCGAAGGGCGTGCTCGATGTCTGCCGGGTAGATGTTCATGCCGTTCGAGGCGACGATGAGTTCCTTGCTGCGGCCGCGGAAGAAGAAGTTGCCGGCGGCGTCGGTTTCGGCCAGATCGCCGGTGGAAAACCATTCGCCGCCCCAGCCCTGGGCACCGCCTTCCTTGCTCCAGTAGCCGGGGGAGACAGTTTCTCCCTTGACGAGAATCTCGCCGGTTTCGCTGATACGGACCTGGCGGCCGGGCATGGACTTGCCAATGCTGCCGTGGCTCATCTTAAAAGGGTGGTTGACGCTGATGAGCGACGCCGTCTCCGTCATGCCGTAGCCCTGGATGACGGCGAAGCCGAGCCGGCGCCAGAGCCGTTCGGTCTGCTCCGGGAGCGAGGCGCCGCCACAGACGAAGGCCCAGAACTTCCAGCCGAGGCGGGCGTGGACGTCGCGGAAGAGCCACCAGCTTTTCAAAAAGTGTTCCCGGGCGGGGACGGCCAGCCGCGGGGCTAAATGATGCTGGTGGATGACCTCGGCGCCGAGCAGGTCGAGGTAGCGGGGGACGGTGGCGAGGACGGAGATGCGGCGTTCGCGCAGGGAGCGGATGACGTCGGCCGGGCTGAGTTCGGGGAGGAAGTGGACTTCGCCGCGCAGAAGCGGGGGCACGAACAGGCCGAGCATCTGGCCGAAGACGTGGGAGAGAGGAAGCTGGACCAGGAAGCGAACCGGATGGAAGGGGCGCTCCCAGCGGCGGTAGCGGGCGATTTCGCGCTCCATGGGTTCGAGGCTGGCGAGGGTGTTGCCGTGGGTGAGGCAGACACCTTTGGGGGCGGCGGTGGAGCCGGAGGTGAAGATGATCTGGGCGAGGGCGTCGCGGGCGGGCCCTGCGCCGGCGGGAGGGGTGGCCGGGAGGCCGGCGACGGTCCGGCGGAGATGGGCCAGTTCGCGGTCCTGCCAGAGGAGTTTGGCGCCGGTTTCTTCGACGATCCGATTGGCCCATTCCTGGCTGGACTGGGCGTCGATGGGGACAGCGACGATCCCGGTGGCGAGGCAGGCCCAGAAGACGGCGGCCCATTCGCCGGAGTTGGTGCCCCAGAGGACGACGCGGTCGCCTGGCTTGATGCCTTGGCTTTGCATCCACGCCCCTGTTTGCCAGGCTAAGTGGGCGAGTTCGGCATAAGATATCCGGCGGGTGCGGAGCCCGTCGGCATAGACATAGGCGAGGTTACGCTGATCGCCAGCCAGGTCCTCGAGATAGGTGCCGAGATGGCGCCGCATGCCTCTATCGTATCGGGAAATCAGGGGGCGGTCACGGGTGCCGTGCCCGGCGCCGCGGAGCCGAACCGCGACCGAAGCCAGTGGGAGCCATCTTCAAACAGCGAGTAAAAGACAGGAACGGCCAGCAGGGTGAGCAGCAGGCAGAGACTCTGGCCGCCAACGACGAGCAGGCCGATGCTGCGGTTGGTAGCCGCGCCGGGCCCGCCGCCGAGGACGAGCGGGACCATGCCGGCGACCAGCGCGAGGGTGGTCATCAGAATGGGCCGGAGGCGGTCCCGGTTGCCGGCGAGAATAGCATCGTAGCGGGGCATGCCTTTGGCGCGGAGTTGGTTGGTGTGGTCGATCTGCAGGATGGCGTTTTTCTTGACGACGCCGAACAGGAGTAAGATTCCCAGCATCGAGAAGATATTCAGAGGCTGGCCGGCGAGGTAACTACTCAGGAGGGCAAAGGGGATACTGAGCGGAAGAGTGAGTAAGATCGTCACCGGATGGATCAGGCTTTCAAACTGGGCGGCGAGCACCATATACATAAAGGCAAAGGTGAGGCCGACGGCGAGTAAGAAGTAGTAACCGGTCTTTTCCAGTTCCTTGGCGTTGCCCGTGAGGGCTTCGCTGTAGGCGGGTGGCATATTGAGCGAGCGGACGGCGTCGCGGATGGCGGTAACCGCTTCGCTTTGGCTCGCGCCGGGGGCGAGGTTGGCGTAAAGGGTCACCTGACGCTGGCGGTTGAGCCGGTCGATGGAACCTGGACCGGCGGCGCGTTCGAGGCGCACGAGTTGGCTAAGCGGCACAAGGCCACGGTCTTCGGTATCGCCCGGCAGGCGGCGGGGGACGAGAATTTCGTCGAGGCGCGCAGCGTCGCCGCGCTCGGCCAGGCGGGCGCGGAGCCGGATGTCATAGAGGTTTTTACCTTCGCCGTAGTTGCCGACGACTTCGCCGGCGTAGAGCGTATTGATGGCGGAGGCGATGTCCTCGACCTGGACGCCGAGGTCGGCGGCGCGTTCGCGGTGGACGTGGATGCGCAGTTCGGGTTTCCCGGGAAGCAGGCTGCGGTCGCTATCGGCGAGTTTGGGATTGTTCTTCATGATCGCCAGGACGCGGGCGGAGTACTCTTCGAGCCGGTCGAGGTCGGGACCGCGGAGGACGAACTGGACTTCGGTATTTTTTTCGCCGCCGCTAAAGGGGTCGATGGGCTGGACGGAGGTGTAGATATCCGGGGGAAAGCGCTGAATTTTCTGGCGGGTGAGGGCGACGAGGGCCTGCTGGTCCTGTTCGCGTTCGGCGGGGGGCACGAGGCGGACGAGAATATTGCCCTGGTTGACTTTCTGCAGGGCGTTGAAGCCGGGTACGGTGAGGGTGCTTTTCACCCCCGGCACCTCGCGGCGGATGAGGCGGGCCATCTCTTCCATGACGTTTTCTGTGGCGGCAAGGCTGGCGCCCTCCGGGAGGCGAACGGAGACTTCGAACTCGCTTTCGTCGTCCTGCGCAATGAACTGGAAGCCCGTCAGCCAGGCGAGGGGGAGCGTGCTCAGGACGACGAGTAGGCACAGTAACGCCACCTTTCCGCGGTGGGCCATGCTCCAGACGAGAAGGCGGGTGTAGGCGGTGTCGAGCCAGCGGTTCAGGGGCGAGGCGGCGCTGGACGGGGCGCCGGGCGAGTGGCGGAGCCAGCGGGCGGCCAGGCTGGGGGTGAGCGTAAAGCTGACCAGGAGGCTGACGGCGATGGCGGCGGCGCTGGTGAAGCCAAAGCTGGACATGAACATGCCGACGATGCCGCCCATGAAGCCGATGGGGACGAAAACGGCCAGCAGGCTGAGAGTGGTGGCCATGACGGCCAGACCGATTTCGCGGGTGCCTTCGATGGCGGCCTGTTCCGGGGGCAGACCGCGTTCCTCCATGACCTTGACGATGTTTTCGAGGACGACGATGGCATCGTCGATGACGATGCCGACCATAAGGGTGAGGGCAAGCATCGTCATGAGGTTGAGGGTGTAGCCGAGGGCGGCCATGAGGGCGAAGCTGGTAACGATGGAGGTGGGGATGGCGAGGGCGGCGATGAGGGTACTGCGCAGGTTGCCGAGGAAGATGTAGACGACGAGGGCGGCGAGGAGAGCGCCGACGACGAGATGCTCTTCAATCGAGTGGAGGCTCGCGCGGATGAATTCGCTCTGGTCGCGGATCTTGGTGAGTTGAATGTCGGGGGGAAGCTCAGCGCGGATTTCGGTGAGGCGCTCTTCGACGGCGTCGATGAGGGCGACGGTGTTGACGCCGGATTGTTTGGCGACGGCGAGGACGATGGCGTTGGCGCCGTTTTGGCGGGCGACGCTTTTGGCTTCCCTACCGGCGTCGCGGACGGTGGCCACGTCGGCGATGCGAATGGGGTAGCCGTTGCGTTGGGCGACGACGATGCGGGCGAAGTCGTCGACGGCGGCGATTTTGCCCATGGTTTTGACGGTGAGGGAGCGGGTGCCCTGATCGAGCGCGCCGCCGGGGAGTTCGAGATTCTGGGCGCGGAGGGCCTGGGCGAGATCGCTGACGGTGAGTTGGTAGGCGCGGAGCTTATCGAGATTGGCGAGGATATGGAGTTCGCGCGGGCGGCCGCCGTAGAGCGTGACCTTGCCGACGCCGCTGACGCTCGACAGGCGGTCGACGATCTGTTTATCGACGAGTTCGGTGAGGGCGGTCAGTTCGCGGGGCGAGGCGATGGCGTACAAAAGCACGTCGGCGGCGTCGGAGTTGATCTTCTGGACCACGGGCTTTTCGGCGGTACGGGGCAGGTCGTTGAGAACAAGGTCCACCTTTTGCCGGACCTCGGCGGCGGAGGCGTCGACGCTGCGGCCGAGGTGGAATTGTACGACCACGTTCGAGACGCCTTCGCTCGAGATCGACCGGAGCTCTTCGATCCCGGCGACGGTGTTCACGGTGGCTTCGATGCGTTCGGTGATTTCGCGCTCGATTTCGGCAGGGCTCGCGCCGGGGTTGGCGGTGGTGACGGTGACAACAGGGAGGTCGACGTTGGGAAAGCGGTCGAGACCGAGCAGAAAAAAGCTGACTGCGCCGACGACGGACATCGACAGGATGAGCATGGCGGCAAACACGGGCCGCCGGACGCAGAGGGCCGCAAGGGTTTGCATGTTATTGTTTCCCCGCGGCGGTGACCGTCATGCCGTCATGGAGGCTGGGCGGGGGATCGACGATGACCGAGAGCCCGCCGGCGAGTCCGGGCGCCGGGGGCAGTTCGACGGCGTCACCACGCTTGCGGGGGAGGCCGACCAGATGGAGTTTGGCGCGGCCGGCAGCGTAGGTCCAGACGCGATAGGTTTCGGTGCGGGGGTCGAAATCGAGGGCGCGGAGGGGGAGGCGGATGAGGGGTTGCGAGCCGCCGAGCACGATACGGGCCTGGGCGAAGTAGCCGGGTTTGAGGCGGCGTTGGGGGTTCGGGAACTCGGCTTCGACGGAGAGGGCGCGGGAGGCAGGATCGAGGGCGCCATTGGGGGCGCGGAGCTTGCCATGAAAGGTCTCTCCGGGGAGGGCGGCGACCTGGGCTTCGACAGCAAGGCCGGGGGTGAGGCGGGCGGCCTGGGACTCGGGCAGCGCAAAGACGAGGCGGAGCGGGTCGACGCGCTCGAGGCGGAGCGGCTTGGATTGGGGGGAGACAAACTCACCGACGGAAGCCGACCGGCCCGTGACGACCCCGGCAAAGGGAGCGCGAAGGACGGAGTCGGCGGCACGCTTCGCGGCCTGGGCCTCCTGGGCCTGCGCGGAGGCGAGCTGGGCGCGGGCGATGGCGATGCCGTGGGCCGCCTGACGGGCCGTGCTGGTGGCGAGGGCGACCTGCTGGCGGGCGCCGCGGAGCCGGGCCTGGGCCGAGAGGAGGTTGCTTTGGGAGCGGTCGTAGCTGTTTTGGGAGATGTCGCGGGTGGCGCGCAGACGGCTCGCGCGGGCTTCGTCGATGGCGGCGAGGCGGACGTCTTCAGCGGCCTGGTCGAGGAGGGCCTGGGCGTTGAGCACGTCGGCGCTGCGTTCGACGGCCGCCTGGCCCTCGGCGCCGAGGCGGGCTTCGGCCTGCCGGAGCAGGGCTTCCATCTCGCGCACGCGGGCGCGGGCTTCGGCCAAACGCAGTTGGGCCTCGCGGTCCTCCAGGCGGAGGAGAGGGGCGCCGGCGGGGACGGAGTCGCCTGTCCGGACGTAGATTTCGCGGACAACGCCTTCGGTCTCCGGGGCCAGGTCGGCGGCGTCGATGGCGGCGAAGGCGGCCGAGCTTTCGAGCGCGGGCGGGGCGTCGAAGGCCTGGATGGCAGCGATGGCGACCACCGGCGCCGAGGCCGGGGCATTGGCCGTGGCCGCAGGCGCCGGGGTGGGGGTGCGACTGCAGGCGGAAAGCAGAAGGCAGACGACAAGGGAAGCGGAAAGAGGTTTCATGGGAGCGGCTATTCGACCTGGATGGAGAAGGTTTCGAGGGTGAGGGCGGCGGCGCGGCGGAGTTCCGCGGCGGCGAGGTTGAGCGTGCGGCGGGCGTTGACGAGGAGTTGCTGGCTTTCGGCGAGTTCGCCTTGCCGCACGTTGAGGCTGAGGTTGTTGGACTGGCCTTCGCGATAGAGGCGCAGTTCGCTTTCGAGGCGCTCGCGGCTGGCGGTCTGGCTGTCTTCGGCGGCGCGGACCCGGGACTGGGCGGCGGAGTAGGATTCCCAGGCGCGGCGGACTTCGAGGGTGGTCTGCACTTCGAGCTGCCGGACCTGCGCCGCGGCCCGGCGTTCAAGCGCCTGCTGCTGGCCGAAGCGGCCTTCGGCTTCCCGGTTGCGGAGCGGGAGTTCCACGGTAAGGGTGGCTTCGTAGGTGGGGTAGATGTTGCGCCAGACCTGGGAGTAGGCCCGGCCATGGCCGCCGATGAGTTGGCCCGGCGGGTCGAGCGAGAAGCCGGGGAAGAGTTCGCCCTGCGGCACGGCGCGGCCGGCCAGCCCCTGGGCGGTGCGGGAGAGCACGAGGTCAACGGCGGGTTTGCGGGCTTCGGCGGCGAGTTTGGTGCTCTCCTTCTCGGCGGCGAGGCGATGGGCGGCGGCAGCGAGTTCGGGCCGGGAGCGGAGGGCGCGTTCGGCCAGTTCGCCGGCGGATTTGGCCTCGAGAGGAAGTTGCGTTTCGACCGGGCGCCACTGCTGCTCCCAGATGGGGTCCGAACCGTTGGAGGCCAGGAGCGACTTCAGGTGCTGGGCAGCTTCGCCGGCCGCGCCGCGGGTCTGCGCGGCCTGCTCTTCCACGCGGCGGAGCTGGCCGCGGGCCCCGGCGAGTTCGTTGTCGGCCTGTTCGCCGGCCCGGACGAGGCGGGCGGTGGAGTCGAGCGCCTCCCGGGCATAGTTGACGCTGGCGGTAGCGGCGGTTTCGGCTTCAAGAGCGGCGACCCAGCTCCAGTAGGCGGCCTCGACGCGGGCGGCGATATCGAGCACTTTGGCCTGCAGTTCCCGGTCGGCGGCCTGCCGGTTCAGGCGGCGGACGCGGAGAGCGGAGCGGAAGGGGTCGTCCCGGCGGAAGCGCCAGAGAGGAATCGAAAGGGTAGAGCGCCAGACGGGAGCGTAGTAAGGATTGAGAGACGTGAAGGGGTTGGTGGTGGAGATGCGGTTGTTTTCGACGGTGTTCTCGAACGTGGCGCCGAGCCAGGGGAGACGCTGGCGGAGCGTGGTGGCCTGGGTGGCGAGGCGTTCGTCGAGGCGGCCATTGACCCCTTGGAGAATGGAGGTGGCGGGCGTAGCGGCGTTGCGCTGGGCGAGGCGGAAACCGAGGACAGGATCAAAGGCGCCCTGGGCGGCCCGGACAGCGGCGGCGGCCGCCTGCGGGGCGGTGCGCTCGGCCACGAGTTCGGGGTTCTGCCGGAGGGCGAGGGCGATGGCATCGCCGAGGGCGAGCGGTTCGGCGGCTAAGGCGAGAAGGAGGATGCAGGTCATGAGCGGGCCTCGGGAAGCGGGAGCGGGTGGCGGGTGAGCGAGAGGAGATAGTCGTGGAGGAGGGTGATCTTGGGATCCTGAGCGTCGCAGAAGCCGATGAGCACCTCCGTGAGGCAGCCATCGCTGGCGGTGGCGATGGCCAGAGCTTGCATGGGCGGGAGGCAATCGGTTTCGAGGCGCTTGTAGTCGGCGGCGATTTGGGCGCGGCGGAGGGGGGCGATAGCGGGTTCGGCGACCAGCATTTCGAGCAGCGAGCGGAGCGAGAGAGCCTCGCCGGTCTGGATGGACTGGAGGTTGGCGCGCAGGTAGGCGCGAGTGAAGCGGCCTGGGGAGCCATCGTCCGGCTCTTCGGAGAGGAGGGCATCGATGCGGGCGATCATCGTAGCGGCGACGAGGTCGAACAGGCCGAGGAGGAGCTCCTGCTTTGACTTAAAGTGATGGGTTAAGCCGCCTTTGCTAACTTGAGCTTTTGCGGCGACTTGATTGAGAGTAAGGGCGCGTGCGCCCTGGGATTCGAGTGTGGCGCGGGCGGCGTTGAGGATTTTGGCGCGGGAGAGTGCAGATTTGGAGGTCATGAGAACCGACCGGTCGGTCTTTTTCAAGATACAAACCAACCGGTCGGTTCGTCAACTATTTTCTGCTAGGGCCGGGTGGCCTCGACCAGATAGTCGACCGTAATCTGTTCGTGGGAGGTGTGGGAGGTGACATTGCCGCGACGGAAGACGAGGATTTGGGGGGACTCATGGCGAACGCCAGTGCTGGCGGCCAACTGATTCGACAACTCTCTATTTTTCTGCACGATAACGGTGTACAGTGAAACCGATGGATGATCCGCGGCGAACTGATTTACCCTTCGCTGGGCGGCCCAACTGACCGGGCAGGTTTGGCTGTGCTTGAAGACGACGGCCAACTCCTGTTCGAGGAGGTTGGCAGGAAGCGGCTGGGGAGTAGCCGCTCCGTCGGTTGACTGAAAGAACTGCTTGAGGAAGTTCATGAAACTAATTGATTCCTTGTGTGGTAAACGCGCTTCTAGAATTCAAAGCGGCCGACGAGTTGGATGAAGCGCGCGGCCTTGGCCGAGGTGATGAGGCCGAAGCTGGGCGAGTTGAAGAAAGCTTGGCCGGCCGGATTCACCTGGACGCTGAGACTGGTATTGGGCCCTTCAAAGTTCGTGTAGTTCAGGAAGTTGAAGGCTTCCCCGCGGAGTTCGAAGCGCATCCGCTCTTTGATGGGGAAGATCCGGGAGACGGCGAGGTCGATATTGAACTCGCCGATCTGTCGGAGGCTATTCCGGCCCAGGTTCCCGAGGGTGGCGGGCAGCACGAGGTTTCGGCTCGCGCCGGCGCCGGCAAAGAGGGGCCCGGCGGGGCGGAAGGGGAAATTGGGGGCGGTGGGCGCGAGCAGGTAGCGGACGGCGAGGCCTTCGGGGGTCATGGCGGGGGCTTTGCCCTGACCATCGGTACCGACGACGAAGGGACGCTGCTGGTTGGCGCCGGGCCAGAGGTTGCTCTGCGAGATGGTATCGGGCAAACCGCTGCGGGCGATGACGATGGGGCTGATAGTGAAGCCGCGCAGCCAGGCGGGGCCGGGGGTTTTGACCTGCAGGGACCCGGCAAAGACATGGGGGCGGTCGAAGTTGGAGCGGGCGCGGTCGAGATTGCGGAAGAAGGCGGGGAACTGGCCGCCGTCCACATCGTTGGGTTGGGAGAAGCTGAACAGGCCGGTCCCGTCGTCGATGGATTTCGAGAGGGTATAGGTGGCGTTCCAGCCGAAGGTCCGGGAGAACTGCTTGGCGGCCTTGAGTTGGAGCGAGTGGTAGCTGGAGGTACCGGCGTGGACGAAGGAGTTCAGACCGCCGACGAGCGGCAGGCGGCGGGCCTGCTGGTTGACGGCGGCGGTGCCGATGCGGGCGAGTTCCTCGCCGCGTTCGAAGGGGATGGGATTGAACGGGAGGCTCAGCGGGAGGTTGTTGCCGCGGCTGCCGACGTAGCTGATATCGGCGACGGTGCCGCGGAGGACTTCGCGCTGGATGCCGAAGTTCCACTGGTAGCTGCGAGGCATGGGGTTGATCTGGCCGAACTGGGCGCCGGAGTTGAGGGGATTGGTAAGGGTGGCGGTGCGTTCGACAAAGAAGGGATCGGCGAAGTTCTGCACGGCGAGCAGCGGCATGCCCTGGAAGAAGCGGAAGGGCTGGGGGACGCCGACGCCGAGGTCGGGGAAGGCCTGGGCGACGGTGAAGCCGGGGTAGGTGACAACGCCGCCGAGGTTCGAGAAGATCTGGCTGAAAAAAGCGCCGGCGCCGGTGCGGATGACGGTTTTCGGGTCGAGCGAGTAGGCGAAGCCGACGCGGGGGGCGAAGTTGGTTTTCGCCGCCTGGAGGTTGAGCGAGCGGGTGGCGTTGACGCCGGCGACGAGGAGTTTGCCGGTGACGATATCGAGGCGAGAGTAGATGTCGTTCGACATGGTCATGGGCGATTCGTATTCGTAGCGGATGCCGAGGTTGAGGGTAAGTCGACGGGAGAGTTTCCAGTCGTCCTGGACGAACAGGCCGAGGTTGGTGTTGCGGCGGCCGGTGGGGGGTTGGGGGAGGTCGTAGTTGGCGGTGGCGATGAGGCCCTGGAGGAAGTCGCCGAGGGCGTGAATCGGGTTGCCGGGGTTGCGGTTGGCGGCGCTGAGTTCGCCGTTGAAGTTGTAGACGCCGGCGAAGTTGCCGCCGGGGTTGAAGACGTTGAACTGATTCTTGCGCAGTTGGAGGCCGCTTTTGAGGGTATGGGCGCCGGTGGTGCGGGTGAGGGCGAAGGAGCCCTGGTAGTTGTTGTCAATCTGGCGGCGGTAGGTATTGGTATCGATGCCGAGGCCTCGCCAGCCGCTGATGCTCATGATGGGGGTGGCGGCGAAGGAAGATCGTTCGATGCCGAGGGTTTCGCGGACGTTGATGCCGAGGCTGGGGGGATCGATTTGCGGGTTATTGCGCTGGAAGCCGGCGAAGGCTTCGGTGATGATGCGGGGCGACCAGATGTGGGTCCAGGAGAGGGAGACCTGGTGGCCGGTGGTGAGGCTGTCGCCGACGCGGGAGTCGAGGGGGCCGGGGATGATGGGGCCGCTGGGGTTGGAGACTTTGAAGGTGGTGTAGCGGCCGGTGAGGCGGGCGGCGGCGCCGATGGAGTGGTCGCCGCGGAGGGTGAACTGATTATCGACGGTGGCGTTCGAGCCGGCGCTGAGGAAGTTGTTGAGGGTGCGGCCGTTAGCGGGGTCCGGGACGCCGGACTGGTTGGGGGTGGGCAGGAGGGCGAGGACCTTTTGGGCGGCGGGGTCGAGGCGGGAGGCGGGGATGCGGTTATTGGGGAAGGGGGCGTTGGCGGAGGAGTCGAACAGAGATATGGGGTTGGCGGCGAAGTCGCCGCGGCGGGCGGCTTCGGTGGGGATGGTGGACTGGCTGTTGTAGGGCGAGACGCGGCGGAGCCCCTCGTAGTTGAAGAAGAAGAAGCTCCTGTCGGTGCCGTTGTAGAGTTTGGGGAGGCGCACGGGGCCGCCGAGTTTGCCGCCGAACTGGTTGTAGCGGTCCGACTGGCGCTCCTGACCGCGGAGGTTGCGGAAGAAGTTATTGGCGTTGAGCTTTTCGTTGCGGAAGTATTCGTAGAGGCTGCCGTGGAACTGGTTGGTGCCGCTGTCGGAGACGACGCTGACGAAGCCGCCTGAGGTGCGTCCGTACTCGGCGGTGTAGCCGGAGGTGAGAACGCGGAATTCGCGAATCGCTTCCGTTGAGGGCATGCGGCCCACGCCGCCGGTCGAGCCGGAGACGACGCTGACACCGTCGACGGCGAACTCGGAGTTGAGGGTGCGGGAGCCGTTGATGGAGAGTTGGGAGGCGTTGATACCGGTGGCGGAGCCGCCGCTCGAGACGCCGCCGACGAGGGTGAGCAGGTTCAGGATGTTGCGGTTGGGCATGGGGAGATCCTTAACCTGGGAGGTATTGATGACGGCGCCCATGGAGGAAGATTCGGCTTCGATCTGGCCGAGACCTTCGCCGGTGACGGTGATGGTTTCGGTGACTTCGCCGAGGATGAGGGAGACATCGATGCGGGCGCGCTGTTTGATCTGGAGGGTGATGGGGGAGATTTCGGCGCGTTTGAACCCCTTGGCTTCGACCCGCACCGCATAGACTCCCGCGGCGAGCGCGGGGGCGGAGTAGGCGCCCGAATCGCTGGTTTTTCCTGCAAAGACAACGGCGTTGCGCGCGGTGCTGAGGACAGTAACCTGAGCCCCGGCAATTACGGCGCCCGATGAGTCGGTTACGGTGCCGCTTAACGCGCCAGTAACATCCTGCGCGTTAAGGCGGGAAGCGGTAACAACAGACAGAAGCAAGAGAAACGAAAGACGAGACATTGATCCGATTGTTGCGGATCAAACGAGTTATGGCAAGCACTTTCCGGCCCGCTCTAGCAATGGGTCCCTCAGGCCAGCGCCTCAAGCTGGGCCGAGGTCTCCTCCCAGTCGGCCATGGCCTTTTCGAGCTCGCCGCGTTTCTGCTCGAGAATTCCGGAGACCCGCATGGCCTCGTCAGCGTTGACGTAGGGCCGGGCTTCGAGTTCGGTGATCTCTGTTTCGGTCCGGGCGATCGTCGCCTCCAACTGCTTGCAGCGGTCTTCCATCTGCTTGAGCTTCATCGGGTTAACCCGTTTTCTGGGCTCGGCCGGGGGCGGCGCTACGGCGACCGGCGCGGGAGCCGCCAACTGTTCGGCCATCCTGGCTTCGAGCACTTCGTCCTGGCCGGATTTCTTCCATAGATACTCTTCGTAGTTACCGGGATAGACCGTGAGACCGCCGCCGCCGACCTCGAAGACCTTCGTGGCCAGCTTATCGATGAAGTAGCGGTCGTGGGAAACCAGCACGACCGTGCCGGTGAAGGAGGCCAGCGACTCGAGCAGGACGTCCTTGGCCCGCATGTCAAGGTGATTGGTGGGCTCGTCGAGGAGCATGAAGTTCGATGGGCGCAGCAGCATCTTGGCCAGGGCGTAACGATTCCGCTCTCCACCCGAAAGCACGCCGATGCGCTTGAAGACATCGTCCTCGCTGAACAGAAAGCAGCCGAGGAGGCTGCGGAGTTCGGTTTGGGTCTTGCCGCCGCCGATGCTCGAGATATCGTCGAGCAGGGTGGCGTTGACGTCGAGTTCTTTGTATTGATCCTGTGCAAAGTAGTCGACGTCGACGTTGTGGCCCAGGGTGTAGGTGCCGCGGGAAAGCGGTTCGGCGCCGGAGAGGAGCTTGATGAGGGTGGACTTCCCTGCCCCGTTATGACCGACGAGGGCGATGCGGTCGCCGCGTTCGATGGTGAAGGAGACTTCGGAGAAGACGGTCTTCGGCCCGTACACCTTGGCGATGCCCCGGCACTCGGCGACGACGCGACCGCTGGCCTTCGGCTGGGGGAAGGAGAAGTGAATGGTCTTTTCTTCGGGCGGAATTTCGATGCGCTCGATCTTTTCGAGTTCCTTGATGCGGCTCTGCACCTGTTTGGCCTTGGTAGCCTGGGCGCGGAAACGGTTAATGAAGGCTTCGAGAGCGTCGATGCGCTCCTTCTGGTTGCGGTAGGCGGCTTCGAGCTGCTCGCGGCGTTCGGTCTTCTGCTGGAGATACTTTTCGTAGTTCCCGCTGTAGAAGTGCATGCCTTTGTTCCAGATTTCGACGATTTTCTTGACGGTGACGTCGAGAAAATAGCGATCGTGCGAGATCATGATGAAGGCGTAGGGGTAGTTCTGGAGATAGTGTTCGAGCCAGTCGCGGGCTTCGATGTCGAGATGGTTGGTGGGTTCGTCGAGCAGGAGGAGGTTGGGTTTTTCCAGCAGCAGCTTGCCGAGGGCGATGCGCATCTGCCAGCC
>JAPKZB010000021.1 GCA_026393985.1 Acidobacteriota bacterium
CCCGTGGATCCGGATAGAACCACCGCAGACAATTCCGGCAGGGGCGCTTCCGCAGTCGGGGCATCCCCTTTTTATCGGCTTGCTATCGGGTGGTCAACTTTTCGTTGGTAGGGGCGGTCAACTTTTCGTTAGCGCCGAAGGTCGTTGACCACACGTTCAAGAATTTTGTGATCATAGAATCAATCACTTACAGTCGATGGTCCGCTGAGCCGCCCGGTCGGGCCTGATACGTTTGGGTTATCTCCTGTGGTGGCAAAGCATGGATTCAGCCAAACACGATTTGGTCGAAACACACTTTGGGTTCGGAACGCTCCGGTCAGCAATGCTCTGGGGCGTTCCTTCTTTTGCCGTGCCAATTGGATCGCCTTGGCTGGTTATGTGGTATGCTTTGGGTGGTGCTGGACGCTCTCCCCAAGCTGGAACTCGACGCCAATTCCACCGAGCCGCTATACCGGCAGCTTGCCGCGTGGCTCCGGCACGGTATAGCCTCCGGACGTCTCAAGTCCGGCGAACGCCTACCGGCTACCCGTGAACTCGCCCACCATCTCGGCCTCAATCGCGCTACGATCTCCGCCGCCTACGCCCTCCTCGACGAAGACCAGCTCCTGTCCGGCCACGTCGGTAAAGGCAGCTTCGTCCGCGCCGATCGCACCGAATCTAGCCAAGCCGAGCCAAGCCAGGCCAATCCCGGCATCTACCCCGCCGCCGCCATCAGCTTCACCACCTCCCGCCCCGCCGCCGACCTCTTCCCCGTCGACGCCTTCCGCCGCTCCTGCCTCGAAGTCCTCGATTCCCCCCAAGTCTCCCAGATCCTCCAGCTCGGCTCCCCGCAAGGCTACACCCCGCTCCGCCAGTATCTCCTCGAACAGGCCCGCCTCACCGGCATGGCCGCCCCCACCGACGACATTCTCATCACCTCCGGCTGCCAGCAGGCCCTCGACCTCCTCCAGCGCCTCCTTGCCGCCGACCGCCCCGGCCCCGTCGCCATCGAACACCCCCTCTACGCCGGCATCCGGAACGTCTTCCCGCAACCCTCCCTCTCGGTCCCGGTCACCGATACCGGCCTCGATCTCGACGCCCTCGAACGCCTGCTCGCCGCCCGCCGCCCCCGCGCCCTCGTCCTCACCCCCTCCTTCCAGAACCCCACCGGCACTACCCTCCCCCTCGCCGCCCGCCGCCGCGTCGTCGAACTCGCCCGCCAAGCCGACTGCCTCCTGATTGAGAACGATATCTACTCGGACCTCCGCTACACCGGCGAGCCCCTCCCGGCGCTCAAACTGCTCGACCCCCACGGCAACGTCGTCGTCCTCAAAAGCTTTTCCAAGGCCGCCTTCCCCGGCCTCCGCGTCGGCTGGATCATCGCCCCCCGCCCCCTCATCGCCCGTCTCATTGAGATCCGCCAGTGGTGCGACCTCCACACCGATCAGCTCTCCCAGGCCGTTCTCCTCCGCTTCGCCGAGTCCGGTCGCCTCGACGCCCATCGCCAACTCATCTGCGCCTCCGGCGCCGACCGCCTCGCCGCCGTCCTGCGTGGCTGCGCGGCCCACCTGCCCCCAGGCTCCCGCTTCACCCGCCCGGAAGGCGGCATGAACCTCTGGGTCGAACTGCCCGCCCCGCTCGACGCCGCCGCCCTGCTCGACGAATCCGTCCGCCGCGGTGTCAGCTACCTGCCCGGCAACGTCTTCGCCGTCAATACCCCGGCGCCCCACTCGCTCCGCCTCAGCTTCGCCGGTCTCGAACCCCGCGATATTGAAGAGGGCCTGCGCCTGCTCGGCCGCGTCTGCGCCGAACCCCGAATTCCCATTTTCGAGCCGGAAACGGCCCTAGTATAAAAGGAGTTACCATCCATGATCCTGAACGAAGAGTACCGCCTCAAAGTAGGCTTGGCCGAGATGTTGAAAGGCGGCGTCATCATGGACGTCGTCACCCCGGAACAGGCCGTCATCGCCGAACGCGCCGGCGCCTGTGCCGTCATGGCCCTCGAACGCGTCCCCAGCGATATCCGCCGCGATGGCGGCGTTGCCCGCATGTCCCACATCAGCCTCATCCGCGGCATCATGGATGCCGTCTCCATCCCCGTGATGGCCAAGGCCCGCATCGGCCACTTCGTCGAAGCCCGCGTGCTCGAAGCCCTCGCCGTCGACTATATCGATGAGTCCGAAGTCCTCACCCCGGCCGATGAAGAAAACCACATCGACAAGCGCGACTTCAAAGTCCCCTTCGTCTGCGGCGCCCGCAACCTCGGCGAAGCCCTCCGCCGCATCGGCGAAGGTGCCGCAATGATCCGTACCAAAGGCGAAGCCGGCTCCGGCAACATCGTCGAAGCCGTCCGCCACATGCGCACCATCGTCAAAGAGATGCGCCAGCTCACCGTCCTCGGCCCCGAAGAGCTCATGGCCGAAGCCAAGAAGCACCAGGCCCCCTTTGAACTCATCGAGTGGGTCGCCAAGCACGGCAAACTCCCCGTGCCGAACTTCTCGGCCGGCGGCGTCGCCACCCCCGCCGACGCCGCCCTCGTCATGCAGCTCGGCGCCGAGGCCGTCTTCGTCGGCTCCGGCATCTTCAAGTCCGAAAACCCGGAACTCTTCGCCAAGGCCGTCGTCAAAGCCACGACCTACTACAGGGATCCCGTCAAGGTCATGGAAGCCTGCGAAGAGATCGGCGAATCGAGAGCCATGGTCGGTCTTGAGATCTCCAAAATCGCCGAAGGCGAACTGATGCAGACCCGTGGCTGGTAAAACCGTCGGTGTATTGGCCCTCCAGGGCGATTACGAACGGCATCTGCGCGCCCTCCAATCGGCGGGCGCGCACGCCGTCGAGGTTCGTACGGCCGCCGAAATGGCGGCCGTGGACGGTCTCGTGCTGCCGGGCGGGGAAAGCACCACCATGCTCAAACTGCTCCATCGCGAAGGCCTGTTTGAGCCGCTAGCCGCCTTCGGTCACGAAAAACCCATCTTCGGCACCTGCGCCGGAGCCATCCTCCTGGCGACCACCGTCACCTCCCCGGAGCAGGAGTCGCTCGGCCTCGTCGACATCGCCGTGCAGCGCAACGCCTACGGCCGCCAACTCGATTCGCGCGTCGTCACCCTTCCCTCCTCGCTCGGGGACCTCGAGGCCGTCTTCATCCGCGCCCCCATCATCCGCGCCGCCGGACCAGCCGTCACGGTCCTCGCCACCTACAACAACGACCCCGTCCTCGTCGAACAGGGCCGCCATCTGGTCGCCACCTTCCACCCGGAACTCACTGCCGACTCGCGGGTGCACGCCTACTTCCTCACCAAACTCTAGGCTTCTCGGTCGGGAGCCCACAAGACCAGTGCGATAATGAAAAGCGGAAGCCCTCAGCATGTCCAACCGAGGTCCTATGCTCCCCGACCACTCCTCCGACGAGTTCAACCCGTGGCGTAACGCCGAGATCCGTTTCAACGATGCCGCTGAGCGCCTCGCGCTCGACACCGGTCTTCGCAAGATCCTCAAGACCCCCGCCAAAGAGCTCACCGTCGCCATCCCCGTCATGCTTGACGATGGCCAGATCGAGGTCTTCACCGGCTACCGCGTCCAGCACTCCATCGCCCGCGGCCCCGCCAAAGGCGGCATCCGCTACGCGCCCGACGTTACCCTCGACGAGGTCCGCGCCCTCGCCTCCTGGATGACCTGGAAGTGCGCAGTCGTCAATCTCCCCTACGGCGGCGGCAAAGGCGGCGTCATCTGTAACCCCGCCATCATGTCCGAGATCGAACTCGAACGTGTCACCCGCCGCTACACCTCGGCCATCATCGACATCATCGGACCGGAGAAAGACGTCCCGGCGCCCGACATGAACACCAACGAACGCACCATGGCCTGGATAATGGACACCTACTCCATGCACCGCCGCGAAACCACCACCGCCGTCGTCACCGGCAAGCCCCTCAACCTCGGCGGCAGCCGCGGCCGCACCGAGGCCACCGGCCGCGGCTGCCTGTTCGTCACCAAGGAAGCTCTCAAGAAGTTTCAGATCCCGCCCACCAAAGCCCGCGTCGTCATCCAGGGCTTCGGCAACGTCGGCGGCATGGCCGCCCGCCTCATGGCCAAAGAGGGCATCAAAGTCATCGCCATCATCGAAACCGACGGCGCCGTCTACAACGAAAACGGTCTCGATATCGAAGGCCTGCTCCAGCACCGCCGCTCCACCGGCTCCATCCTCGACTTCCCGGAAGCCACCAACCTAACCAACACCGAGGCGCTCTACCTCGATTGCGACGTCCTCCTCCCCGCCGCCAAAGAGAACGTTATCACCCAGGAATCCGCCCCCCGCATCAACTGCAAAATTCTCTGCGAAGGCGCCAACGGCCCCACCACCGCCCTCGCCGATGCCATCCTCCGCTCCCGCGATATCTTCGTCATCCCCGACATCCTCGCCAACGCCGGCGGCGTCACCGTCTCGTACTTTGAATGGGTCCAGGACCGCCAGGGCTACTTCTGGAACGAGCAACTCGTCAACGACCGCCTGGCCGAAATCATGGTCGAAAGCTTCCGCGATGTCTCCCAGTACGCCCGCGAACACAACGTCGATAATCGCACCGCCGCCTACATGCTGGCGCTCGACCGCGTCGCCTTCGCCATCAAACTCCGCGGTGTCTACGCCTGAGCATGGCAGCGGAAACCACGCCGCTCATGCGGCAATACCACAGCGTGAAGGAGCAGGTCCCCGGCGCCCTGCTCTTCTTCCGCATGGGCGACTTCTACGAGCTCTTCATGGACGACGCCGTCATCGCCGCCCGCGAACTCGAAATCACCCTCACCTCCCGCAATAAGGACGCCGAACAACCCATCCCCATGGCCGGCGTCCCCTACCACGCCGCCGATGGCTACCTCGCCCGCCTCATCGCCAAAGGCTACCGCGTCGCCATCTGCGAGCAGATGGAAGCCCCCAGCCCCGGCAAAAAGATCGTCCGCCGCGAGATCACCCGCATCGTCACCCCCGGCACCGCCACCGATGCCCACATGCTGCGCAGCCGGGAAAACAACTACCTCGCCGCCATCGTCAGGAAAGCCAACCGCACCGGCCTCGCCTACGTCGACGTCTCCACCGGCGAGTTCCGGTCCACCGAACTGCCCCTCGAAGAGGTCGGCCCTCAACTCGAAAGCCTCAACGTCCGCGAAGTCCTCGTCCCGTCCGGCTTCGAATGGCCCGGCCTCCGCGGCCGCACCGATCTCGACGCCTGGGTCTTCGACGCCGACTACGCCACCCGCACCCTCCGCGAACACTTCGGCCTGCTCTCGCTCGATGGCTGCGGCCTCGCCGAAAAACCCCTCGCCACCGGCGCCGCCGGCGCCATCCTCCACTACCTCCGCGATACCCAGCGCGCCGCCCTCAACCACCTCGACCGCCCCGCCTTCTTCGATCGAAACGAAAGCATGGTGCTCGACGCCGTCACCGTCCGCAACCTCGAACTCGTCGAACCCCTCTTCGCCGGCGAAAACAAAGAATCCACCCTCGTCCATGTCCTCGACGAAACCATGACCGGCATGGGCGGCCGCCTCCTCCGCCGCCGTCTCCTCCGGCCCTCCGTGCAACTCGTCGAAATCGAAGAGCGCCTCAACGCCGTCGAAACGCTGCTGCGGGATACGATCCTCCGCACCAGCCTCCGCCAGGTCCTCGGCACCATTCTCGATCTCGAACGCCTCCTCGCCAAAGTCACCCTCGGCACGGCCAGCCCGCGCGAGATGTTCGCCCTCGGCTCTTCGCTTGCTAAAATCCCCGCCCTGAACCAGCTCCTCGGCGATGCCCGCTTCGACGAAGTCGCTGACGTCCGCGACCGCATCCTTTCGACCATCGCCGAAGAGCCGCCGCCCAACCTCACCGACGGCGGTACCATCCGCGACGGCGTCTCGGCCGACCTCGACCAGCTCCGCGACATCAGCCGCAACTCCAAGCAATACATCGCCGGCATTGAAACCCGAGAACGCGCCCGCACCGGCATCGCCTCGCTCAAAGTCCGCTTCAACAACGTCTTCGGCTACTACATCGAAATCTCGAAGGCGAACATGGATCGCGTCCCGGCCGACTACGACCGCAAGCAGACCCTCGTCAACGCCGAGCGCTTCACCACGCCCGAGTTGAAGGAGCTCGAAAGCAAGATCCTCGACGCCGAAGACAAGATCCTGTCTATCGAGCGCGAACTGTTCACCGCCCTCCGCACCTTCGCCGCCACGCACGCCGAACGTATCCGCCTGGCCGCAAACGCCATCGCCGAGCTCGACCTCACGGCCGGTCTCGCGCAGGTGGCCGCCCAGAACCGCTACGTGCGGCCCGTTTTCAGCTCGAGCGGCGAACTCCGCATCGTCGGCGGACGCCACCCCGTCATCGAGAAACTCGCCGAACGGGAAGCCCAGCGCTTCATCCCCAACGACGTCTCGCTGCACACCGAAACCCAGTTCCTCGGCATCATCACCGGCCCCAACATGGGCGGCAAATCCACCTACCTCCGCCAGACCGCGCTCATCTCCATCCTCGCCCAACTGGGTTCGTTCGTTCCGGCGCAGTCCGCCACCCTCCCCGTCGTCGACCGCGTCTTCACCCGCATCGGCGCCGCCGACAACCTCGCCCGCGGCCGCAGCACCTTCATGGTCGAGATGACCGAAACGGCCGTTATCCTCAATACCGCCACCCGCAACAGCCTCATCATCCTCGACGAAATCGGCCGCGGCACGGCCACCTACGATGGCCTCGCCCTCGCCTGGGCCGTCGTCGAACACGTCCACGAACGCATCGGCGCCCGCACCCTCTTCGCCACTCACTACCACGAACTCACTGTCCTCGCCGAACGCCTCCGCGGCGTCGCCAACCTGCACGTCTCGGTCAAGGAAGCCGGCGACCAGATCATCTTCCTCCGCCGCGTCGAACCCGGCGCCGCCGACAAAAGCTACGGCATCGAGGTCGCCCGCCTCGCCGCCCTGCCGGCTTCGGTCATTGAACGCGCCCGCGAAATCCTCGCCCTGCACGAACAGACCGAACAGACCGTCGTCGCCCCGCCGCGCCAGGCCCCCCTCCAGATTCGCCTCTTTGAGCCGGTCACCGGCGATCTCGCCGCCCGCATCCGCGCCCTCAAACTCGATGAGCTCCGCCCCATCGAAGCGCTGCAAATCCTCGCCACGCTGCAAAAGGAGTTGGGCTAATGCGCGTCTGCGGCATCATGAGCGGCACCTCGCTCGACGGCATCAGCCTCGCCGTCGTCGAGTTCCACAAGGGCGGCTGGACGCTGCGCGAACATCGCGACGTGCCCTACTCGAAGGCCACCCGCGAAGGCCTCCTGGCCATCTCGAACGCCCCCACCCACACCGCCGAAATCGCCCGCTGGAACTTCCGCCTCGCCGAACTCTACGCCAAGGCGGTGGCGAAACTCTCTACGCCCCTCGACCTCCTCGGCTGCCACGGCCAGACCGTCTTCCACGAGCCTGGCTGCACCCTCCAGTTGGGCGAAGCGCAGGTCCTCGCCGAACGCACGGGCGTCCCTGTTGTCTCCAATTTCCGGCCCCGCGACATCGCCGCCGGCGGCCAGGGCGCCCCCCTCGTCCCCTTCGTCGATGATCTGCTCTTCCGCCACAACAAGCTCACCCGCGTCGCGCTCAACATCGGCGGCATCGCCAACGTCACCATCCTCGCGCCCGGCGCCGCAACCATCGCCTTCGACACCGGCCCCGGCAACATGATCCTCGATCAACTCGCCTGGGTCATCTCGCGCGGCAAGCTCACCTACGACCGCGGCGCCAAACTCGCCCGCCGGGGCCAGGTGCACCGGGGCCTGCTGGCCGATCTGCTCAAAGCCCCCTACTTCGCCCAAAAGCCCCCGAAAAGCTGCGGCCGCGAACAGTACGGCCGCGAGTTTATCGCCACCCTGCTCGCCACCCAGCTGCCCCTCGCCGACCTGTTCGCCACCGCCACCGTCTTCACTGCCGCTTCGATCGCTCTAGCCGTGCCCGCCCAGACCGACGAACTCATCGCCGCCGGCGGCGGCACGCTCAATCCCATGATCATGTCCCATCTGGCGGCCCTCCTTCCCCGCACCCGCGTCACGACCACCGCCGCATGCGGTATCCCCGTCATGGCGAAAGAGGCCGTCGCCTTCGCCATGCTCGCTCGCCAGACCTGGCTGCGCAAGCCCGGCAACCTGCCCTCGGCCACTGGCGCCCGCCGCGCCGTCGTCCTCGGCCAAATCACGCCATAATGCCTGTATGCGAATTTTTCTAGCTACGTTGCTGCTGGCCGCCTCCGCCCTGGCCGGCGTCGAAGACGATGTCAAAAAGGCCGAGATGGACTTCGGCGCCGGCATCACCAAAAACGACTTTGCCCTCCTCGGCAAGGTGCTGGCCGACGATCTCCACTATCTGCACTCCACCGGCCTCGTTGAAAACAAAGCCGGCTATCTCGAGTCCCTCCGCAGCGGCCGCCAGAAGTACAACAAGTTCCAGTACGGCAACGTCAAAGTCCGTGTCTACGGCTCGGCCGCCGTCGTCAACGCCGATGCCCACGTCGAGTTCGTCACCGCCGGCAAGCCCGGCAAGGCGCATCTGGCCTTCACGCACGTCTTCGCCAAGAAGGGCGCGCAGTGGCAGCTCGTGAGCCACCAGTCGCTCAAGCTGCCCGAGTAAATCCGGCTTCATCCCCCCGCCGCGCCGGCGTTCATCGTCGTCGTAAGCCGTTCTACCCGGAACCGGGTCGGCGCTTCGTGGTAGCCCGCCGCGTCATTGTTCTCCACGCCGCAAGCCTCATTGGAGCGGCGGAGGTTGACGCGCCGCCCCTCCAGCGTGTCTTCTGGGAGCGCCCGCAGAGAGCCATCGAGCGCCGATTCAGAAACAAGGGCCGACCGCATCCCCGGAGGATGCCACGGCCGTCGCAAAAAAGAGAGCATTCACCGCCTGCCGCCCGGCATCAGAGTATCGAATGCGATCGCTGATCCAACAGGTGCACATCTACCTGAGCCTTCTGAGCTTCTCAAGCCTCTGCGTCTTCGGCGTCATCGGCGTCTACGCCACGATGGCGCCCAAATGGGAGGACCGTCCGCAGTCCCCCGCCAAACGCTGGGAGGTGTCCTTCGCCGCCCCGAAAGACCTCGACGACGAAGCCCTCGCCGAACGCGTGCGTCGCCAGTTCGGCCCGCCACTGTCGAGCCCCGTCGCCAAACAGTTTCTTCGCCACACCCCCGCCGGCCAGCTGCAACTCGATCTGTTCCATGTCAACGGCCTTACCCGCATCATCGTCCACGATGACCACCTGCAGCTCGAAGAATCCCGCGCCGGCGCCCTCGAGTATCTCAACCGCATCCACGCCACCACCATCCGCAATCCCTCCTCCGATTGGCGTCTCCGCGCCTGGGTCTGGTACAACGAACTCGCCGTCTGGAGCCTCCTCGGCATGGCGCTCACCGGCATCCTCCTCTGGCTCACTCTGCGTCTCACTCACAAGGGCGCCTTCGTCGCGTCCGTCCTCGGCGCGTTCGTCTTTCTGCTCATCTATTGGAGGCTTCAGTGAAACGGAAACTCTACCCCGTCCTCCGCGACGTCCACCTCACGGCCGGCCTGTTTTCGATGCTCTTTGTCCTGATGTACGGCTGGAGTTCGCTGCAGTTCTCTCATCCCGCGTGGGCCGACACGAAGCCGATCTCGGTGGAGTGGCAGACCCAGCTCGCCCCCGGTCTCGCCCCGCGCGCCGCCGCGCAGACCCTGCGGACCGGCCTGGGGCTGCAGGGCGACCTCGCCCAGATTCGCCAGCAGAACGGCTTTACGCAGTTCCGGCTCGTCAAGCCCGGTATCGTGCACGAGGTCCGCTACGAGACCGCCTCCGGCGCCGCCCAACTCAAAACCAACCGCTGGGGCTGGGCCGGCATGATGAACCGCCTCCACACCGCCGCCGGCCTCTGGCATGAAGACGGTTGGGTGAACCTCTATGGCTGGCTCGTCGGCCTTGTCTCCTTCGGTCTCCTGCTGCTCGGCGCCACGGGACTCTATCTCTGGTTCGTCCGCAAGCGCGAGCGCAAACTCGGCATCGTCATGCTGGCGATCAGTTTGCTCTGGGGACTTGGCACGATGGTGGCGATGCGTGTAGCGTAACTGCATGCGCTTCTTCGCATCGCTTGTTTTCGTCTGCGGGCTGGCCGCCCAGCCCTATCCCGGTACGGTCCCGCTCGAACGCAGCGGCGATCTGAGCCTCGCGATGCTGGCCGGCATCGATGCCTATCTCGACCGCGCCGCCCTGGGCCGCGAGGCCGCTCCTCCGGCCCGCCTGCGCGAGCTCATCGGCGTCGTCGATCCGCGCCGCCCCTTTGACGCCCCCTCGCTCGGCCCCGCGAAGACCGTCGGTGTCCACCGCGTCGCGCCGGCCGCTTGGCCCGTGCTCGCGGGCCTGGACGCCGAAGGCATCGTCTGGCAGCCCCAAGCCAAGGCGGCCCGCTGCCGCATCGCCCTCGACGACGCGCCCAATCCCGCCCCGGACGAAATGATCTGGCAGCCTGCCCTGCTCGGCCTCGAACCCGTCGGCAAAGGGCGCCACGCCCGGCGCGAGTACGTCTACCGCATGGCCTACCCGCTCGGCCGCCACATCCTCGGCTTCGAAGTGCAGATGGTGCTCGCCGTTGTCGACTACTGCGCGGCGCGCCAACTGCCGGTCACCGTCACCGGCCAGGGCGAAGGCGCCGTCGTAGCGCTCTATAGCACTTATCTCGACGAGCGCATCGCCGAGGGCCGCCTCGGTCCGCTGCCCGCGCCCACCCCGCTCTGGCGCAACATCTGGAAGGGCGCCGGCGAAATCACCTCGCCCCGCCTCCGCCGCATCGCCGCCGCCGCCCCCAGCCCCATCGCCGCCTCCGAGGCCCACTTCGAGCAGATGGTCGAATACTGCCAGCGTCTCCTCCGCGGCGCCGAGGCCCGGCGGCGCGCCTGGTGGGCCAAGGCCGACCTCTCCTCGCCCGCCGCCTGGGAGAAGACCCGCGCCCCCTACCTCCGCCACTACGTCGAAGAGGGCATCGGCGCCATCGCCGCCAACCCCGTTGGCCCCATCGCCTCCCGCCGCCTCTACGACACCGTCGATTACACCGGCTGGGAGGTCACCCTGCCCGTCGCCGGCGACGTCTTCGCCTACGGCATCCTCCTCGTCCCCAAGTCGCTCAAACCCGGCGAACGCCGCCCGCTCGTCATCGCCCAGCACGGTCTCGAAGGCCGCCCGCAGGACCTCATTCAACCGCCCGATGCCAAGGCCGCCCAGGTCTACGGCCGCTTCGCCGCCCGCCTCGTCGAACGCGGCTTTATCGTCTACGCTCCCCAAAACCCCTACATCCACGGCGACCGCTTCCGCCCGCTGCAGCGCAAGGCCAACCCGCTCGGCCTCACCCTCTACTCCTTCATCGTCGCCCAACACAAAGCCACCCTCGACTGGCTCGAAAAACTTCCCATCGTCGATCCCGACCGCATCGGCTTTTACGGCCTCAGCTATGGCGGCCGTACCGCCATGCTCGTCCCGCCGGTCGAGCCCCGCTACAAAGTCGTCATCTGCTCGGGCAACTTCAACGAATGGACCTGGAAGATCGCCTCGAACGAAGCGCCCTTCACCTATCTCTTCACCCAGGAGTACGAGATGTTTGACTTCAACCAGGGCAACACCTTCGGCCACTTCGAACTCGCCGCGCTCATGGGCCCCCGCGCTTTCATGGTCGAACGCGGCCACGCCGACGGCGTCGGCATCGACGAGTGGGTCAGCTACGAATACGCCAAGGTCCGCCGACTCTACGCCAACTGGAATGTCGGAGAAAAGACTACGATTGAATACTTTCAGGGCCCCCACCAGATCTGGGGCGTCGGCACGTTCGCCTTCCTGCACCAGCAGTTGCGGTGGCCTTAGGCCTCCATCGAGAATTGCGACGCCCGCATGTCGGTCTCTACACGCCGCCGGTAGGCAAACTCAAAGCTCTGCAGGGTGTCAAACGACGATGCAGCCCGGGCCTGACCGCTCGGCTGGCCGATGCCCCCTTTATCCGTTTGTCCCGCCTGCGTCAGCTCACCAATCAACGCCGTTATATCTTCCAGCTCCGCATCGGAGATGTCGCCCTCGACGCTCACCGAAACCTCGGTCCGCTGCGTCACCCCCGCCCGGGCACCCACGGCGCGCCCCGACGGTCCGTATGCGGCGCCGGCGGAGAAACTGGCCCGGGTATCCTGCTTGAACGAGAGCGTCACTTTGTCCCCTTCCGCGGTGGTGACGCTCAGTTTGGCGGCCGTCGACTCGCGACTGCGAACCGAAAACTGGCTCCCTCCGCACGAGGAACACGAAGTGCTGGATATCGGTGACATGCTCTAACCCTCACTGCCCATATCGGACTTGCCCCGCGGAAGTTAGAGCTTTTGTTGGAGCGCCCGGGCCAGCCTCCGGCCCCCTCAGCGGGGTAGCAGCGACGAAGACGGAGTGCCCGCTCCTGCCAGCCCCTGCAAACGCCGGACGGCCTGCAAGGCGTCGCGCTGCACCTTGGGATTGGGATCCTTCGTCATCTCGAGCGCCACATCCATTCCCTCAATCCACCCAACCGCCCCAATCACCCACGCCGCCGAAGCGCGCACGTTCGGCGCCTGGTCCCGGCACAGCCGCCGGAGCACATCGGCCGCCCCTGCCTCGCCCAACTGGAACAGCCCGATCACCGCATTGCCCGCCACGCGCCCGTTCGGACTCGCCGCCGCGGCCCAAAAAAACTCCTTCAGTTCGGGCGTCGACCTCGCCCCGCCCAACGCCTCCACCACGTTCGCCGTCACGCGCGGATCATCGTTGCCGAGAAACTGCGTCGCCCACTGTGCGTCGCCCGTGACGTAGGCATAGAGCTTCGAAGCCTTCGAACGCACCCGCGGGTCTTCCGATTCCACGTACGGTTTCAACACATCCTGCACCCGCTCGGCCGGCGTCACCGCACCGAGCAGCTCAAGCAGCCGGTCGACGACGAAAGGCTCCGCCTCCACCCGTAGCCGCGCCAGCAAGACATCCACCACCTCCGGACTGCAACGGGCCACCTCCAAAGCCTGCTTGACGGCCTCCCCCAGCGTCGTTTCGACCGGGTCACAGAGCCGGTTCAGCCAGCTACCAGTTAGAGAATGCATCGTTCCTCCTCTTCGTTGTGCCGTATCGGCCCGCATTTGCTTTTCTTGAGCGGTAAACTAGAAGATAGGCCCAAGTCTCCGGGCGCGCCCTGTCTCTACCTGTCTCTCCTATGATTAACGCCTTGCTAGCGAAGATTTTTGGCACCAAATCCGAGCGCGAGCTCAAACAGCTCAAGCCCGTAATTGCTGCCATCAACGAACTCGCCACCCCTTTTGAACGACTCTCGGATGCCGAACTCTCGGCCAAAACTGCGGATCTTAAACAAAAACTCGAGCAGGGCGCCACGCTCGACGACATCCTCGTAGAGGCCTTTGCCACCGTCCGCGAAGCCGGACGCCGCGTGCTGAACATGCGGCATTACGATGTGCAATTGATCGGCGGCATCATCCTGCACCAGGGCAAAATCGCCGAAATGCGGACCGGCGAGGGCAAAACCCTCGTCGCCACCCTCGCCTGCTACCTCAATGCCCTCGAAGGCAAGGGCGTCCATGTCGTCACCGTCAACGACTACCTCGCCCGCCGCGACTCCGAGTGGATGGGCCGCGTCTACAAATTTCTCGGCCTCACCGTCGGCTGCATCGTCCACGACCTCGACGACGCCGAACGCCGCGCCGCCTACGCCTGCGATATCACCTACGGCACCAACAACGAGTTCGGCTTCGACTACCTGCGCGACAACATGAAGTTCCGCCTCGGCGATTGCGTCCAGCGGCCCCACTTCCACGCCATCGTCGACGAAGTCGACTCCATCCTCATCGACGAAGCCCGCACCCCGCTCATCATCTCCGGCCCGTCCGAGGAGTCCACCGACAAGTACTACCGCATCAACCAGATCATCCCCAAGCTGATCCGCGGCGAAGTGATCGAAGGCAAAGAGCCCGGCGAAAAATACTTCACCGGCGACTACACGGTCGACGAAAAACACCGCGGCGTCGCCCTCACCGAAGAAGGCGTCCTCAAAGTCGAACGCCTCCTCAACTGTGGCAACCTCTACGACCCCTCCAACATCGAGGTCAACCACCACGTCCAGCAGGGCCTCAAAGCCCATGTTCTCTTCCACCGCGATAAGGACTACCTCGTCCGCCCCGGCGACGAGGGCGAAATGGAAGTCGTCATCGTCGACGAGTTCACCGGCCGCATCATGCCCGGCCGCCGCTGGAGCGACGGGCTCCACCAAGCCATCGAAGCCAAAGAAGGCGTCAAAATCCAGCGCGAAACCCAGACGCTGGCCTCCATCACCTTCCAAAACTACTTCCGGATGTACAAAAAGCTCTCCGGCATGACCGGTACGGCCGACACCGAAGCCGCCGAATTCGGCAAAACCTACAAGCTCGACGTCTCCCCCGTGCCGCCCAACCGGCCCATGCGCCGCATCGAGTTTAACGATATCGTCTACCGCACCGAAGAGGAAAAGTTCCGCAACGCCGCCAAAGAGATCGAAGCCTGCCACGCCAAGGGCCAACCCGTCCTCGTCGGCACTATCTCCGTCTCCAAGTCCGAGCGCCTGTCCACCATCCTTACCCGCCTCGGCGTCAAGCACGAAGTCCTCAACGCCAAAAACCACGAACGCGAAGCCTTCATCATCGCTCAGGCCGGCCGCTACGGCGCTGTCACGGTCTCCACCAACATGGCCGGCCGCGGCACCGACATCCTCCTCGGCGGCAATCCCGACTTCCTCGCCCAGGAGGAGTGCCTCAAGAAGGGCTACCTCGAATCGATGCCCGAAGGCACCGGCTCGCTCGTCTCCGATCGCGACTACTACTACTTCCAGCGCGGCGCCCGCAACTACCGCGTCCCCATGCCCCAATGGTCGGATATCTTTGCCAAACACAAGGCCGTCTGTGACCAGGAGCACGATAAAGTTGTCGCCGCCGGCGGCCTCATCGTCGTCGGCACCGAACGCCACGAGTCCCGCCGCATCGATAACCAGCTCCGCGGCCGCGCCGGCCGTCAGGGCGACCCCGGCGCCTCCAAGTTCTTCCTCTCCCTCCAGGACGACCTGCTCCGCATCTTCGGCGGTGAACGCATGCAGAACCTCATGCTCCGCCTCGGCATGGAGGAGGACGTGCCGATCGAATCGAAACTCATCACCCGCCGCATCGCCGCCGCCCAGAAGGCCGTCGAAGCCCAGAACTTCGCCAGCCGCAAGCATGTGCTCGAGTACGACGACATCATGAACAAGCAGCGCAATGCCGTCTACGGCATGCGCCGTAACCTGCTCGAAGGTGTCGAACAACGCGAACGCATTCTTGAAATGTCCCGCGGCCTCGTCGACACCCTCGTCCTCGATCGCATCCCCGAAAAAGCCCGCGTCGACGAGTGGGACCTCGCTGGCCTCGAATCCGATATCCTCACCCGCTTCGGCGTCAATATCGACTCCTCCGGCTTCCCGCAAATGAGCCGCCAGGAGATCGAAGACAGCATCTTCGATGCCTGCCAGGCCCGCTACGAGCAGAAAGAGGCGCTCATCGGCGCCGAATACATCCGCGAAGCCGAACGCATCATCATGCTCAACGTCATCGACAACCAGTGGAAAGACCACCTGTTGTCCATGGACCACCTCAAAGAGGGCATCGGCATGCGGGCTTACGGCCAGAAAGACCCGCTGCTTGAGTATAAGAAGGAGTCCTTCACCCTCTTCCAGGACATGATGGACCGCATCGAAGACGAAACTCTGCGCTATCTCTACTTCATGCAGGTGGCCGAAAACGATGCCGGCATGCCCCTCCCCCTCCGCCATCCCGACGAACTGGAAAGCGAAGAGATGGTTGCGGCCGGGCCCCCCGAACCGGCCCCCGTCGACCAGAAAGCCGCCCGCGCCTCCATCGCCGAATTCACCCGGAAGATCGAAAAGAAGAAGGAAAAGGAGTTGGCCGACCTCCAGTTCCTGGGCGGTTCCGCTCCCTCGGCACCCCAAACCCCCGTTGTGGCGTCTAAGAAGGTGGGCCGCAACGATCCCTGCTTCTGCGGGAGCGGCAAAAAGTACAAAAAATGCCACGGAATCAACGAGTAGCCTGCCTTGCCGGTTGGGCCCTGCTGGGCCTCGCCGGGACCTTGTCCGCCGCCCTCCTGCCGGAGGGGCTCGAACTCCACGCCCGCAAATCAGCCACCCCCCTCACGGCCCCGGACCCCGCCCTCTGGCGCGAGTACGGCTTCCAGGAAGGCGAATCAGCGATCTATGAAGGCCGCGGCCGCCCCAACGAAAAGGGCGTCACCGGCCCCGTCAAAAGCTTCACCGTTTCCGCCTGGCGCCTCCGCGACTCCACTGCCGCTCTCGCCGTCTGGCAGATCCTCCGCCCGGCCGACGCCCAACCCGCCCCCGATGCCGCCACCAAAGTAGCCGCCCGCGCCGGCGCCCAAACCCTCCTCGCCTACGGCAACTACGTCCTCCGCTTCGACGGCTACCAACCTGAACACGACACCATCCACCAGGTAATCCTCAGCCTGCCCCGCTTTGAAAACGCCGCCCTCCCGGCCCTCACGCGCTTTCTCCCCGCCGAGGCCCGCGCCCGCAACTCGGAGCGCTACATCACTGGGCCAGTCAGTCTTGAAAAGTTTGCCCCCCGCGTCCCCCCCTCCGTCGTCGCCTTTCAGTTTGATACCGAGGGCATCACCGGCCGCTTCACCGACCGCGACGGCGCCGTCGATCTCGTCGTCTTCTCCTATCCGAATCACCAGATCGCCCAAATGCAGATCGCCGCCTTCCAGGCCCTCCCCGGTCTCACCGCCTCCCGCAGCGGACCCCTCATCGCCGTCGTCACCCAGGCCCCCAACCCCGACGCCGCCCAGCGCGTTCTCTCGCAGGTGCAGTACGAAGCCACCGTTACCCTCAATGCCAACGCCGCCCCGCCCCCGCAGCAGAACGTCGGCGAACTCATCATCGCCATCGTCAAGCTGGCCGGCATCCTCATCGGCCTTGCCACCCTCGCCGGACTCGTCTTTGCCGGCATCCGCGTGGCCACCGGAGGCGGCTTCGGCAACATCCGGCCCCGCGAGGACGCCGTACTCACCCTTTCGCTCGACGAAGACGGTAAAAAAAGACCCTAACTGGTCCTGCTTTCTTCACTTTGGCGGCATCCCAGACGTTGTTCCACTGGTTTTCCACAGAAAATCAACAGTATTTCGCCCGTTCGAGATGGCCTGTAAGATATTGATAAAAAAGCACTAATTTCTCTGTAAAAACCAGGGATTTTTTACTTGACTCTCGCCCCGTGCCGCCGTAACATCCAATCAAACACAGGATTCGCGGCATTGCGTTGCCATCGAGCCTGATTCTCCCAAAACATCCCGGCGGCAACGCCGCCGGTTTTGTCCAACGGCCCCGGGTGATAGCGGGGCCGTTGGTTTTGGCGCCCTTCGCCCCCCGGCGATACGATAGGGAGGAGCCTATGCAACGTCGATGCTTTTTCCTGGCCGCGGTTGGAGCCTTAGCCGGTTGCGGCCCCAAGTGGACCCCCGTTCCGGCCAGCGACGACCCGGCGCCCCCCCGCAAGATCCACGTCCCTCGCGCCGTAACTCCCGCCCCGCCCTCCGACGCCCCGGCCGCCGCCGGCGACAAAGGCTTCGCCGAGATCACCTGGGCCATGCTCCGCGGTCTCGATACCCGCACCGGCCAGGCCAGCCCCCTCCTCGAACTCGCCGCCGGCACCGACGTCAAAATCGCCGGCTACATGGTCCCCTTCGACGACGGCTTCGAGGAGGCCATCGAATTCCTCGTCGTCCCCACCGCCGGCGCCTGCGTCCACACCCCGGCCCCGCCCGCCAACCAGATCGTCTACGCCTCCATGGTCACCGGACGGCCCGCCAAAGTCGAACTCCTCTACAGCGTCTGGGTCTGCGGCCGCCTCGAAATCGGCTCCACCGACAGCCCCTACGGCCAGGCCGGCTTCAAACTCGCTGCCGTCAAGGTCGAACGCCGCAGTTAGCTCTTCAGCCAGCGGTCAAACCACGCGAAGGCGTCCTTCTGCATCTCGAGGTCAAACTTGTGCGGACCCGGATAAAAGTTCGCCTTGTACCGGTCCGCCGCCCCGGCTTTCCCGTACACCTCGGCCAAAATCCGGTCGGCCCGCTGCATCTCCGGCAGCGTAAATAGCGCATCGTCGCTGTTATTCAGCACCAGCACCGGGTTCGGCGCCGCCAGCCCCAGGATCTCCGGGTAATCGAGGTCCTTCGGCAGACCCGGAACGTAGCACATCCACGTATGCGTGTAGCACTTATTCAGCAGGTAGTCCCGCCACGTCGTCATCATCCCGGCGCAGCAGGCGCAGCGGATGCGCTCATCGGCCCCCGCCAGCATCACCGTCCGCAGCCCCCCGCCCGACAGCCCGGCGCAGCCCAGCCGCGTCGCGTCCACGTCCGGTCGCGACGCCAGATAGTCCAGCGCCCGCTGGTCGTCGTGCACAAACACCCCGGGCCAGGTCAGCCCGGCCGAAAACAGGCTCTTCGCCACTAAGTGCTCATGCCCGCCCGCCCAGGTGTTGTATTTCGCAATCTCCTCTTCCGACTCCGGGTTACTCTCCACCATGTTATTCCGGATGTTACCCGGCACATCGCCCCACCGCACCCGCCGCGAGCCAAACGTGAACGTATCATGGATCACCACCACATAACCCCGCCGCGCCAGCTCGTTCGCCCACGCCACGCCCCCGTAGTAGCGCTCCTGATGCCGGATCATCAGCGGATGCGGATCTTTTGAAATCCGCGTGATCTTTCGCACGCCAAAATACTTATTGCCGCCGTGGTCGTGCAGCCCCACAATTCCCGGCAACTTTCCCGTCGCCTTGGCCGGCTTCAGCACCAGCGCCTCGGTCGGCGGGCCGTACGGCAGCTGCCATTTCAGGTGCTCAATGTGCAGCCCGTCAAACTCGAGCCGGTGCTCCACCACCGGCCGCGGCGCCAAGGGCGGGGCAGGGGAGACCAGCGCCTCGTGCAGGCGCACCCGCGCCGCCGGCCGCCACGCGTGCACGTCCTGAAACACGGGCTGCCGAAAAGAAAGTCGGGGCGGGTCGGGAACGCTCGCGGCGGCCCATTCGCCGTAAGCGCCGAGCATATTCAAGGCCATGGCTTGGATCATATCGTAACTGGGCTCCGGAGATGAGACAATGACGAAAAACCAACATGCGCGCTCTCTGGCTCTCTCTGCTCGCTGCCTCGCTCTGGGGCCAATCTCCGACTCCCGTGCAATGGACGGTTACCGCCACCGCCGCCAAAGCCGAAGCGGGCGCTCCCGTCCGCCTGCAGGCCAAGGCCGTCATCGAGCCCGGCTGGCATCTTTACTCCGTCACCTCCCCGGTCACCGCCACCGCCACGAAATTCACCCCGCCCTTCTCCCTCGCGCGAACCCTCCAGCAAAAGGTGGAAGCCAAGTTCGACCCCGTCGCCGCCGCCACCACCGAAAGCTACGAAGGCTCGGCGATCTTCTATCTCGACGGCGTCCTCGGCGAACAGACCAAGGACCTCGAACTCGTCATCCGCGCCAGCGCCTGTAACGATAAGCTGTGCCTGCCGCCGCGCCGCCGCTCCTTCCCGGTCACGCTCACCGTCGGCGCCGTCGAAACTGCCATCCCCGATGGCTTCGTCGTCGCCGCCCCCTCCACGCCCGCTCCCGCTACCCCCGCCCCGCCCCCCGCCGCCGCGCCCGCCGCCCAGCCCCTGGCCAGCTTCCTCCTCATCGCCTTCGGCCTCGGCCTCGCCGCCGTTTTCACCCCCTGCGTCTTTCCGATGATCCCCTTCACCCTCTCCTACTTCATCGGCCAGGGCGACCGGAAGGGCTCCTTCGGCCAGGCCGTCGTCTTCTGTCTCGGCATCATCGTCCTGTTCACCAGTCTTGGCTTCGTTTTGTCCGCCGCGCTCGGCCCCTTCGCCGTCGTGCAGTTGAGCGCCAACCCCTACGTCAATCTCGGCATCGCGGCTGTCTTCTTCGCCTTCGCCCTCTCTATGCTCGGCGCCTTTGAAATCATGCTGCCGTCCAGCCTCCTCACCCGGCTCAACCAGGCCTCCGAGGGCGGCGGCTACCTCGGCTCCCTGCTCATGGGCCTCACCTTCTCGCTCACCTCGTTCGCCTGCGTCGGACCCTTCGTCGGCACGCTCCTCGCCGCTTCCGTGCAGGGCGACAAACTCCAGCCGGTCCTCGGCATGGCCTTTTTCGCCTCCGGACTCGCCGCCCCGTTCTTTCTGCTCGCCCTCTTCCCCTCTTATCTCAAGAAACTGCCCCGCAGCGGCGTCTGGATGATGCGCGTCAAAGTCGTGATGGCCTTTCTCATCCTGGCCGCCATGCTGAAGTACCTCGCCAACGTCGACGCCGTCTGGCAGCTCGATCTGCTCACCCGCGAACGCTTCCTCGCCGCCTGGATGATCCTGTTCGCCGCCCCGGCCGCCTACCTGCTCGGCTGGCTCCGCCTCGAAGGCGTCCAGCCGGACCAGGACGTCACCATCCCGCGCCTCCTCCTCGGCCTGCTCCTGCTCAGCTTCTCGCTCAGCCTCTGGCCCGGCATGACCGGCGCGCCGCTCGGGGAACTCGATGCCTACGTCCCGCTCGCCAAACGGTCCACCGCCTCCTCCGGCAGCGGCGGTTACGCCGCCCTCCCCTGGAAGAAGAACGACCTCGCCGGCGCTCTCGCCCAAGCCAAAGCCGAAGGCAAGCAGGTCTTCGTCAACTTCACGGGCTACGCCTGCACCAACTGCCACTGGATGAAGGCCAACATGTTCCCGCTGCCCGAAATCGCCGCGGCGCTCGGCAAATACATCCTGGTCGAACTCTACACCGACGGCACCGACGCGGCCTCGGAACAGAATCAGAAGCTCCAGGAGGCCCGCTTCGCCACCGTCGCCATCCCCTACTACGTCATCCTCGACGCGGACGAAAAGACGGTCCGCTCCTTCCCCGGTCTCACCAAAAATCCCAAGGAATTCCTCCAATTTCTGGCGCCATGAAACTGACTCTCCTCCTTCTGCTTGCCGCCGCTGCCTGCGCGCAGGGCCCCATTCGCGGATTCTCTCAAGAGGGCGCCGTCCGCGAACGCGCCCTCGAATCGAAGCTCCTCGCCGTACCCGACGCGCGCCGCATCGAAGCCCACATGAAGGCCATGGCCAGTGAACCCCACCACGCCGGTTCGCCCGCCTCGCGCAAGGTGGCCGAGTACGCCCTCCGCCAGCTCCGCGCCGCCGGCCTCGAAGCCAAAATCGAAACCTTCGAGGCCCTGCTGCCCTATCCCCAATCCCGCCTGCTCACCATGGGTAAATTTTCCGCCCGCCTCGCCGAACCCAACTTCGCCGAAGACCCCGACTCGACCGACCGCAACCAACTCCCCACTTACAACGCCTACTCCGCGGACGGCGATGTTACCGCCCCGCTCGTCTACGTCAACTACGGCGTGCCCGAAGACTACGAGTATCTCAAGAAACAGGGCATCGACGTCCGCGGCAAAATCGTCCTCGCCCGCTACGGCCAATCCTGGCGCGGCGTCAAACCCAAAGTGGCCGCCGAACACGGCGCCATCGGCTGCCTCATCTATTCCGACCCCAAAGACGACGGCTACTTCCGCGGCGACGTCTACCCGGCCGGCGCCTACCGCTGCGAGTACGGCGTTCAGCGCGGTAGCGTCATGGACATGTCGATCCACGTTGGTGACCCTCTCTCCCCCGGCTTCGCCTCCGAACCCGGCGGCGCCCGGCGCCTCACCCGCGGCGAAGCCAAAACGCTGATGGCTATTCCCGTTCTGCCCATCTCCTACGGCGACGCCAAGCCGCTGCTCGAAGCCCTCGCCGGCCCCCTCGCCCCCGAAAACTGGCGCGGCGCCCTGCCCATCCCCTACAAACTCGGCCCCGGCGCCACGCCCGTCCGCCTCAAACTCACCCACGATTGGGGCACCCGCCCCGTCCACAACGTCATCGCCACCATCCCCGGCAGCGTCGCCCCCGACGAATGGGTAATCTACGGCAACCATCACGACGCCTGGGTCAACGGCGCCAACGATCCCGTCTCCGGCGCCGCCGCCGTCCTTGAAACCGCCCGCGCCTTCGGTGAACTCTACAAGACCGGCTGGCGCCCCCGCCGCACCCTCGTCTTCGCCCTCTGGGACGCCGAGGAGTTTGGCTTGATCGGCTCCACCGAGTGGGTCGAAAAGCACCTGCCGGAGTTGAAGCAGAAGGCCGTGGCCTATTTCAACAGCGACTCGAACGGTAAGGGCCCGCTGGGGCTCGGCGCCAGCCCGGCCCTCAACCTTTTCCTCGAACAGATTGCGCGCGACAGCAAAGATCCCGCGACGGGCGAAAGCATCCTTCCAGCCCTGCTCAAGGTGCAGCGGCCCTTCGAGCCGGGTCCGCTCGGCTCCGGTTCGGACTACGTCGGCTTCGTCCACCATGCGGGCATTGCGGGCGTCAACTTCGGGTTCTCCGGCAGCACCGGCGGCGTCTATCACTCCATCTACGACTCGTTTGCCTGGTACAAGCGATTCTCGGACGGCGAGTTCATCTACGGCAGGGGACTCGCGCAGGTGGCGGCCCTCTCGCTCGCGCGGATGAGCGAAGCACCCATTGTCCCCTTCGAGTTCACCCGCGCCGCGGCCACCATCCGCCGCTACTGGCGCGAGGTAGACAAGTTAGCCGCCGACAAAAACGTCGGCCTGCCCAACGTCGCCGCCGCCCTCGACGAACTCGACGCGGCCGCCCGGCAGTTTGAAGCCCGCTACGCCACGGCCGGCCGCGGCACGCGCGAGGTCTATCTCACCGAACGCGCGCTGCTCCTGCCGGACGGTCTGCCCGGCCGCCCCTGGTACCGCAATGCGATCTCCGCCCCCGGCCAGTACACCGGTTACGGCGCCAAGACCATCGCCGGCGTCCGCGAAAGCCTTGAACTCGGCCAGCGCCAGCAGGCCGTGGCGCAGGCCCGGGCCTTCAGCGCGGCGATCGCCAACTACGCCGCCGCCATCCACGCCGCGGCGGCGAAGCTCCAACCTTAGCCAAGCAGCGCCGCAATCGCGTCCGCGTCGTTCGGAACCACCGTGGGTTTGTTGCCAAACGTGGACGTGAGCGGCTCGCCGTGCGGACCCTTCAAAACGCCGGTGTGATAGTGGTAAATGTAATCCGGGTCCTTCAGCACGTTGCCCGTCAACACCGCCACCACATCGGCATCCGCCCGCATCACCCCGGCGGCTACCAGTTTCTTAATGCCGGCCAGCGTCGCCGCCGAAGCCGGTTCGCAGCCGATGCCGCAGGCGCCAATCACCGCCTTGGCGTCGGCAATCTCCTGCTCGCTCGCCCGTTCCACCACCCCGCCCGAGGTTTCGATCTCCAGCAGCGCCTTCGGATAACTCACCGGATCGCCAATCTTAATCGCCGTCGCCAGCGTCTCCGGCTTCTTCACCGTCGGAAAGTGGTCCTTATCCGCCTGCCGGACATAATCATAGAACGGCGCCGACCCGGCCGCCTGCACCACCGCCAGCCGCGGCAGCTTATCAATCAGCCCTAAGTCGAGTAACTCCCGCAGCCCCTTGCCAAACGCGCTGACGTTGCCTAAGTTTCCGCCCGGCAGCACCACCCAGTCCGGCACCTGCCAATCGCGCTGATCAAGCATCTCAATCACAATCGACTTCTGGCCCTCAATCCGGAACGGATTCACCGAATTCAGCAGATAAATCCCCAGCCGGTCGGCCAGCACCCGCACCAGCGCCAGAATCTGGTCAAAGTTTGCTTCCACCTGTAGCGTCCGCGCCCCGTAATCAAGCGCCTGCGACAGTTTCCCAAAGGCGATGTTGCCGTTGGGGATGAAGATAATCGGATCCAGCCCCGACGTGGCCGCATAAGCGGCCATCGACGCCGACGTATTGCCCGTCGACACGCACGCCACCCGCCGCATCCCCAGCCGCTTGGCCTGCGTCGCCCCGCAAGTCATGCCGTTGTCTTTGAAGCTGCCCGTCGGGTTGAAGCCCTGATGCTTGAAGACGACGTTGTCGAGCCCGGCGTATGCCGCCGCCTTGGCGCCGGCGAGCAGCGGCGTGTTGCCCTCGCGCAGCGTTACCACGTGCTCAAAACCGTCAAAGAGGTCGAGCATCTCCCGGTAGCGCCACACGCCGGAAACATCGAGCGGCGCGTTCGATAGCCGGCGCTGCCGCCACAACTGCTTCCAGCCGGCAGCGGCGGTGCGGTCGTAGTCGATTTTGGCTTCGAGCAGCCCGTCGCAGCGGGTGCAGGCGTAGAGCACTTCGGTCGAAGCATATTCGGCCCGGCAGGAGGGGTTGAAACAGACAAGACGCGAGGACATGAAGAAGTTCCTATAACATTTTCCGGAGGTCGTCGAGCGAAAGACGGCCCGTGTAGATCGCCATGCCGAGCGCGGCATGGACGTTCATCGCCTGTAGCGCCCGCACATCGTCGAGCGTGGTCACCCCGCCCGCCGCCGTCAGTTCGTGCTCGGGGCTCATGGCGGCCCGCAGCCGCCGGAACCAGTCGAGGTCCGTGCCCTGCATCATGCCCTCTTTGTCCACATAAGTGCACAGAAAGCCGCTGCAGTAAGGTTCGAGCTGACTCACTAACTCCTCCGCCGTAAAGTTCAGCGATTCAGTCCAGCCCTTTACGGTAATCCGGCCGCCCTTCGAGTCCATGGCGATCAGTAGCTTGTCCTGCCCCACGGCCGCCACCATCTCCGACAGCAGCGCATGGTTGGGCCCGTCCGCCCGGAAGGCCGACGTGCCGACAATCACGCGGTGGGCGCCTTGTTCCACCAGCTTTTCCGCCCGCTCCGGCGTCCGCACCCCGCCGCCCACCCGGCACCGGGCCTTGGCGCACAGCGCTTCGACAATCGCATCGTTCTCCCCGCGGCCTAGCGCCGCGTCGAGATCGATGACCTGAATCTCGGGAAACCCAGCAAACTTCTGGAGCATCACCTCCGGCGCATCGCCCTCGAGCGCCTTCTCTTTTCCTTGCACAAGCTGGACGACTTTGCCGTCCATTAGATCAATACAGGGTAGAATCACTGGGTTCTCCGGACGACAATGCCGCGTTTGTCGAGAAACTCTTTGAGGTCGTCGACGCTGTAAGTGCCGAAGTGGAAGATACTGGCCGCCAGCGCCGCGTCGGCCTCGCCCTCGGTCAGGACTTTGAGGAAGTGTTCGGGCTTGCCCGCGCCCCCGCTCGCGATCACCGGAATGCGCGTCGCCCGCGAAACGGCCGCCGTCAGTTCGCAGTCGAAGCCGTCTTGCACCCCGTCGGTATCCATCGACGTCAGCAGGATCTCTCCGGCGCCCAACTCCATGCCCCGGGCCGCCCACGCCACCGCGTCCATGCCTTCGTCTACCCGTCCGCCCTTGGTGAAGACGTTCCAGCCGCCACCACCGGCGCGCCGCCGCGCGTCGATGGCCAGCACCACGGCCTGCGCCCCGAACTCGTTCGACAGCAGCGTAATCAAATGCGGGTCGCGCACCGCCGCCGTGTTTACGCTCACCTTATCTGCCCCGGCCATCAGAATCTTGCGAGCATCAACTACCGACCGGATGCCGCCACCCACCGTCAGCGGAATAAACACCTTCTGCGCCGTCCGCGCCACCACATCCACCATCGTGTTCCGCTCGTCCGAAGAGGCTGTAATGTCGAGAAATACAAGCTCATCGGCCCCCTGCGCGTTGTAGCGCTCAGAGAGTTCCACCGGGTCGCCCGCGTCTTTCAAGTTGACGAAGTTAATGCCCTTGACCACCCGGCCGGCGGTGACGTCAAGGCAGGGAATAATGCGTTTTGCCAGCATGGTGTCAAAGGTCCACGAAGTTTTTAACAATTTGTAACCCCAACGCGCCCGACTTCTCCGGGTGGAACTGAACCCCGTAGACGTTCTCGTGCTCGAGCACGGCGGTAAACGGCTCGGAGTAGATACAGGTCGCCGCGGCGTATTCGTGCGCCGGAACGTAGTAACTATGAGCGAAGTAGAGATAGGGCCGCGGCGGCAAGTTCCGCAGCAGGCGCGAACCGGCCCGGACCTCCAACTCGTTCCAACCCATGTGCGGCACCCGCGCATCGTCGGGAAAACGCCTCACCTTGCCCGCGAACAGCCCTAGGCCCTCGAGGTCCGGCGCCTCTTCGCTCGCCTCGAACATCGCCTGCAGCCCCAGGCAGATCCCCAGAAAAGGCACGCCCTGCGCAATCCGCATCAGCAGCGGCTTCCGGACCCGCATCGCATCGAGCGAACGCACCATCTGCCCGAAGTGCCCCACGCCCGGCAGAATAATCTTTTCGGCCGCCAGCAGCCCTTCGGCGTCGTCCACCAGTTCGTACTGCGCTCCGATCGCCCCCAGCGTATTCAGCACGCTGCGCAGGTTGCCGGCGCCGTAATCGAAGACCACCACCTTGCTCATGCCTTGGTGCCCTCGAGCAGCCCCTTGGTGGAGGGCAGCTGATCCTTCAGACGGGCGTCTTTCGAGGTAGCAAACTTCATCGCCCGCGCAAAGCACTTGAAGATACTTTCGAGCTTGTGATGGTTGCTGCGCCCGTACAGTACCTTACAGTGCACATTGGCCCCGGCGTGCACGGCAAAACCGTCAAAAAAATCGTGCACTAACTCGGTCTGTAAGTCGCCCACCAGCCGGACCTTGACTAAGTCTGCGTAAACCAGTGCCGGCCGCCCGCCCAGATCCACCGCCACCACCGACAGCGTCTCATCCATCGGCATCACAAAGTAACCGGCCCGGTTGATCCCCTTACGGTCGCCGAGCGCCTGCGCAAACAGCTGCCCGAGCGCGATGCCCACGTCTTCCACGGTATGGTGCTGATCCACATCGAGATCGCCCGTGGCGGTCAGTTCAAGGTCGAACCCGCCGTGCTTGGTGAACAGCTCGAGCATGTGATCGAAGAAGCGAATGCCGGTAGAGATCTGATACCGGCCCTTGCCTTCGATCTTCAGTTTGCCGCGGATCTGCGTCTCTTTGGTAATCCGTTCGACGGTTGCGGTTCTCATAAGCTTTCGAGTGCTCCAGCGAGGTCGTTAATGCTCGGGATCAATGCCTGGGCCCCTTCGGCCAGCAGCAGGGCGCCCGTATCCCCGTGGCCAATCCCGATAAACGGTACCCCGGCCAATTTCGCGCTGCGCGCATCGTCTACCGTGTCGCCAATGTAATAGAAGCGTTCGCCCGGAAACTCGGACATAATCCGCAGCATCCCCTCCGGATCCGGCTTGCCGTACTGGACATCATCGGCGCCGACGACGGGTGCAAACTTCAGGCCCGCGGCGAAACGGTCGAGCGTCATCTGCGCCTCGGCCCGTTCTCGGCCGGTGAAGATGGAAAAGGCGTATCGTTCGGCCAGGCTTTCAAGCACCCCGGGCCGCGCAATCCACTGCTCCCGCTGCATCAGCCCTCCGGCTCCGTCCCCAAAGAAGATCTTCTGGAAGTATTCGACTACCACGGGATAGTCCACTTCGACGCCCAGGTCCCGCGCAATCTTCTGCGATAACTGCCAGTCGTTATTCCAGCCGCCGGCGTTCTTATAGTCCTGAATCCGGCTCCGGGCGATGGTTTGCCCCGTGAAATGCTGCACCGTGCGGACAATGGTTTCGCGATAGGACTCGGTGACGTCAACCAGCACGCCGTCCATATCGAAGATGATCATTTCTTGCGCCACAGCTCTTCCAACTCCTTGAGTAAGATGCGCATCTGCTGCCGCGTGCCCACCGTGATCCGGACGCAGCCGGCAATCTCGTAACTGCGGTCGCGCACTAGCACGCCGCGCTCGCGCAGACCATCGCGGATGGCGATGGCCCGGTCTCCCATTTGGGTCAGCACGAAGTTACCCTGGCTCTTGATGTAGGGTATATTCAGCTTCTCGAGACCCACATACAGTAATTCTCGCGCCGCGAGCACCTCGCCCACATAACGCTCAACAAATTGCGGGTCCCGGATGGCCGCCCGCGCCGCCAGCACCGCGAGCGAATTCACTGAGTACGGGCTCTGCGCCTTGCGGAGCCAGTCGACGTTGGCCGCCTGCGTGAACAGGCAGCCGATCCGCAGCGCCGCCATGCCATAAACCTTCGAAAACGTGCGCGAGACAAACAGATTCGGGAAGTCTTTCAACATCCCGAGCGCCGTCACGCCCGAGAACTCGTAGTAGGCTTCGTCAATCAGCACCGCCGCGTGCGGCGCGCGCTTGACAATCCGGACGATGCCGTCAAGATCAACGCCCGTGCCCGTGGGGTTGTTCGGGTTCGAGATCAAAATGGCCTTCGTGGTAGGTTGAATCGCCCCGAGTAACTCCTGCAGCGGAAAGCTCAGCGTCCCGGCGCGGTAGGCGATCTCGCGCACCTGCGCCCCGGCCACTTCGGCGTAGAACCGGTACATGGCGTAGGCCGGCTTCAGAATCAGTACCTCATCCTCGTCATCGACGTAAGTGTTGATGAGGATCTGAATCGCCTCGTCCGTCCCGTTGGTCAAGGCGAATTCATTCTCGGCGACTTTGAAGTAGGCGGCGAGTTCGCGCCGCGCGTCGTTGTATTCCGGGTAAACGGCCAGGTCGTTCTCAACCAAGTGTTCGACGAGAAACTGCGTAACTTTGGGCGAACAGCCGACTGTGTTTTCGTTAAAGTCCAGTCGGAGTTTTTCGCCGCGGCCACCCGTGGGCGGATGGTAGGGCGCCATCCGTTCGACGGCTGGGCGGGGACGGAGCTTGGAACTATTTGGCACGGCGCGCCTCCACCGAACGGGCGTGGGCTTCAAGGCCCTCGGCGCGGGCGAGCGTGGTGACGGCGGGCGTGAGCTTGGCCAGCGCCGCGGCGCTCAACTCCTGCGTCGAGATCACTTTCACGTAATCGGCCGCCGAAAGGCCCCCGCGCAGCCGGGCGGCGCCGCTCGTGGGCAACACATGGTTCGGTCCGCTGGCGTAGTCGCCAGCTGCCTCCGGGCTGTGCGGGCCAATGAAAACGCTACCGGCGTGGCGGATCTTTTTGAGCCACGCCGCCGAGGGGATCGAAAGATGTTCCGGGGCGAAGCGGTTGGCCACTTCAATCGCCTCGTCGACCGAGTCCATCAGAATGATGGCTGAGTTCTTCTCAATGGCGACGCGCGCCGTCTTGGCCGTGGTCAGCGTGCTGAGTTGCTTGTCGATTTCGCTCTGCACGGCCAGGGCGAGCTGCTTCGAGGTGGTCAGCAGCACGGCCGAAGCATCGGTATCGTGCTCCGCCTGCGCCAGCATGTCCGCCGCGATCCAGGCCGGGTTGCCGTCCTCGGCGATCATGAGAATCTCCGTCGGGCCGGCAATAAAGTCGATGCCAACCTCGCCCGCCAGCAGCTTCTTCGCCGCCGCGACATAGATATTCCCCGGTCCGACAATGCGGTCCGCCCGTGGCACCGTCTTGGTCCCGTAGGCGAACGCGGCGATGGCCTGCGCGCCGCCGATTTGAAACACGTTCGGAACTTGCAACAGAGACGCCGTGCCGTAGATCTCCGGCACCACGCGCGGCGAGGTGACGCAAATGTTCGCGACGCCGGCCACCTGCGCCGGAATGACGGTCATCAGCAAGGTCGACGGCAGCGGGTAGCGGCCGGCCGGAATGTAGGCCGCCACGGTGTCGAGCGGACGGACGATCTGCCCCAGTTTCAGGCCCGGCGAAACGGTGACCGACTTCGGCGTAGGCAGTTGGAGTTTCGCGTAGGCACGGATGTTGGCCGCCGCGGTCTTCACCGCTGCTTTGAAGGCGGGGGAGAGGCCTTGGGCGGCCGCGGCCAATTCGCTCTCGGGCACCCGCACCGTCTTCCGTTCGAGCCCGTCAAACTGCCGGGCATATTCGAGCACCGCCGCATCGCCCCGTTTCTTCACGGCCTCGAGCATGGGTTTCACCACCGCCTCGGCCTCGCCCAGCCGGGCGGCCTTCCGCGACAGAATCTTTGTAACCTGACCGGCGTCGACTATCTTGATCATAGGCCCCCCGCCTTACATCACAATCTTATTCAGCGGATACTCGACAATCCCCTGCGCCCCGGCGGCCTTGAGCCGCGGAATCAGGTTCCGCACGGTGATCTCGTCCAGGATCGTGTTCACTGCCACCCACTCCGAGTCGCTCAGCTGCGAAACGGTGGGGTTCTTCAGCGCCGGCAGCGTAGCCAGCACCTTTTCCAGGTCGGCCCGCCGCACGTTCAGCATCAGGCCCACCTTGCCGAGCGCGGCGATGGCGCCATCGAGCAGCAGGCGGACGTCGCTCAACTTCTGTTGCTTCCAGGCATCGGCCCAGGAGGTCTTATTGGCGATCAACTGCGTATTCGAGCTCATCAACTCCTCGACGATCCGCAGCTTATTGGCCCGCAGCGAGGAGCCGGTTTCGGTCACCTCGACAATCGCATCGGCCAGCACCGGCGGCTTCACCTCGGTCGCGCCCCAGGAGAACTCAACTTTTGCCGTCACCCCGTTGGCCTTCAAATAGTTCTTCGTGAATTGCACCAGTTCGGTGGCGATGATCTTGCCTTCGAGGTCCTTGACGCTCTGCACGGGCGAAGATTCGGGTACCGCCAGCACCCAGCGCACCTTGCCGAAGCTGGCCTTCGAGTAGACGAGATCCGCTACCGTCTCCACTTCGGCCTCAGACTCTTTCACCCAGTCAAGACCCGTCAAACCCGCGTCCAGAATGCCGTCTTCGACATAGCGGGCCATCTCCTGCGCCCGGATGAGCATGCACTCAATCTCCGGATCATCAATCGAAGGAAAGTAACTGCGGCTCGACACCGAGATATTAAATCCGGCGCGGCGGAACAGATCAATCGTCGCGTTTTCGAGACTGCCCTTCGGAATACCGAGCTTTAACTTCTTATTTGTCATATACCGCCTTCGGATCGTAAGTTGGCGTCTCGGAGACCTGCCACTCCCCGTCCGTCAGCGTCCGGAAGAAGCAGCTTTCGTAACCTTCGTGGCAGACGCCCGGTCCCACCGGATCCACCTGCACCAGCACCGCATCCCGGTCGCAGTCGGTTTCTATCGACTTGACCAACAGTTTATGGCCGGAGGATTCGCCCTTGAGCCACAGTTTCTGGCGGCTGCGCGAGAAGAAGATCGCGTAGCCCCGCTCGACAGTCAGCCGGAACGACTCCTCGTTCATGTACCCGACCATGAGAATCCGCTTGGTTTCGTAGTGCTGAATGACGGCGGTTACCAGGCCGTCCGATTTTTTGAAGTCTAGATCCATAAATGAAAAACCCGCCGTTTTCGCGGCGGGCTGGTGAGGAAGTCATCGAAGCTTGCGAGGAGACAATCGCGAAGCTACAGTCCAGCCTGCCCGTTCGCCGTATGGCGATGGTGAGAGTGCAGGCGATGGTGCGTGAACCGCATGAATCAATAGAATAGCAAACTTCGCTAAGGCTGTCTCGTCTGATTCAAAATTGCGGCGATGGCCTGCACGAACCTTGCGGCACGCGGCGGGCTGATCAGCAGGGGCAAGCCGTTCGGGTTGTCGCGCACCTCCGTTGTCGGGTCGACGAAGTTGAAGTTCTGGGTCTTGCCGTTCTCGTCATTAATTTTCAGACTGAGAAACGGAACGCCCTGAGTATTGCTGGTGGCCCGCGCCGCGACGAGGTTGGCGAGCGGCAGCGAAAAGTTTTTGCCCGTGCAGTTGCCACCCGTGATCTGGTATTGGATCAGGTCGCGGGAGACCGTCAGGCTGGCGGCATGCGCGCCGGTCAGGGTGTGATGGTGGCCGACGCTGAACGGCAGCGTGGCTCCGGCCCGGAGCGCCTGAACCGCGGTGGCCGCAAACAGCTCCCACTGCTGCTCGCGGAAATGCACATAGGCGAGCAGCAGCAGGGCCTCGCGATGGTTCGGCTCGCCGCGCAGAATCTCCTGCGCGATGCGGGCGGCCTGCTGGGTATCGCCGCGCTGGTAGGCCGCGTTGCCCGCGGCGAGATCCGGCACCGGGTCCTGCGGCCGCTCCACCGGCGCCACGGAATTGGTCATGATGCGGGCCAGCGGATTCTGCACGGGCGGCCGGGCAACGGCCACGGTTTCGGACGCCGGTGGCGGCGGCAGCGCGGGCGCCGTACCCCCCGGGCCGGGCCGCAAGTAGACATCGCCTATTACGCTCGATACCGTCCAGGGCACCTGCCGGCCGCCCGAGGCGTTATGGACCCGCTCGCGGACGCGGTTGAACACCTGGTCGAGCGTCAGACCGGGCTCTTTGAGCGCGGTCACCAGATGCGAGGTAAACAGGCCATTATTGCCGTTCGGGTTATCATCGGCCGTCTTGCCCGGCGCGGTGGCGAACGCAATCAGCGTGCCTTTGCCCGAACCCATGGCCGCCAGGCCGCCGTTAGCCGATCGCGTGGCCGCAAACGGGTTGTTGCGGCAGGCGTCGAGGACGACCAGCGTCACCCGCGCCCCCGCCTTTTCGATGCGCTCCTGCACCCGCGAGGCGGCATAGGCCGCATACTTGGCGTCTGCTTCGTCTTTGGCGTCGAAATCAACCGGTACCAGGTAGTTTTCGCCTTCGAGTTGAATGCCGTGGCCCGCGTAGTAAAAGGCGACGACATCGCCCGGGCGGATCCGGCTCACGAGCGCCGAAACGGCACGGTCGAGATTCTGCAGCGTGACATCCACCGCCGTCGTCGTGGCAAAGCCGATCTCGCTGAGGGCCTGCGATACGGCCCGGGCGTCATTGGCCGGATTACGCAGTGGCCATTTCGGGTAGTTGCCGTTGCCGATGACAAGAGCGACCTTCCGAGGGGCCTCCAACTTGATGTCGCGCTGCGGTGGCTGGGCACAGAGGGGCAGAGTCAGCAGAAGAGCCAGGAGTTTCATGGTTTACGGATCGACGGCGAAGGCCTTTTCGCCATTGAGATACCAGTTGGTCGAGTCCTGGGTGATGGCGAACAGCCGGGAATCTCCATTCGTATAGATTACCTGCAGATAGGGGGCGCCGGCGCGTTCAATCACGCTCCAGCGGCCTCGCAAATTGTCCTTGCCGTAGCTGCCGCCGCTGGCGCCCGCCACATCGACGCTCACCATGCTGCTGCTCGAAAACGCGTACGAACCATCAGCGTTCAGAAAGTGTTTCTTATCGGTGGACATCCCTTGGCTGGCCCAGAACTGCCGCACCACCTTGCCGCGGAGTTTTTGATCCCACGCCCGCGTCACACTCGAAAGAACCCCCGGCGGCGGCGGGACGTAGCGAATCGACTGCACTACCGGCACCAGCATCGCCTGCCGGGCGCGCACCCGCTCCACCGGTCCGGCCGCCACCAGCAGATGAGCGCGGCTTCCGCTCGCGATGACGTAGATGGACAGCGCGGCGAACTGCCGGGTCTGCGGATTCAGCACCTCCCAGTGATAAGCCGCCCCGCCGGCGATCGCCTCCCGGTCGCCCGCCCGCCGCACCGCGCCGGCATTAGCCAGAAACGCCTGGCTCAACTGCTGCACCGCGGCCCTCTCTTCCGCCGGGCTGTAGCCCTCCTGCAGCAGCGCGAAATAGACCTCGTCGGCGGCCGCGTCCGGAGGCTGCAGCACAATCCCCTGGTCTTTGTCGGCCGCCGTCCATCCGGCCGGCGGCTCGACGGAGAAGCCGCTTGCGTGGCGATGCCCGCGGCCGGCCGGGCGCGCGGCCGCTTGCCGGGAGAGCAGGTACTCATGACCCTCACTGACGAGTCGCAACTGCCCGCCGGCCTCGCTGGCCGTAAATGGAAACCACTGGCCGCCGGCTTCGAACGATCCCTGCAGCCGCACGCCTTCTGCCGTCGCCTTCACCGGCAGCTGCTGGCCCTTGATCTCTATCGTGCCGGTGAACGTTCCGCCCGCGGCGCGGCGCAGTTGGAGCCGCATCTCGCTGCTGGCGTAGGCGCCGGCGAATTCGGCGTCCTGCGCCAGGATCAGGCCGGCCAAAGCCAACCATACAGCGGGGATTCTTATCGCCATTCCTTACCGTCCTCCTGCGTCTTAGTGCGGAAAACCGTTCCATCCTCCATCAAACGGCCCGCACGACGGCCTGCACCGGTCGCGAGCCCACCGGAATCATCGTGAACAGCGGTGCCGTTTTGTTGCGGTTCGGGACGATGGACTTAATGCGCAGCACCGCCATGTCGCCGCTCAAGCGGTTCAGTACCAGTACGTACTGGTTGTCGGGCGTGACGGTGAGAAACCCCGGGTCCTGCCCGACGCTGACGACGGCAATTGTTTTGTGGGTGACGATATCGAGGATGCTGACGTCGTTGCGGCTCGGGCTGGCGACAAACAGAAAGTCGACATCGGGCGTCGAGGCCGCCGTCATCGCCCCCGGCGCCCGGCCCGCCAGCACGGTTTCGGCCACCTCGCCGCGGTAGGGATAGACCACCACAACGGCATCGAGGCCTCGGCCGGTGATGAACAACTGCCCGCCGTCGGGCTTGAAGCAGAACTGTTCGGGCTGCAGCGCCAGCGGCAGATGCGTGAGGTGCCGCAGGCTGGGCAGTTCGTACAGCGAGAGCAGTTGCGCCTCGCGTCCGGCGAAAATGACGGCCCGGCCGTTGCTCAGAAAGGCGGCCAGGGTGGGCGGGTACGGCAGCGAGAATTGGGCCGAGATCCGGCTCTCCGTCCGGTGGATGAGCGTGGGCGGATGCTTCTCGTAGCTCACCAGCGCCCACGGTTCGCGCGGTGCGAGACACAGCGAGACCGGTTCGGCGGGCAAGGCCACCTGGCGCGTGGGGCGCAGCGTGGCCGCATCGAGCAGCAGCAGCCGTTGGGGCTCCCGGCTGAGGGCCCAGAGATCGCCGGTGTCGCTGAGTTGCAGATCGACCAGATCGGCCCCCAGGGTCACTTTGCGGCGGAAGGCAAGTTGCGCCGGGTCGATCTCGTACAAAGCGCCGTTGCCGGTACCGAGCGCGTAGATGGCCTCGCGGGTCGGATGGGCGAGCACGGCTTTCGGGCGCCCGTCGATGCGGATGTGCTTGGCGACAGCAAAAGCGGTCAGATCGACGGCGGCAATGGCCTGGCCCTCCTGATTGGCGACGAAGGCATAGCCGTCAAAGCCATTGGCCTTCTCCTTGCGGCAGGCGGCGAGGGCGAGCGGGGAAGCCAGGAGGTGTCGACGCGAGAGCAACCCCTGATTGTATCAAGATGTACTTTATCAAGAGGGTCTTCGAATCCACAGGAGGACGGGAAACCACGGATGGTTTGGGCAATGTTTCTGATTTGCGGGGTGACGCTTCCGCCGGCCCTGCTGGACTGGCAGCGGGAGATCGAGCAGGTGGGCAAGATCACCGTTGTCCTGTTGCGATTGCCCGCCAACGGCCAGACGACGGCGTTGAACCTGCCGCCGGAGACGCCGCGGCGGGAGTTGCTGGAGCCCTACACCAGCCAGATTGGCTTCGTTTCGCAATATAGGGGAGCGCAGGCGATGACCGTCAACGCCCTGAGCGCCGAGGGGCGGGCCAGTTTCGTGTTGATCAACCCGCTGCTGGCCGGCTCCGGCGAGGCCGAAGAGGCCGTTATCGCCCACGAGTTCGGCCACATCTGGCTCAAGGCCAAGCGCTATCCGGCCCCCGTCTACCAGGGCGGGGAAGCGGCCTGCCTCAGCGTTCACTCGCTCGACGCCGTGCAGCACATCCTCATCCGGGAGGAGATGGAGCGGCGGGGCGTGGCCTGGAAGCGGCCCTGGTTTACCGGACTCGCCGCCGCGCTCGAGCAGATGGATCGGTCGCCCGGCGCGGCTGCGGGTGTCGGCCGTTGCCAGACGCTCAGCCAGGCGGCCATGTGGGTGGATGTCGCCCTCGGGGCGGGCGATTGGCCGGGCCAGGGATCGTTTCTGACCGCCATGCGGCGCCGCTTCCCGGTGGTCGTTCCGGCGGCCGAAGAGATCTCCACCTACCTGCGCAGGCAGAACGTGGCGGACCCGGCGCGGCACCGGGCGGCGCTCGAGTTCGTCTTTGCACGATTGAAGCGGCTGGCCCTCGCCGTTCCTTAAGCGAATACGCGTGTAATTTACTGAAAAGAAAGAGTCCACTATGTTACCCTGAGCTAAGCGGTCCCCATGAATCTGCGTTCCCTGTTCAGCCTTTTTTCCTCCGACCTTGCCATCGATCTTGGAACGGCCAACACGTTGGTCTTCGCCAAAGGCAAGGGGATCGTTGTCAATGAACCTTCGATCGTGGCGATCAACAAGGGCAACGGCGAGGTGGAAGCTGTGGGTAAGGAGGCCAAGGAGATGCTTGGCCGGACGCCCGGCAACATCGTTTCCATTCGTCCCATGAAGGATGGTGTCATCGCCGACTTCAAAGTGACCGAGCGGATGCTCAACTACTTCATCCAAAAGGCTCATGGCCGCAAGATGCTCGTGCATCCGCGGATCGTCATCGGCGTGCCGAGCGAAATCACGCAGGTGGAAAAGCGCGCCGTCATCGACAGCGCCTACCGTGCCAAGGCCTCCGAGGTCTTCCTCGTCGAACAGGCCATGGTGGCGGCGATCGGCGCAGGGCTGCCCATCACCGAACCCTCCGGCAACATGGTCGTTGACATCGGCGGCGGCACCACCGACGTGGCCGTTATCTCCCTGTCTGGTATCGTCTACTCGCGGTCGGTGCGCGTGGCGGGCAACGAGATGGACGACGCCATCATGCAATATCTGAAGCGGAAGTACAACCTGCTGATCGGCGAGCGCACCGCCGAACAGATCAAAATGACGGTCGGTTCGGCCTATCCGCTCGAAAAGCCGCTCACCATGGAAATCAAGGGACGGAACCTGATTGAGGGCGTGCCCAAGACGATCACCATCGACGACACCGAGATTCGCGAGAGCCTGTCGGAGTGTGTGGCGACGATCATGAACGCCATTCGCGTGGCGCTCGAACGCACCCCGCCGGAGCTTTCAGCCGACATCAGCGACCGCGGTATCGTCCTTTCGGGCGGTGGCGCGATGTTGAAGAACCTGGACAAGCGCATTCGGGAAGAGACTGGCCTGCCGGTCTCGATTGCCGAGGATCCGCTGGCCAGCGTCGTACTCGGCACCGGCAAGATGCTCACCGACTTCAAGCTGCTCCGCCGTATCGCAATCGAATAAGGTGGCTGCCGGGATTTTATGTTCAGCCGGTACCGCAATTTGGCCGTGCTTGTCGTGGTGGTTGCCGCGCAGCTCGTTTTGGTGGCCTTTCAAGTGCGGACCAATCAGGACGTAACGCTGTTGCGAGTCTGGACGGTGACGGCGGTCTCGCCGCTGGCTAAAGGCCTTGAGGCGGTACGCTCCGGCACGGTTGGGTTGATTGAAAGCTACTTCGTCCTGTTCGGTGTCAAGCAG
>JAPKZB010000039.1 GCA_026393985.1 Acidobacteriota bacterium
ACTCGAACTCTCCCGCTTCAGCCCCCGGCAGGAAGTCCCCTCGGGCGACGCCAGCCTCGCCACCGCCTTCGCCAAACCGGAACACCAGAAACGCCTGTCCTGCCTCCAGCGCTATCTCAACGCCAACGAACGCTCCTACCGGTGCGCCCTCAAAACCCTTCAGGACGCCATCAAACGCCGCCAGCCCCAGCCGGAAGCCCAGCCGGAAACCCAGTCCATTCCCGCCGTCACAGTAAAGCCAAAAGCCGCTGCCGCCGGCCAAGCCCTCTACCGCGAAGAGGACACCGAGCTCCCCGCCTGGCCCGCCCCGGCCGTCCCGTCCTTCAACGACCGCTGCTGACGGCCCCGCCATCGGATCACCCCGCCGCCTGCAACCCGCTGTCTGCTCTTTGAAAAAAGAACCTCGCCAACCCGGTTCACTCGAAGTGTGTCCAGCCGGTCGGTCGTCTCCCCCGGTTCACCCGAAGTGTGTCCATTCGCCGCCCCCAAACCAACGCGGTTGGCTTCGAATCGTAAACTGATCTGATACGCTGACTCATAGCCATGCGCCTCCTGGTCTTCTTCCTACCCGTAATTGCCGCCGCCGCTGAATTTACCGGATTCCACCAGCAGTCCATCGCCCTCGCCGCCGGCGAAACCGTCGAAGTCTATGCCGGCCTCCCCCAACCCAGCCAACTCCCCGCCAACGGCCGCATCGCCGTCGAATGGGCCGGCTACCGCAAAGTCATCCACGCCCACGACCCCGACTTCTACATCGTCTACCGCGCCCCCAAAGCCGCCGCCTACACCCTCAAAGTAACTAAGGTAGAAGACGAAGAGCCTATCTTCAATCGCCCCCGCTGGCGCGAAACCGGTACCGTCGAGAAACTCACCGCCTACCCCAAACTCACCCCCTGGCCCACCGGCCACAAAGTCGCCCTCCGCACCAAACTCGCCAAACTCAACCCCGGCGCCTCCACCCGCGGCATGATCCTCGAAGCCGAACCCAACGACGCCATCGCCTCCGCCCAACCCATTGATTTCCAGGGCCGCGATACCATCCACATCACCGGCGGCGCCGACGACGCCGAGTACTTCGACAACGGCCTCATCGGCTCCTCCGGCCTCGACTACTTCCGCATCCACTACACCGGCGCCACCCCCAAGTTATTCACCGCCAACTTAGCCCTCCCCGATCCCCTCGTCGTCGCCCAGTTACTCGTCTACACCGCCGACGGCAAAGAGTACCGCACCGGCGCCAACGCCAACGAACGCGTCCACCAGCAAACCGAATCCCACCGCACCGCCATCACCCGCACCCTCCAGCCCGGCGGCGTCTACTACCTCAAGGTCGAAGCCAACTCCCCCGGCTACGAAGTCGAACTCCGCCTCCGCGACCTCGCCCCGCACATCGATCCTCGCAAGGCCGTCCAACAGGCGATCTACGACCACATGGGCCAGGTCGACGCCTGGATCCTCAACCGCCCCCGCGGCGCCGCCGTCGACCGCCGCATCCGCGACACCGGGAACCTCATGGGTACCCACTGCATGAGCTGCCACACCCAGTCCGGCGTCTGGGGCCCCACCGTCGCCTTCCAGCACGGCTACCGCCCGGAAAACATCGTCAACTACCGCCACTTGGTCAATACGATGTACGAATCCCTCCGCCCGACTAACACCCTCGCCGAAGCCGCCAACAATACCTCCCTCGCGCCCCTCGACCTCGGCGACGGCCCCGCCGGCACCCGCGCCGCCGGCTGGAACGCCTCCACCGCCGAAGACTTCCTCGCCCCCCGCCGCCTCCACGCCATGCAGCAGATCCGCGCGGCCAACCACGTCCTCCAGTCCGCCGACCCCAGCGGCATCAACGCCGCCGGCCCCGGCTCCAACGTCGGCCCCGCCGTCGTCTACCGCTTCGCCGGCAAGATCCTCGCCGAAGCCTATAAAAAGACCCGCAACGAAAAGTACCTCCTCGCCCTCGAAGAAAAAGCCGAAAAGCTCCTCGCCACCACCCCCCGCTACGCCGACGACCTCGCCAACCGCATCCTCTTTACGACCGATATCTTCATCCCCCGCGACGAGAACCTCGCCGCCCGCCTCAAAGCCCAGGCGCTCGCCGACCTCCGCCGCCTCCGCCAGCTCCAGCGCCCCGACGGCATGTGGCAGTTCGACCCCGGCTCCTCCGCCGACGGCTTCTCCTGGACCCTCAAAACCGACGACGCCGACGTCGATCCCGCCCCCACCGCCCTCGCCCTCACCGCCCTCTCCGCCCTGGGCTTCAACGACTCCGATCCCCAGGTCAAGAAGGGTGTCGCCGCCCTCCTCCGCGCCCAGGATCCCTACGGCCGCTGGAACAAACACGCCCTCACCGGCATGGTAACCACCGCCTACTCCATCCACGCCCTCGCCCGCCTTTATCCCGCCACCCCGCCGCCCGCGCCCAGCTTCGCCCCCGCCCCCCAGGAATCCCTCGCCGATACCGTCGCCCGCTTCCGCGCCATGGCCCAGCTCGGCCTCTCGCCGGACGACGCTCGCCACCTGCCCGCCGTCCTACCCGGCGCCACGCACCCCCATCCCCAGGTCCGCTACTGGGCCCACATCGCCCTCGGCGCCCTCCACGACGAACGCGGCCTCCCCGCCCAACTCGCCGGCCTCTCCGATCCCGTCAAAATGGTCCGCGAAGCCGCCCGCTGGGGCCTCCGCCAAACCCTCCTCGACGACAAAGGCTGGGACCATCTCTTCGCCGCCCTCCCCTCGATGGACGATCTCGGTCGCGAAACCCTCGCCGGCGCCCTCATCATGCGCGCCGACGCCACCATGACGCGCTCGAGCGTCGGCTTCCCCCGCCTCACTGCCGCCCTCGCGAAGATGATGAATCAGGACCCCCATCCCGCCGTCCGCGCCTGGGCCTCCCGCGCCGCCTGGAACTGGTGGATCTGGAATCCCCCCGTCCGCGAAGCCCTCAACGCCGCCTTCATCGACTCCCTCGAACGTCCCGAACCCTTCTCCCTCACCGAAACCGCCAAACGCTACCAGACCGAAGCCCTCTTCATCGTCAACGGCCATCGCAGCAACGGCAGCAAAGAGCACCAGTATCCCGAACTCCAGTCCCTCTTCTCCGCCATCACCCGGCGCATCGGCCACCCGCTCCTCTCCCGCCGCATCGTCGAAATCGCCGGGACTTACTATAATCAGGCCGGCGGCGACGGCGGCCCCGGGCAGATGGGCTACGTCACCGCCGGCAGCGCCGAAATGGTCGGCAAAGCCGTCTACGCTTACTGGGACGCCCCCCTCGGCCAAACTCAAACCCGCCTTGCCCTCGAGGCCGCCGCCAACGCCACCTACGACCCCCTCCAAAAGAAGCTCCTCGAGTTCTCCACCTCCGGCCCCGAAGAGTACCGTACCCTCGCCGCTACCTCGCTCTCCGATCCCCGCATCATCACCCTCAACGGCACCCAGGAATTCCTCGAACCCTTAATCGAACAGATCCAGCGCGGCGCCAACGAACCGGAACGCCGCGTCGAACTCGTTAACCCCATCCTCAAGCTCTTCACCCGCGCCCGCTGGAACCTCCCCAAAACCGAAGAGCAGCAGAACACCTTCTTCCGCATCCTCCTCCCCGATCTCGGCGAAGACAAAGCCAGGCTCCCCGAAAACCTCCGTCCCCCCGCCCAGATGGAAAAGGATAGCCGCGACTGGTTCCTCGCCCGGTCCACCGCCCAGATCCTCCACAACAATCCCGACCTCCACACCCCCGCGCTGCTCTCCCGCATGCCCACCCGCTACCGCAGCGCGATGGAAGAGGCTCTCTGGGTCAACAGTGCCAAGTGGCTGCTCACCTACCAAACCCCCGTCCCCGCCGTCGGCGCCCCACCTCCGGCTGCTGACCCGCTCGCGCCCCGCCGCCAGGCCGCCGCCGAACTCGTCGCCTCCTCCATCCGGAATCAGCAGGCCGACCCCCGCCTCCGTTCCGCCGCTCTCTCTCTCGCCATCGCCGACTCCACCGTTCGCAACCATCACACCGTCAAAGCTGCCCTCCAACCCCTGCAGTCCGGCGTCTATGAAGACGACCCCGCCGAAGTCAAAGCCATGAGCGCCGAGTGGCGCAGGAACTACGAGTACTTCCGCGACTGGCTCGCCCCGGAACTCCTCCGCCCCAACCGCGACGACGAACTCGCCTGCCTCAGCTGCCACGGCGTCGCCGGCCGCGTCCCGTCCATGGAACTCCGCCCCGCCGACAACCGCGGCTACCTCTCCGCCGCCAACACCTTCGCCAACTACAAGCTCCTGCTCGAACGCGTCAGCGACGCGAACGTCGATCAGAGCAAACTCCTTCGCAAACCCCTCAACGTCCAGTCCGGCAAGGAAGACGGCCACCAGGGCGGTCGCCGCTACAACCCCGAAGACCGCGCCTACGAGATCCTCCGCCGCTGGGCGCTCGACGCCGCTCGCCTCAAAAAGGCCCAACCCGCGCCCTCCGGCGCCCTCTAAACCATCTCCATGACCATTGCAAACAAACTCCTCTTCGCGGGCGCTCTGCTCCCTCTCTTGTCCTTCGCCCAGGGTGACTCCATGCGCGCCGATATCCGCGGTGGCGGCGGCAATAGCGGCAAGTGCACCATCGAAGTCGAAGTGGACGGTGTCGCCGAAGTCGTCATCGACCGCGACACCGCCTTCCTCCGCACCGTCGAAGGCCAGCCCGCCAGTTGGCGCCGCTTCGTCTGCAACCAGCGCATGCCCGCCTACCCGAACAACTTCCGCTTCCGCGGCATCGACGGCCGCGGGCGTCAAACTCTGATCCGTACCCCGCAGCAGAACCGCGGCCGCGCCCTCATTCAGATCGAAGATCCCAAAGGCGGCCGTCACGGCTACACCTTCGATGTCGAGTGGGACGGCACCGGCTCCGGCTTCGGCGGTGGCGGCGGCGGCAATCGCTACGAGGATCAGCCCAACTATCCCGGCAGCGGCGGCGGCGGTGGCGGCTTCGGCGGTGGGGGCAACCGGCAGAACGAGCGTGCCTGCGTCGACGAAGTCCGCGACCGCATCCGCGACGACTACAACCTCACCGGCCGCGTCGAAACCATCCGCCTCGATAGCAGCCGCAACAACGTCGACATCTTCACCGGCCAAGCCTCCGCCCGCCAGCGCAACCGCACCCTCTACTTCGACTTCGATTGCCGCGTCAACGCCAACACCGGCCGCATCCGCAACCTTAACCTCAAAGAACGGGAGCCTCGCTAAAGCCTCAGTCGCCCCGTACTATCGCCAAAACTCTCCACCTCGACGCCCGACCGGTTCAAGATGTCCACAAACAGATTGGCCGCGGGCGTCTTGGCTTCCGCCTCCACATGCCGCCCGCCGCGCAACCCTCCCGCGCGTCCGGCTATCACCAGCGGCAGGTTGTGATTGGAGTGCTGATTCCCGTCGCTGATCGCCCCGCCGTATAGAATCGTCGAGTGATCCAGCAGCGTCCCGTCCCCGTCCTGCGTCGCCTTCAGCCGCTCCACAAAGTAGCTGAACAGCTCCACGTGGTGCTCGTTGATCTTCGTCACCTTCTCAATGAAGTCCTCGTTGTTGCGATGGTGCGTCAACGGATGGTGCGGATCCGGCACCCCGATCTCGGGATACACGCGCACACTCCCCTCCCGGCCCAGCATCATCGTCGAAACCCGCGTCAAATCGGATTGAAACGCGATCGTCTGCAGGTCGAACATCAACTTCACATACTCGCGATAAGAGAACGGAATGCCCGACGGCTTCTCCCCCAGCGGAATCTCCGGATCGTTCTCGGCCTTGGTAATCCGCACCTCCACCTCGCGGATCGACGTCAGATACTCGTCCATCTTCCGCCGGTCGGTCGACCCCAGCGAAGAAACCAGCCGCTGTGTATTCTCCCGCGTCAAATCTAGAATGCTTTTCTTATAGAGCGCTCGCCGCGCCCTCGTCTCCGCGTCCAGGCTCGGATCCACCGTCCCGAACAACCGTTCAAACACTGACCGCGGATTCACCTCCACCGCCATCGGCGTATCCGGATTCTTCCACGAAATCGAATTCGTGTACGCGCAACTCGACCCCGTATCGCAGTTGCCGATCATCCGCGAATCCTCGCAGCCTAACTGCAACGACGGCACCCGCGTCTCGGGCCCGAACCTCTGCGCGGCAATCTGATCAAACGTCGTCCCGGCGTGCACATCCGCCCCGGCCGTATACTTCGGCAGCGCCCCCGACAAAAAGCTGCCCGACGCCTTGGCGTGCCCGCCGCCTTTAGCCTTGTTCGCCGCGTGGTTCGAGAGCCCGGAAACCACCACGATGTCCTCGCGGAATCGCTCGAGCGGCTTCAGAATGCGCGGGAAATCAAATCCCGTGCCAATCTTCTTCACCTGCCAATCCCGCATGATAATGCCATTCGGCACATAGACCACGCCAATCCGCCGCGCCTGCTTCCCGCCCGGCGCCGCCAGTGCCGGACGCATCGCGTCGAGAAACGGTAATCCGATCACGGCGCCCGCCCCGCGCAACAGCGCACGGCGCGAAACCTGTTTCTTCGTTACTATCGTCATTCCGATTTGCTTCCCCCTGTCGCGTTCGCCGGCGGCAAAGCCCGGCGCATCTGGAAAGGTAAACTGTTCACAATCCCCAAGACCAGGGACGAAAACCGGTGGTTACTCGCCGGCATCTTGGCCGCAATCGACGCGACCACTGGCTTATCATACCGCTCCAGCCCGCGTCCTAAACCATAGGTCAATAGCTTCTCTGCAACGCCCCGCACAAACGCGCTGCGGTCCTCTTGCAGCAGCGCCTTCAACTGCGCCGGTCCCGCAAACGATTTCCCGTTCGGCAATACCCCGGCCGCATCAATCGGAAAGTCGCCATCCTGCGTGCGCCACGCCCCCACCGCGTTGAAGTTCTCAAGGCCAAACCCCAGCGGATCCATCCGCGAATGGCACGACGCACAAGCCGGGTTCTTCCGGTGCTCCTCCATCTGGCGCCGCAGCGAAAGATTCTTGCCCGCCGTACTCTCCTCGAGCGAAGGAACCGCCGGAGGCGGCGGAGGCGGCGGCGCGTTCAATAGGTTCTCGAGAATCCACTTCCCGCGCAGCACCGGCGACGTCCGCGTCGAATACGAAGAAACCGTCAACACGCTCCCGTGCGCCAGAATCCCGCCGCCGCGATTGGTGCCGCTCATATCCACCCGCCGGAACTGCGGGCCGGACACGCCGTTCACGCCATAGAAGCGCGCCATCCGCTCATTCAAGAACGTGTGCTTGGCGTCCAGCAAATCCAGCAAACTTCCGTCCTGCCGCACCAGGTCCTCAAGAAACAGCTCCGTCTCCCGGCGCATCGAAAAACGCAAACTATCGTCAAAGTCGGGAAACTTCTCAATGTCCGGCTTCAAAACATCCACGTTCTTGAACTGCAGCCACTGCCCCATGAAGTTTTCTACCAGCGCCCCGGCTTTCGGGTCGCGCAGCATCCTCTTCACCTGCGCCGTAAGCACCGCCGGTTGCCGTAGTGCGCCGTTATCGGCCACCCGCCGCAGTTCGCCGTCCGGCATCGTACTCCAAAGGAAGTAAGAGAGGCGCGAGGCTAACTCATAATTGTCGACGGGAGCAAACGCTCGCTGTGCGCCCGCCGGCCGGTCCCGTTCCACCCGGAAAAGAAAATACGGCGACACCAAAACGCCCTGCAGCGCCGTCGCCACGCCCTCCTCAAAACTGTCGCCGTGCTGCCGTGCCAACTGATACAACTTCACAAAAGGGGCCACTTCGGCCGGACCCACCGGTCGTCGGAATGCCTTCCGCGTAAAACTGGTTAGAATGGTCTGCGCGCAAGCCGCCGTCTTCGCCGCACACACAAAAATCGCCTGCCGGCTCGCCGCCGATGGCCCCTCCGGTTGCGTGAACGGTCCGCCGATATCGATCGACTCGTACCGGTTATCCACCCGCACCTCCACCCGGTCCACCTTGATCTTCGTGCCGTACTTGCGCAGCAGCTCTTTGTCCGCCTCGGTCAGTTGGCCGCGCGCTGACGACAACTTCATAAAGTCGGTCCGCGTCGAAGGCTCCGGCCCGCCGTACTTCTGCGGCAGACCATGGTAGTTCTTGAGATAGGTCGCGCTCAGCAGGTGTTCGCCCGCCGTCACCTTCGCCCGTACCTCCAGAACCTGACCCTCCAGGTCGGTCCCGTCGTATTCAAACGTTTGAATCAGCTTGTTGTCGATATAAAACACCGGCGTTACCGGCATCGTCTGGTCCGGCCGGTGCCCGTTCATCACTAACCGGAAGCTGTATTCACCGTCCACCGGGAACCGGTGCAGCACATGAAACGCGTGGTGCAGCGACAGCCCCGACTCATCGTAGTGAAACAGGTCCTTCGGCAACACCGGAATCCGCACCGGCGCCGAGTAGTGTACCGAAGCCGGTTTCCGCTTCTCCGGCCCGAAGACTGCCGTTCGCACCGCCCTTTCGGCGGCGTAGAGATACTTTTCGAGCAGCACCGGCGAGAGCGTCAGCGCATCGGCGATGTTGTCAAAGCCAAACGCCGCCTCATCGTTCGGAAATTCGTCCGCCGGACGAACGTCCACGGCCAGCAGATCGCGTACCGTGTTGTTGTATTCGGTCCTGTTTAGACGCCGCGCCGTAATCCGCCCCGGGTCCGGCTTCGCCGTCCGGTCCTGCCGCGCGAATTCGGTCTCGAGAATCGAGGCGACGGCTTCCGCCTCCGCCGCCGGCGGCTTCGGGAACCCGGGAGGCGGCATCTCACCCATTCTGATCTTGGCGGCTACCCGCTCCCACGTCTCCCGCGCTTCGTCAAACGAAGCTGCCGTCTGGAACGCCGCCAGGTTCACGTCCCCGTTCGCCAGCGTCTGATTGTGACAGGCGACACAGTTCTTCTTGACGAAAGAAAACACCTGCGCGGGTTCAGCACCGAAGCACGGCGCCAGACCGAGGAGCACCACCAAGACAGTACGCATCGCGATAAAAGGGCACCTCAACCAATAAAATATCACGGCTCACCCGATATCAAACTCCCAGCCGGTTGATCCCATCGAACGCTGCTACTTTATAACACTCCGCCAGCGTCGGGTAGTTGAAGACCGTGTTGATAAAATAGTCGATCGAACCGCCAAAACTCAACACGGCCTGCCCGATGTGCACCAGTTCGCTGGCGCCCTCGCCCATGATGTGCACCCCCAGCAGCTGGCGTGTCTCCTGGTGGAAGATCAGTTTCAGAATGCCGCTCGCATCGCCCAGAATCTGTCCGCGGGCGATCTCCCGGTAGCGCGCCTTGCCGATCTCGTACGGGATATTCGCTTTGGTCAAATCCTCCTCGCTCCGGCCCACCATCGAGATCTCCGGAATCGTGTAGATGCCATAAGGGAATAATGAAGGAACGCTCGTCGCCGCCACCCCGAAGGCGTGGCAGGCCGCCAGCCGCCCCTGCTCCATCGAAGTGGAAGCCAGGCTGGGAAACCCGATCACGTCTCCCACCGCGTAAATGTGCGGCACCGCCGTCTGGTAGTTGGCATTGACCTTGATCCGTCCCCGGTCATCCGCCAGCAGCCCTGCCGCCTCCAGACCCAAATGCTCCGTGTTGCCCGTCCGCCCCACACTGTAGAGCAGCTTTTCGGCGATCACCTGCTTCCCGCTCGCCAGGTGGATCTTCACCCGCTTGCCGTGTTCGTCCTCAAACTTTTCAATCTCGGTGACATCCTCGCCCAACCGCAGCGTCACCCGGTTCTCCCGCATGTGGTACGCCAGCGAATCGGCAATTTCGTCGTCAATAAAATCGAGCAAAATCGGCCGCTTATCAATCAGCGTCACCCGCACGCCCAACGCTGAAAAGATCGTCGCGTATTCGGTGCCGATCACCCCGGCGCCGACGATCGCCAGCGTCTTCGGCAGGTGATCAAGCCCCAGCATCTCATCGCTCGTGAAAACCGTCTGTCCGTCGAAGTCGACCCCGGGGCAGCGCGTGGCCGTCGTTCCCACTGCCACGATGATCTTCTCGGCCGTCACATCCTGGTGCCCGTGGCCTTCGACGCTCTGCACGCGGACGCAGTTGAGGCCGGCGAACCGCGCCGTGCCCGATAGCAGGTCGACGCCATTGCGCTGCAACTGGCTGCGAGAGATGTCCTGCTCATTCTCAATTACATGCGTAGTCCGAAACAGCAGATCTTGCATCGTGATGTGCTGTTTCACCGCGTAGGAGGTACCGTAGAGTCCCTTCTCGCGGTATCCGGACAGGTGCAGCACCGCCTCGCGCAGCGTCTTGGACGGGATCGTCCCCGTGTTGATGCACGTGCCGCCCACCACCGCCTTCTTCTCAACCAGCGCCACCCGCTTGTCGAGCTTGGCCGCTTGAATGGCCGCCCGCTGTCCGCCGGGACCGGAGCCGATCACCACCAGATCATAGTCAAACTCGCTGGTCCGCACCATACCTCCATTATGCGCATTCTCCACAACCCCGCACCCCGCGCCGGTATCTATCTAATCGTGCTGCAAGTCGTCTGGTTGAAACGGGATCTGCGTTGTCGCGACCACGCCCCGCTATGGGAAGCCGCCCAACGGGGGCCGGTGCTGCCGCTCTACATCTACGAGCCTTCGCTGTGGTCGGCGCCCGATGCGGCGCCGCGGCACTGGAGTTTCGTCGCTGAAAGCCTCCACGGCCTGCGCCGCCAGCTGCCGGTGGTGGTGCGCGTTGGCGAAGTGTTGCCGGTGCTCGAAGAGATCCGCCGCACCCACGGCATCGCCGCCCTGTGGGCTCACGAAGAGACCACTAACTGGATCGCCTATCAGCGGGACCGCGCCGTACGCCGCTGGGCGCGGGAGCAGGCCATCCCGTTCACCGAGTTGCCCGGCTCAGGCGTCGTACGGCGTCTGCGCAGCCGCAACGGCTGGTCCGCCGCCTGGGAGAAGCTGATGGGTGCGCCGCCGACGCCGCCGGTCGAGCAGCTACCAGCCATCCCCGGCCTCGTCCTCGGCGACGTGCCCGCCGCCGCGCCCGCGCTGCAGCAGGGCGGGGAAGCGGCCGCCTGGGATACGCTCGACAGCTTTCTGCATCAGCGCGGACGCCTCTACTCCCGCGAGATGTCCAGCCCACTCACCGCCTTCACCTCCTGTTCCCGCCTCAGCGCCCATCTGGCCTGGGGCACCATCTCGCTTCGCGAAACCACCCAGGCCACCCGCCGGCGCATGGAAGCGGCGCCGGAGTGGAAACGGTCCCTGCGCTCCTTTGATGCGCGGCTCCACTGGCGCAGCCACTTCATGCAGAAGATGGAGGACGAACCGCAGATCGAGTTCCGCAACTTCGTCACCGCCTTTGACGGTATGCGCGAACCGCACTGGAACGAAGAGTACTTTGCCGCCTGGTGCGAGGGCCGTACCGGCTACGGTATGATCGATGCCTGCATGCGAGCGCTGCGGGAGACCGGCTGGATCAACTTCCGGATGCGCGCCATGCTCGTCTCGTTTGCGAGCTACCATCTCTGGCTGCACTGGCCGAAGCCGGCGGCCTTCTTGGCTCGGCAGTTTACCGACTACGAACCCGGCATCCACTACGCTCAGTTCCAGATGCAGTCCGGTACCACCGGCATCAACACGCTGCGCATCTACAGTCCGGATAAACAGGCTGACGACCACGATCCGGCAGGCGAATTCGTCCGCCGGTGGGTGCCCGAAGGGCTCGGGCCGCGGATTGTCGACCACGGTACGGCTTATAAACTGGCGCGGGCCCGCATGGCCGCAGTCCGGCAGCTGCCGGCGTTGCAGGTTCAGGCGCGGGCCGTGCAACTCAAGCACGGGAGCCGCAAGAAGCCGGCCCCGCCGCCCCGGCAGAATACGCTGTTCTGAATCACGGCGGGCCCCCGTAATGTCACGAGGAGGGCCCTCGTCATGCCACGAGGTAGGTCGTTGGTAGTTTTAGTACGAACTAGAAGTTTTTCTGGTACTGCCTCCCCGGCGGGAGCCGTCGGACTCCGCTCCTCCTCCCCCTAAGTGATAGGCAGAAAAGCACTTCGGATGCAACTGCAGGTTCTGAAACAAAACCACAATTAGTTGTTGACCTAAGGCGAAACACCACTGTATTCTGTAGTTCGGTAGTGCGAAACGCCTGTTTCGCTGGGTTTTTTAACCGTCCCCCGGACCGCATCGTCGCTCGACGGTGAACCGGGAGCTTTTTTTTTAACCGGGGATTTCATGGCTAGTTCTGCTTTTAAGATGTCATCTGTACCGCCGTCGCAACCCGCTGCTGAGCAGGAGCTTTTTCCGGGGATCCGTCCCCAGGCCGCTGAGTCGGCCATGCGCGTCAAAAAACGAAACGGTTCGTACGAACCGGTTCATGTCGAGAAGATCATTCGGGCAGTCCAGCGCTGCGCTGCGGGCTTGACCCAGGTCGATCCCATGCGGATCGCCATCAAAACCATCGGCGGCCTCTACGATGGCTCCTCGACGCGGGAATTGGATCAGCTTTCCATCCAGACCGCTGCCTCTCTGATCTCGGAAGAGCCGGAGTACTCCCGCCTCGCCGCGCGCCTACTGGCGAATTTTGTCGACAAAGAGGTCGCCAATCAGAACATCTACTCCTTTTCGCAGTCCATCGACCAGGGCTATCGCTTTGGTCTGGTCAGCCAGGAGACCTACAAGTTCGTCAGCGAAAACGCGCGCAAGCTGAACAGCTGTCTTGACGACCGGAACACCGACCTGTTTGAATATTTCGGGCTGCGGACGGTCTATGACCGCTATCTGCTCAAAAGTCCGGAGAGCCGCGATGTGATCGAAACGCCGCAGCACTTCTTCCTGCGCGTCGCCTGCGGCCTGTCGCAGAACGTCCAGGAGGCGATCGAGTTCTACCGGCTGATCTCGGCGCACGACTACATGCCGAGTTCGCCAACCCTGTTCAACTCCGGCACCTGCCACCCGCAGATGTCCTCCTGCTACCTGCTCGACTCGCCGCAGGATGAGCTCGAATCGATCTACGACCGCTACAAAGACGTCGCCATGCTGTCGAAGTTCGCCGGTGGCATCGGGCTGGCCTACCACCGGATTCGCGCCCGCGGTTCGCTGATCAAGGGTACCAACGGCCGTTCAAACGGCATTGTTCCTTGGCTCAAGACGCTGGACTCGTCGGTTTCGGCCGTCAATCAGGGGGGCAAGCGCAAGGGCGCGGCCTGCGTCTATCTCGAACCCTGGCACGCCGATATTGAAGAGTTCCTCGAGCTGCGCGACAACACGGGCGACGAGGCCCGCCGCACCTACAACCTGAACCTGGCCAACTGGATCCCCGACCTGTTCATGAAGCGGCTCGAGGCCGATGGCGTCTGGTCGCTGTTCGACCCCAAGATCGTGCCGCACTTCCCGGACCTTTACGGCGACGAGTTCGAGCAGGCCTACGAAGAGGCCGAAGCACAAGGGCTGTTCATGCGACAGGTGAAAGCCCGCGACCTCTACGCCCGTATGATGAAGACGCTGGCCGAGACGGGCAACGGCTGGATGACCTTCAAAGACGCCTGCAACCGCAAGTCAAACCAGACGGGCCTCCCGCATAACGTTGTCCATCTGTCGAATCTTTGCACGGAGATCACTGAAGTCTCCCACCACGCCGAAACCGCCGTCTGTAACCTGGGTTCGATCAACCTGGCCCGCTACCTCACCCCGGATGGCAATTTCGACTTTGAAAAACTCGGCCGCAACGTGCGCCTGGCCGTCCGTTTCCTCGATAAGGTCATCGATATCAACTACTACCCGACCAAAGGAGCAGAACTCTCCAACCGGAAGTGGCGCCCGGTCGGCCTGGGTCTGATGGGCCTGCAGGACCTGTTCTTCCAGCTCCGGTTGCCCTTTGATTCGGCCGCGGCGCGGGCCCTGTCCCGGCGAATTCAGGAAGATATCTACTTCCATGCCCTCGAAACCACGGTCGGCCTGGCGGAAGAGTACGGTCCACACGAGAACTTCCAGGAAACGCGCGCCGCCCAGGGGCAGTTCCAGTTCGAACTGTGGGGTATCATGCCCGAAGCGACCGACCGCTGGGAGGCCTTGCGTCAGCGCATGATGCAGTCCGGCATGCGCAACTCGCTGCTGCTCGCCATAGCGCCCACGGCCACCATTGCCTCGATTGTCGGATCCTACGAGTGCATTGAACCCCAGATTTCGAACCTGTTCAAACGGGAGACGCTGTCGGGTGACTTTGTCCAGATCAACCGTTACCTCGTGCAGGAGCTGAAGGCGCTCGGCATGTGGAACGAACCCATGCGCAACCGCATCAAGATGGGTGAGGGTTCGATTCTGGCCATCGAAGAGATCCCCGACGAGTTGAAGCAGGTCTATCGCACCGTCTGGGAGGTTCCGATGCGTTCGCTGATCGACATGGCCGCCGACCGCTCTCCCTACGTTGATCAAAGCCAGTCGCTGAACCTGTTTATCGAAAGCCCGACCATCGGTAAAGTGTCCTCCATGTACATGTACGCCTGGAAGAAGGGCTTGAAAACAACCTACTACCTGCGCAGCCGGCCGGCATCCAAAATATCTAAGGCCACCGTTCCGGTAACCCCGGCGGCCGCGGTAGCCTGTTCGCTCGAAAATCCCGAAAGCTGCGAAGCTTGTCAATAGTCCGCTGGGAATTACGTTGGAATAGCAGCAGAGTACGCAATCATGATTCTCGATCCAGGATTCGATCTAACCCTCCGTCCGATGAAGTACCCGGTCTTTTATGATATGTACAAGACCGGGATCAAAAACACGTGGACGGTAGAGGAGGTGGACTTTTCCACCGACGTGACGGATCTTCGCCAGAAGATGAACCCGTCCGAACAGCACCTGATAAAGCGGCTGGTGGCCTTTTTCGCCACGGGCGATTCGATTGTCGGCAACAATCTCGTCCTGAACCTCTACAAGCACATCAACTCGCCCGAGGCGAGAATGTATCTGTCCCGCCAGCTGTTTGAAGAGGCGGTGCACGTGCAGTTCTATCTCACGCTGCTCGACACCTACATCCCCGATCCGAACGAACGGGCGGCGGCCTTTTCGGCAGTAGAAAACATTCCCTCCATCAAAGCCAAGGCCGACTTCTGCTTCAAGTGGATCGAATCGATCAACGAAATGGAGTCGATTGAGTCCGATGAGGACATGAAACGGTTCCTGCTCAACCTGTCCTGTTTTGCCTGCTGCATTGAAGGGATGTTCTTTTTTGCCGCCTTCGCCTACGTGTACTTCCTGCGTTCGAGGGGGCTGCTGCAGGGGCTGGCGACGGGCACCAACTGGGTCTTCCGCGATGAGAGCGCGCACATCGACTTCGCCCTTGAGGTGATTAACACGGTGCGCCGCGAACGGCCTCATCTGTTCGACGCCGACTACGAGGCGCAAGCGAAGCAGATGATCCGCGATGCGGTGGAGTGCGAGGCGCTGTTTGCCGAAGATACCCTCGGCGGCGGCATCTCCGGCATGTCGATTCCGTCGATGCGGCAGTATCTGCAGTACATTGCCGACCGCCGGTTGGTTTCACTGGGTATCCAGCCCATTTATGGATCGAAGAATCCCTTCGACTTCATGGAACTGCAGGATGTGCAGGAGCTGACTAACTTCTTTGAGCGCCGGGTCTCTTCTTATCAGACGGCTATCTCCGGGGAAGTCGGGTTTGCGGACGACTTCTAGACGGTAATCATGCCGGAGCAGAACTTACAGAATCACGTGCAACGGGTCCCAGGGTTTCTCACCCTGGGACTCGTTCTTCTGGTCACACTCATCGGATCCGCCGTAAACCTCTATCTGTCGCTCGGGGACCATCAGCGGGTCTACAGCGCTTCGCTGCTGCTGGTGCTTACCGGGTCGGTGCTGGTGGGGACCTTCTTTGCCCGGATCTTCGCGCTGAAGGCCCAGGATCGGGCGATTCGGGCCGAAGAGAATCTCCGTCACTTTGCTCTTACCGGCCGCCTGCTCGATCCGCGGCTGAGTATCCAACAGATCATCGGGCTGCGGTTTGCCTCCGATGCCGAGTTCCCCGCGCTGGCGCAGCGGGCGGCCGAACAGGGTCTGGCGCAGAAGGATATCAAGGCCGCGGTGAAAAGCTGGCGCGCCGATTTTCATCGCGTCTGAGGCTTACGGCCTATAATGGCGGTGTAGCTATGCCCACCCGTCGTACTCTCTTGCACGTCTCTGCAGCGTTGGCCGCGGCGCCGCTCAGCCCGGCCCAGGATCATGCCCGGCACGGTCTCACGCAGATAGAAAACGCGGCGCCCAAAGTCGCACGTTTTTTTAACCGCCGGGAGATGGCGCTGCTGGCCCAGTTGGTCGAGCAGATCATCCCGCGCTCGGATACCCCGGGGGCGGCCGATGCCAACGTCCATTACTTCGTCGACTTTCAGGCCCATACCAACCGGCGGCTGGGCGCGCAGCTCAAAAAAGATTTGGCATGGATCCGCAAGCAGGGTTTTGACCGGGCGGATGGCGCCAGGCAGGTGGCGCTGCTGTCGGCTTGGAGCACCGCCAAAGGGGCGGATTCCTACCGGGTTTTCAAGCAGATCAAGGACCTGACCATCGATGGCTACTATGGCTCGAAGGAGGGTCTGGCGCAGGAGTTGGGTTGGAACGCCAATACGTTTCTGCGCGAGTTCAAGGGCTGCACCCACCCCGAGCACGGAGCCTAGTCGATGTACGTTCAGAACGCACCCGAAGTGCACGATGTGATTGTGATCGGCAGCGGCGCGGCCGGCGGCATGGCGGCGTGGAACCTGACGCGGCAGGGCGTCAACGTCACCCTGCTCGACGCCGGCACCCGCTTCCGCCGGGAAGACTTCTGGACCCACGTCAAGCCGTGGCAGTGGCGGGAGCGCGTCGAACGCGGCATGGCGCCGCCGAAGATCCGTCTCGATAACGACGAGCAGCCCTACTCCTGGAAGGATCCGAACTACTTTGAACTGATCCGGGTTTGGGGCCGGGGCGGGAAGACGAACATCTGGGGGCGCGTGGCGCTGCGTTACTCGGACGTGGACTTCGCAGGGCCGGCGCGGGACGGCTGGGAAATCCCGTGGCCGATCCGCTATAAAGACATCGCGCCCTACTACGACAAGGTGGAACAGGAGATTGGCGTCTGCGGCGGGGACGACGATCAGGACTCGCTGCCGGGGTCGAGGTTTCATCTGCCGCCGCCGGCGCTGCGCTGCGGCGAACGGTTTCTGCAGTCGGCGGCCCGGCGCCAGGGCATCCGCGTTGTAAACCAGCGGCGAGCGGTGGTGACCAAACCGCACAACGGCCATAATCCGTGCCACTTCTGCGGCGCCTGCGGCCGGGGATGCGATGTTTCGGCGTTCTTCAACTCGACTGACTATCTGCTCGATCCGGCCGAAAAGAGCGGCAAGCTGAAGATTATCGACAATGCCGTGGTGGCCCGGATCCTGCTCGGCGAAAACGGCCTCGCCAATGGCGTGCAGTACTTTGACCGGTATACCAAGCAAGAGCGGGTGATTCGCGGCAAGCGCATCGTGCTCGGGGCCTCCTGCGTGGATTCGACGCGGATTCTGCTCAACTCGAAGTCGGCGCAGTACCCGACGGGCATTGGCAACTCCTCGGGCGTGATCGGCCATTATCTGTGCGAGCAGGTGCGGTTTCACATGTATGGCTTCATTCCGGAGTTGATGGGGACGCGGCCGTTGAACGACGACGGCATCGGCGGCGAACATATCTACATGCCGCGCTTCAACCATCGCGACGGGCGCAAGCGCGACTATCTGCGCGGCTACGGATCGCAGTTCTGGGGCGTTGGCGCCCAACCCGGGGCGGCCTACGCCAAGCAGCTCGACGGCTTTGGCCTGGAATTCAAAAAGGCCGTCAAGCGGCGGTACCCGGCGCTGGTGGCGATGCATCCCTACGGCGAGACGCTGCCGCGGAAGGAGAACCGCATTACGGTGGAAGGCACGCCGCTCGACCGCTACGGTGTCCCGACTCTACGCATTGAGTACAGCATTGGCGACAACGAACGGAAGATGATTGCCGAGATGTACGACATGGCCGAAGGGGTGATGCGGGCGGCCAAGGCCGAGATTCTGCCCTTCGAACGCGGCGCGCTCGACAACTTCGGCAGCGCCATCCATGAGCATGGCACCTGCCGGATGGGCGAAGACCCCAAGCGCAGTGCGCTGAACGGGTTCAACCAGATGCACGATGTGAAGAATCTGTTTGTCGTCGACGGGTCGGCGTTTACGACGGCGTCGGAGAAGAACCCGACGTTGACGATTCTCGCGCTCGCGTGGCGGTCGACCGACTATCTGGCGGAGCAGATCCGCAAAGGCGACATTTAGCGGACGAGCGGCGTCACGGTCAGCTTGCGGATCTCGACCGGTCCGTGGTCGCCCTGCACGCTGAGCGGGCCAGGGGCGGCCTCGTCCGGGTCGTGGGCCATGGCGGTGAGGCCTTCCACTTCGGCGCGGTCGATTACGGTGACGCCGTTGACGATGACGGTGACGGTGCGGCCGACGAGGCGAATATCGTAGGTATTCCACTCGCCGGGCTTTTTGACGGCGTTGACGCGCGGCTTGATGCGGCTGTAAAGGGCGCCGGTGCCGTGGGTGTCGGGCGCCTTGCCAAAATCGTCGACGATCTGCACTTCGTAGCGGCCGCGGAGGCCGAGGCCGGCGTTCGAACCAGCGCCGAGGCGGAACTCGCCGTGCAGTTCAAAGTTCCAGAACTTCTGGCTCGAAACCAGGTTGTTGGCGCCGGCGATGTTCTTCATTACGCCCTTGTCCACCGTCCAGCCCAGCGCCTGTCCGGGGACAAGCGCCGACCAGTTGCCGAGGTCCTTGCCGTTGAACAGTTCGACGGGCTGGCCGGGCTTCCACTTGCCGTCTTCGAGGTCGGCGATCGTGGGAGCCCGGTTGCCGGTGAAGGTCAGCTTCGAGGCGGCATCGCCCTCGATTTGGAACTCGCCGGCGAGTTCGCCGTTGACGATGCGGGCCGTGTACACGCCCTTGGCGGTGCCGGAGGGCTGGCGGCGGTAGTTGCGTTCAAACACGAAACGGAGGACGCCGTTCTTCACCCCGATCTCGGGAATAGCATTCATATCGCCGCCCGGGGCGCCCACGAAGCGTCCCTTGATGGCGGCGGTGCCGGCTCCGTCCACCTCGAGCCACCAGGCGCGGCGCCGGGGTTCGTTCGCCACCGTCAGATTCCAGCGGCCGTTGAAATCGGCATCCTTGGCCAAGCCGGCGAGCGAGAGCAGGAAGAACAGAGCGAAACGCATAACTCCGAGAGTTTACCATTGCGCACGGCGAGCCGTTTCGATACAGTTTCGGCTTATGGGCAAAGCAATTCTGAATCGACGCGCGCGTTTGGCGGCCCCGGTGGCGGCGGCGATCTCGGTGGGGCCGCTGGCGATCTCCGGCGGGCGGCTATGGCGGTTGCGGGAGCCGAGCGGGCGCGTCTACAGCATGATTCGGCTGGAGACGCGAGGTGGGCTGCGGGGCTATGGGGAGGCCGGCCCGGTGGAGGCGGCCGAGTTTGCGCGCGTGCTGGCGCTGCTGCAGGGCCGGGAGGCGAACAGCTTCGAGGTGCTGGGCTTGAGCGGGCCGCTGCGTGGCGCCGTGAACATGGCGATGCTCGATCTGGTGGGCCGGGCGACGCAGGCGCCGGTTTATCAGGTGCTGGGCGGGCCGACGCGGCATAAGGCGCGGGCCATTGCCACGGTGAAGAACTCGAACAACGTGGAGGCGGCCCGGGAGGCGGGTTTCCGCGCGTTCTCGGTGCCGCTGCCGACGCCGCTGTTTCCGAACTCGGGTAAGCAATACGTCAATCTGGTGCTGGCGCTGTGGGAGGAGCTGCAGAAGACGGGCGGGGAGTTTGTGCTGGACGGGGCGATGCGGCTGACGCCGGGCGATGCGCAGATGGTGGCGGCGGCGCTCGAGAAGGAGCATCCGCTGTTTCTCGATGAGCCATGCCGGATGACGCAGCTGCGGCAGGTGGCCAAGATCAGCGAAGAGTCGGTGACGCCGCTGGGGTTTGGCCGGGAGGTGGATTCGCTCGCGGTGTTTCAGGAGCTGCTGCGGGAGCAGGCGGTGGACGTGCTGCGGCCTTCGCTGCAGCAGTGGGGCATTTCGGCGATTCGCCGCGTGAGTGCGTTGGCCGAGACCTACTACACGGCGGTGGCGCCGTTTCATGACGGTGGCCCGCTGGGCACGGCGGCGGGGCTGCAGTTGGCGGCCAGCTTGCCGAACTTTTTTGCGCTGCAGGTGCCGCGGGTCAGCGCGGCCGAGCGGGAGGCGCGCGATGCGATGCTGTCGGGTTGGAATGAGCCGGTCAAGGACGGCTTCTTTGAATTGCCAACCGGGCCGGGTTTAGGCGTGACGGTAGACGAAAAGGCGCTGGGGCGCTACGAGGTGAAGGCATGATGCGGCGACGGGGATTTTTAGGATTAGCGGGTGCGGCGCCGGCGTTGGGCGGCAAGCTGGTGGATTCCTGCGGCTGCGGGATGATGGCGCAGGCGGCGGCGGGAGCCCGGCCGGAGGGCGCCGAGGCGTTCGCGCGGGTGGGTTCGAAGCTGCGGATCACGAACGTGAAGGTCTTTGGCGTGTCGCTCACACCGGACTCGGACCGGCCATATGTGTTCGTCAAGATTGAGACGAACCAGGGGCTGATCGGCTGGGGCGAGGGAACGCTCGAAGGCAAGGCGGCGGCGGTGATGGCTTGCGTCGAAGATTTCAAAGAGCTGCTGATCGGGGCCGATCCGATGCAGGTGGAGCATCATTGGCAGTCGATGTATGTGCATAGCTTCTACCGGGCGGGGCCGGTGATCGGGTCGGCGATCAGCGGCATCGATCAGGCGCTGTGGGATATCCGCGGCAAGGCGCTGAACATGCCGGTGTATAAGCTGCTGGGCGGGCCGGTGGATCCGCGGGGCGTGCGCGGCTACTACCATCTGCGGGCGCGGAACAAGGCGGATCTGCCGCGGCTGCGCGAAGAGGCGCGGAAGCAGGGCATTACGTGTTTCAAGAGCGGCATTCCCGGCTATTACGAGTGGATTGAAACCAAGCAGAAGATTGCGGCCGCCGTGCAGGCGATGGCCGATCTGCGGGAAGGGCTCGGGCCGGATATCGACATCGGCATCGACTTCCATGCCAAGACCTCGCCGAGCGTGGCTTCGATTCTCGTCAAAGAGGTGGAGCCGCTGAACCTGCTGTTTGTCGAAGAGCCGTGCCCGCCCGAGAACGTGAAGGCGATGCAGCGGATTGCGCGGCGATCGACGACGCCGATTGCGACGGGCGAGCGGTTGGTGGCGCACTACGGTTGCCGCGAGGTGATTGAGTTGGGGGTGGCCGACATCATCCAGACCGATATCAACCACGTGGGCGGCATCACGGCGCTATGGAAGGTGGGGGCGATGGCGGGCATCTCCGGCATTTCGATGGCGCCGCACGCCTGCGAAGGACCGATTGGCGGCCTGGCGACGGTGCACGTCGACGCGGCGACGCCGAACTTCCTGGTGCAGGAGATCTGCAGCGGCGTCGAGGTGGGCTTGAACGAAAAGGTGTGGGCCGAGTGGATGGGCTTCCCGGTGATGCGGATGGTGAACGGCCGGTTCCCGCTGCCCGAGAAGCCGGGGCTGGGCTTCGATTTGACCGAGGAGGCGCTGAAGAAGTACCCGGTAATCAATTCCTCGGTCGATGGCAACGACATCGTCTATCACGGCTACTTCGACATTGGCATTGCCGTCGGCAGCCCGCGCGGTCTGGTGGTGCCGATCCTGCGCAATGCCGACCAGATGGGTTTTGCCGATATCGAGAAAAAGATCGCCGAATTCGGCGCGAAGGCGCGCGACGGCAAGCTTGGCA
>JAPKZB010000003.1 GCA_026393985.1 Acidobacteriota bacterium
CACCACCTCGGGGAGGGTGCGAAAGTGGTCAAATTGTCCCGACGACTCGTTCAAATCGTTCCCGAGGAAGTTTGGCCGCAATCCATTGATTCCGCTATATTTACGGCCCGCTCGAGAAATGTTTACCGGACACTAGTGAGGGATGCTAAATGTGTATCACCCCGCTACCCGGGAGTCAAGCCAAGGCTCCATCACAAACTAAGGAAGACCCATCCACAACCACCTGCTAAATTCCCCAGAGACTCAAGAAACAAAGGATACCCGGCAACGTCGACACGGAATCGTCACGAACGCCATCCCCACGTCACGCACCCCAAGAAGACTATCATCCGGGAGCGATCTACCCCTCACTCGACACACTCATCTCGGTCCGGATCATACTCGGCACCACCGACGGTGGCGCGGGAGAAGCCAAGAACAAGGGCCCCTCGCTCCGCGCCATCCGCCTCCCAAACACCCAACCCGTCTCCACCAAACCCCGCCCCGTGCCGCGCCAAACCACAGAGCCCTGGCCACCCTTCGTTCTCGGTGTACGGAGGTGGACACGGTTGCGATTCAACCGAATCGCGTCCTCGTCGACCCGGAAGCAGACGACCAAATCCTCGCCTCGCGTTCAGACCCTCCGGTCTTCATGGCGTAGAGCCTCGCGGAAGCCGCTGCGGTGCGCAAGGCCCAAGCCACTGCCCTCCAGGTTCTCAACGGCAGCCTCGAAAGCCCCGAACACCTGCCCGAACACCTCCCGTTGCTGTTTACCGCTGAAGCGCGTCACGCGCCGCCAAGGCCAAACGCCCTCGGCCAATCGTTAACCGAACTCGCCCTACTTCGCCGTCACCGGCCCCGTCGCCGCCCCCAACTCCCACTCCCGCGCCGCATCATACTTCGCATTCTTCACCGGAATCTGCGCCCCCGTCGCCGCCAGCCACGCCTCCAGCCGCTTCCGCATCGCCGCCGCCTTCCCCGGCTGCTCCTGCGCCAAATCCCGCTTCTCCCCAATATCCTCCCGTAAGTTATATAACTCCACCCGGCTATCTTCAAAAAACAGAATCAACTTATCCTCCCCGTTCCGCATCGCCGCCGCCGGCCGCCCTAACTGCGGGCTGTAGTGCGGATAGTGCCAGAACACATCCCGCGTCTTACCCGCCCGCCCCCGCAGCGCCCCCGCGAAACTCCGCCCGTCCATCCCCGCCCACCTCTCCCGCGGCACCCCCGCCGCCTCCGCCATCGTCGGCGCATAGTCATAACTCACCACCGGCTCCCCGCTCACACTCCCCGCCCTCGTCACCCCCGGCCACCGCACCACCAGCGGCACCCGGATCCCCCCTTCGTAAACATGCCCCTTCCCCACCCGCAGCGGCAGATTCGACGTCACCGGCCGCCCCTTCCACTCCCGCGACGTCACCCCGCCGTTGTCCGAACTGAACACCACCAGCGTATTCTCCGCCACCCCCGCCGCCCGCAGCGCCTCCATCACCCGCCCCACGCTCTCGTCCATGCTCTCCACCATCGCCCCGTACTCCCCGTAGTTCTGCCCCTCCTCCGGCCGCGCCTTGGCGTCGTACTTCTTCACCTTCTCAGGCTTACCCTCAATCGGCGTATGCACCGCGAAATGCGGCAGATACAGAAAAAACGGCCGGTCTTTGTTACTCGCGATAAACTCCTCCGCCAGCGTCGTCAACCGGTCCGTCAGATACTCCCCTGGCTTGCCCTCCAAACTAACTTTCTTCAGCCAGGCCGGATAGAAGAAGTTATTGGTCGACCCCGCCTCGTCCCCGCCGTGCACCACGTCAAACCCCTGGTCCCCCGGCAGAAACCCCTTCGTCCCCAAATGCCACTTCCCGATGCAGGCCGTCCGGTAACCCTGCTCCCGCAGCAGCTCCGCTATCGTCTCCTCCTCAAGCGGCAGCGCTAGCCGCGTATTCGGCGGAACTACCTTGGCAAAGTGATACCGGTTCGATGCCCCCTGCAAATGCGCCGTCAAATGCAGCCGCGCCGGATACTTCCCCGTCATAATCGCCGACCGCGTCGGCGAACATACCGGACTCGCCGAGTACCCGTCGGTAAACACCATCCCCTCCCGCGCCAGCCGGTCCAGGTTCGGCGTCTCGTAGAACTTACTGCCGTTATACCCCGTATCGCGCCATCCGTAGTCATCAATTAGTATCAGCACGATATTCGGCCGCCGGCCCCGCGGCGCCGCCGCAGCCTTGGCCGCCTGTAAGCCGGCCCCCGCCAATCCTAGAAACGCTCTCCGCTCCATCTTCATAACGTGCTCCCTCTCTCGCTCAAACTCACCGCCGCGGCAACGCGAACGCCACATACCCCTTCGGCAAATCCCCCCGCAGCCCCGCCTTCACCCCCGCGTGCGCCGCGTGCCCCCCGCCCGGCGTCACGTTCGACGACGCCGAAACCACCAGAAACTGCCGCCCCCCGGCCTCGTACATCGACGGCACCCCCTCCGCCCCCGCCGGCAGCGTCGCCGTCCACAGCACCTGCCCGGTCTCGGCATCCATCGCCCGCACCTTCCCGTCGCTCGCCGCGATAAACAGCAGCCCCGTCGCCGTCACAATCATCCCGTGGTGCTCCGCCATGAACGCCCCTGTATCTTTCGCCCCCTGCGCCGCCGCCGCCGCATCCTGCCCCAGCGGCGCCTTCCAGCGAATCGTCCCCTGGTTCAGGTCATACGCCACCACCTGCGACCACGGAGGCCGCAGCACGTACGGCTGGTTCGGGTACAGCCCCCAGTCCGTGTAGTAGCGCGCCCGCGGCGCCCCGCTCCCCGCCGGATACTCCGGCCCGCCCAGCGGCGTGTACCGCCCCGCCGTGCTCTCCCGCGCCGCCAACCCGCCCGGCGCCCCGCCACGCGCCACCACCGGCCCCGCCGCCCGCGCCACCTCCTGCTTCACCACCGGCGCCGCCCCCCGGCCCAGCATCCGGTAAATCCCCGCCACCTCCGCCGCCTCCAGGTCTCGATACGCCGGCATCTTCCCCCGCCCGTTCCGCACCACCGCCTCAAACGCCTCCAGCGTCAGCCGCCCCCCAATCCCCGCCAGCGCCGGCGGACCCGCCCCCGCCCGCACCCCGTTCTCCCCGTGGCAAACCTGGCACCGCGCCGCGAAAACCTCCCACGCCCCGCCCCCGCCGCTCCGCCGGCCCAGCGGATCCTCCGCACTCAGCTTGTAAATCGTCGGCCAGTCCTGCGTGTTCAGATACAGCATCCCCTTCGCCCCGTTCACCGCTCCACTCCCCCAATTCGACCCACCCCGCGCCCCCGGCATCGAAATCGTCTCCTCGAACCCCGGCGGCGTATACAACCCCTCGTTCCGCATCTTCCCGATCCGTTCCTTCCACGCCTTCTGCTCGGCCTCGGTCAAAATAAACGGATTCACGTCCTCCACCGACACCGTCTGCCGCGCAAACGGCGGCGGCGCCGTCGGAAACGGCTGCGTCGGCCACGCCTGCTCCCCCGGCATCCGGCTCGCCGGCACCGGCCGTTCTTCAATCGGCCACAGCGGCTCCCCGGTCACCCGGTTGAACACATACAGAAATCCCTGTTTGCTCGACTGCGCCACCACGTCCACCCGCCGCCCCTTGTGGGTCACCGTCAACAGCTGCGGCGCCGCCGTCGTGTCGTAGTCCCAAAGATCGTGGTGAACCAACTGGTAGTGCCACAGCCGCTTCCCCGTCCGCGCGTCCAGCGCCACCAGGCAGTTCCCGAACAGGTTCTGCCCAATCCGGTCGGCCCCGTAGTAGTCGTAGGTGGGCGACCCGGTCGGCAGGTACGCGATGCCCCGCTTCTCGTCAATCGTCATCTCGCCCCACACGTTCGTTCCGCCGCTGTACTTCCAGGCCTCCTTCGGCCAAGTCTCGTACCCAAACTCGCCCGGACGCGGAATCGTGTGGAAGGTCCACTCCAGCTTCCCCGTCAGGACGTTATACGCCCGCACATCGCCCGGCGCCGACAGATACGCCTCCCCCGGCGTCGATCCCATCAGAATCAGGTTCTCAAACACCCGGCCCGGCGTATCCGTCTGAATCCGGTTCACCGTCTTCGGATCTCTCCCCAGCCCCTCCCGCAGATCCACCAGCCCGTTCTTGCCGAAGCTGAGGATCGACTTCCCCGTCCGCGCGTCAATCTCCTGCAGGTAGTCGTTGATGGCGAACAGCAGCCGCCGGTCCTTCCGGTCCGGGCTCTCCCAGTAAGCGATGCCGCGCGTCGACAGGCCGGGCAGGTTCTCGTGGATCCAGATCTCCTTCCCCGTGGCGGCATCCAGCGCCACCAGCGAGTGATTCCGCGCAAGCACATACATCACCCCGTCCACCACCACCGGGTTGAACAGATAGGCGTGTTGATCCCCGGAAGGATAGACCCAGGCCACCTCCAGCTGTTTCACGTTCTCGCGGTTGATCTGCTGCAGGTTGACGAAATGCGAAGAGTCCGCCCCGCCCCCGTAGTCGGGCCAGTTGCGCGGATTCTTCCGCGCCGGTTGCCCCCACAGGGCAACGACTAACCAGGCGCCCGCCAATCCGCGGGCCAACGATACAAAGGAAGGTCTCATCACAGCGTCCTCCGAACAGCCTATCACCCTGCGCGAAACTCCGTTCACCACCCGACTAACAAAATATCTCCCCTCTTTTCAACAACACCAACGCCCCACCCTCCCGAAACCCGGAACGCACCGGTTATCATAAAAACAGGAAGAGCCCGCGGAAAACTCCATCGCGACCCCGCCCGCCAGCACGGCCTGTGCTACCTCACGGCCGCCGAAACAACCTACCGCGCCGCCAGCCAGCCGTTCCACCCCGAGCTTGGGTTCGTATCGCAAAACGCCCTTCGCGAGGCCGCAGCCGTCCCCCCGGAACCCGGAACGCAACGGTTATCCTGAAAACAGCAAGAACCCGCGGAAAACTCCATCGCGACCCCGCCCGCCAGCACGGCCTGTGCTACCTCACGGCCGCCGAAACAACCTACCGCGCCGCCAGCCAGTCGTTCCACCCCGAGCTTGGGTTCGTATCGCAAAACGCCCTTCGCGAGGCCGCGGCCGCCCACGAACCGCTTTCCGCTCTTTGAAAACTCAACCCGCCCACCCGGGGCGCCACGACTGGCTTCGAATCGCAAAACAGCTAGCCGCCAGCGCTCCCTACCGCAGCAGATCCTCCAACTGAATCCGCGCGTCCGTCTTCGCATCCCGGTACTTGATGATCACCGGAGTATAGATCGAGATCCCCCAATCCTTGCCCGGCCCGCTCGTCACCGCCCGCGAACCCGCCACCACCACCGCACCCTCCGGAATCACCAGCGGCTCCTCGTCCGTCGCCCGGATCACCGTCCCGTTCACCAGGTCATACACCGGCGTCGACCGGTTCAGAATCGTCCCCGTCCCCAGCACCGCCCGCGTCTTCACCACCGTCCCCTCGTACACGCCGCAGTTGCCCCCGCACAGCACATCATCCTCGATGATCACCGGCAGCGCCCCCACCGGCTCGAGCACCCCGCCAATCTGCACCGCCGCCGACAGATGCACCCGCGCCCCAATCTGCGCGCAGGAACCCACGAGCGCATGCGAATCCACCATCGTCCCGTCGCCCACGTAAGCGCCCACGTTAATGTACATCGGCGGCATACAAGTCACTGACTTGCCGATATAGCAGCCATCCCGCACGCTCGACCCGCCCGGCACAATCCGGATCCCCGCCCCCGCCGGAAACTGCCGCACCGGGTACGTCGCCTTGTCCATGAACGGCTGCCGCTGCGGGTCCACCGACATGTCCACAATCGCCCCCAGCCGGAACCCCAGCAGGATCCCCTTCTTCACCCACGCATTCACCCGCCAGCCCGTCTTCTCCGCCGCATCCGGCGACGCGCTGCGAATCGTACCCGCGTTCAGCGCGGCCTTGAACTCACCGAACAGCTTCCAGTGCTCTTCCGTGTAGCCGCCCGCCGGCTTGTTATCAAACGCCTCTTCAATTCTTGCCTGCAAGCAATGCCTCCCATACCGCATCCAACTTCGCCATCGCCGCCGCCGAAGGCGGGCACATCGGCAGCCGCCACACGGGCTCGAGCAGCCCCATCTTCGCCATCAGGTACTTCACCGGAATCGGGTTCGACTCGACAAAGTTCACCTCCATCAACGGCAGCCACTGCCGCTGCAGAGCTCGCGCCCCGTCATAGTCGCCCAGCCGCGCCTTCCGCGCCAGCTCTGTCATCTCCCCCGGTATCTGGTTCGATACCACCGAGATAATGCCCTTCCCGCCCAGCGCCGTCAGCGGAATCGTAATCGAGTCGTCCCCGCTCAGCACATGAAAGCTCTCCGGCACCTCGTGGATCACGCGGGCCATTTGACTGATGTTGCCCGAAGCCTCCTTCACGGCCACAATCGTCTCAATCGCCGCCAGCCGCTGCAGTGTCGCCGGCTCCACGTTCACGCCCGTCCGTCCCGCCACGCTGTACACCACAATCGGCGTCGCCACCGCCGCCGCAATCGCGGCATAGTGCTGGTAAAGGCCCTCCTGCGTCGGCTTGTTGTAGTAAGGCGTCACCGACAGCAGCCCGTCCACCCCCATCGCCGCCAACTCCTTGGCCAGCGCAATCACCTCGGCCGTGTTGTAGCCCCCCGCCCCGGCCACCACGGGAACCTTCCCCTTGGCCTCCTCAAGCGTGATCTCCACCACCCGCAGGTGCTCGGCGTGCGTCAACGTTGGCGATTCGCCCGTCGTCCCGCAGGGCACAAGAAAATCAATGCCCTCGCTGATCTGCCGCTGCACCAGCGCCCGCAGCGCCGCCTCGTCCAGCGACTGGTCCCGCCGGAAAGGCGTTACTAACGCGGTCCCGCATCCTGTAAACATGGTTCCTTACCTCACTCCAAACAAGATCTCGGAAAACTCGTAAAAGCCCTGCTTGCCAACCACCCACCGGGCGGCCTGCAGCGCCCCCCGCGCGAATCCCTCCCGGCTCCGCGCCGTATGCCGCAACGTGATCGTATCCGCCGCCGAGTCAAAGCCGATCTCGTGCGTCCCCGGCACGCGCCCCGCCCGGTTCGAACTCACGTCAATCGTCCGCCCGTAGCCCGCCGTCTTCATCTCGTCCACCAGCTTCAGCAGCGTCCCCGACGGCGCGTCTTTCTTCTCGTCATGGTGGATCTCCCACGCATACGCCCCGTACTCCGGCTGCTCCTTCAACAACCTCGCCGCCTCGTGCACCAGCTTGAAGAACACGTTCACCCCCACCGAGTAGTTCGGCGACCACACCACCGGGCTCCCGTGCCGCTCGCTCGCCGCCCGCACCCGGTCCATCTCGCCCAGCCACCCCGTCGTCCCGATCACCACCGGCACCCGCAGCGCCGTCAGCGCCTCCACGTTCCGCACCGTCGCCGTCGGTATCGAGAACTCAATGGCCACATCGATCCCGACGAAGTTCGCTGCCGTCAGCCCCTCGAAGTTCGCGTTGTTGTGCTCGTCCAGAATCAGCCCGACCTCCAGCCCGTACTCCGGCGCCAGCGCCTCGAGCATCTTCCCCATCTTGCCGTAGCCAATCAGTGCCAGCTTCATTCAAATACCCTCCCGTCGAGCGTTGCAAAGAACTCGGCGTGCAGCGCGGCCACCGCCGCCGGCAGCTCCCGGTCCTCCACCACCATACTCAAATTCAGCAGCGAAGCGCCCTGGCTGATCATATGCAGATTCGCCGTCCGCACCGCGCCAAACGCCCGCGCCGCCACGCCCGGCGTCTTCTTGATGCCCTCGCCCACCAGGCAGATGATCGACAGCTCCCGCTCCACGGTCACCTCGGCAATCTTCGAGAGCTCCGCCACAATCGCCTCCAGGTTCTCGGTCATGTCAATCGTCAGCGAAACCGAAACCTCGGAGGTAGAAACCATATCCACCGGCGTTGCATACCGGTCGAAAGTCTCAAAGATCCGCCGCAGAAAGCCATGCGCCATCAGCATCCGCAGGCTCTGAATGTTCACGAGCGTAATGCCCCGCTTGCACGCAATCGACTTCACCACGTTGGCCGAAGCCACCGCCTCGGCCACAATCCGCGTCCCCGGCGAAGCCGGATTTCGCGAGTTCAAGATCAGCACCGGGATGTTCTTCTCCACCGCCGGCACCACCGTCGCCGGATGCAGCACCTTCGCACCGAAGTAAGCCAGCTCTGCCGCCTCGGCAAAGCTGATCAGCTTCACGCGGTGCCCGCCCGGCAGAATCCGCGGGTCGCACGTCAGCATGCCATCGACATCGGTCCAGATCTGGATCTCGCTCGCCCCGAGGCCCGCCCCGAAGATCGCCGCCGAAAAGTCGCTCCCGCCCCGGCCCAGCGTCGTCGTAAACCCGTCCTGCGTCGAGCCGATAAACCCGCCGAGCACCACCACCTTGCCCATCTCCGCCAGCGGCTTCAGAATGCTCTGGCACTTGGCGTAGGTCCGCGCGTAAAGCGGCGCCGCCTGCTTGTGCCGCCGATCGGTGATCAACACCTCCCGCGCGTCCACGTGCACGCTCCGCAGCCCCAGCTTCTCAAACGCCACCGCCACGATCTTCGACGACAGCCGCTCCCCGTAGCTCGAGATCAAATCGACGTACTGGTCCGGAAACTCGCCAATCTGCGTGAGCTCATCGAGAAACGCGCCCAACTCCTGAAAGTGCAGCGCAATGAAAGCGGCCAGCGACGCATCCGCCTCGCCCAGCGTGAACCGCTCGAGCGCATCAAGCCCCTGCTGCGCCGCCTCGCGCTGCCCGCCGGCGGCCAACTCCGCCGCCGCCAGCAGCCCGTTCGTCGTCTTGCCCATCGCCGAAACGACCACTACCGGCTGCTGGTCCAACCGCTCCCGGACGATGCCGGCCACCCGCGCAATCGCGGCGGCGGACTCAACCGACGAGCCGCCAAACTTCATCACAATCATCTATTCCAATCCTTCCAGTAACTGCGTCACCAGCGTTTGATAGTGCTCCACCGCCGCCAGTAACTCCCGCTTCGGCACCCGCTCCTCGCTCGTATGTGCCACGTGGATCGTCCCGGGGCCGAACAGTAGCGGCTCGCCCCACTCCCCGCCAAACGCCGGGATGTCGGTGGTGTACGCCACGACGGTCGTCGGAATCCCCGGCACCGGCTTCAGATGAACCGCCGGGATGCAGATCACCTCCCGGGCCTCCACGAGGCCCTCGCACGCCGCCGCCATCGCCGCCCGCAGCGGCGCCGGGTCATCCACCAGCCGGAAGAAGACATCCGCCTTCGCCGCGTCCGGAATCACGTTTGGCGCCCGCCCCGCGGCCAGCGTCCCGATGTTCAACGTGCACGGCCCCAGAATCGGATGCGTCGGCAGTTCAATCTTCCGTACCCGCTCCAAAGCATCAAGCAGCTTCAACACCGCCGATTCGCCCAGCTCCGGGTACGCCGAATGCGCCATCCGTCCACTCGCGTGCAGCTCATAGCGCAGCGCGCCCTTCGAGCCCAGCGCCAGCTGGCACTCGGTCGGCTCGCCGTTGATCAGATACTTCGACCCGCGCGGCTGCTTGGCCATGAAGTACGCGCCGGCCGAGTTCCGCTCCTCGCCGACGACAAACAGCAGGGCGAAGTTCCGCGTCCCTTTGGCGAGCAGCGCCTCGGCGGCCTTGATCATCGAGGCGATGATGCCCTTCACATCGCAAGCCCCGCGGCCCCAGATGAACTCGTCATCTTCTCGGGACGGAAAAAACGGCGGCACCGTATCGGTATGCGTCGACAGCGTCACCAGCGGCTGGCCAAAGGTGACGAGAATGTTGGGCCGGTTCGGCTCCACCTCGATCAGCTCCACCGTGCCGCCGTACTGCGCGGCCAGCGGCCGCAGGTACGCCTCCAGATAGGCGACGTGCGGGGCCTCGTTACCGGTAATCGACTCAATATCGATGAGCGCGCGGGTCAGTGCAAAGACATTCATCATGAGGGTATGTTGTGGGGAGGGATTGCCGGAAGAAGGCGGGCCTTCCTCTCTAGCGCTCCACTCGAAAGGGCATCCGGCGTTGCACCGGCTCTTTGAGTGACAGTGGACCGGCTTTCGCCCGCGTCCCCCAGCCCGGCCGCTCACCAACAGCGCACCGTGCTTCGGCATCAAACCCTGGCCGGCTCGCTCCCGCTGGCGGGAACTACCGCAAGCGACCGTGGTTCATGCACCTCTACAGAGTTCTCTCAGAGTAGCGAAGCCCGCCCGCTGCCGTCAATCGTTCCCGGGGCCGCTCCAGATCCCTGCCGCCGTCCGGTACGTGTTCGCGTTCGCCCGCACGGTCGCCTCAATCGGCTCGGCGTACCCGCCGCCGAGCAGCAGCACAAAGGGCCTGCCATAGCCGTGCGCCGCCGTCATCACACGCCGGTCCCGCTCGGCCAATCCCGCATGCGTCAGCGCCAGTTTGCCGAGTTTATCTTCCCGCAAGCCATCCACCCCGGACTGATAGAACACAAAATCGGGTCGGAACTCCCACACCCGCGGCAGATACTCGTCAAGCGCCGCCAGATACTCCTCATCGCCCGCCCCATCGGCAAAGTCCACATCAATGCGGCTCGTCTGCTTGCGGAACGGGAAGTTGTTGCGGCCGTGAAACGAGAGCGTCAACACGTCCGGATCGTCCGCAAACAGCGCCGCCGTCCCGTCGCCCTGGTGCACGTCGAGGTCGACTACCGCTACGCGCCAGCCCCAGCCGCGCCGCCGCAGGTCAGCGATCGAGACCGCAATGTCATTGAAGACACAGAACCCGGAACCCTCGGCCCGGTAAGCGTGGTGCGTCCCCCCCATCAGCGCCCCGCCAAAGCCGCTCTCGTGCGCCGCCTCCGTCGCGGCCAGCGCGCCCCCCACACTCGCCAGCGTCCGCAGCACCAGCGCCGGCGACCACGGAAAGCCGATGCGGCGCACCGCCGCCGCCGGCAGTGCCCCTTCGAGGAATTGCCGCACATACTCCGGGTCGTGCGCCCGGCAGACCTCTTCACGGGAAGCCAGCGGCGCCGGGTGAAACGCGAAGCGGCGATCTCCCGTCAACGCCTCCCGCAACAGACGGTACTTGCGCGCCGGAAACCGGTGGTCCGGCGGCAAGCCCATGTCGTAATGATCGCAGTAGTAAAGCCGCAGCAACGCGGCTACCGCTTGGTCAGGTCGCGAATCAGGATGTCCTTGAAGCGCATGTCCCCCGCGCCGCCCGAGTGCAGTTGCAGCGAGATGCCGCCGTCAAACGAGCGCGGCCGCGGGTCGGTGAAGTCCACGAGCACCACGCCGTTCAGACGCGAGACATAGCGGTTGCCTTCCACCTTCAGCAGATACTCGTTCCACTCGCCCTTGCGCACCACGGTTTCGTTCTCGGGCGAAGGCCACACGATCCACTGCCGCCCGTCGCCGTAGAGGCCGCCCGTGTGCTGGCCGATGGTGCAGTCGATCTCAAACTGCAGTCCCTGCGTGATGTCCGGCGTGCCGGGCTTGAACTCGGAGTGGAAGAACACGCCGCTGTTGCCCGTGCCTTCGCACTTGAACTTCATCGACAGATGAAAGTCCTTGTAGTTCTCTTTGGTGCGCAGATAGCCGTAGGCCTTGGTGGTAGCCTCACCGTGGATCTCGCCGTTTTCGACCGTCCACTTCTCCTTGCCAATCTCGGTCCAGCCCGTGAGATCTTTGCCGTTAAACAGCGGCACCCAATCTTCACCCGGTAGCTTCGCCTTCTTCTCCTGCGCGAACGCGCCTACTGCCAGAGCCAACAACAGAACAAATTTCATGACTGCCATCATACTAAGGCCGCCGCGATCTGCGCGGCAATGGCTTGCGCGTGGTGCTCGACGCGCCCTGCCGAAGGCCCTTCCACCATCACCCGCGCCAGCGGCTCGGTGCCCGAGAACCGCACGAGCACCCGCCCGGCGTCGCCGAACTCCCTCTCGCAGTCCCGGATCGCCTGCTGTACGCCCGCCTGCTCCTCGAGCGGCCGCTTGACGGCAAACCGCACATTGATGAGCCGCTGCGGAAACACGGTGAACTCCTCGGTCAACGCATCGAGCCCGGTGTCTTCACGCAGCATGACATCGAGCAACAGCAACAGCGTCAGCACGCCATCGCCCGTCGTCGCGTGCTCGTGGACGATCATGTGCCCGCTCTGCTCCCCGCCGAGCAACGCATCCCGGCGGATCATCTCTTCGAGGACATACTTATCGCCCACCGCCGTCCGCACGAGCGTAATGCCGTGGCGGCGCAGCGCGACTTCAAGCCCGAGATTCGACATTACGGTGGCGACCACTTCGGCCTTGGGCAACCGCCCCCGCCGCTCGAAATCGCGACCGAGGATGAAGAGCACATGATCGCCATCAATGAGCTTTCCGGTCGCCGAGACGAACATCGCCCGGTCGGCATCGCCATCAAACGCCACGCCGCACCAGGCGCCGTGCTCGACCACGGCGCGCTGTAGATTTTCCGGATGCAGCGCTCCGCAGCCGGCGTTGATATTCCGGCCGTCCGGCTCACCCGCCAGCACAATCACTTCGGCGCCCATCTCGCGCAGCAGCAGCGGCCCGGAGGAGAAAGCCGCGCCGTTGGCGCAATCCACCACCAGCTTCCGGCCGGCGAGCGAGTGCGAAAATATGGAAGCCAGGTGCTCGCGATACGGACGATCGCGCATCCCGAACCAGCGCCAACTCACCGGCTCCGGCTCCGGACCCGCCAGAGCAAAGATGCGGTCTTCGAGCTCCTGCTCAACGGCGTCGGGCAGCTTATAGCCGGTGTGGGCAAAAACCTTGAGGCCGTTGTCCTGGTACGGGTTGTGCGAAGCCGAGATCATCACCCCGGCGACAAACGGGCCGTGCTTGGTCATCCACGCCACGCAGGGCGTCGTGACCACGCCGTGATGGTCGGGCGTGACGCCGGCGGCCTTCAGGCCGGCCATCAGCCAGCGGGAGAGCTGCTCGCCTGATTCCCGCGTGTCCATGCCGATCGCCACCCGCGGTTCGCTACTATGCGCCCGCGCCCACTCGCCCAGAGCTCGACCGAACGCATAGACCGTTGGTGCATCGAGCGGGAACCGGCCAGCCACTCCCCGCATGCCGTCGGTCCCGAAAAGCTGTTTGCCCATTTATTGCTCCAACGCCGGTTGGGCGATTCGTTCCATGATGATGCGCACGCGGACCAACGAAGGGCCCTCAATCCGCACCTGCCCGTCGGCGACAAAGGTGTTCACGCGCAGCTCCGCCTCACTCAGCACCCCGCTCAAATCAATCGGATCGGTCTCGGCGCTCTGCAGCTCTTCGACCCGGCTCTGCGGCCCGACCACGCGCAGCACCTCCGGATAGACCTCCTGCTTCAGGATCCGGTAGCCGGGCATCGGGGTGTTCGCGTAGCGGATAATCACCGGCACATCCCGGGCGGTGCGCTGCTCAAAGCGCAGCCGGATCTGCGATGGAATCACGCGTTCCAGCGTAACGCCCTGCGGCAGGCGCAGACTCTGCCGGTCGAGATTGAAGGTTCGCTCCCCGGGCCGGGTGACCTCGGTGAGATCCACGACCAAGGCCGCGCCGGCCAGATTGCCCGCTTCGAGCTTTTCGGGCGGCGCATGAACCAGCAGATTCACCCGGCTCACCATCTCCGAACTCGCCTCCAGGCTCTTCGGGAAGTTCTTGTACTCAACGGGCACGGACACCGAGCTACTCAGCTCCTGTTCGCCGACGATGGCCACCCAGAGCAGACCGGCCAAGGCCAGGCTCAGCAGCTTCATGCCAACGTTCTCGGTTACCAGACGCTTCACGCCTGCCGCTCCTCGGCCACGCCCATGACCCGTTTGAGCGACGGGCGCTCTCGTTTCGTCAGCGCCGCCTCGACGCGTTCGAGCGGGACGTCGTACTCAATTTCGCCGTACTGGGCAATGGAGATGCGCCCGGTCTCTTCGCTGACGATCAGCGACAGACAGTCGGTCTCTTCGGTTACGCCAATGGCCGCGCGGTGCCGCGTGCCGAGGTAGCGCAGCAGTTCGGGGTTCATAGTCAGCGGCAGAAAGCAGGCCGCCGCGGCGATGCGATCGCCCTGGATGATCACCGCGCCATCATGCATGGCCGCTCCTGGGTGGAACAGCGCCAGCAACAGGTCCCGCGAGATGGCCGCATCAAGCGGAACACCGCTTTCAACAAACGTTCGCAGGCCAATCTCCCGCTCCACCACAATCAAGCCGCCGATCTTCTGCTGCGCCAACTGCTGCAGAGCCAGCAGAATCTCATCGACCGTCTCGCGCCGCTGCAGGCGGGAGCCAAAGCCAATGAGCCGCTGTTTGCCCAACCGGGCCAGAAGCCGGCGGATTTCGCTCTGGAACATGACGATCATGGCGAACGCTGTATAGGGCGCGAGCGTGGCGAGTAACGTCCGCAGCAGCTCCATGCGGAAAGCGAGCGCCACCAGATAAACGAGCACCAGCACAAGCAAGCCGCCAAACATATGGGCGGCCCGCCGCCCACGCACGATCTGGAGCAGCTGATAGATGATCACCGCCACCAGCAGGATGTCGAGCGCGGCAACCCAGGTCAACCGAGGCAGGGCGAACTCAAAGGGTGAGAGCAGCGGGATCATTGGTTCTTACAATTCTACCGCCCCTTTTTAGCCCGACTTGATTTCAGTCCAAAGACGGTCCCGCAACCGCTGCGCCGAGGAGGACATGGTGGCAAACCACTCGGCGCGCGCCATGACGTCGGGGGGCGGATAAAGAGTAGGGTTGTCGCGCGTGGCGGCGGGAAGGATTTGCTTGGCCGCGAGGTTGGCGGTGGCGGTGCGCATCGAATCCGCCACGCGGGCGCTGACCTCGGGACGCAGCAGGTAGTTGATCCACTCGTGGGCGAGGGCCTGGCGCGGGCTTTCGCGCAGGATGACGGCGCAGTCGAGATTGACGGGGAAGCCTTCACGAGGATAGACGAAATCGAGGCCGGGGGCGGCGTCGATGGCCTGCTGGGCGGTGGTGGACCAGAGTTGGGCGGCGAGCACGTCGCCGGCGACCACCTGGTCGCGGACTTCGGAGTTGAGATAGGCGCGCAGGAGCGGCTTTTGGCGCAGCGCTTCGCGTTGAGCGGCCCGGAGTTGGGTAGGATCGCTCGTGTTGAGGCTGTAGCCGAGCTTGCGCAGGGCGGCGGCGAGGACCTCGGCGGGGTCGTCGAGCATGGTGATCTTGCCGGCGAAGCGAGGGTCCCAGAGGTCGGCCCAGGCGGTAGGCGGGGGTTGCAGCTTCTGGTGGAACAGGATGCCGGTGGCGTTCCACATGTACGGTACGGCGTGGGTGAGCAGGCCGGGGCGCGCGAAGGCCGGGTCGAGGTTTTTGAGATTCGGCAGCCGGAAATGGTCGAGCGGGGCGAGTAGGCCCTGCTCGCGCATAGGCGGCACAATGTAGTGCGTGGGGAAGACCACGTCCCAGCCGGAGTTGCCACTGAAGACGCGGGCGAGCATCTCCTCGTTGGACTCATAGACGGAGTAACGAACGCGGACGCCAAACTCGGCGGCGAAGTTGCCGACGGTCTCGGGCGCCACATAGCTCGACCAGTTGAACACGTTGAGGCGAGGCCGGGCGGGCGCGCACCCGAAGGCCGCCAGCGAGAAGGCCAGAGCGCGGCGCTTCATGATTTCTGCAGCCTTTCAGAAGCCAGGATGAGGGCGCCGAGGGCGACGAGGATGACCGTGGAGATGGCGCTGACGACCGGGTTGGCGCCGCGGCGGGCCATGGCGTAGAGCATCATGGGCAGGGTTTCCGAGTCGACACCGGCGACCAGCGACGTGATGACATAGTCGTCGAAGGAGACCGTGAAGGCGAGCAGCGCCGCGGCGGCGATGCCGGGACGGAGCATGGGGAGCGTGACGAGGCGGAAGGCCTGCCACTCGGTGGCGCCAAGGTCGAGGGCGGCCTCTTCGAGCGCGGGGTCGGCCGTGCGCAGCCGGGCCATGACGACGAGCAGGACGTAGGCAATCGAGAAGGTGACATGGGCAAGGATTACCGTGTGCATGCCGAGTTGGAGGTGGAAGTAGCGGAAGGCCCACTGGAAGGTGGCGAGCAGGGCGATGCCGGTGATGATCTCGGGGGTGACCAGCGAGAGATAGAGAGATCCCGAGAGCAAACGGGCGTTCTTCTTCCAGAGGCCGTAGGCGGCGAGGGTGCCGACGGCGGTGGCGATGACGGTGGAAGCGACGGCGATCAGCAGCGAGTTCCAGGTGGCTTCGGCGAGGGCCGCGTCGTTCCACATGGCGCGATACCAGACGAACGAGAAGCCCTCCCAGAGGGTGAAGCGCGAGGAATTGAAGCTGAACGCGCACAGGATCAGCAGCGGGACATGCAGGAAGGCGTAGACGCTGAGGACGTAGAGCGGAAGCAGCCGCTGCCTCATAACATCTCTCCCCCATCGCGCCGCAGCAGGGCCCAGAGCAGAAGCATGACGATAGCCATGAGGGCGAGTGAGAGCGCCGAGCCGAAGGGCCAGTCGCGGGCCGAGGTGAACTGGTTCTGGACGAGGTTGCCGATCATCATGCTCTTGCCGCCGCCGAGCAGGTCCGGGGTGAGATAGGCGCCGAGACAGGGGATGAAGACGAGGACGCCGGCGGCGCGGAGGCCGGGGGCGGTGAGGGGCAGCACGATGTGGAGAAGCGTTTGCCAGGGACGGGCGCCGAGGTCGGCGGCGGCTTCAAGCAGCGACTTGTCGAGCCGCTCCAGATTGCTATAGAGCGGTAGCACGGCGAAGGGGAGATAACCGTAGATGAGTCCGACGATGACGGCGCCGTCGTTGTAGAGCAGCGGGAGGGGCTCGGTAATCAGGCCGGCGGCGAGGAGCGCAGAGTTGATGAGGCCGGTGTCGCGGAGCAGGAACATCCAGGCGTAAGTGCGGACGAGAAAGCTGGTCCAAAAGGGCAGCATGACCAGGTTGAGGAGAAGGGTTTTGCGGCGGCCGGAGCGGGCGATGTAGTAGGCGAGCGGAAAGGCCAGGACGATGCAGCCGAGCGTGGAGACGGCGGCCATGAGGAAGGAGCGCAGGAGGATAACGCCGTAGAGCGGGTCGAGCAGGCGGGCGTAGTTTTCGAGGGTCCAGGGCGGGACGACGCCTCCGTAGACGCCCTTGGTTTCGAGCGAGTAGACGACGATGATGAGCAGCGGGCCAAGGAAGAGCAGGAGCGTGAAAGCCCAGGCCGGGAGCAGGAAGAGAGCGCGCAGGCGGCTCATTGGGGGAGCGCCATCTCGTCGTCGGTGCGCCACCAGACGTGGACATGGTCGCCGCGGCGGAACTCGCCGAGGCCGTGGGCGATTTGGGCGATGATGTGGTCGCCGGCCGGGGTGCGGGTCTCCACCTGCAGACAGTCGCCGAGGAATATGGAGGAGTTGACGGTGGCTTCGAGGGCCCGGGCGCCGGGGCCGGGGGCTTCGCGGGAGATGCGCGTGGCTTCGGGACGGACGCCGACATCACCGACCCAGTTGACCGGGCCGAGGAAGCCGGCGACGAAGCGGGTGGCGGGTTGGAGGTAGATCTGTTGGGGGGTGCCGATCTGTTCGAGGCGGCCTTTGTGCATGACCGCGATCTGATCGGAAAGCGAGAGCGCCTCTTCCTGGTCGTGCGTGATAAACAGGAAGGTGATGCCGATGCGGGCTTGGAGTTCTTTGAGCTCGAGACGCATCTGCTTGCGCAGTTTGGGGTCGAGGGCGGAGAGCGGTTCGTCGAGCAGCAGGAGTTCGGGTTCAACGACGAGGGCACGGGCGAGGGCGGTGCGCTGGCGTTCGCCGCCGGACATCTGGGCCGGGAGGCGGTCGGCTTTGGCGGTGAGTTGGACGAGGTCGAGCGCGGCTTTGACTTTGGAGGCGGCGTCGGGGTCGCGCTTACGCTCGAGACCGAAGGCGATGTTTTCGGCCGCGGTGAGATGGGGGAACAGGGCGTAGTTTTGAAAGACCGTCGTGACGGGGCGCTGGTAGGGGCGCAGGCCGTTGAGGGTGCGGCCGCCGAGCTGGATGGTGCCGCGGTCGGGTTCGTCAAAGCCGCCGATCATGCGGAGGGTGGTGGTTTTGCCGCAGCCGGAGGGTCCGAGGAGGGAGTAGAAGCAGCCCTGGGGGATGGTCAGCGAGATGCCGTCGACTACCCGGTGCGAGGGGAAGTCCTTGTAGATTGCGTCGAGAGAGAGATCGCCCACTAGTAAGGTACTTTAGCGGAAAACTGGCGCCAGGCAAGCAGCGGGGCGAGGCCTTCGGCGGCGAGGGCCTGTTCGACGGGGGTGCGGCGGGCGGCGGGGGGCTTCGAGAGTTCGGCGTAGAAGGCGGCGTCGTCGAAGCCGGCGGCGGAGGCATCGGCCCGGGTGGCGGCGTAGATGACGCGGTCGAGGCGGGCCCAGAGGATGGCGCCGAGGCACATGGGGCAGGGCTCGCAGCTTGCAAAGATGGTGCAGCCGGACAGGTCGTGCGTGGCAAGGGCCTGGCCGGCGGCGCGGATGGCGGTGACTTCGGCGTGGGCGGTGGGATCGCACAGCGCGGTGACGCGGTTGACCCCTTCAGCGAGAACAGCGCCGCCGCGGACGATCACGGCGCCGAAGGGACCGCCGCCGGCGGCGACGTTTTCGCAGGCCAGGGAGATCGCGCGGCGGAGATAGGATTCTTCCACAGAATCAGGGTATCTTGTTTCAAAGGGAGTATACGCATGATGGCGCCATCGGCCAGCGATCTTTCGGTCGCGCTGCGCAGCCGCCTCGAACAATTGGAAGCTCATCTCGGCACGGTGCTGCGCGGCAAGGCGGAGGTGGTGCGGCTGAGCCTGGTGGGTTTGCTGGCGCGCGGGCATTTGCTGATTGAAGACGTGCCGGGGGTGGGCAAGACGACGCTGGCCAACGCGCTGGCGCGGGCCGTCGACAGCGGCTTCCACCGGATTCAGTTTACGGCCGATCTGCTGCCGGGAGACGTGCTGGGCGTAACGGTGTTCAACGCCCGGACGCAGGAGTTCGAGTTCAAGCCGGGGGCTATTTTCACGAACTTTCTGCTAGCCGATGAGATCAACCGGGCGACGCCGAAGACGCAATCGGCGCTGCTGGAAGCGATGAACGAACAGCAGGTTTCGATCGACGGCCGGGTGTATCCGCTGGCGCGTCCGTTTATGGTGATTGCGACGCAGAACCCGGTGGAGCACCACGGGACGTATCCGCTGCCGGAGTCGCAGTTGGACCGGTTTCTGCTGCGGCTGCGGATTGGGTATCCGGATGCGGCGAGCGAGCGGGAGATTTTGCGGCGGGGGTCGGCGGAGGCGGGGGCGGCGCCGGCAGCGCTGCTCACGCAGGGAGAGATTCTCGAGCTGCAACAGGCGGTGGAAGGGGTGTACGTCGAAGACGCGGTGGTGGACTATCTGCTGGCGATAGTCGAGCGGACGCGGACGCACGAGGCGCTGGCGCTGGGGGTGAGCCCGCGGGGGGCGAAGGCGCTGTACCGGGCGGGCCAAGCGCTGGCGATGGTGGAGGGCCGGGGGTTCGTAACGCCGGATGATGTGAAGCGATTGACGGTACCGGTTTTCGCGCACCGGGTGGTGCTGCACGCCCGAACGGCGGGGGCGCAGCGGGGAACGGCGGCGGCCGAGCGGCTGCTCGAGAGCATCCTCACGATGATCGACGTTCCGCTCTGACGGCCTCGGGCAGGTAGTGGGGCCACTGGGTGGCGAGCAGGCAGGCGAAGGCGATGGCGAGTCCGGCCCAGGAGAACCAGTCGCCGTAGCGGGTGTAGGGGGTAAGGTCGGAGCGCCAGCCGAAGCTGAGCGTACCGGCCATGGCTTGAAAGCCGGGAAAGGTTTGGCGGACGGCGCCGGCGGGGTCGATGGCGGCGGTGATGCCGTTGTTGGTGACACGAAGGATCCAGCGGCGGTTTTCGACGGCGCGCATACGGACGAGTTGGAGATGCTGCTCGCGGGCGGCGGAGGCGAAAAAGTAGCCATCGTTCGAAAGGTTGACGAAGAGTTCGGCGCCGGCGCGGGCGAACTGGCGGACGTGGTGGGGCACGGCGCTTTCATAGCAGATGAAGGCGCCGACGGAGCGGCCGTCGACCGGGAAGGTGACCACGCGGTGGCCTGGGGTGTAGGCGCCGACTTCGCCGCTGACCTGATTGACCCAGGAGAAGAGCTCCGGCACGTACTCGCCGAAGGGGACGAGGTAGACCTTGTCATAGCGGGGGCCGGTTTCGCTTTTGGCGTTGACGAACTGGGCGGTGTTGAGCGCCTGGCCGGTGGCGCTGCGGGCGATGGAGCCGAAGAGCATGGGGGCGCGGAGCGTGGCGGTGATGTCGCGGACACGGCTTTGGAGATCAGGGTCGGTGCCGAAGAAGATGGGGGTGGGGGTTTCGGGCCAGAGGACGAGGTCCGGGGGCCGGGAGCGGCCGGCGGCGAGGGTGAGGGAGGTGAGCAGATCTTTCTGCTGGCGGTAGAGGTCGGTGGCCCAATCGCCGAGCACCGGGAAGTTGGGTTGGACGGCGACGGCGGAGCCGGCGGTTTTGAGTCCTTCCGGCACCTTGGGCAGGAAGACGGGCAGCAGGACGAAGAGCAGCCAGGCGGTGTGGTGGCGGGGCTTGCGGAGGAGGACGAGAGCGAGGCAGATGGCCATCAGGGCGAAGACAAAGGAGATGCCGTAGACGCCGGTGTAAGGAGCCAGGCGGAGGGCCATGGGGATCTCTGTACCGGCGTTGCCGAGCATGAGCCAGCCAAAGCCGGTGAGCGGCTCCTGGGTGCGTTCGAGGCCGGCCCAGAGAAGCGCCATGGCGGGAGGGCCGTACCAGTGGCGGACGAGGATGGCGCCGAGCCAGCTATAGACGCCGTAGTGGATCGACTTGAGGACGCAGAACAGAGCGAACGAGCCCCAGCCGCCCCAGAAGCCCAGGCCACCGTGGACTTCGAGGACCGAGGCGATCCAGGAGCAGGTGATGGCCCAAAACAGGAGCCCCATGACCCAGCCGAGCAGGAACCGCCGGAGCGGGACGTATTCGTGGGCCATGGCAAGCGTGAGGGGCGTCAGCGCCACGGGCGCCAGCCACCAGGCGTCGTAGCGGGGAAAGACCAGCGCCAGTAGGACGCCGCTAATCGCCGCGAGCAGAAACGGCATGTTCTTCCACCAGGTCGGCCATGTAGGAGCTGCGCACTAAGGGCCCGCTGAACACCATTTGAAAGCCGATGCCGCGGCCGTAGTGTTCGTAGGCGGCGAAGCGTTCCGGAGTGACGTACTCGGCGACGGCCATGTTGCGGCGGGTGGGCTGAAGATATTGGCCGATGGTGGCGATGTGGACATCGGCGGCGCGGAGATCGCGCAGGAGCTCCTCCACCTCTTCGACACGTTCGCCGAGGCCGACCATGAGGCCGGACTTGGTGAGCGTTCCGGGCTGGTAGCGGCGGGCGAAGGCGAGGACGTCGAGCGACTGCTGGTAGCCGGCCTGGGGGCGGACGCGGGAGTAGAGGCGCTGGACGGTCTCCATGTTGTGGTTGAAGACGTGGGGGCCGGCATCGAGGACACGGGCGACGGCATCGGTGTCGCCGCAGAAGTCGGGGGTGAGCACTTCGACTTTGGCGGCGGGGAGGCGGCGGCGGACGGCGCGAACGGTAGCCGCCCAGTGGTGGGAGCCGCCATCGGGGAGTTCGTCACGGTTGACGCTGGTGATGACCACGTAGCGAAGGTCCATTTCGGTGGCCATAGCAGCGACGTGTTCGGGCTCATCGGGATCGAGGGTGAATTCGCGCTTGGCGGGCGAGCCTTTGGGCACGGAGCAGAAGGCGCAGCCGCGGGTGCAGAGGTTGCCGAGGATCATGAAGGTGGCCGCGCCGCGGTGGAAGCATTCGTGAATGTTTGGGCAACGGGCGGACTCACAGACGGTGTGCAGCCGCTTTTGGCGGAGTTCCCGCTTGAGCAGATGCACGGACTCGAAATGAGTTTCCGGCTTGCGGAGCCACTCCGGCAGGCGGGGCCGGGCGGTGATCTGGACCAGCTCGCTCACGCTAGATTCTCTTGGGCACGGCGCCCTTCATGCCGATGGATTCGAGGCGGGTGCGGACGCGGGCGACCTCTTCGGGAGAGCTTAGCGGCCCGACCAGCACGCGGACAATGTTGGGGCGGTCGGCGGGGCCGGGGGCGATGATGGCCTGGAAGCTGCGCTTGCGCAGGGAGTCGACCATGATGTTGGCGCCTTTGACGTCGATAGCGGCGACCTGGAGATAGGACCCGGGAGCGGGCTTGCCGACGGCGGTCGCAGCAGGGGGTTCGGTTGGCGCCGGCTTGGGCTTTTCCGGCTCCTTTTTCGGGGGTTCGGGTTTGACGGGATCGGCTTTGGCGATCTCGGTTTTGGGCGGCTCGACTTTAGGAGGGGCTAACTTGGGAGGCTCGGCCTTGGGAGGCTCGGCCTTGGGGGCTTCGGTTTTGGGCGGGTCGATTACGCGGGGCGCGGTGGGTGCGGGCGAGGTGGCATCGACCTCGCGCGGAGGGCCGGCTGGGCCGCCGGCGGGTTTGCGGGCCACGGCGAGATTGGCCGCCTCCAGGCTCGGATTGTTTCGTCCCACGATATAGCCCATCGTGAAAAATACTCCCAGTAGAACCACCAGGATGAAAAATACGCTCAGCAACTGTTTGTTGCCGAGCACCAGTTCGAATTCGCCTTCTTCGTTGCGGGCCATATCGCTCCTGAAAACCTTTCCCTATTCTGACAAAGAAATCGCGAGGGTATAAATCAGTTTAGACCACTCTTGTTTTGGAGTGCGCGCCCGGCGATGCCGAGGAGCCACCAGGTGGCTCCGATGAGCGGCACGAGGATGGCCGGATGGGCGTCCATTCTCCAGCAAAGCAACGGCAGAGCGACAGAGGCGACCCAGCCCACCCAGCGTGGCCAGGCGCCGAGGGCGGCCAAGGCTAGTACGGCCCAACAGAGGGCAAGAGTAAGCAAGCCCCAGAGCATGCCGCGCAGGGCGAGATGGTAGCCGCCGACAACGGCCATGACGCCCCCAGCCACGCCAAAGACGACCCAACCGGGGCGGCAGAATTCGACGAAGACGAGGAGCACCCCGCCGACCAACCACGACATCGCGGCATTCGCACTCACCCTGCTATGGTAATGCTTCATGCTGGCGCTACTTCAGGAGTTGGTCCGGACAAACTCAGTGAACCCGTCGCTCGAGGCGGGGGCGCCGGGCGAAGGGGCGGTGGCGGCGATTGTCGAGCGGGAGTTTGCGGGGGGCCGATTTGCAGTGAGACGCCTGGAGGCGACGGCGGGGCGGCCATCGGTGGTGGTGCGCCTGCCGGGGACGGGGGGCGGGCGGAGCTTGATGTTCAACGCGCACATGGACACGGTAGGGGTGGAGGGGATGGCGGAGCCGTATTCGGGCCGGGTGGAGGGCGGCCGGCTGTACGGGCGGGGGGCGTACGACATGAAGGGGTCGCTGGCGGCGGCGATGGTGGCGATGCAGCGAATGCCGCGGCTGCGGGGGGATGTTTATTTGGCGGCGGTGGCGGATGAGGAGTTTTTGAGCCTGGGTACGGAGGAGGTGCTGCGGCACTACCGGCCCGATGCGGCGATTGTGACCGAGCCGACGGGGCTCGACCTGTGCGTCGCGCACAAGGGCTTTGCGTGGTTTGAGTGGACGGTGGAGGGGCGGGCGGCGCACGGTTCGCGGCCGGACCTGGGGGTGGACGCCAATTTGGAGGCGCTGCCGGTGCTGGAGCGGTTAGCGGCGCTGCGGGCGGAGCTGGCGGGGCGGCCGGGGCATCCGCTGCTAGGGCCGCCGAGTTTGCACGTGGCGATGGTGCAGGGCGGGACGGGTTGGAGCACGTACGCGGCGGGGTGCACGATTCGCGTCGAGCGGCGGTTGGTGCCCGGGGAGACGGCGGAGCAGGCGGCGGCGGAGATGCCGGCGGGGGCGCGGATGGTGTTCGCGCGGCCATTTTACGAAACGAAGCCAACGGGGCGGCTGGTGGAGTTGGCGCAGCGGGCGCTGCCGGGGGCGCGGCTGGTGGGGCAGACGCCGTGGTTTGATTCAGCGCTGTACGCGGCGGCGGGGATAGAGACGCTGGTGCTGGGACCGGCGGGGGCGGGGGCGCACGCGGCGGAGGAGTGGGTGGAGCTCGAGAGCGTTGAGGCGGCGGCGGAGGCGTATGTGCAGATTGCCCGCGAGTTTTGTCAGACTGAGGAGCTACGATGAACCGACGTACCTTTCTTCAGACGCTGCCGGTGGTGGCAAGCGCGCAGCAGCGGCGGAAACCGCGCAACATCATCTTCATTCTGAGCGACGACCACCGGTACGATGCGCTGGGTTTTTTGAAGGGCCAGCCGTTTGTGGAGACGCCGCATCTGGACCGGCTGGCGCGGGAGGGCGCGCACCTGAAGAATGCCTTTGTGACGACGGCGCTTTGTTCGCCGTCGCGGGCGACGATTCTCACCGGCAAGTACGCGCACAAACATAAGATCGTAGATAACAACACGGCCATTCCGGCGGGAACCACTTACTTTTCCAGCCACTTACAGAAAGCGGGTTACAAGACAGCATTCCTTGGTAAGTGGCACATGGGCGGCGAGTCCGATGCGCCGCAGCCGGGATTTGACCGCTGGGTATCGTTCCGAGGCCAGGGGACCTACCTGCCAAGCGCGAACGGACTGAACGTGGACGGGAAGAACCTACCCCAAACAGGGTATATCACGGATGAGTTGACGGACTATGCCGTCGAGTTTATCGAGCAGCAGAAGGGACCGTACTTTCTGTACCTTTCGCACAAGGCGGTGCATGCGGAGTTTGTGCCGGCCGAGCGGCACAAGGGGAAATTCAAGGACGCGAAGTTCGTACCGCCGGCATCGCTCGACGCCCCGGCGACGGACCGGCCGATGTGGGTGCAGAATCAGCGCAACAGCTGGCACGGGGTGGATTACCCGTATCATTCGACGCTGAATATTGAAGAGTACTACCGGCAGTACGCCGAGACGCTGTGCGCGGTGGACGAAAGCGTGGGGCGGTTGCTCAAGCTGCTTGAGCGGCGGGGGGAGCTCGATTCGACGCTCTTGATCTACATGGGCGACAACGGGTTCGCTTTTGGGGAGCACGGGTTGATCGACAAGCGGACGGCGTACGAGGAGTCGATGCGGGTGCCGCTGCTGGCGCGGTGTCCGGAGTTGTTCCGGGGCGGGCAGACGGTGACGCAGGTGATCGCCAACCTCGACATCATGCCGACGGTGCTCGAGGCGGCGGGGGTGGCGGCGCCGGCGGGCGGGGACGGGGCGAGTTTTCTGCCGCTGCTCGAGGGCAAGACGGTGACATGGCGCGATTCCCTGCTCTATGAGTATTACTGGGAGCGGAACTTTCCGCAGACGCCGACGATGCACGCGCTGCGGACGGACCAGTATAAGTACATCCGTTACCACGGCATCTGGGATCTGGATGAGTTATATGACATTCAGAACGACCCGCGGGAGTTACAGAATCTGATCCATAGTCCGGCTCACCAGGAGATCGTCCGGAGGATGAACCAACGTTTGTTTGCGATTCTGGAGAGTACGGACGGGATGAATATGCCGCTGTACCGGGACAAGGGCGGGGTGAGTAACCTGCGTAACCCGAAAGGGGCGGGGGCGGCACCGTTTCCGAAGGCGTTCGAGAGGCCGCCGGCGCGGCCGCGGCGCTAGAGGCGACGGAACTGGATGGCGTAGAGGTCGGCGTCTTTGAGGGCGACGCGGAGGCGGACGGGTTTGCCGGCCCAGGCGCTCAGGTTGGCTCCGCCCTGCCAGCGGACGGGGCGGTCGATTTCATCGCCGATGAGTTCGGCCGATTCGGCGAGTTTGGCGCCGGAGGGGTCTTCGAGGGTGAAGCGGAGGCCGCCCGGGGCGGAGGTGGAGAAGTTGGCGCTGAGTTCGCTGCCGTCGTTGGTGAAGAGTTTGGTGAGCATTTCGCCTCCGGCGTAGCCGGCGTGGAGGGAGGCGAAGCCGTCGAGGCGGAGGGTGTAGCGTTCGAGGTGAATCGAGGGCTGGCCGTAGTTCTTGACGACATAGAAGGCCATGTGGCGGGGGCCGGCCAGGATGAGGTTGAGGGCCGGGTAGTTGGACCGGGAGACCCAGTTTTCGACGCCAAGGCCGGGGCGGAGGAAGGCTTCCAGGAAGGTGCGTTGGTAATGGGTGCCGCCGCGGGAGGTGAGGAGGACGGCGTCCGAGCAGTCTTTGAAGTAGCCGGGGTCGACGTTGATCAAGCGAGCTTCGGCTTCGGTGAGCACCTGGCGGCCGGGCAGGAAGCGGGCGGCGAGGGAGACGTAGAGGTGGGGGGCGCGGAAGTAGGCGCTGGTCTGGTTGGTGTAAAGGTGTTCGGGGGGCGCCTGGCCGAAGTCCATTTCGCCCTGGTTTTCCCAGTCGACGAAGTTGCGGCTGACGGCGCGGGAGATCCAGCGGTAGCCGGTGCCGTTGATTTTCTTGAAGGTGCGGTAGTAGAGGACGTAGCGCTGTTCGGCTGCGGACCAGAAGGCGAGGTTCTGGGAGTCGAAGGCGCCGTCGCGGAAGACGGGTTCGGGGCGGAGGGTGGTCCAGTGGATGCCGTCGGGGGATTGGAAGGCGACGAGGCCGCTTTTTTGGGTGCCGGCGATGCCTTTGTAGCGGGCGGCGGGGTCGACGCCGGGGCGGGTATCGAGGAAGGGGGAGAAGTTGTGCTGGAGCGGGGGGTTGCCGGCGAGGATGACGTTGTTTTCGGCGTGGCCGCGGACGGTGTGGAGGCGGAGGTTGGGGCGGGTGAATTGCGCGCCGCCGGCGGGGGATTCGGCGTAGCAGTAGACTTCGTCGCCGCGGCCGTCGGCGCCGGCGTTGGGGACGCCGCGGTAGTAGAGGCGAACGAGGTCGCCGTCGGGGATGACGGTGACGTAGTTGCAGAAGCGGCCTTCCCAGGGGCGGTCGAAGGCGAAGGCGGAGCCGGTGTCGATGGGGGAGCCGAGGCGGAGTTCGGCGCCGGTGAGTTTCTCGATGAGGAAGGAGTCGACGAAGAGTTCGCGGCGGTGGCCGAGGGCGAGGGGGGGAGCGGGTTGGGCGGCGGCGGGGACGAGGGGGGCGAGGGCGGTGGCGAGGCAATGGCGCCGGGAGAGGTGCATGGGTGGGGTTTCCTTGCTCCTTAGGCTATCAGGAGAGGGGGCGGGGCGGGGTTAGATGAGTTGAAAGGTATAGCCTTCGGCGCGGAGGTTGCGATTGGTGCGGGAGACGGCGTACTCGAGGCTGGGCCCCCAGGGGGCGAAGGCGTTTTCGACGTCGTAGGTGATGAGGTTGGCGATCCAACGGGAGGGGGTGACGGAGCGGGAGGGGGAGGTGGTCCAGTAGGCGTAGCGTTCGTTGCCTTCGCGGCGCCAGCGGGCGATTTTGCGGACGATGGGGTAGTTATGGCGGAACGAGGAGCAGCCGAAGAAGCAGAAGACGCGGCAGCGGACATCGACGGCGCCCCATTCACTGGGGTGGCTGTGGGTGTCGCGCCAACCGGCGTGGTGGACGATGTTCCAGGCGCCGCCGGCGGGGTAGGCGAGGTAGCGGCGGCCGGGGGCGTGGTGGCGGATCAAGGGGGGGAGTTCGGGATGGATCTGCTCGGCGGTGCGGGGTTCGAGGAGACGGCGGTAGGGGCGGAGGTCAGGGTGGCAATCGGCGGCGGGGGGTGGGCCTTCGGATTCCTCGAGGAGTTTGGCGGAGTAGCCGTGCTCGATGATTTCGGCGACGGGGATACCGATGAAGGGGAAGCCCATGCGGAAGATTCCGGTGGTGGCGGGGTTGGTTCCCTCGCCCCAGTCCTGGGTTTTCATGGCATCCGGGGTGGAGCGGCCAAAGCAGGGTCCGCGGCCATGGCGGGCGTGGCCACGGTAGATGACGTGGAGTTCGGGGGTGGCGAGCCAGTCCCGGAAGACCGATTTATCGGTGGTTTCGCGAATGGTGAAGATGACGCGCTGGCGGTGATTGCGGTATTCGTGGTCGCTGACCTTTTCAACGTGGGGGAAACGGGGGAGGAGGGGATCGAAGTAGGGATTGAGGAGCCACTCGTTGGGGAGTTGATCGGGGTGGCGTTCGGTGCCGTGGGCGATGCAGATGTGGCGGCGTTCGTAGACGGGGGAGAGGGTGGAGTGGGAGGTGGAGCCGGTGTGCTGGCGGCTGATGGCGGGGAGGTGGGCGGGCAGGGAGCTCATTTAAATCACCTGGTAGGAACATCCCGCGGCGCGGAGACTGCGGTTGGTGCGGGTGACGGCGTCGGCGAGGCTGGGCTGCCAGGAGGCGAAGGCGTTTTCGACATCGTAAGTGATGAGGTGAGCGACCCAGAGGGCGAGGGTGGGTTCGGAGGAGAGGTTGGTGGTCCAGAAGGCGTAGTGGTCATTGCCGTCGCGCCGCCATCCGGCGAGGCGGCGGACAACGGGGTAGTTATGAGTAAACGAGTTGCAGCCGAAGTGGCAGAAGACGCGGCAGCGGACGCGGGTAGCGCCCCAGTCGGAGGGCTGGCTGCGGGTGTTTTGCCAACCGGCGTGGTGGATGACATTCCATTCGTCGCCGGATTGGTAGGCCCAGTAGCGGTCGGCGGGCTGGTGGCCGTGGAGGAAGGGAGCGAGGCCGGCGCGCAATTGGTCGGGCGTGCGGGGCTGCAGGGAGCCGAGATAGGGGCGGAGCTGGGGGTGGCAGCGGGAGGCCGGGGGGAGGCCTTCGGACTCTTTGAGCAGGTAGGCGTGATAGCCGTGTTCGGGGATTTCGGCGACGCGGATGGCGAGGAAGGGGAAGCCCATGCGGAACATGCCGCTGGTGGTGGGGTTGTTGCCTTCGCCCCAGTCCTCGCTGCGTGCGTGATTGGCGTTGACGCGGCCAAAGCAGGGTCCGCGACCGTTGCGGGCGTGGCCGAGGTATATGACGTGGAGTTCGGGGGTTTCGAGCCACTGGCGGAAGACGGATTTGTCGGTGGTTTCGCGGAGATCAAAGATGACGCGCTGGCGGTGGTTCCGGTACTCCGAGTTACTCACCTTTTCGACATTGGGGTATTGGGGCAGGACGGAGTCGAGATAGGGTTGTAACTGCCAGGGGGCGGGCAGTTGGTCCTGGTGGGCTTCGAGGCCTAAGGCGATGCGGAGGCGGCGGCGCTCGTAGGCGGGGGCGAGGGTGGAGTGGGCGGTGGAGCCGGTGTACTGGCGGCTGATGGCGGCGGGGATGGAACTCATTGGCCGGTGGCCTCCAGGAACAGGTCGCTTTGGCGGAAGGCCTGGATGGCGGCGTTGCGCTCCTTTTCCGGAAGTTCCCGGAAGCCGGGGACGCCGGGGTGGTGGAGGAGGCGGGTGGCGAGGACGTAGACGGCATCGCACAGGCGCAGGCCTTCGGCGAGCGGAGAACGATCGGCGAAGTGGGGGGCGAGGCGGCGGAGGGCATCGCGGCGGAGGCCGTTCATCTCCTGGCCGAGATAGCGGATCTTCCAGACTTCGTCAGCGACGGCGTTGGCCGGGGCGGAGGCGGCGAGCACGGCGAGGGCGGGTTCGCGGGCGACGTCGAGGAGCGCCATGGCTTTGCGGCCGGCGGTGGGGAGTTCGGCGGCGGCGAGGGTGGCCGGGTAGCGGGAGTCGGCGAGAAGTTCCTGGGCGAGGCGGGCGGGCGTGGCGGGGTCGTGCTGGCCGCGGGTGAGTTGTTCGACGAGGGTGAGGGGGGTCATGGGTTCAGCTTCCGTGGAGTTGGCGGAGGGCCGAGCGGGTGGCGTCGTCCGGTTCGCCGGACTCCGGGAGTTGGCGTTCGCGCTGGAAGGCGCGGAGGGCGGCGCGGGTGGCATCGCCGAGTTCGCCGTCTTCGCCGCCGCAGTGGTAGCCGAGGTTAGCGAGGCGGCGCTGGAGGCCGGAGAGGGTGTCGAGCGGATCCATGTGGCCGAGTTGGAGGCGGTGCTCTTCCTGGCGGCCGTTTTCCGTGAGGACGAGGTGCACCTCGCGGGCGTTGGGCGGGGCGACGAACTCGATCATGCCGTCGCCATCGGAGGCACCTTCCGCGCGGTTGCCGTCGACGTTGGCCGAGTAGCGGACGTTGCAGCGAGGACGGCGTTCGAAGTCGAGGAGGCGGAGCCGGACTTTGGCGGGGGTGCCGAGGCGGACGAACTTATGGGTCTGGTCGGTGGCCTTCTGGTGCTCTTTGAGGCGCTTGTCCGGGATGAAGAGGACATCGCCGGGCAGCAGGATATTGGGATCTTCGCGGCGCGCCTTGAGTTGGGAGTTGTTTGGATGGTTCCAGATGGACTCCCAGCGCAGGCCATGGTCGTGGGCGATGTTGAGGAGGCAATCGCCGGCCTCGATGGTGTAGTCGGGCATGGTGGTCTACTCGTCGGCCGGCGGGAGGAGCCGGGTGAAGACGCCGGTGCGCTGGTAGTTTTCGATTTCGGCGTTGCGCTGGGGGTTGGGCTGGGCGAGGAAGAGATCGGCTTCCATTTGGGCGTCGAGTTCGGACTCGCCGCCGGTTAAGCGACGGAGGGCGAGATAGGCTTCGTCGGCGATGCGGGTGACGGGGACGGGGACTTCGATGCGCTCGTGGTAGGGGGGCAGGGGGACGGTGCGGAAGTCGGTGAGGGCGCGGCGGAGATAGGCGGTGGTTCTGGCTTCGAGGCCCGTGACGAGGCGGCCGAAGCGAGCGAGGCGGGGGTAGTCGTTCACCCGTTCGAGGACAGGCCAGGAGGCTTCTTCGAGCAGGGCGAGGGTGGCGGCGGCGGTAGGGCCGAGACCGTCCTTTTGCTCGGCGAGGGCGGCGAGACTCTCGATGGCTGGCCGGTTGGCGGCGTTGTAGGTGTTGTAGAGCTGCTCGAGGGCGGGAGCATCGTCGGGGGCGGTCCGCTGCCAAGCAGCGAGAAACTCTTCCTTGGTCATGATCCTTTATGGATAACACGCGCACAACGGACTCGCTTCGGCCAGTGCGCTTCTAAAAAACTAACAAAGCCCGAGCAGGCCGACAACTGCGGCGGCCGAGCCGTCACGGACCCAGGCGTCGAGCTGGGAGACATCCTTCAACTGCTGGCCGCGCTGGCGGTGGACTTCGACGTAGCGGCAGCCGAGTTCGTCGAGGGCGGTCATGTCGCCCCAGAGGCGTTCGAACTGGGCGACGGGGAAGACGTCTTCCTGACCGCGGCCCCAGCGGCGCTTCACCTCCTTGATGGTGATGTAGCTGGGCATGCGCTGGGCCGTGCGGCGGACGGCGGCGGCGACGTGGGCGGGGTCGGCGAGTTGGGAGCGGGTGAGGCCGAAGGCGGCCAGAAGCGACTCGATGGTGATCCAGTAGCTGCCGGTGTTGTAGAAGCGGAGTCCGAACTCGATTTGCTCGCTGGGCAGGCAGAGGCCTTCAACAAGGCGGGGCTTCCCGTTGACGAGGGCGAGTCCGCCGCCGTGGTCGTCGTACTGGCGGCCGATGACTTCGACGGTCATGCCGGCTCCGGAGGCGATGTGGTGGCCGAGCAGGTCGGCGGCGGGGGTGGCGCCGAGGGTGTCGATGTTATGCAGGAAGAGATAGTCGAGGGCGGGCTGTTCGGCGAGGAGGGCGGCGAGAGTGCCGTTGCGGAGGAGATTGGGGAGTTCGTACCAGTGGCCGACGGGGTGGATGCACTGGGAGGCGAGATTGTCGGTGTAGTCGCTGGCTTCGCCGGCGGCGCGGACCCATTGCAGGAGGCTGGAGCGGCCGCTTTCGCGCACCTTTTGCTTCTGGGCGTCGAGCTGCTGTTGGGGGAGGACCTCCCAGAGATAGCGCAGGTCGGCGACGGTGGGGACCATGCGGAGGCCGATGCTGCGGCCGGCCGAGACGCGGACGCCGGTGGCGGCGATGGGGGCGTAGGTGAGGTAGCTGGTGGTGACGAGATGGGGCACGCCGGCGCGGCGCGCCTTTTCACGCTGGATATCGAGAAAGCTCCAGTAGCGGTTGCCGATGCGGTGGAAGGGATGGAGGGCTTTGACGACGCCGGCGCCTTTGGTCCAGCGGCTGCCGACGCCGCCGGCCATGGTGACCATGGCGAGGCGACCGTGGCGGAGGGCTTGGTCGCCGAGGGCGGAGTGTTGAGCGGTAGGGGTGGCGACGTGTTCGGGGCGGACGTCTTCGATGAGGGTATTGGCGGGGAGGCGGTTTTGCGCAAGGCCGACGCGGCCGGCGCGGTAGTCGGCGCGGAGCTGTTCGTGGGCGGCGGGGTCGAAGCCGTTGGCGGCGAGGAGTTGGGCGAGTTCGGCGCCGGCGCCGCGGTGGGCGGCGGCCTCTTTGGGCAGGAGGCGTTCAAAGAGGGCTTCGGTGTGGCTGCTGTACTGGTGGGCGAAGCGGGTGAGTTCGGCGCGGCGTTCGGGGGTGAGGAGGCGGGGCTCCTGGCGGAGGTCGGCGGGGGCGCGGAGGAGATAGTAGGGGGCGCTGAGGAGGGCGTCGGCGCCGGGGCGGAGGTCGGCCATGGTGCCGTGTTCGTTGATGGTGAAGTCGTAGACGACGGGTTCGACGGCGAAGGGGAAGCTGGCGGCCATGGCCTGTTTGGTTTCAGCCAGGATGGAGGGCATGGCGGCGAGGGCGGCCGGGCGGAGGGCGGGAGAGAAGACGAAGCCCATGCCGCCGCCGCTCATGCCGCCGAGCATCCAGAAGCCCCAGAATCCGTCGCCGAAACGGGCGCGGCACTGCGCGATGAGGGCTTCGGTGTAGGCGTTGCCGGCCCAGGGGATGATGGACTGAATGGGGCCGTCGTAGTTGGCCTGGGTGAGCGAGGCGAGGCGCTGGATGTCGCCCTGGCGCAGGGCTTCCTGCAATTGATCGAGGAGGGCGACGGCCTGCTGGCGGCTCTGCCATTCGGGCCCGCTGCGCAGGAGATAGCGCTCGGTGCACATTTCGAGAATGGGCCCGACGTCCTGACTCATCCCGCCGTGGACGAGCACGAGCGACTCTTCGAGGCGGCGGCGGGCGGCGGCGGGGACCTCGTCGAGGAGACGGTGGCGGGGCAGGAGGCGGCCGCGGCTGACGCCGAACTCGGGGTCGCCGGGGGCGGCCTCTTCGGCGGCGATGAGTTTGATGCCGGGCCAGACGCCGCCGGAATCCTGCCAGCCGCCGCCGCTGCCGCCGAGCCATTCGCCGAGGATGGCGCGGGCGGCGACCTGGCGGCGGTCGTCCTCGGCGAGGGGGCCGGTGAGGGCGCGGATCTGGCCGGTCGAGCGCATGCAGAGGGAGATGAGGCAGGCCAGCAGGTTGGTGCTGACGGCGAAGCGGCTGCCTTTGGGGATGTCGTTGACCTGGCTTACCAGTTCGAGGCCGCAACCTGCGCGGCCGGTGAGGCGGGCGAGGAGGGCCGGGAGGCGCTGGCCGCTGCCTTCGAGACCGGCCGGAACGAGGCCGCTGGCGATGACGGCGGCTTTGAGGAGGCCGAGATAGTCGCGGGCGAAGTCGAAGACTTCGTCGAGGGAGGAGATATCGACGGCGGCGCCGAGGTCGACGCTGACGAGGCGGAGGACGGGTTCGTCGATGACGCGGAGGAAGGCTTCAACGGGGGGCCGGGGAGCGGCGCCGGAGCCGCGGACGGCGAGGTCGACGGAGATATTGATGACCCGGGCGCCCGCGGGGTAGTCCATGGCGAGGAAGAAGATGTCGCTCCAGGCGCTGTGGGAGAGGTCCATGCGGACGGGGGTGGCTTCGTGGAGGACGGGGAAGGGGCCGGGGGTGGTGAGTTCGGGGCGGAGGCGGAGGGGATAGTCGGCGAGGTGGCCGGTGCGGAACATCCACTGGTTGCCGGGGAAGCGGCGGACGCTTTGGCGGACCTGGTCGGCGAGGGTTTGGAAGGCGAGGCCGCGGTAGGCGGTGGCGAGGGCGCTGCTGAGGGCGGGGCTCGCCAGGCCAGGGGCGAGAAGTTCGGCGATGGCCTGTTCAAAACGGCGGGCGCGGATGTGTTCGATGGCGCGGTAGGGGATGAGGGCTGAGGCGGGAGCGAGAGGGCCGATGGAGAAGCGGTGGAGCGTGGAGAGGAAGACGAGGGCGCGGACGCGGTCGTAGAGATTGGTGGCGTCCTTGCGGAAGGCTTCGAGGCGGGCGGCTTCGGCGAGGAGGTCGGCGAGAGGGCGGCCGGCGGTCCACTCTTCAAAGGGGGCGTGGGCGCGGGCCGTGATGCGGTCGACGAGGGTCATCGGGCGGTGAGCTCCAGCATGAGAGAGAGGATCTCGTCGCGGTCGGCGCCCTGGAGGCCGAGGGCGAGTTGGGCCTGGAGGAGGCCGTATTTGCTGCCGATATCGAAGCGGCGGCCGGGGAGGACGGTGGCGAGGTAGCGTTCCTGGCGGGCGAGGAGTTGGAGGGCGAGGGACAGGCCGGGGACGGCGCCGGTGGCGGTGTGGTGGGTGTGGAGGATCTCCATGAGGCCGGGCGAGAACAGGTGAATGCCAAAGAAGCAGAGGTAGTGGCCCTGGCGGAGGCCAGCGGCGACGAGTTCGCGTTCGGCCTGAGTGGGAGTGGGTTTTTCGAGGACCGTTTCGACCTGGTAGAGGCCGTGGCCGAGGGCCGGGCCGCCGACGGCGCCGAAGTAGGGCAGGAGGCCTTCGCGGGTGGGGAGGACGGCGCTGACGCTGCAGCCTTCGGCCGCGTGGAGGCGGACGAGTTCGGCGGTGAGGGCGCTGACGGGGCCCTGGTCGGCGAGGTAAAAGTGGTCGCCGACGAGATGGAGGAAGGGTTCGGCGCCGACGAAGTCGCGGGCCTGATAGAGGGCGTGGCCGTAGCCTTTTGCTTCGGTTTGCTCGATCAGGGTGATGCGGCGGCCGGAGGGGGCAAAGAGGTCGGCGATGGGGGCGCGGTCGCCGGCGGGGATGACGATGCCGATTTCGTCGACGGCGTCGGCGAGGAGTTCGAGCAGGAAGTCGCCCATGGTGGGCCGGCGGTTGTCGGGCGTCGCCAGGGTCTGGTGCAGGATGTGCCGCTGGCCGGGGGCGGCTGCCGTGATTACTGCCTTGAGTTTCATCGCTCTCGCTATTGTAGGGGCTAGACTGGAGTTAGTGCGCGATGCGTGAACTTTTTAATGCCCTGCATACCTGGCTGTACGAGGCCGTGCTGCAGCCGCTGCTGTTCCGGTGGGATTTGATGGGCTGGGCGGAGCTGGCCTACGAGTGGTCGGAGCTGTTTCTACTGGGGGCGATCGAGGTCGTCGTGCTGTGGGCGCTGCTGCGGCCGCTCGAGGCGCTGTTTCCGGTGGAACGGTGGGAAGACCGGGCGGAGACGCGGGTGGACGTGGTGTACACGCTGCTGGCGCGGTTGGGGATTCTGCCGATTTTCTTCTTTATCGTGCTGCAGCCGGCGGTGGATGCCGTGCACGCGGCGCTGCGGCTGCGCGATGTGATTCCGCCGAATCTCGAGGACTTACTGCCGGTTTTGCGGGACCGGCCGTGGCTGAGTTTGCTCGCTTATGCGGTGGCGTTTGACTTTCTCGATTACTGGCGACACCGCGGGGAGCATACCTATCGGCGCTGGTGGGCGCTTCATGCGGTGCACCATTCGCAGCGGCAGATGACGTTCTGGTCCGATGAGCGGGAGCATCTGCTGGGGCAGGCGGTGGCGGCGCTGCTGCGGGCGGGGTTCGCCGTGGTGATCGGGGTGCCGGCGGCGGACTTTCTGATGGTGACGCTGGCGGCGGGGGCGATTGAGAGTTTGTCGCACGCCAACATCCGGATGAGTTTCGGGCGGATTGGGGACCGGCTGCTGGTGAGCCCGCTGTACCACCGGACGCATCACGCGCGGCACGTCAACACGGCGACGAATCTGGCGACGCTGTTTCCGGTGTGGGATATTTTGTTCGGCACGGCGGACTTTTCGCGGACCTACCCGGCGACGGGCATCGACGATGACCGGGAGTATGGCCGGGGGTTCTGGCGGCAGCAGTGGCTGGGAGTGACGCGGCTATTTGCGAAAGTGGAAGCGGGCGATCGGTAGCGGCATTTCGCTGGCGGCGCCGCGGACGCTCTTCCAGATGATTTCGTTGAGGGCGAGCATGGGGGCGCGGTCGTACTCTTCGAGGTTCATTTCGAGCGACTCTTTGGCGCCCCAGGCGAGGGCGGTGTTGAGCGCGTTGAGATCGATGCGCGGCTTTTCGTGGGTGTAGGGGGTGAGGTCGGCGGTGGTGCCCATGGCGTTGTACATGGGGGTGGCGGCGGCATCGTACTGGCTCATGGGGGGCAGGCCGAGGAGGAGTTCGATGGAGCGGAGCATGGAGGTGGTGGTGTAGAGGGTGCTGTCGACGGTTTTGCGTTTGGTGTAGGGGCTGATGAGGAGGCCGACGGTGCGGCGGGCGTCGACGTGGTCGGGGCCGTTCTGGGCGTCGTCTTCGATGACGAAGATGGCGGTTTTGGGCCAGTAGGGGGAGCGGGAGAGGCGGTCGATGATGAGGCCGAGGGCGTAGTCGTTGGAGGCGACGGCGGCCTGGGGGGTGGGGGCGCCGGGGCGGGTGCCCTGGGTGTGGTCTTCGCCGAGGCTCATGACGGAGTAGTTGGGGAGGCGGCGGGCGGGGTCGGGCGAGGCGAAGTTGCGTTCAAACTCGTCGAGTTCCGCGAGGAAGACCTGGGCGTTGGCGGTGTCGCGCATGCCGGGCAGTTTGAACTTGGGCGAGACGTGGGCGTAGAGGTTGCCGATGCCGGGCGAGGCTTCCATGGTGGTGCCGTCGCTTGAGCGGGTGGCGTATTCGCCGTAGCTGCGATAGGTAAGGCCTTTGGCCTTGGCGACGTCCCAGAGGTTGCCGCCGCTGGGGATGTAGGCGTTCGAGATGCCGGATTTCGAGTGGCCGCCGTAGGTGATGGGCCAGAGCTTTTCGTTGAAGTCGGTGGCGTAGGCGGCGTTGGACCAGGAGTGGCCGTCGACGCTGACTTCGCCGTCGCAGAAGAGGTTATCGAACAGGACGAACTCTTCGGCGAGCTTGTGATGGTTGGGCGTGATCTCGCGGCCGAAGATGGTGAGGCGGGCGTCGCCGTTACCTTGCTTGAGATCGCCGAAGACCTGATCGTAAGTCCGGTTTTCCTTGATGATGTAGACGATGTGTTCAATGGGCGAGCCGACGCCGACGGCGGCGGGGATGACGGAGGGCTGCTGGGGGGCGGCGGCGCGGGTGAGCTGTTCGTCGCGGTAGGGGATGTTGGCGAGGACCTGGGCGGTGTACTTGCCGAGTTCGTTTTTGAGGTTCTTGAGGTCGACGCGGTGGACGGAGCCTTTCTGGAGGCTGCGGACACTGTTTTCGGGCATGCCGGGCTGGCGGAGGGGGCTGGTGGGGCCGGTGACGTTCGAATAGCCGCCGAGGCCTTTGGCGTTGCCGATGATGAGCTGATTGGTGGCGGGCAGATAGGAGAGAGCCGAGGGGTACCAGCCGGCGGGGATGAAGCCGAGGATGGCGCTTTCGCCCTGCTCTTTGACGTTGATGACGGCGACGGCATTGTTGTCGGCGTTGGCGACGAAGAGCATCTTGTTGGCGTCATCGAAGGCGAGGGCGTTGGGGGTGGAGCCTTCGGGGGCGAGAGCGGTGATGCCGACGTTGATGCGTTCAGTGGGGCGGAGTTTGGCGGTATCGATGACCATCACGCTGTTTTTGTTGGCGCAGGAGACAAAGAGGCGGCCGTCGGAGGCGAGCAGGAGGTCGTTGGGGTTGGGGTCGACGTCGATGGTGCGGACGACTTTGGAGGTAGCGACATCGATGACGGAGACCGAGGCGCTGGCCCAGTTGGAGACGTAGAGGGTTTTGGCGTCGCGGGAGAGGACGACGTCGTAGGGGTTGATCTGCGTGCGGATGCGTTCGAGGAGTTTGCCGGTGGCGGCGTCGAAGACGACGAGGTGGCCGGGTTCGTTGCCGGTGCCGCGGTTGGCGGCGTAGAGCTTGCCGTTGGTGGGATGGTGGACGAGGCCGGCCCAGAGGATTTTGTTGAGCGGGATGGTTTCGTCAAAGCGCTGCGTGGGTTCGGGGCTGAGTTTGCCGTTGGCGTAGGAGTAGGCGTAGATGGGGGCGCGCTGGGGGTTCTGGCGGCTGTCGGCGTTGCCGCCGGAGGCGTAGAGGGTTTTGCCGTCGGGGCTGAAGCCGAGGCCGAACCAGGCGGACTTCATGGGGATGCGCTGGACAGCCTCCCAGGAGGCGAGGTTGATGACGTCGAGGCCGTGGGGGTTGAAGCCGGCGTGAAGGCCGATGATGACCTTGCCGTCGGGGGACGGCATCAACTGGAGGGTCATGTCTTCGGTGGGAACGGCGGGGCCGACGGGGGTGATCCGCCATCCGTTGGGGAGGTTGTAGCCACCGGGCATGGGGCCGGGGCGCTGGGCGAGGAGGAGGGCGGCGAAGGTGAGCAGGCAGAATAGGCGGCGCATGATCGATTCATTAGATCATCAAAGTGTGAACGGGTGATGACGGCGACCGCCTTCCCTGCCCCGGTGCCTGTAGAATAAGGCTCGATATGATTGTCTCTCCCGTCTCGTGTTCGGTGCCGCTCGACGCGGCCCACGGCAAGTATCCCGGCCATCTGGCGATTCCGTACTCCTACAACCTGGGCGGTTGGGCGAACCTGCAGGTGCCGATCTGCTTGATTGCGAATGGACCCGGGCCGACGGTGCTGCTGATGGCCGGCAACCACGGCGATGAGTATCCGGGGCAGGTGGCGATCCATCATCTCTGGCGGCAGCTGGAGCCGGCGCAGGTGCGGGGCCGGCTGATTCTGATTCCGACGCTGAGCCCGCCGGCGGCGAGTGCGGGCACGCGGCTGTGGCCGCTGGACGGGCGGAACTTCAACCGCTGCTTTCCGGGCGACCCGGCCGGCACACCAAGCCAGGTCCTGGCGCATTTTCTGTCGAGCGTGCTCTTCCCGCTGGCCGACGTTGTCATCGACCTGCATACCGGCGGCCGCAGCATGAACTTCGTTCCCTGCGCCCATATGCATCTGGTGGACAACCCGGCGATGTTCGCCGCCACCGAGGCGTTTCTTACCGAATTCTGTTTTCTCTACACCGATGTGGCCGGGGCGGGCTTGCTGCCGACCGAGGCCGAGCGGCAGGGCAAGGTGGTGATCACGACCGAGTTGGGGGGTGGGGAGACCGTCACAGCTTCGCTGCACCGGCTGACACAACGGGGATTGGGCAACGTGCTGCGGCACATCGGGGTGGTCGACGGCGCGCCGGCGCCGCGGCAGGCCCCGGCCCGGTGGGTACAATCGCTCGACCGCGAAGATTACCGCTTTGCCCCGATTTCCGGTTTGTTTGAGGCAACCGTGGACCTCGGCGGCGCCGTAGCCACCGGCGATGTGCTGGGCCGCATCCACGACCTCGAAGACCCGAATCGGCCGCCGGCGCTCGTGGTTTCCCCGAGCGCGGGGCTGCTGATCGCCAACCGTTCCCCATCGCGCGTCGCCCAGGGCGATTGCGTGGCTGTGATCGCGCACGAGACCATTCCCTATGCCTAAAATCCTCATCAACGAACTGAAGCAGGAGATCTCTTCTTTCAATCCGCACCTGGGCCAGTACCGCGACTTTCTGATCGCACGGGGCGAGGGGGTGCTGGCGGCCCACCGCGGCCTGCGTTCGGAAGTAGCCGGCGCCATGGCGGTGTGGGCCGGCCATCCGGAGGTGGAACTCGTCGGCGGCTACAGCGCCCGGGCCATCACCTCGGGAGGCACCCTGGCCGATGCGGCGTTTGCCCGGTTGGCCGAAGAGTTTCTCGCCGCCGTGCGGGCCAACCGGGACGCCGATGCCATCTACTTCTGCCTGCACGGGGCGTGCGCGGCGCAGACGATCCACGACTGCGAGGGGTATCTGCTGGCCGAGACGCGGAAGATTGTGGGCGACCGGGTGCCGCTGGTGACCTCGCTCGACCTGCACGGCATTCTGACGGACGATATCCTCACGCATTCTTCGGCGGTGGTGCTGTACCATACCTATCCGCACGTGGACTTCTACGAGACGGGCGAGCGTTCGGCGCGGCTGCTGCTGCGGGTGCTCCGGGGCGAGGTGGAGCCGGTGTCGATCCGGGTGCCGATTCCGGCGCTGGTGCGGGGCAACGAGTTGAAGACGGCGACGGGGCGCTGGGGCGAGTGCGTGCGCGCGGCGATCGCGTTCGAGAATAGCCCGGGAGGACTATCGGGTGGGATGTTCATCGGCAACCCGTTTACGGACGTGCCGGATCTGCTTTCGAACGTCCTGCTGGTGGCGGACGGGGAGGCCAATGCGGCGGCGGCCGAGGCCGAGGCGGTGCGGATCGCCGAGACTTTCTGGGCGATGCGGCACCATCTGCATCAACCGCTGACGCCGCTCGGCGAGAGCATTGCGCGGTTTGCGCAGGCGACGGGGCGGGTGGTGCTGGTGGATGCGGCGGATGCGACGAGTTCGGGGGCGTCGGGGGATTCGAATGCGATTCTGCGGGAGCTGCTTGAGCAGGGGGTGCGGCGGACGGTGCTGCTGCCGGTGGTGGATGCCCCGGCGGTGCGGGCGGCGATGGCGGCCGGCATTGGCGCGACAGTGACGGCGCCGCTGGGCGGCACGCTGGACCCGGGGAGGTTTACGCCGCTAGAGTTCACGGGCACGGTGCGGCATCTGTCGGATGGGCGGTTCCGGAGCGAATCGAACGGGGAGATCTGGGACGGCGGGCCGACGGCGGTGCTGGCGGCGGGGAACATCACGGTGGTGGTGATTAGTCAGGCGGTGAACCTGTTTGACCGGTCGCTGTTTCTGGCGCACGGGCTCGACCCGGCCTACTTTGACGGCACGGTGGTGAAGAGCCCGCACTGCCAGCCGCATATGTTTGATGACGGGGCGGAGCTGATTCTGAATATCGACGCGCCGGGTTCGACGAGTGCGAATTTGCCGTACCTGGGTCACACGCGCTGCGCGCGGCCGATTTTTCCGCTCGAGCCGGAGACGGAGTTCACGCCGCGGCCGCGCCGCTTTCGTTCGGCGGCGATTTGACATATGGTATGGCAATGATCAGAGCTCTTCGATTGGTCCTTCCCGGATTGGTTCTGTGCGCCGCCACGCTGCCGGCGCAGAACCAGCCGCGCATTTTCAATACCGTCAAGCAGAAGCTGGCGGCCGGTAAGCAGGTGGTGGGCGGGACGGTCAACATCGGCAATCCGGACACCTACTGCGCGATGGCGAACGCAGGCTTCGATTTCCTGTGGATCGAGATGCAGCACAGCCCGATGAGCTATCAGGACGTGGCGCACATGGTGATGGCGTGCAAGGGCGCCCCGGCGATGCCGTTTATCCGCGTGCCGGATGCGACCGAAGGCGACATCCAGAAGGCGGTGGACCTGGGCGCCGTCGGCATTATCATCCCGATGGTGGACGATGTGCAGAAGGTGAGGAACGCGATTAGATTCGCCATGTATCCGCCCAAGGGCAAGCGGAGCCTGGGCGGGGGGCAGTACGGGGCGCTCTACGGGCCGGACTACCGGCGGATTGCCAACGATAACATGATGATTGTCGCCATGATCGAGTCGCCGGCCGGGGTGAAGATCGCCCGGGAGCTGGCGGCGATTCCCGAGGTGGATGTGGTGTTTGTGGCCAGCACCGATTTGAGCAGTTTTTCGGGTTTGCAGCAGGGCGATGCCAAGTACGAGGCGATGGTGTCCGAGGTGCGGGACGCAGTGCTGGCGGCGGGGAAGAAAGTGGCGGGGCCGCTGGCGTGGAAGTCGACGCGGAAGGGCTACTCGTTCTATCAGGGGCCGGGCGAGACGTCGCTGCTCAAGTCCGGGGTGCAGTTGGCGCTGGGCGATTCACCGCAGAGCGAGTCGAAGAAGGGCGTGGCGCCGACCGAGGGGGCCGAGAAGTAGGGGCGCTCAGTGCGTCATGGCGTAGAGGATGTAGTTGATGCCGAAGCGGTAGGCTAAGGCGGTCATCTTCTCCGGGTATTCGGGCATGTCGGCGTGCTCCCAGGCGTCGCCGACATCCTGATTGAAGTTGACGGCGACGACCATGCGGCCGTGGGCGTCGTAGATGGCGCGCCACTGCGGGGCGGTGGCCTGGGGGCTGACGCCGATGAGGCCGTCGGGGCCGCGGCGCAGGTGGCGCAGGCCGGGGATAAAGGTCCGTTCGGTGATGTCGTAGACGACGTGGAGCACGGGGTCGTGGTCGGGGATATCGACGATGGGGCGGTCGGGGAAGACGCGGGCCATGGTGTGGCGGAAGAGCTCCCATTCGCGATCGCCGTAGAAGTCGTCGGTGACGAGGAAGCCGCCGCGGTTGAGGTATTCGCGGAGCTGGTTGACTTCGGGGTCGCTCAAGTCCCAGTAGCCGACCTGAGTGGCGTAGATCCAGGGGTAGTCGAAGAGGCGGTCGTCGGTGAGGGGGACGTGGACGGGAACGCCATTGTCGATACGGGTGAGGCGACGGACGCCCTGAGCGAAATGGGCATCGGCTTCGGGCCAGTCCTGACGCCACCAGCCGCGACCGCGGCTGAGGGCGGGCAGGTCCCGATACTCGAGCCGGACAAAATGGAATCCGCCCGCGACGGGAAAATCGGCTTCGCTTTCGCCCCACTGGGCCTGCACCGCCACAGCGATGACGGCGAACCGCAACAGGTGGCCGAAGGAGCGAAGCGGATCGAAATCGAACATGGGCGCTATCCCTCCGAACCGGGAGACACACGGGGCTTGAGCCTATTGTGGCACAGCGGGAGCGCAAGAAAGATGGCGGAGAAGGCGGGATTCGAACCCGCGGTACCCTTTCGAGTACACACGCTTTCCAAGCGTGCGCCTTAAACCACTCGGCCACCTCTCCGCGACAAATCTCTTTTAGTTTACCGCGTTCCGGTAGAGGAAGTCACGCACGCGGAGATACCATTCGGGGGCTAAATCTTTTTGCCAACCTTCCACCGGCGCCGCACACCAGGCTTCGTTGGTCAACGAGATGCCTCCGGCCTGCAAGGCACCTGCCGCTGCCGCGCCCATCTTTTTCGCGAGTGCGACATCCTGCAGCACATTGCGATGCTGCAGCAGACGGACGGTGGTTTTTTCCGGCTGGGTTTGCGCCGGCAGCGGACGGCAGAGCGCATCCCGCCATGGGTTGACTACGCCCGCGTCGGCTCGCAGAGTGGAAGCCGGCAGGCCCCAAAATTTTTGTGTCACCGCCGGTACGGTGGCCCATTGGACGCGCACCTCCATGGGATAGACCAGCCAGCGGTCGCCCACCCACACCTGCGGCTCGACCTTGATGCGGCGCACGGGCGCGCCGCTCTCGACCCAGAGATCGCGCCAATAGCTGCGCACCTCCGGCCGCTCGGTCCGGCCCTTGACCGGCATCTCCACCTTGGTCAGTTCGTCGGGAACGCCGGCGGCATCGGGCACGGTCTGGTAGAGCACCGCGCGGACGGCGTTTTCCGGATTCTGCCCCACCTCGAGATACCAATCGACGCCGGCCGGCAGCGAGACGGTCAGAAAGTAGGAGGCATATGCGTTGCGAGCGACCGCGGGAGAGAGGATCTCCCGCGGTCGCTCGGTTTTATCGACAGGCACCACTTCGCCGTCCGGGCCCGGGCGCTGGAACTCGCTGCGGACCCGGAGGTCCTGGCCCGCGGCGAGCGCCAGGGTGAGGGATGCGACTGTCAGCCAGCGCCGCATCAGCCCAGATCGTACTTCTCGATGTGCACCGAGGCGTCGCCCTTGACGAGCACCGGCTTCTTGAAGATGCCTTCGAGCTCTTCGAGGTACTGATTCTTGTGGGACTTGAGGACTTTGGCGACCTCCGGATGCACCCGCAGCATAACCTCCTTGCCGTCGACGGCGCGGGAGAGTTTCTGCGCTTCGGCCAGGATCTCGCCGATCACGGTCTGCACGCTCTTCACGGTACCCGAACCTTCGCAGTAGGTGCAGGGCATGCACAGACTGCGTTCGAGCGACTGTTTGACGCGCTTGCGGGTGATCGCCACCAGGCCGAAGTCGTTGAACTGGAGAATTTTGTACGGCGCCCGGTCCACTCGCATGGCCTCTTCGAGCGCCTGCATTACCTTCTGCCGGTTCTTGCGCTCATCCATGTCGATGAAGTCGACGACGATGATGCCGCCGAGATCGCGCAGACGGATCTGCCGGACGATCTCTTTGACCGCTTCGGTGTTGGTTTTGACGATCGTATCTTCGAGGCGGTTCGACTTACCGACGTACTTGCCGGTGTTGATGTCGATGGCGACAAGGGCTTCAGTCTGGTTGATGACGATGTAGCCGCCGGACTTGAGCCATACCTTCGGCCGCAGTGCTTTTTCGAGTTCAGCGGTGATGTTGAAGGTATCGAAGATGGGCACGGGGCGCGTCCACAGCTTCACCTTATTGACGAGCGCCGGCTGGAAGCGCTGGACAAAGTTAACCGTGCTTTCGTACAACTCTTCGTTGTCGAGCCAGATGGTTTTGTAGTCGGTCGTCAACTGGTCGCGCAGCGTACGCTGCACGATGTCAAGATCGTGATGGACGAGCAGGGGCGCGGCCTTCTTTTCGGCCTTGGAGCGGATATCGAGCCAGAGGTTGTAGAGGAAGTTCATGTCGGCGGCGAGTTCCTCTTCGCTCTGCCCTTCCCCGGCGGTCCGGATGATGAAGCCGCCCGGCATGCCGGTGCGATGGGTCTGGAGAATCCGCTTGAGCCGGAGCCGCTCTTCGTCGGAGCTGATTTTGCGGGACACGCCGTTGTGGTCGGTCGTCGGCATGTAGACGCAGAAGCGGCCGGGCAGGGCGATGTGCGAGGTGATGCGGGCGCCCTTGGCCCCGATGGGCTCTTTCGAGATCTGGACCAGGATCTCCTGGCCCGGCTTCAGCAGGTCGGTAATCTGGGGCAGGGGCGGACGTTCGCGGCGATCGCGGTCCCCGCGGTCGCTCCGCTCGCTCCGTTCGCTCCGTTCGGGGCGTTCGGAGCGTTCACTGCGTTCCGGGCGCTCGCGCGTCTCGGCCGGGGCCACCGCCTCGGCGATGGGGGCTGGTGCATTCGGATCTTCGATTTCGTTGCCGCGCTCGCGCGGGCCGCGACGGCGTCCGCGGGAGCGGCGGCCACGGGCCTGGAAGCGGGCGTTGCGGTCGCGGTCGCGCAGGGCGGCGGTGAGACTCTGGGGCTGCCGGGCCGGTTCGGGGCCGTCGGCGCCATCTACAGCACTGAAAGAGGGTTCGTCGTCCCCTTCGCCATCACTTTCGCCCTCTGCCTCTTGGTGTGCCGAGGCGTTCTCGGCATCAGCGAGGGCGTCTTCGGCGGCGAGAGCGGCCTCAGCGGCGGCCTGCGCCGCGTCGAGTTCGTCCTCTTCCTCGTCGACGTCCTCGTCGATCTCATGCCGGGCCTCTTCGATGGCTGCCTCCTCGTCGGCCTCAATCTCCTCTTCGACGCTATGGGCGGTTTCGAGGCGTGCTTCCGGCTCGGGGGTGGGCTCGGAAACCGCTACGACGGCCGCGACGATGGGGGGCGGCTCGGGAGTGGCTTCCGGCTCCGGCGCGGCGACGATGGGCGGCGGTTCGGGGGCGGCAACCGCCTCGACCTGGGCCTCGACCTGGGCCTCGACCTGGGCCTCGACTTGGGCCAGCACCTGTTCAACGACCGCCTCATTTTCAACTTTCGCCGCCACGGGTTCGACGACGGCTTCGTGGGTCTGGATGGGAGGCCGAACGGGCTGGGGCCGGCGATACTTGGCCAGGGATTCGCCCGGCAGCACAATCGGCTCAACCAGAGAGGGCGCCCAGATGGACCCGCTCCCGGGAGCCTGGGCCTCCGGCTGCGCCTCGATCTCATCGGGCTCATTGTCGCCCGCTTCGCCGTGGGAGTACCCTTCGTCGGCGGGAGCCTCCTCGGCACTGGCGTACTTGGACTCCGGCAGATTGCCCGATCCTCTTTCCCGGCGTCCGCGCCGGCGGCCACGGCGACCGCGTCCGCGATCGCGGTCCCCGCCCCGATCCCCGCGGCGCCCGTCATCGATACCTGCGGCGATTCCTGCGGCGCCACTAGCGGAGACTGGATCGGCGCCGGAGGCTTCCTCCTCGCCCTCCAGATCACCGCCTAGCGGGGCGTCTTCATCCACTACCGGCGCAGCGGCCAGGGGAGCCACCGGGCGGCGGTCGCGGTCGCGGTCGCGCCGGTGTCCCCCGCCGGAGCGCTCCCGCTCCGGCCGCGGCTCATCACCACCGACTTTGTCGAGATCGTCGTGGTGTTCTTCAAAGAAGTCCGAGACGTAGAGGAACCCATCGCGTTCCAGTCCCAGGTCGACAAAGGCCGACTGCATGCCAGGCAGAACCCGCGTCACTCTTCCTTTGTGAATACTGCCGGCCAGGGAATACTCGTTGGCCCGCTGAAAGTACAGTTCAACTAATTGATCATCCTCAAGAATCGCCACTTTTGTTTCGTGGCGGTTCGATGAGATCACTAACTCTTTACTCATCGCTCACTCTCCTCACAGAGCAAGCAGCCAAACGTTACGGCGCAAGTAGGGCAAGAATATCACGCAGGCGGCAACAGGGCCGGCCCCGGCGGAAAATGGAATCCGAAATCAAATCTTGGTCTGTCCTCTACGCCGGAGCTGCGTCTGCCGCTGCATCCAGTTCGATTCATCAATTCACAAAACGCCGAAGCCGAACATTATGCACAAGCCCCAGCATCATAAAAACGCTCAACATGCCGGATCCCCCGCTGCTCATGAAGGGAAGCGGAATGCCCGTTACAGGCATCCGGCCCACTACCATGCCAACGTTCACCAGCAGGTGAAAAAGCAATAACGAGCAGATGCCCATGCAGATATACATCCCCGCGCGGTCCGGCGAGGTCTGTGCGTTCTGCACGATCTGCATCAACAACAAAAAATACAACCCAAGGACGACAACTACGCCGACAAATCCGTGCTCCTCGGCAAAGGCCGAGAAGATAAAGTCTGTATGCGGCACCGGGAGGAACTGCAGTCTGGTCTGCGTTCCCTGCGTCACTCCCTTGCCCCACATGCCCCCGTTTCCGATGGCAATTTTGGATTGAATCACTTGATAGCCTTCGCCCTTCGGGTCCCGGCTGGGATCGAGAAACGTCTCAATCCGGCTCTTCTGATAATCCTTGAGTAAGAACCAGCTCGACGGAATCAACACCGCCACCACAATGCCCAAAATCAGCGCATACTGCCAGCGCAGGCCCGCCAGGAAGATCCCCGTGGCGAGAATGGGTAGATAGGTGAGAGAGGTGCCCAAATCCGGCTGCTTCATTACGAGAGACATCGGCAGCCCGACCAGACCGATGAGCTTCAACAGATCCCGCCAGTGAAGGGCGTCTGTTTTCAGCTCGGTGAGGAACCGGGCCACCATAAGAACTATGACAATCTTAGCGAATTCCGAGACCTGTAGGAGTACACCCCCCGGCAGTGCTATCCACCGCCGGGCGCCGAACACCTTGGTCCCCACTACAAACGTCAACAGCAACAATATCAGGATCCCGGCGTACAGCAGCGGGACCTGGCCAAGCAACGTGTGATAGTCAATCGAACTGATCAACCACATCAGCAGCAGACCCAAAAGCACCCACACCACCTGTTTCCACCACGCGTTATGCCACTTGGTGCCCTGCGTCGCGCTGTAGATCTGCAGCACGCCGAGGCCGCAAAGGAACAGCGAGAGCAGCAGCAAAGCCCAGTCGATATCCCGCAATGTCCGGTAGGAAGCCATCAGTTTACGGCAAACCCCTTCTGCCCGAGCGGCGCGAGGGCGAGCGTGGGCACGCGGGATACGTTGCGAGCTTTCTTGTCGAAATAAATCTTCATCACATCCCGTACCATCGGCCCGGCCAAATTGCCGTGTTCTCCATTTTCAAACAACGCCGCCACAACAATTTCCGGATTGGTCCGCGGCGCAAAGCCGACAAACCAGGCGTTATCCCGCAGATCTTTGGCCACGGTCGCCCCCTTGGCCCGCACATCGTACCCATACAGCTGCGCCGTCCCGGTTTTCCCGCAAACCTCAATGCCCGGCAGACGCGCGACGCCACCCGTTCCGCCCAGATTGACGACGCTGTACATGCCGTACACCACGCTGCCGACGTTGGCCGGGTTAACCTGCAGCTTGTGCAACTCCCGTTTGTTCGGATCGGTGACCAGATGCGGGCGCGACCACATGCCGCCGTTGGCGATCCCGCCAATCATCACAGCCAACTGAATCGGCGTCACGTTCACATAGCCCTGGCCAATACCCACGTTCACCGTGTCGCCGCCCATCCACTTCTGCCGCAAAGTCCGGGCCTTCCATTGCGAGGAGGGCAGGAGGCCCTTGCCTTCAAACGGCAGATCGATGCCCGTCTCCCGGCCAAGTCCTAGCTGCTCACCGTACTCGTAGATCTTGTCAATGCCCATCAGATTTGCCGCGCTATAGAAAAAGACGTCGCAACTCTGCGCCATGGCCCGCTGCAGATTTACCCGGCCGTGGCCGGACCGGGCGTGGCAGCGGAAGTACCGGCCGTAAAAGGGAATGCCCCCGTTGCACTGGAATGTCGTCTGGTCATCGATGACCCCGGACTCGAGCCCGGCGAGTGCCACGAGCGGCTTGAAGGTCGACCCGGGCGAGAAGTTCGACTGGATCGCCCGGTTAAACATTGGCTTGTCCGGGTTCAGCACGATCTCGTCCCAATCCTTGCGCCGGATGCGGCCGGCGAACTTGTTGGCGTCATAGGCCGGGCGGCTGACCATGGCGAGCACCTCACCGGTCCGCACGTCGAGCGCCACGACGGCACCTTTGCGGCCTTCGAGCGTCATCTCGGCCACGATCTGCAGGTCGAGGTCGATGGTCAATTGCAGACTGCGCCCCGGAATCGCGTCCTTGTAGCCGATGAGTTCCCGCTCGTTGCCTTTCGAGTCCACGACGGATTGCCGCTCACCGTCGGTGCCCATCAGGACATCGTTGTACTGCCGCTCAATTCCGGCTTTGCCGATGACATCGCCCTGGTTGTACTTGGCGAACTCGGGCTGGTCGAGTTCATTTTCCGTCACCTCGCCGACGTAGCCGATGACGTGCGCGAGCAGGTTGTCTTTCGGGTACATCCGGTGCTGCACGTGCGCCAACTCCAATTCCGGAAAGGTATCCGGATCATTGTGGCTCTCCACAAACGAGATCTCGGCCGGGGTCAACTCCTCTTTCACAACAATAGCCCGGTACTTCGGCACCGACTTCCAACGGCGCAAGCGGCCCGCGAGATCCTCGACGTCCAGGTTGAGCCCGGCGGCAATCGCCGGGAGGTGCTCCTCCTTAAGATTTTCACGGGAGAGGATGACCGAGAAAGACGAGTGATTGTCCACAATCACGCGGCCTTCGCGGTCGAGGATTTTGCCGCGCGCCGCCAGCATGGGGGTGGATTTGATCCGGTTCCGGTCGGCCGCCTCGGTGTAGATTTCGTTCTCCTGCACCTGCAGGTTCCAGAAACCGGCCAGGATGAATAGAAAAACGGCGACGATCACGTACTGAAAAAAGGCGATCCGGCCCGCGGCAAAGGTGGTGTCATCGCGGAGTACGGCCGGGTCTAACTTTTCGTGCTGAGTTGGATCGTGCAGGTGCGGCGCCACGCGGGGGAAAACTCTATCCTTAGTCTAATCGCAAACTACGACCGTTGGCGCAAACGGTCCAGGATTAAAAACAGCGGTACGGCGACCAACGCGTTGAACGCCCCGAACAGGACGGTCTGCAGCAGGTCGAAGGTGATGTTCTGCCCCAGCAGCGCGCGGCCGAGGACCCACAGGAAGAACTGGTGGAAGAGGAAGAAGAAGAAGCGCAGCACAAGGCGGACGGCAGTGTTCTCGACGTCAAAGCGCAGACTCACCGAAGCGGCGAAGTATCCCACCAGCGTCTTCACAATCCCGAAAACCCCAATGAAGTGGTTCGACATCGAGTCCTGCACCAGGCCGATGGCGGCGCCGATGAGCGTACACGTGACCGGTTCGCGGCGCATCAGCGAGAAGTACACCGTCACGAGCAGCGGCATCTCCAGATACGACAGATGGCGGAAAAAGAGCGGCACGTTGACTTGAAACAGAATGGCCAGCAGCGGCACCACAATCAGCCAGTAGGGACGGTAGCGGGAGATGCGGCTTCGCCGTGGGTTGTCGATCAGAATCTGATGGCTGAGTTCCGACATGGCGTTAGGGCTGAGTAGCCGCCAGGGCGGGGGTCCGGGCGGGTTGAGATTTGGCCTCGGGCGGTTTGGCGGGAGCGACGAAGAGCGGTTGGGCGGGGCGGGAAACCTGCGCGGGATCCATGTTGAAGTTGGGCAGTCGGGAGCCGGCGCTGCCGAATTGCACGCCTTGCACTTCGCCAATCCGGCGGATCTTCTCCCGGAGGCGGTCGGCATCGGTGCTCAGCGGAGCGAGTCGCTCCGGCGTGGGGGCATCCGGAGCGGCCGGGCGGGCGGTTTCCGGCGGCGCCGGGTTCATCACAAACACAGGCCCTTCGGGCGGCAGGTCGCCTTCGGGGATCGCGGCATGGACCCCTTCGAGTACCACGAGCACCTCTTCAAGTCCGCGCAGCAGACCGCTCGGGTCGAGATAGATCTCTTTGAAGGTTAAGCCGGACTTGACGACCTTGGCCTGGCCGGCCGGCAGCCCCTTGGGAAAGACGCGGTCATCGCCCGAAGTGAAGAACCACTCGCCCTCCTCCACCTTCACTTCGTTCTGCACCCAATCCACCTGGACCTGGCTGCGTCCAAGCCCCTTCAACGTGCCTGGCACGCGGTTCTTCTGAGAGATCACACCGGCGGCAAAGGTCGGATCGGTAATCAGCAAAACCTGCGCGGCGCCGGGGAAGACGAACGTCACTTTGCCGACGATGCCATCGGGCGTAATCACGGGCATCCCGCGCTGGACCCCGTCTTGCTTACCCCGGTCTATAAAGACTACCTTTGAGTTGGCCCCGGTACCGGTGCCGATCACCCGCGCCGCGACGGTCCGACTGCGGCTGCGCTCCTGAAAAACGGCCAGCGCCTTGGCGCGGTCGGCCGTTGCCAACTCGGTGCGCAGGAACTGATTCTCGAGCTTCAACCGGTCCAGATCGGTTCGCAGTTGGACGTTTTGCTGGTTGACACCGAACAGGACGAAGTAGCTTTCAAACAGACCAACGGTGCCGGAGCGCAGCGCCTCCAGACCTTTGGCCAGCGGCGAGACCGCCGTCACCGTCCATACGCGCAAGAGCGTGACATCCTGATTGGTCCGCACCTGAAAAGCCAGTAGAATCAACTGCGCGGCAACCACCACGACAAGCACGGCCAAATTGCGGTACCGGCTGAACATAAAATCCCGGGCAGCCGCCTTATTCGATTGCGATGCGGCGGAGCAGTTTGAAATCGGTGAGCATTTTGCCGGTGCCGAGCACGACGCTGGCGAGCGGGTCCTCGGCGATCGAGACCGGCAGGCCGGTCTCTTCCCGGATGCGCTTGTCCAGGTTCTTCAACATCGCGCCACCACCCGAAAGGACGATACCGCGGTCGCTGATGTCGGCCGAAAGCTCCGGCGGGGTGCGTTCGAGCGCCACGCGAATGGCGTTCATGATCGTCGCCACACACTCCGACAGGC
>JAPKZB010000001.1 GCA_026393985.1 Acidobacteriota bacterium
GGAACCGCGCACAACGGACTCGCTTTGGCCCGGCAGGAGGGGCGAGTTCCTCGCCCGTTGGTGCCGGGCCTACGCGGCCTGTGCTTTTGAGGAACCGCGCACAACGGACTCGCTTTGGCCCGGCGGGAGGGGCGAGTTCCTCGCCCGTTGGTGCCGTGCCTACGCGGCCTGTGCTTTTGAGGAACCGCGCACAACGGACTCGCTTTGGCCCGGCAGGAGGGGCGAGTTCCTCGCCCGTTGGTGCCGTGGCTGCGCGGCCTGCGCGGCCTGTGCGCTTCTGCCGGAGCTTGCGTGTGATCCAGAACGGTGGTGATCAGGCGATAAAGCGGATCGGCTTGGGGTGAATTGTCCGAGTGATAGTCGATCACTCGCACGACGATGGCATTGCGATCCTTTCGCCGGTCGAACAGTATTGGGGTTAGGCGATTCCTGCGGCGAGGCGGCGAATTCGCTGGGCAATGGCTTCCACGTCCGCCACCGTCACCGACAGCCCCGTCGGCAGCACAACCACGCGGGCTGCGACCATTTCAGTATTGGGAAGCTGGCGGCCGGCTTCCGGATAGAGTTCCACGTACGGTTGCATCCGATGGCACCCGGGCCAGAAGTAGCGGCGGGCCAATACGTTCGCCGCGCGGAGAGAGTCGACAATCTCATCCCTGGTCGCCACCGAATCCGGGCCGACCTCGATCACGATGTACTGATAGTTGGTCCGTTCCGCCTCGTTGTACGGATACAGACGGATCCCCGCGACCCCGGCCAGTGCATCCCGATACGCCAAATAGTTTCGCCTATTCACCGCCACAAACCGGTCCACGGAGGCAAGGTTCGTCAGGCCCATGGCGGCACAAATCTCCACCATCTTTCCATTCGTGCCGAGCTGGGCCACCTGATCGACGCCGGAGAAGCCAAAGTTACGCATCAAGCGAGCGCTCTCCGCCAGCGTATCGTCGTTGGTGACAAGCGCACCGCCCTCAAAAGAGTTGAAGAATTTGGTGGCGTGAAAGCTGAAAACCTCCGCACGGCCGAATTGTCCGATCATTTTCCCGCCCGTGGAGCAGCCAAAGGCATGGGCGGCATCGAAGAGCAGCTGGAGCCCATGTTGCGCTGCCAGTGCCTGCAGAGGCTGAACCGGGCTGGCCTGGCCCCAGAGATGCACGCCGATGATGGCCGAGGTACTGGGAGAGATACAGCGGGCTACCGATTCCGGATCTATCTGATGCGTAGCCGGATCAATATCGGCGAAAACGGGGGTCAGGTTTTGTATCTGGACGGCGTGGGCGGTGGCGACGAAGGTGTACGAGGGAAGGATCACCTCGCCGGTGAGGCCCATCGCTCGAATGGCAATCTCGAGCGCAACGGTGCCGTTGCAGGCGGCAACGCAGTGCTTCACCCCGACATAATCCGCCACACGCTGTTCAAACAGCTGCACGAGTGGCCCGTTATTGGTCAGCCAGCCGCGGTCGAGCATCTGGTTAACGTACTGTAGGAAGATTTCCCGATCCCCAACGTTCGGCGTACCGACATGGAGAACCGGAGCATCGTTGGAGGCGCTCTCTCGCGCTTTGCCGCCATCACCGACTTTCATGGCATCCACGTTCACCAAGGTTCCCTGATTATATCGTCAGCCGCAATAGTGCTAAACCACTAACCCCAGGTCTTTCAAAATCCGCCCGGTGTGCACGGCGCGCAGATGCTGTACGAGAAACGCATTCAAAGGCGACAGCCCTGGCCGGTTGAATAGGCGTTCCACAGCCGCGATGGTTTGAAAGTCGGCAATCCGATCGACTTCGGTGATCTGTAGGAAGTGAAGAACCCGAATATCGGCGACCTCCTCGGGATAGAACTCGTGGAAGTAGTGTACATTCGGCACGTTATAGCGCAGAGGCAGGGGAGCCCACTCCAACCCCTGGCGGGCGATCGCGAGGCTCAGGGCGATCTGACCGGAAAGTTGATGCCGGAAGACAGAGTTCACCGTATCCAGATCTTCGTAAATACACGCGCCGATGCGCCGCATCGTTTCCGCGCTGCCGATAATCACGCCGGCGTTGGCGTAGGGCGGACTGTATTGCATCTGTTCCAGGTAGGGCGAGCTTTGCGTCTTCACCCACGGCCAGGACAGATGCTCCATCGATAACCGCGGCTGCGCCAGGCCAGCCAGGGAGAATACCGTGGCCCACCAATCGGCGGGAGAGCGGACTTCCAGGCAAGGCGGGTCACAGAAGAACGGCGAGTAGGGTGCCGGAATCGCGTGGAATCGCAGCGTACCGGCCACTGTTTGCAGGATTTCCATCAGCGAGCCGGTGACCAGCAGATCGGCATCCAACATCACGACGGCGTCACAGTCAAACGGGTAGCGGAAGCGGGAATACGCCGTGGCGAAGATGCCCCGCTCCCGCCACTCATTCTCGGGTACCCAGCGCCATTCCAATGGATAAAGACCGGCCCAGGGGCACAGACGATCCAGGTCGACCGGCCGCTCGTCACCAACCGTGACAACGATCTTGTAATGGCCCTCCGGAATGCCGCTGTACATAGCGATCGACGCCGCCAGATAGTGTACCCGGAGCAGGAAATCGGGCGAAGGTCCAACGGGGATATGAATTTCGATCGATGGCATTGGGTAGTCCTTGTCAACTTCTGAGGAACGCGCACAACGGACTCGCTCCGGCCCGGCAGGAGGGGCGAGTTCCTCGCCCGTTGGAGCCGGGCCCGCGCGGCCTGTGCGCTTCTGAGGAACTCGCGCACAACGGACTCGCTTCGGCCCGGCAGGAGGGGCGAGTTCCTCGCCCGTTGGAGCCGGGCCCGCGCGGCCTGTGCGCTTTTGAGGCACACGCGCACAACGGACTCGCTTCGGCCCGGCAGGAGGGGCGAGTTCCTCGCCCGTTGGTGCCGTGCCTGCGCGGCCTGTGCGCTAATTGGGAAACGCCAATTGTTGCATAACGGAGCGCCGCTGATTTACCGGGACCTCGGCAAGGTCACCACTTGCACGCCGGGCGTGGACGCCACGGGTATCGATGAGATAGAGGATATGTCCGGCGCCGGACTCAACATACTTCACAATCTCCGCGGTACGCACACCCAGTACCTTCAGGAACGAGACCAAGAGCCCGTCGCTGATCTGATAACTCAACATCTGCGCTGCGCCGGAACCGCGGTTCCAACCCGTCGAAAGTTCCATGGCATGCAGCTGCGATTCGAAGACCCCGGTATCTATAATCAGTGTCTCCCGGGCCAGGGACAGCAATCGGGTGACCGCCCACATCGGGCAAAGCGTGTGATTGATCAACTCAGAAACGAACACGACGTCATGCGCCGGAATGGTGAAGTCGACCAGGAAATCCGTGTTGACAAACTCGACGTTTTTCCAACCCAGAATACGATTAGCCCACACCGCACTCTCGTGCTTCCGCTTTTGCACATCGACGCCCGTCACTCGGGTAGCGCCCTGCTCGGCGAAGCGAAACGGAAAAAAGCCGTTGGCGGAACCAACTTCCATTGCCGATTTTCCGCGCAGATCCGGTAACAACTGGCGCAAGTACAGCCACTTGGGCCAGGGGCGCAACAGGCACGCTTCTTCACTCGTCAGGTGCCGGCCCAGTGTATTGACGCCGCCTTCATCAAACATTGCCCAAGCGCGATCGGAGGTAGTGGAAATGCCGAACTCCGGAAAATCGATACGCTGAAACCACTCCCCCGTAAAGGCGCGGATACCATCGGCCACCGGGCCCTGCAACAACGCGGGGTTGAACTGCTCACGATCCTGCCGCAGCCGCGTGCGGAGCTCCGCAAGCATGGCATCCAGTGTTTCTCCCGCAAAAAGGGGATGGGTCTCTGGCTCTTCGATAACGAGATCCCGTCCTTGAGCATACCTGTAGTTCTCAAATTCGTAAAGTATGGGTTCCCGCATCACAATACCCTAAAGTAAATCACAACAACCTAAACTGAAAATGCCAGTATATCGCGCCCTCCCTGTCCGAGAGATCAGGCAGTGGCGGGGGCACCGGCAAAGCGAATCAGCACCTGCTTCAACGGCGAATCGTCCGGCAGGTAAGACGGGATACGCTCTGCGGGAATTCGCACGGACGGAAGAGTGGCAAGAATCCGAGCCTCCACTTGGGCAGCAACGGCCTCGAAGGCGGTAAATTCCTCGTCCCGCGGGTAGTGCGGGGGCCGGCAGTCGGAAAAGTCGGCGTGGATGCCCTCGGAAGCGAGTTGTAGGTTCAGCGCCTGCCACATGGCAGGGGCCCGTTCAGCCACTGTTAGATCAACCACCGCATCGGCGTCAGCACAGCTGAGGACAACCGCGCAGACGTAGACGTGGTAGAAAAAGCGAAAGACGTCCACGCGATCAGCCAGCCACGGAACCACCTGTGCCTCTTCGCCGGTATAGAAAAGGGAGTCGGCAAGCGGCAGACTGCGATCCTCGACAAGCGGACGCATCAACGGATGGGTGGCGTTTAGCGTTGCGATCAGGTAGAACCGGCTGGGAAAGTAGGCATTCGGGAACGAGAGCATGGAGCGCCACAGGTCCCACCAGTGGCGGCTCACAAAGACATGGACAGCGGGGAACCGCGCGGTAAACCAGGAACTGCGGAGGAAGAGCCGGTTGGGCTGCAGGCAGGTACGTTGGCCGAAGCTGGAGGCGAAATCGATCAGGGACTGAAAATAGCTCTCGAGTGCCGGATCGCTGTCGGCCTCATTCAGAAGAAAACGTTCGTAGGCAAACTTGGTCGAGTATCCTGGCACTCCGAGCTCGGCTTCGGACAAGGGATACTCTTGGAAATAGCCGATTGTCATGGCCGGATGGCGCATCATCCGCCACACTTCCTCGCGCATATTGTCGTCGTTTCGAGATGGATGGTAGACGCTGAGCACTTCATGCAGGGGCTCGTAGAAACAACGCCACTGACCGTTTTCCCGGATTTTGCTCCAGAAATAGGTCGTACTCGCCCGCCACATTCCATTGACGAGCAACACTCTTTCGGCATTTACCATTATGGTTTGAGGCTCCGGGATCGAAATAGGAGGCCAACGAAGATATGCGTTTGCAGGCGGTGGCCCCGGCTCCAACCCTTGATTATAAGCGATCGCTGCGCCGAGCAATGGCGGCAGAACATGGCGGCAGAACAAGGGCGATGGCGACGGGGTCTTCCGGCTACGGCACCGTAGTGGGCGGGCAAATCGCCACGCCCCGGAACGCCAGCGAGGCTGGCGATGCCTTTAATCGTTGATGCTCCGAGAGCATTTCTTCCGTTTTGTCTTTTCGTTGCTCTAGCCACATCGCCGTGCAGGAGAGTCGACCCTGGCTGGCGAGGACGAGCGTCGAACCAACCGATCAGACCCGCGTGAACAAATCCAGTGCGCAGGATAGACAGGCGACGGCCGGCCTGGGTCATACAAAGAGAGGCACGACGAAGGCTGTCATGGATGGGAAACTTGTCGTGGCCAAGCATCGGTGGAATGACCGGGGCGTGCCGGAGTGCGTAGCGTGGGGCGCAGGGTTTGTCGCAGGACAGAAGCGTGATCAGAATGCTGCCGAGAATCCCGGACTTGGGGGAGCGTGGTTCCCTCTATCCGAGATGGAGGCCTTTTGCGGACCACGCGCACAACGGACTTGCTTGGTCCCGGCAGGATGGGCGAGTTCCTCGCCCGTTGGTGCCGGGCCTGCGCGGCCTGTGCGCTTTGGAGCGAACCGTTGGGCCTTGCGGCTGTTGGGCGTTGGGTTTCTGTCCTTCTTTATGCCGGCCATCACCAGAGCAGGAAGGTGAATCTGCGGTCGAAGGTTCGCGGTTCATTACGAACTGCCATCCAGACTCACCGATCGCCAATCCCGATGGCAGTCGCCTCGGTCCCCAGCCGGCTGCGCGCCTGTAAAGCACCCGTCTTGCCGGCCACACCGTCGCCAACCGGCGGGTCCGGCGGCCACGGCACACCCTCGCGTCAGTAGCGCCACGCCTCATGGGTGGATGATCGCAGGGGCAAAGCCAGTGCAATCCCGTGGTCGACCACAACGCGGGCAGACAGATCCCATTCGCGGAAGCTGGAGTGCCTGGTTCGAGCCAACACCTCACGAACAGCCCCTGAGGCAAGCACTTCGCAAACACACCGAAGTTGACGAGGTCCATGATCCGGCTCCCGGCCGGCAGAAACGCTACGAGCCATCACTGAGGCCGACTCCCCCATCAGAAGGGCACAGAAGCAGAAGGGCACAGAAGCTTTTCCGTAAACAGTACTAGGCTAAGCGAAACCGCCCCCCTAGGAGAATCAATCATTTGCGGGTGACACTATCCCGTGGTACTGCTGTTTGCCGGTGGGGGCAATATTTTTTACTTGCCCTATAAGTTGTTTATTTTCAATATCCTGGACGGGCCTCGCCTTCGCTGTCTAGTGCGATAGTACTGCCAAGGATCGCACTCAACGAAGTTCTTGACATTACTATAGTTCCATTCGTATACTGTGAGGGCATTGAAGACATTTGTATAGTACGGAGTACATCTGCTTCAAGGATTTCGGATCTACCTTCGGAGGATATCTAAATGAAAAAAACTCTCTTCGCTGCTGCGGTTTTCGCAGCGGCCTCAGTAAACTCGTTTGGTGCGGCCTGCACCACCTTTAATGGCAATACTCTCAGCAGCCTCGGCTCTTGCGAGATCGGCAACAGTGGCACCTTGTGGACCCTCAGCAACTTCTTAGTGTTCAACAACACGCTTAACGGCTTTGGCGTTCCGGACATGACCGCCGCCAACCTGCGGGTAAATTTCGAAGAAATTGCCAACGGGTTCTCTGTGACCTACTCTACCCAGGGAGGGTTCGCCTTCACCGGTACTCAGGCGAACGCTTGGGGGAATGGCATGTGGATTACCCGCATCGGGGCTGCTTCTCCGTCCAACACCGTCACGGACGTCGACGCTTCCTACGTGGTTGGAAGCGGGGATCTGAATTTCACCTTCCGCAAGAACATCCAGGATCAGTTAGGTGCCGGCCTCGGTACCGCTTTGGCCACATTTGGATCAGGCACCACCAATGTGAATAACGCAACCACCAGCGGTAGCTTCGGCGGGGCTCTGAGTGTCAACGATCGAGTCTTTTTCGACGCCGCAGGACGTTCCGGCGGGACCATTACCAGCTACACCAACACTTTCACCACCAATAACATTCCGGAACCGATGTCCTTTCTCCTGATGGGAGCTGGCTTGGTCGGGATTGCGGCCCTCCGCCGCCGCTCTAGCTAACGTCACCGACACAACTTTAGTCCGACGTTTTTTCCTGGGGTCCACCTGACGGTGGACCCCAGCTTCGTTATGTTCGTCCGCACCCCGTTGGCGTCGACCGTTTCGGTTTTTCGGTTCAGGTCATCTCTCCATGCCTGGCGCGGGCGGCGGGCTGAACGGGCCGCTCACGAGCTGAACCGATCGTGTGGACCTCGAGTAGAGTGGGACGATCAAAACCTTCGCTGGCAGCCCTCCCAACACTCGGAGGATTCCAGTTTGGCATCCTGGCATTCATCCGCTGCGTGCAAGTGGGAAGCCCTCAGCGCCGGCACCTGACCCGCTTGAGTTCGCTGCTTCGAGACCACCTCTTTGTCGCGTGTGGCACATGGCGGTTCTTCGATATGCCCTTTTAGGGTCAGTCGCCGCTCCGCTTAGCAGCCCGGGGCAAAAGTGCCCATTTTTCGGTATCCCGTCTCAAGCAGCCAGCAGCAGCAGTCCGGAGCCCGCAAAGCAACTTGCCGGACCAGGTAGCTCCTGCAGCCCGAAATCAAGCCCTCTCTGCGTAAAACACGCCGTCAAGGTGTCGAATCAGGTGCCGATATTGCTGATACCAAGGCTCTTCCGCCCCTGGAAACCCTAGCAGTCCGTGGTTAAAGTTGGCTCGCCCTGCCGAAATCAATTGATGCTGAAAATGTTTGCGCGTAAAGCTGGGTATGGCGCTGGGAACACGGAAGCAAAGGATGCGTCAGGAGACATGGTGGATCGCCCAACAGGAGTTACCGGCCTCAGCCGCTCACCCCTTTTACACTCGGCTCAATGAACTGCTCGACGCCGAAAAGTTCGACGAGTTCGCCGAAGCTGCCTGCCAGCAGTTCTACGCCAAGAAAATGGGTCGTCCCAGCCTCACCCCGGGCATCTGCTTCCGCGCCCTCCTCGTCGGCTATTTCGAGGTCATCGATTCCGAACGCGGGATCGCCTGGCGGGCCGCCGATTCGCTCAGCATCCGCCACTTTCCGGGAGTCGGACTCGACGAACGCAGTCCCGATCATTCCACCCTCTCGCGCACCCGCCGGCTGATCGACGTCGAAACCCATGAGCAGATCTTCGGGTTTGTTCTGCGTTCATGACACGTGTCGATTTGCTATTCTTTAGATCTGTCTACCGTAACTTCCAGAAACATTGGGACCCTTTCCGGGACTGATTCCCCTCTTTGAGCATGTCCGAAAATTCTGGCGCTATAGATCGACAATCCCTTCAAACGCTGGCCGAAGCCACCCTTGGCAGCCTATCTCTCACGGATGCCATCGGTATAATCGCCGGGGCCACGGACGGCGCTGTGCTTCTTAGCCAGCTTGCGCCGGAAACAGTTCTCCCGGTTGTCCTTGCGGCCAGTGAAGAGTGCAACGTCTACTTCCTCCACCGTGATGCGTCCGTCCTTCGCGCTGCCTATCAATCCACCCTGCGCACCAAGTACGCCCATCGGGTTCTTTATTTCCACGGCCATTCGGTGGATTTCTTTCGGAATCTGCCGCTACATCCGGCGGTGGCCTGCGTTGTCAATGGCGGGGACGCGCTGTCGGTCTGGGGTGAACTCCCGGCTGGCGCGGCGCTCGTCGTCAACGATACCTTCCGCGAGGAGGATCACTGGGTGGATGCGGGGTTTCTGGAACGTATCCGCACAGAAGACAGCTACCGCGTCTTTCGGGCCAGCGGGCGTTTCCAACGCACCGCGACCGATCTTCCCGCGGATGTCTTCCAGCGGTGCCGGGCGCAGTTGGCGACGCGTTATTTTCACGACAACAAGCTTGTCCTCTCCGCTGCGACGACGCCTTGCGAAACGGCCACGGAGTCCGCGCGCCAGTGGCGGCGTGGCCACGAACCCCCCGCGGTTGGCGGCTATGGCGAGTGGCCCTACGTTGCCTCGCCCACGCCACTGCCCGATACTCTGCCCGGAGGGGAACGGTGGCCGCTCATTTCGGTCGTCACCCCTTCTTACAATCAGGGCCAGTACATCGAGGAGACGATCCTTTCCGTCGCCCGCCAAGGCTACCCGCGCGTCGAGCACATCGTGATGGACGGCGGCTCGCAGGACAGCACGGTGAGCGTCATGGAGCGCTACCGCCATTGCCTGGCCGCAGCGATTTCGGAAAAGGACAAAGGGCAAAGTAACGCCATCAACAAGGGCATGGCGCTGGCCACCGGCGACATCCTGACCTGGCTGAACAGCGACGACATGCTGGCGCCGGGCGCGCTGGCCGGGGTGGCGATGGGCTTCCATACCTCCCGGGCCGATCTGGTGGCGGGCATCGTCACGCTCCGGAGCGGCGGCAGGACGGTGGCGCATCACATGACCTGCTGCGAGCCGGGGCCGCTGCCTCTCGACGACCTGCTGGACCTTGACGGCGGCTGGAACGCCGGACAGTTTTTTTATCAGCCGGAAGTGATGTTCTCTCGCGATATTTGGGAACGCGCTGGCGCGAAGGTTCGCGAGGATCTCTACTACAGCATGGATTACGATCTGTGGGTTCGCATGGCCGAGGCCGGCGGACGCATCCACGTGATCGGCCGTTCGGTCGCCTGGTTCCGCATTCACGAAGAGCAGAAGACCAACGCCGAGACAAAGTTCAAGGCCGAGCTTTCCCGTTACGTAGAAGAGTTCTACCAGCGCACCGGTCGTCCGCGCCGGCCCAGCCGTGCGCACAAACAGCCCAGGCACCAGCTCCGAGTGGCGATGCTGAACGATCACGGTTTCCGTTACGGCGCGGGCATCGCGCATCAGCGCATGGCCGATTCGATGGCGCTGGCCGGGCACACGGTGCTGCCGATGTCGTTGCGCGCCGAGCCGGGTTACACTGGCGAACCGACGCATCTGACGGCGGCCGAGGTGGAAGAAGCGGTGAGCGCGGCGCGGCCCGACATGATCATCGCGGGCAACATTCACTCTGCCGGGCCCGATCCGTGGCAGTTGGGTATTCTGGCCGAAAAGTATCCGACGATGTCGGTCTTGCACGATTTCTGGCTGTTGACCGGCCGCTGTGCCTATCCCACGCCGTGCGAGAAGTACCTCACCGGGTGCGACGACACTTGCCCTACCGCCGATCAGTATCCGAAACTGGCGCCGGCACTGATCGCCGAAGCCTGGGAGCGGAAGCAGAAGTTGCTGCTCGGCAACAATCAGCTGATGCTGCTGGGGAACTCCGCGTGGACCAGTGAGTTTGCCCGCAAGACCATGCAGACGGCCGGCGGCGGCCGTTCGGCAAGCCCGGTCGGGCAGTTCCGTCTGAACTTTCCGCTTGACGTTTTCCAGCCGAAGGATCGCAGGACATGTCGCGCGATTCTGGGTTTGCCACAGGACCGGTTCCTTGTGCTGCTCACCGGAGACCTCTACGACAAGCGCAAGAATACGCAGTTGGTGCTGGAGGCGCTCGAGAGCCTAGACCTTCCGGATCTGACGGTGGTCAGCCTGGGCCAGAAGCGGGACGGCGAGTCGTTCACGCTGCCGGACATTCGGCGGCTGGGCCACGTTACAGACATGACGCTGCTGACGAATCTCTTTTCGGCGGCCGATTTGTTCGTCGGGCCGAGCCAGGAGGAGACGTTTGGTCAGGTGTTCATCGAGGCGATCGCCTGCGGGACGCCAGCGATCGGCGTGCGCGCCTCCGGAATGGCGGAGGCGGTGGTGGAGGGGGTGACCGGCCTGCTGGCCGACGGTTTTGAGCCGGAGACGCTGGCGTCGGTGATCTACTACCTGTACGCGCGGCCGGAGTTGCGGCGGAAGATGGCGTTATGGGGACGGATATATGTAGAGAACGAATGGTCTCCGCAGGCCTCGTATTACCATCTGTTCCGGGCGTGGCGACAGTTGGGCTTGCTGGATTCGCTGCAGTTGCCGCCGAAGATCGGTTTTGTGGCCAACCAGCCGGAGACTCCTGAGTGCAAGCCGATCCACCGAGTGGAGGGCATCACGATGCGCTCCTCCTCGCTGGGGCCGGAGGAGGGACCCTACGAGGAGTACGGATTGCCGAAGTTCCGTTGGGCGTACGGGCCCAAGTCGCGCGTGCTGGTTCACTCGCAGATCGACGGGTCGCACTCGCTAGTGCTGCGCTACCGGAATATGCATCCGGGGCAGATGATCGGGGTAACGGTGAACGGCGTGGCGGTGGGCTCCTATCCGCTGATCGCCACCGGGCTTAAGGAGGGCCGGATGCTGTGTTTGCCGGTCAAGTTGCGGGAGGGCGACAACGAAGTGGAGATGGAGTTCACGCGTTGGGACGACACCTCTAACGGCGGGCGTCCTTTGGCCGCGGCGATTACCGAGCTTTCCTTCCTTCCCGATCCGGTTTTGCGGCCCGGTCCGGGTTTTCGGCCCGATCCGGCCACGGCGCGGCCGGCCTAACTCTTCTTCAGGAGATTGATCAGGCGGCGGGGCAGGAGAGTGGCCTCAAGCTGGGCGATCCTCGCTTTCTGGTGCTCAATATGGGTGTGCAGGAGATCAATCTGGCGCCCGCGATCGGCACGGTCGGCTTCGATGCCGGGGATGCGGGCGACCTCGTCGAGGCAGCGCGCGAGTTCGTCGCGAAGCTCGGGGACGAGAGTGAGAACGGCGCGGAGCTGCTCCTCGGCGCGGTGGAGCTGCTGGCGAAGATCGGCGATCGTGCCCCGGTAGCGGCTTTCGATCTGATCGAGGGCACCACGGGCAGCGTCGAGGCTGGCGGCGCGTTGGTTGCATTCCTTGCCGAGGCGGCTGTTTTCCTCGCGGAGAGCCTCCAACTCGGGGACCAGGTGCACGAGGCGCTGGGCGGTGGCGCTCTGCTGCTGGAGGATGGCGATGCGGGACCTGTAGTCGAGGAGCCGGCGGGCGGTACGGTGGCGGAAGCGAGTGATGCGGTCGTCGCGGGCCTGATTGGTTTGGAGGACGTTGCGAAGAGATGCCAGTGCGTCGCGGAGCGTTTCGAACTGTTCAGCGGAGGAGGAGGAGAGGGCGGTGAGGCTGGCTTGGAGGGCCGAGTGTTGCTGCTGGAGGGCGGAGGATTCAGCCATCGAGACGGCGAGCTGCTGGTGGAGGGCGGCGATGCCGGACTTGCAGTCAAGCTGCTCGGCGGCGGACGAGGACAGGGCGGTGAGGCTGGATTGGAGAGCAGCGTTTTGCCGGCGGAGGGTGACCGATTCGGTCTGGTGTTCGAGGAGTTGTCGTTGGAGATCAGCGAGTTCGGTTTGGCGGTCGGACGGCTGGGAGGCGGCAGCGGCGAGGGTGGACTTTGGGCTTTCCACGCGGGCAAGCGCGTGGCGGAGTCCATCGATATCGCGGAGTCGCTCATCTTGCCACTGGTTGAATTTGGCGCGTTCGGTGGCAAGGACGCGCATTGCATTGCCTGCCGTGGCGGTGGCGTCGAGGATCATGGCGCGAGCAACCCAAGGTTCCGGCTCGAGGAGTGTGACTTCGAACTCCTTTTGGCGGCCCGCGACAACGGCGTCGATGGCGTCCCGGACCGCCTCGATGGGGATGTTCTTGACGCAGTAGGAAGTTTTGTACGGGCAGATCCAGTTGCAATCCGAGCAGGGTACATTGACCGAGAGAACCCTGCCGACGGCGGACGAGGGGAGGAAGCGGGGCCAGTGCCCACCGCCGAAGACGGCGACGACGGGTTTGCCAAGGGCGGCGGCGATGTGCATCGGACCTGTGTCTTTGCCGAGGTAGCCATCGGCGAGAGCGGTGAGGCCGACGAGCATATCCAGTCCATCGGGATGTACGGTCATGTCAAGCGTTTTGCCGGCGAGTTCGCCCATAAGGGCGCGGATGGCGGCGGTGGACTCGTGTTCGGACGGGGTGCCGACGAAGATCAGATGGAGGCCGTGATCGCGTACCATGGCGGAGCAGACGGCAGCCCATTTTTCGAGATTCCAGTTTTTGAGCGCGGTATAGACGGAGCCTTGGCCGGCGCAGACGATCCAGAACTTGCGATTGGCGAAGCCATCCCGGTGGAGGCGGCCCGAGGCGATGGTCAGGAAGCGTTCCTCGGCGATGAGGCGCGGGGGCGCGAGCGTGACCGATGTGCCCAGGATGGCGCTGGCGAGAGCCTCGCTTTTGCGGAACTCCGGCCACTCGCGGGCGACCTGGACCTGAACGGCGAGGTTGATAGCGGGAACGCGGGTGAGGTTCCGCGGCGCATCGCGCTGAAGAAGTTCGCCCTGAAAGAGTTCGCTGCCGAAGCCGATGGCTTTGGCGCGTGGGAAACGTTGGGCCAACTGTTCTTCCAGTTGGGTGTGTTGGAAGGAGGCGACGACGAGGATCTCGGGATCGAACGCGGTGACAGCCGGGATCAGACGATCATCGGGAGCGCCATCCAATTGAAAGCCAGGCTGATAGGGGTCCGCAAAGCATTGCACTATTCCGGCGCCGGGCATGGCCCAGGCGGCCAGCGGGGCAACATGGGTACGGACGATCAGGAGTAACTCATGACCCGCTGCGGCGAGCGCGGCCAACATGGGTTGCCGGATGACAAAGTCCCCGAGATTGTCAGGATTGCTGACGACAATACGCATCCGGTCCCAACTAGAATACCCTGATTCCTTTTGAGAATCCAACTCAAGGCGATTCGCCTAAAATCGAGCACGTCGTCGAGATAGGCGAGCGAACATTTCATGCACGGGGTCGCACCGTCCGGCGCCCCTGGCCCATACGGGTTCCCAGGCACCGCGTGTCCAGGCGGAACATCATCCGGAACACGAACCTGGGCGTGGGCGAGTCGGGTAGCTGGCCTGCGGCTAAAAACCCTCGCTGCCATCGAGCTCCGTCTCGATACAGTCGATCCTGGCCGGCAAGGCCGGGTCTTCGTGGAGGATCGGAATGAGTCCTTGGTAACCTTCGGCGGATACGAAACAGCGGTCAAACAGGACGGCGGCCTCGCCCAACCGGCTGATCATCGGCGTCGGACGGTGCGGGAGCGAGATCAACTGAAACGCCCGCATCCGGTAGTCGAGCACCGACTTGGTTGTTGGAGCCTTCAAGCGGATCGCCACTGCCTGCGGACGGATCATCGCCTCCATGGGGCAGGCATCGCCCTCCAGTCGACCGTCGCGGATCTCGAAGGCGCCGAGCAGCCCGATAAAGCGCTTGGCCATCACCGCGTCCAGATCCGGGGCTCCGTCGACGCGCACCGCGTAGTAGAGAGCGTGGGCAGCCTTGGCGCTGTCTACCGGCGTCTCCGATCGCCCTCGACCGTGGTTCTGGAAGATAGTTCGGCAAAGGGCTGCATGGCGTGCCGAATCCTCGTTGGTCGGGACGCGAACCACGACGGCGGCCGGGCCACTGTCGAGCCGGAGCGAGAAGGAAAACTCGTTTTCAATGCTGAAGGGTTGATTCATGGGAGCCCTGTGGCTTGGCGCCTTACGCCAGAATGTTGTCCTGATTCGTGGTCACGACGGCCGCCATCAGGCCGTCGGTCGTGTGCCGGAGCGGCTGTACTGTCACCCCGACGGTTACGATCCCGTCGGCCTCGTTGACGACTGCGTTGGCAATGCGCATCCGGTGCCAGGTGACCATGCAGCGGTGACAGGTCGAAGCAGGTCAGCGCGCCCTGGGGCGACCAAGTGACCGCGCCCTCGGTCTGCGCGTAGAGGTCCCGTGAGTTCCGTCGACCCGATGTCGAAGCGCGCCGGGAGCTTGAAGCCGGGCTCGCGGTCGCCGAACTCCATCTGGTCGTGGATGGCGGCGTCGGTATCGGAGCCCGAGCCCGGACAGAAGCCCGTCTGTTCCCGCACCGAGTTGTTCCAGGTCTGGTCCAGCATGACGAAGTTCCGGTTCGTCATGGAGTTGACGATACTGATGGTGATGGCGGCAGAGGCGGAGTTCCGGAACTCTTCGCTCACCGCCGAGGGAATCGTGATGGTCGAGGGCCGCACGACCTTGCCGGCGCCGATGAAGTTCGCGGTGACCCTGGCGTTGGCGAGGCCTGATCCGGAGGCCAGGGTAATGCTGAACTCCGAGAGGAGGCCTCCCAAGGCGGCCCGGTCGAGCCCTGGCCAATCGCCTCGACGCAGGGGAACGCGTTCATTTCGATGCCGTTGGCGACCGGATCCTGCGGCTCGCTTCCGGCCGAAGAGCTGTTCGCCGGCCGCCATTTCGGCGCGGAGATTATCGTGTTCTGCGTTCGGTGGTACCTGAGCTTCAAGCTGAGCTATCGAGATTTAGTCAGCATGAGGAGCGAGCGGGGCACCGCGATGGGGCACGCGGCGCTTCTGCGGTGAGTGCAGAATCGCACGCCGGAGTTCGAGAAGCGCTCGAGACGGCTCCAGAAGGACCGGCGGCCCTTTATCGAGGGAGTATGTTTCGCAGGGATGGTCTGACTTTGGGCTGCGGGAGTTGCGTGGCCCGGATAAGTACTTTGCGGGACATGAGCCGCTGCTGCTGGCAGCTTGAGACGGGAGACCGGAAATTGGGAACTTTTGCCATGGGCTGCTTACCCCGCGTACGCGCTCGTTAACTCCTGGAGGATCCATCCGCATCGCCTTGGCGAGGGAGTAGGCACCATGCTCGCGTGTCAGTTCCGCCACGCTCTCCCAGATCGACTCAGGCCGCTTGGCCCAGCTTGGCTGCAAACGGCGATCGTCCTCCAAGTCGCGTTGCATTTGCAAGATTGGCTCTGCTACCGGTTTTGTCTCTTCACAGTTCATTCCCAGTCGCCGCCGAGCGACTCCTCGGACCGTGTGCTTAATCGCGCTACTACATTATTGTGTTAAAATGTTTGAAACATGCGCAGACATGCACCGCCCTTTATTACTCGACAGAGGCTCGCTCCGAGTTATTGACCATGAGCCGGAGCCGCGGGGAAGAGGCTCGGGTGGTGGAGCGCGCCCGCATTGTGCTCGGTTGCCTGGAGGGAAAGGAAATTCAGCAAGTAGCAACGCAGAGCGGTGCGTCCATCCCCACCGTTAGCAAGTGGCGCAAACGGTACGCGCAGTCGGGAATCGCTGGACTGCGGGATCTTCCACGCTCCGGAAAGCCTTCGACTTATGACGCCGGGTTCCGGGACCGGGTGTTAGCGCTTCTCGAGCAGCCTCCGCCGCCAGGCTTGGGACGTTGGGATGGCCGGGAAGTGGCGCGGGCTCTGGGCGCCAGTGTTCATGCGGTGTGGCGACTGCTGCGCCGAGAGGGCATTTATCTCCAGCGCCTCAGAACCTGGTGCGTCAGCACCGATTCGGAGTTCGCGCCCAAAGCGGTGGAGGTGGTGGGGCTGTATCTGAATCCGCCCTGGCACGCGCTGGATGGCGTGGAGGAAAAAAGCCCAACCTCCACGCCATCCAGCGCTTGTCCGGCTACGTGGAAACCGATAGCGGGTCGGCGGTGTGGGCCATGAAAAACACCTACAAGCGCAACGGGACCTTGAATCTGTTTGCCGCCTTGGAAAGCGCCACCGCGCAGATTCACGGGCAAACCACCGAATTGAAGAGGCGCAAGGACTTCCGCCACTTCCTTGACGGCGTGGTCGCAGAATTGACCGCCCACAAGGAAATCCAGGTGATCTTGGATCATCACCGCACTCACCAACGCAATGATGATTGGCTCGCCAAGTACGAAGGCAGGATTCAGTTTCACTTGACGCCAACCTTGCCTAGTTTGCTCAATCAGATTGAGATCTGGTTCGGCTTGTTGACGCGCCAAGTGCTTCGGGGAGTAAGTTTATGCAGTAAGGACCAACTCCGCTCAGCCATCGAGGTTTTTGTTGCAAGGACCAACGAACATCTAAAGCCCTGTCGCTGGCGCAAAAGAGAGGTCAGAGGCAGTCAGCTTCGCAATACTATAGTCAATTTATGCAAGTATGCACTCGCTATCGCGCCGGTTCCTCGTCAGGCAGGCTTGCCGAAAGGACACTGTATGCCATCCGCAGGACCCCGACCGGAATGTTGAATAGGTCAACACAATGACGATATCCTAAGTAGGTTTGTATGCGTCTTGCCATAAGCAATCCCGACATGTTAGGGGACTTCGTTGTCCGCCAGCCTATGTTGGCCGCGCTCGCCGCTGCCGGCCACGAGATGCTCCTTATTGTCCGGGCCCACACGGCCCCGCTCGCCGCCTGGGCTGTTCCCAACGCCACCATCGTCCAATGTGTAGCCGACCCCTACCTGCCCGGCTATCAGCTCGACGCCGCGCCAGATGACCGTCTCGTCAACGCCGTCACCGCGTTTGACCCCGATATTTTTGTGGTTGCGTCCTACCAACACACCCAGCTCGAAGAGCAACTCGCCCAGCGCCTTCCTCGCGCCAAAGTCATTGGCTTCAATGGCGAGCTATTCCAGAACGACAAAGCGCGCAAGATCACGCACCTCCCCGCCATTAACTGGACCGTCCAGGTCCAGGTCGGTCGCGATTGGCTGGAGTCCAGGAAAAATGAACTCCTCGCGGGTGCCATCCTCGGCACCTCCGTCACCCTCCCCGCCCCCCGGCTGACCCCCACCAAGGCCTTCCTCACCGCCGCCGCCCGGCGCCTCCGCCAGCATGGCTTCGAGAAGCGGAAGTTCTGGATCGTCTGCGCTGGCGAAGGTTCCGCCTACACCCGGCTCAAGAATTGGTCGCTTGAGAAGTGGGCCGCCGTCTGCTCTGCTGCGGTGCGCGACCACGGTCTGCTCCTCGTCTTCGTCGGCACGCCCGCCGAGCACGAGTCCATCGCCACCATCCGTGCCGCCATGGGCGAACTTGCCGCCAAAACCATCGACATGACGGCCACCCCGGATGGACTGGATATGCTCGTCGGCCTCACCGCTCTCGCCGATGGCTACCTCGGCAAAGACTCAGGTCCGATGCACATCGCCGCCGCCCTTGGCAAACCCGTCGTCGCCGTCTTCGGCGGTGGGCACTGGCCCCGCTTCCTCCCCTCGTCCGCCGTCGGCAGGGTTCTCTCGGTCAACGTACCCTGCTCGGATTGCAACTGGATCTGCCCCTACAAAACCTCCTACTGCGTCAAGAACATCCCCACCGAAGAAGTCCTCCAGGCCGTCGCCGAAGTCGCCGCCGGCACCCGCAAGGAGTTTGAAGTTTCCCTCCTCCAGCCCGAACCATGGGTCGCTCGCGCCATGATGCTCGACGCCGCCGAAATCGGCCGCGACGCCATGGGCGTCCTCGAGGTCGAACGCGCCAACTTTGTCCAGTGGCACGACGATCGCGTCCGCGACATCGAAGGCCTCCAGCAAAAGATCAGCGCCCTCGACGCCGAAAAGAACTCCCTCTCCACCGGCAACTCCCTGATCGCGGCCGAACTCTCTACTTTCCGCGACGGCGCCATCGATGCCCTAGCCGCCCGCAAAGAGCTCGAACAGACTCTCGCCATCCGCGACCAGGAAATCGCCCACCTGAACCAGCAGACCGCTGCCATCGACGCCGCCCACCAGGCAGAAGCCGCCACCCTGCGCCTCCTCCTCTCGCAAAAGGATGAGGAACTCGGCCTTCTCAACGAACGCGCCGCCACCGCCGTCGCGCAGACCGAAATAGCCCGCGGCCAGACTGACGCCAGCCGCAAAGAGTGCGAAGAAGCCGTCGCCGTCCTCGCCTCCCAAACCGCCCAGCTCTCCGAACTCCAGACGCTGCTCGCCGCCCAACAGGCAGAAGCCGCCACCCTACGCCTCCTCCTCTCGCAAAAGGATGAGGAACTCGGTCGTCTCAACGAACGCGCCGCCACCGCCGCCGCGCAGACCGAAATCGCCCGCAGCCAGACCGACGCTAGCCGCACACAGTACGAAGAAGCCTTCGCCGCCCTCGCCTCCCGCACCGCCCAGCTCTCCGAACACCAGACGCTGTTCGCCGCCAGCCAGGCAGAAGTCACCACCCTACGCGAATCCAATCGCCGGCTTGATCTCGAATGCGCGGAACGCGCCGCCGCCCTTGATGCCGCCCTTGCCTCCTGCGATCAGATCGAAAGTCGCTATCAAGGTACCATCGCCGATCTCCGCCGGCAGCTTCGCCGCGCTCAGGACCAGCTCACTTCCGTCCTCACCCTCGTCGCCAATCTACGCGACGAACTTGCCCGCAGCCTCGCCGAAATCGCTCGCATCCCCGGCTTCAAGCAGGATCTAGCCGCCAAACAGACGCACATCGACGAGCTCACCGCCACCCTTAATGCCGTCGAAGCCGACCGCGCCGACCGCCTCGACATCATTCATACCCTCACCGCCCAGCTCGCCGTCGTCGAAACCGACCGCGCCAACCGAGGGATCCAGATCGACCTCCTCCACGAACACATAGCGCATCAGCAAGTCAAAATCGAGCGCATCGAAGCCAGCCTGCTCCCGCGCCGGCTGATGAAGCTCCTCGGCAGCTCCTAGTTCGGTCGGCTCTGGTGCAAATTCTGGGAAGGCGAGAGTTCGGCCGCTAGGGTTGCATTATTCGATTCCGACAGCGATCACCCGGCGAGCGCCGCTCTCCCAATCTCTGGCATCGTCGACGCTGCTCGGCCAGTTTCCCCGTCTTGAATCGCCCCTGCTTGCTCATTTCCCTCAGTTCGATACCGCCGATCACAAAGCCAGCCGTCTGGAAGCATTTCAGCCCCGGCTTGGGACGCAATCGCTGCTGAATATTCTTCGATGATCCCGCTCGATCAAGTTGTTTAAGTACTTACGGCTGCGCACGATCACCCCCTTAGGCAACTCGCCAGCTTCCTTCGGATCGGGCACTGCACGTTGGGATGCCGCATATGTGTCCAGCGTCACACCCTGGTCGGTGTTGTCTCTTCCTCGCTTTGCGCAGAAACGCTTGCGCCGCATTCACATCCCGTTGCCGGCTCAAAAAGAACGCCCCGTCTTGCCCGCTTTGCCGACCGCTCCGTACAGGTAAACCCATTCACCGCGCACCTTCACTCAGGTCTCCTCCTTCGGCCAGGAACCACCAACCCGCAGGGTCTACCGTCTCGAGCGCTTCTCGAACTCCGACGGGTAATGCTGCACTCACCGCAGAATCGTCGTGGGCGCCATCGCGATGCCCCGCTAGCTCATCCTGCTTACCAAATCTCGATAGCTCAGTTTGAAGCTGAGGTACCGCCGAACGTACAACACGACAATCTCCGCAACAAAATCAAAATGGCGGACGGCGAACAGCTCTTCGGCCGGAACGAATCGTGGTACTCGCCCAGGTTTGCCCATCCCGCCGGGTTTGCACTAGCGGGCTCGGCTCGCTGCCTATTGCGTGATCGACAACTACGTCTACCAAGTCGTAAGGGGCTTCTTGACGCGGCGGCATCAGAGGTCGTCCCGAGGCACTCGCTGCTTCAGTGATGACCTGGTGTTTGGGCAACTCGGAGTTATCTGGCTCCGACATATCCACATTGGCCGCCCTGCGTGAGCCTGCGATGAAGCTACTCGGAAAGCCGGATGCGGGAGATCCGCACGTCCGGCTGGATAAGCGGGGATGGGACACGGGCGACTGCCAGAGGGTCTCGCACCGCGCCCTCCCTCGACTCTGCCAAACCCATCGTTTGAACGTCCGTCTGGACCCCGACGGGGGCGACCCGAGTCGGTTTTGACGCTTTTCCCCGGTTCGCCCCTCGCGCAGACGAAGCTTCGGCGATTCCAGGCCGCTCCATCGCCAAGGCGGGGCGCTCCGGGCCCGCTGCGGACGTGCTTCCCCCACCAACAGCGCAGACACTGCCCCCTTGGCCGATCTGCCGGACTCAATCCTGTCTCGGTCCGCCGCCTCTCAGCAGCGAACTTGTTTCGCTACTCGCCAGTGCAAACCCTGCAGCGGAAAGCTCCCTGCCCTCTGCACCCACACCCGACGCGCCGTCACCCGCACCTGCGCACCAATCTGCGACAACCGCAGCCGGATCGTCGCCGCCTGCGCCTGCGCCCGCGCCAACTCCGTCCCCGCCAACCCCACCCGCCGCAATGCACTCAGCACTACATACGCCGCGCCCGACAAGTACAACCGCAGCTGGTTCGCCTACATCACCTCCGTACTCACCCGGTCCGCAAATAGCGATAACTGCTCTTTTATCCGGTTTTCCATCTCGCCCCGCGCGCAATACAAGTGCTCGCACAGCCTCCGACGACCGCACCGACACCCTCGCCGCGATGTCACTCCGAACCACAGAAAACCGCGGACTCCCCTTGTCCCTCCAACACCTCCGCCTTGGCCACCGCCCGCCGCGCCCGGTTCCAACTCCCGCTCCCGGTCTGATCCACAAACTCGGCGATGGTCGGGGCCGGCTTGCCGGATCTGCGCCACGATACGCTGGACCTCCTCGACACTGCCCGCCGCGGCGTCCTGATTGGCGGGACGCAGGCGGGCAGACAGGAGGTGCTCGCCGCAGAAGATGTAGAGCGGCAGGTCGAACTAGCCGTCATGATAGCCATGGAAGAACCGCTGTTCCTGGTGGCCGTGGAGGGGCAGATCGGTCGCATCGAGATCGAGTACGATCTGCCGGGGTGGTTGCGGGTGCCGTTTGCCGGTGAGCAGGCCGAGCAGGGAATCGTGGCGCCATTGGTCGTGATCCTCAAGATTGTGGTGACGGTTTGGCGCAGGAGCAGGGTTCCGGCGTCGGTGGTGGTGGCGGGGCGGCTGAAGTCAGCAACCACTGGCCGGCCGTGGTGAGCGGCAAAAAGGAACTCGGATTGGGTACACTCTGTCGTCGCAAAAGCCGTTCTCCGTTGGACCGTAACTGCCTGTTTCGAAACTCAGCGATGCCACGGAGGACGGCTTTTGCGGGTAATTTGCAAGAAATCCGGGCTAGCGGGCGTTCTGTACTTTCGGCGTGGCCAGATAACCGCTGATCGTGTCTTTGCCGATCGAGTTGATCACCAGTTCATACGGCTGACGTGCCTTGGAAGTGTAGAATTGCAGCGGCTCGTTTAGTGTCTTGTCTTTCTTTTCCATCTTCTTATCGTCGAAGGTCAAATCGACCGTGAAGCGGTTCTTCTTGGCGTCGGCCTTCTTGAGCTGGAGCATGATGTCGCCCACGCGGCGAGCCGTCTTCTCCTTGGGCAGCGTGAACTCAAAGTAGTTCCGGTCGCCCAAAGCCTTCAGCGCCAAAAACTCTTTGTAATTGGTGGCAATCAAGCCGCTCTGCTCGCCCAGGTCGCCCCGCGTGCGCTTCAAATCGGCAATCGTCTTGTCGAGCTCGGTCTTCGTGTTGGCGACTTCGGTCTTCACCGAGCCCACCTCGGTGGAAACCGCGGCGATCTTCGTATTCGCCGAACTGGCCTCCTGCTTGACCTCGGTAATCTGGCTCGCCATCTGCTGCTGCACGGCCTTGGTTTCCCGTTCCAGTTTGGCGGTCAGTTCCACGGCCTTCTTTTCCGCCTCGACCTTGGCCTGACCGGCCGCCATGGCCGACTGCCGGCGCGCCGCCTCAAGTTCATCTTTCAACTCATTGATGTGGCGCCGACTGGCGGCCGTCGTCACGCTGGAGGTCTCTTTGACGGTGGAGATCTCGCGCGTCATGGCCTCTTTGAGGCCGGCAACATCGGTTTTGGTCTTGTCCAGTTGCAGAAACAGATAGACGTTGGCCCCGAGCAGCGCGATCACCGCGCCAAACAGAATAGGGATCTTAATGCCGCCGCCGGAAGAGGGGGGGGGCGGCGGGGGCATGTACATGGGGTTTGGATTGGGATTCATTTACGTTGAGCCTCCAGGGCGACCAAATTAGAATAACACTCGTTCTTACAACTATATGCGGCAGGCGACGGGCTGGTTTCAGGATTCCGCCGCCAGCGGTTTGGCCGGGGCGAACTCAAACCGCTCCTGCTTGGAGATGCCGGCCTCAAAGCAGCGGCGGCAGCGGGCTTCGTACATGCCCGTCGCCCCTACGACAATCAGATCCTCGCTCTCCACCAAACGTTGCGTATGTTTTGCCGGATTGCCGCAGCGCATACAGATCGCCAGGATCTTCGTAATCGACTCGGCCCGCGCCAGCAGTTCGGGAATCGGCGGAAACGGCCGGCCCAGATAATCGGTGTCCAACCCGGCGATAATCACCTGCTTCCCGCTATCCGCCAGCTGTTCTGCCACCTCCACCAGCGCCGGCCCCATAAAATTCGCCTCGTCAATCCCAACCACCTGCGTCCGCCAGTCGAGAATCCCCAGAATGTCCTGCGCCCCGTCCACCACCTCCGACGCCATCCGCTGATCGGCGTGAGAAACTATCTCTTCGTGCGAATAGCGGTTGTCAATCCGGGGCTTGAAAACCTGCACCCGCTTGCGGGCAATGCGGGCCCGCCGCAAACGCCGGATCAACTCCTCACTCTTGCCCGAAAACATCGGTCCGCACACCACCTCGATCCATCCGGTGTGTCCGGTAAAAATATCCATATCGCTTTATGATGCCATGGCCCCCCGCGCGCACCCACCGCCAGATCGAACCCGAACTCCTCGGCCACGCCTCACCCGCCGAGATCGAAGCCAACCTCGGTGACCTGCGGCGCATCAACCGGCACTTCGGCGGCATGCCGACCCTGCGTTCGGCCCTGCGCCCCTTCCGGCGCCCGGGCCTGCGGATCCTCGACGTCGGCGCCGCCTCCGGCGACCACGCCGCCGCCCTCGCCGGCGTCCTCCCCCAGGCTCGTGTCGTCAGTCTCGACCTGTCGGCCGCCCACCTCGCCCACGCCGCCGGCAACCGCGTCGTGGCCGACGCCTTCGCCCTGCCCTTCGCACCGGGCTCTTTCGACATCGTCATGGCCAACCTCTTTCTCCATCACTTTGAAGACGCCGCCATCGTCGCACTGCTCCGGCAGTTCGCCCGCGTGGCCACCGAGGGCATCGTCATTAACGATCTCGAACGCAGCCGCCTCGCCTGGAGCTTTCTACCGCTCACCGCCCCCCTGTTCGGCTGGCATCCGATCACCCTCCACGATGGCCCCGTCAGCGTCGCGGCCGGTTTTCGCCCCGCCGAACTCGCCGCTCTGTTCACCCGCGCCGGCCTCCAAGGCGTCCGCGTCCGCCGCCACCTCCCCTGGTTCCGCCTCTCGGCCGTCTGGCGCGCCTAGGGCAGCGCGAAGGCGATATACGCCCCGTCAATCGGCCTCTGCGTCGCTGGAATCAGCCCCACCTGCGCCGAAGCGCAAAAGACAATGTACTGCTTGCCGTTCACCTCATAAACCGACGGAATTCCCTCGATCGCCATCGGTACCTCCTGCTCAAACAACAGCTTGCCGTTGTCGAGATCAAACGCCCGCACCTTCCGGTCCCGCGTTCCCGTGAAAATCAACCCCGCCGCTGTCACCACCGGCCCGACTTTCGGATAGTGCGTCCCCGTATTCCGGATCCCCTTGGCCGCCAGCTCCGGCACCTCGCCAAGCGGCTGCTTCCACTGGATCGACCCGGTATTGAGGTCATACACCGTCAGCGAGGTCCACGGCGGCTTAATCGCGGCCAACCCGTCGCTGGCGATCATGAAGCCGAACTGACTCTCGTAGCGCTCCTCGGCCGTCAGCCCCGGCACCTCGTCGCTTTTCTTATCCAGCTTGAGCAGACAAGGCAGGTCTTTGCTGACCACTACCAGCGTCCCCCGGAACGGATCCACCGCCGCGCCGCCCCAGTTCGCCCCGCCGTTGTTACCCGGCATCTGAATCGCCCCCCGCGCCGCCGGCGGGGTAAACAATCCCTCGTTGCGCGCGCTCAAAATCTGGTCGCGGAACTTCGCCCGGTCGGCCGCGCTCAGAAACGGGCTCAGGTCATCTACCGAAAACGACTGTCGCGCAAAGGGCTCCGGCTTGGTGGGAAAAGGTTGCGTCGGCCAGGTCGTCTCGCCCGGCATGTCCGTCTTCGGCACCGGCCGCTCCTCAATCGGCCACAGCGGTTTGCCGTTGGTCCGGTCAAACACCCACACAAACCCCTGCTTTGATACCTGCGCCACGGCGTCTATCGTCCGGCCCTCGTGCCGCACCGTCAGTAGCTTCGGCGCCGTCGAATCATCGTAATCCCAGATGTCATGGTGCACCATCTGGTAGTGCCATAGGCGCTTGCCCGTCCGCACATCGAGCGCCAGCAGCGAATCGGCAAACAGATTGTGTCCCGCGCGGTCTTTCCCGTAGAAGTTGTACTTGGCGCTCGCCGTCGGCGCAAACAGGATCCCCCGCTTCTCGTCAATCGACATCTCCGACCACACATTCGCGCCCCCCACTGTCTTCCAGGCGTCCTTCGGCCAGCCCTCGTAGCCGAACTCGCCGGGGCGGGGAATCGTGTGGAAGGTCCAAACCAATTTGCCCGTCCTCACGTCAAAAGCCCGGATATCGCCCGGCGCCGAACCGTAGCCCTGGTTGGTCGCCGACCCGACAATGATCAGGTTTTCAAACACCCGTCCCGGCGACATCGACTGCAGCACCGTCAGCAGCTTCGGATCGCGGTCAAGCCCGACTCGCAGATCCACGCTGCCGCCCGTACCGAAGCTGGCGATGCTCTTGCCCGTAAAGGCATCAATCGCCCGCAGCGCGTGGTTGCTCGCCAGCAGCAGGCGCCGCTCCTTCCGGTCCCGGCTCTCCCAGTAGTTGATGCCCCGGGTGGTGATGACCTTCGTATCCGCCGGCGGCGTCCAGGTCCAGACCGGCTTGCCGGTCGTGGCCTCGAGCGCGACGATCGCGTTGCCGGCGCCCATGACGTACATCCGGTCATCGACGATCACCGGGTTGAAACTGTACTTTTTGTTCTCGCCGATCCGGTAGCTCCAGGCAACTCGCAGTTGGCCGACGTTGGCCTTGGTGATCTGCCGCAGCGAGGAGTACTGGCTCGAATCCGGGCCGCCCCCGTAGTCGGACCAGGTCTTGTAGTCCTGGGCTCCGGCCAGCGCGGCCACGGCGAAACAAAGAAGAATGCGCATAAACTCCCAACATTATCACGCGGCGCGCCGCCGCCCGCTCCCAATCCAGTACACTCAGGCCAAGGTGATCGATTTCGGCTTACTGACGCTCCGGATAGGATTTGGCCTCGGCATGGCGGTGCTGCACGGGGCGGGGAAGGTGGCGGCCGCCTGGGCCTACTTTCGGCATGGCGTTGCGTGGGACCTGCCGCCGGAGGTCGTCCTGCTCGGCTTCCCCTGGCCGGTGGCATTCGCCCTTGCGGCGACGGCCGCCGAGTTTGGTGCCGCCCTGCTGTTAGCCTGCGGACTCTTCACCCGCCCAAGCGCCGCGGCGCTGGCTTTCACGATGGCGATGGCGGCACGCTACCATGCCGTGGCGGGCGGCCTCGGCGAGCCTGCCGCAGCCTACGGGCTCGTCTTCCTGAGCTTGGCGATTACCGGTGGCGGACGCTACGCCGCCGACGCCTACCGCCTCCGCCGCCCGGCCCGCAGCGAACCATCCCGATGAGGAGGTCCGGCCCGAGCCCCGAGCCGTAGAATTGCCCATCACCGTCCCGGCGCCCGCACCCCGGCCCCGCCGCGCATCCCGCCTCCGCCTGACCTCCAGCCCACGGTAGAACGTCTCCCACCGCGTCACCGGATCCGCACTCCCCACCCCGCGCCCCGGCCCCACCCCTCAACCCGCCTGCGCCTGTGCCTCCAGCCGCCGATGAAACTCCTCGTACCGCGTCGCCGGATCATGAAACCGCACCGTGTACTCCCCCGGACCCGGCACCGGCGCCGCAAACCGGTTCCCCGTCAGCCGCAAACTGTACAGCACCCGCCCCTCGGCGTCCTGCACCTCCGCCACGCAACGCGTCCGCCCCGTTAACTCCGGCAGCCGGTAGGCCGACCGCGGCATATCGCTGATCCTCACCGGCCAGCCCGGATACGGTTTATCGCCCTTGGCGATACTCGCCCAACGCGGCCAGTTCGTCAACGTGATCTGATGGTCGGCCCGCGAGATCTCCACCGCGCCAAACCCCGGCGCCCGGTTGTTCAACGCCGTTGGCAGCACCCCGAACTGCATCGGGTTCGCCACGGCGTGCACCGTGATCTTGTTCCCAAAGCCATCGGTGAACTCGCCCGTGTTCCGCGGGCTGTGCGGCAGCGGATGCCGGCCCGGCTTGGGCGGAAACCACCGCCGCGGAAAGATATTCGAAACCGCCGGCGTGCACAACGCAAACGGACCGTCGTTCCAATCCTCGATCCCGTACTGCACCGTGCTCCCCAGATGCTGATCGCCGGCAATGTGAAACGCGCTCGCCTGCCGCAGCAGCCGCAGCGCCTGGTTGCGGCCGTGCTGCGGCCAGCCGTTCGAGTCATGATCCATCGTCGGAATCTCGCCCTCGCCGTACTCGCCCGGCTTCAGCACCGGCAGTTTCGTCGTCACGGCGTCGGTCCGCGCCGGCGCCGGCAGCGTGGCCAGCGTGCAAAAGATCGTGGCGCTGACGGCACACTTCATCCAAATGCCGTTCGTCCAGTCCATCGCCCAATCGGCCAGAAACCGCTCCTGCCGCGGCCCGAGCAGCTCGGCAGCCGGCGAATCCTGGCCCCTCCACTCCGGATTCTGCGGAAACCCATTCACAATCCGCGCCTCCGGCAGCACGGTCTTCGGCGCGGTCTTCCATTTGCGGTCCTCGAGCAGCGCAAAGCTCACCCCGCCCCACACCAGATGGGTGTACAGCACCCCGATACCCTGCTCGACCGGCGTCTTCTCGTACGGATCCGGCAGATGGCTCGCCTGCGTCCGCTGCACCAGATTCACCCACGGCGCCGGCATCGTATACCCGCCCGAATCCTGCCCCGGCTGCCCCTGCCCCTCGGCCTTCCGCCCCCCGGCCCCCCACACGTTCCCGTGAAACACATCATGATCATCCGGCAGGCACACGCACGGCGTGTTCCGCGTCAACTCGCCCCACGCCCAGCCGAACAGATACCACTTGCGCAGATAATCCAGCCGCGCCGCCGCCGCCGGCGCCCGCTCAATCCCGTAGTCGCCGTTGCGCTCATAGATCTGATCCCCCGTGAAAAACAGAATATCGGGCCGCAGCGTCTGCAAATTCTCAAAAATAGGCGCGTGCGGATACCCGTAGTCGCCCTGACAGGTCAGCGCGCCGATCGTCAGCTTGGGCTTGTCCACGGGGTCATGCGGAATCGTCCCCTTCAGCCGCGCGGCCCCGTAATGTACCTCATATGGGGTATCTGCGGCCGCGGTCCACGCCACCCGAAAAGTAGCCGTCGCCGAATCCCGGTCCACCGCCGCCGTGGCCAGTTTCCGCCCCTCCGCGTGCAACTCGACTGTCGCCCCCGGCTCCTCCACCGGCGCCAACTGCACGGTCATCTTCAGCACTTTATGCGAAACCGTGAACTGATTGAACAGCAGCGGCCCCCACGCCCGCTCCGGCCGCGCCGCCACCTGGGTGCCGGAGACCTTCAGGTTGCGAAACCAGTACCGCACGTTGCCGCCGCGTTCGGTAAACGGACGCGGGGCAAAGCCAAAGTCGGCGGCCGTTGACCGTTCCGGCGATCGCCGCACCGGCCCATGGGAGCAAACCACGGCGACGAGGCCTGGAACCCACTCCGCCGGCACCCGTTCGCGCTTGTACTCGGCCAGCACCGGCCCCGCCGGGTCGAACGCGGTCAGCGTCAGCACCCCGGGTTCGGAACTCAGCCGCAGCCGCACCGGCTTCGTCGGATCGAGCACCGGAGAGGAGTTCGTCAAGTCGGCAATGAACAGCCGCCCGTCCGTCGTTATCCCGCAGTTGACCCCACGGCCAAAGATCGCATCGTCCCGGTAGTCGCCGAAGTTGCCGCGCATCCCGATCCGCAGCCCCGCCCAACCCTCCTCCATCTTCGTCCCCGGCGCAAGCGGACCCATTTCGACCTCCACCAGCACCGTGCCTGGCGCCGCCACAATCTCCTGGGTCAGCAGCGCCACCGACCGGTCGCCGCCCGAGACGATGCACTCGATCCGCCCGTCGTGCAACTGCCAGTCCTGCAGCGGATTGGCCCAGTAGTCGGGGCCAATCCAGGGGCGGGTGATCCCGCCGGGCAGGGCGGTTTGGGCCAGGGCCGGAGTGGCGAGGGCGACAGTGCGCAGGAGTTCGCGGCGAGTAGGCATGAGTTTTTAAACTAACAAACAAACAGGCCGCCCTGAGCGGGCGGCCTGTAGAAGGAGCGAGTCTGACTTTCTTTCGTTACCAGATCAACCGGAGCACCAGGGTGATGTTCCGCGAATTGGTGTCCGTGTCCTGGTAGTAACCGAAGGCGGCGGGTGCGGCCAACGAGACCCCGGGACGGCTGAACTGGGTATTGTTGAAAAAGTTGAAGAACTGGCTCTGCGCCTGGATGCGGAACCGCTCGGTCAGCACGAAATCCTTTTGCAAGGTGGCGTCGTACTGCGTCAGGCCGTTCACCCGGATCACGTTGCGTCCCAGCGTCCCGAAGTTGCCGATCAGCGGCTGAGACAGGCCGGAGTTGACGGTCTTGAACTGTGCCTGCGTCACCGTTCCCGGGTTGGGAAGGAACTTCAGGTTCAGCGGACCATCCAGGTTCGGGCGCAGCGCGCCGCCGCCGCCGAGCAGCAGCGGATCGGGCAAGGCTAACCGGGCGCCGCTCAGCAGGTTGATGGGGTTGCCGCTCTGCATCTGGAAGATGCCGGAGAGGTTCCACCCGCCGATCAGGGTGCGGACGAAGCGATTGGTGTTGGTGAACTTCGGCAGATCGTAGGAGTGGGTGAAGACGACCCGGTGGGGCACGTCGAAGCCCGAAACCGCGCGGTTATCGCGGTTGTTGAACGGGTTCTGCTGGCTCGGGGTGTCGGTGGCGATTACGTTCAGCACGTCGCTGACGTCATCGATGGACTTGGACCAGGTGTAGGCCGCCGTGAAGCCGAAACCGCTGCGGAAGGTGCGGGCGGCGTAGGCCTGGAAGGAGTGGTAGTTCGAGTTGGCCGAAGATTCGGCGAGCGTCACGCCCGTAAATCGGGGGTCGATCCGGTTGGTCGTCCCCGTCGGCGGAGCGTTCAAACCCGCGTTGATGGCCCGGTAGTCGTTAATCCGGGCGTTCTCGTCGGCCACCGAGGTAGCCGGTACGACCAGACCCGGACGCACGGTGTTGATCGGACGGGCACGTTGCAGGAAGTTGCTCTTGGTTCCCACGTAGCCGATCCGGCCCACGAAGCCATTGCCGAGCTGCCGTTCAATGTTCAGACTCCACTGCTGCGTCTGCGGATTGCGCATCGCGTAATCGACCGGCGAGATGCCACCGAAGTTGCGCACGGTGGTGCCAAAGTTGCCCACCGTGGCGCGGCCCGTCTGTTGGAAGGCCGCGGTGCCCGCGACAAAGTTGGCCAGCGAGTTGGCGCCGGTGAAATCCGTCGTCGAGAAGTTGTACATGAACGGCGGAGCAAACCGCAGGTTGGTAATCGGGTTCAGGAAAATGAAGTCATACGCCCAGCCATAGCCGCCACGCACGCTCCACTTGTCGGAGTTGCCCGGGCTCCAGGCGAAGCCGAACCGGGGCGCCCAGTTGTAGTTGGTGTTGAACGCCGTGGGCGTCACCTCGATTGATCCCAACGCCCCCGTGCCGGCACCGCCCAGGGCGGCCTGCCGGTCCAGATTCAGGTTCGACAGCAGCTTGTTCACTTCAGAAACGCCACCGGCGATCTCCAGCCGAACGCCCAGGTTCAGCGTCAAATTCCGCCGGATCCGCCAATCGTCCTGGAAGAAGGCACCCTGATTGGAAACCCGGTTGCCGCGGATCGAACCGCCGAACCGCTGGCTATAGATCACCGGGTTGCCGAGTTGGAACTCCTGGAAGTTGGCAAAGGTGAACGAGCCGCGCGTGTTCGAATCAAAAATCGAATTGGCCTGAATCCTTTCGAAGTTATAGCCGCCCTTGAACGTGTGGGCCCCCGAACTCTTTGTCACCGTCGTCAGCGAGTTGTAGACGTTCTGCGTGCGGCCCTGTGGTAGACCGGACCAGCTTCCCAATTCGGCCAAGCCGTTCTGGAATCCTACCGAAGCCGCTTTGATGTCGGCCAGCGGCGTAAAGTTCGGATTGCTGCGCAGGAACCCACCGAGCTGATTCAGCACCAGCGTGGGCGAAATGACACGCGTGTAGCTGAGGGTAATCGACTGCGGCGTGCTCGTCGAACTGGCTCCGTTCACCGGGAGATTCGAGGAGATAAAGGTCAACCCGGGGCTGCGCGACTCAGAATCCTGATACGCGTAGCGCCCCCAGATCGTGTCCTTGGACGTCATGTTGTAGTCGATCTTGCCCGAGTAGGCGATCGAGTTGGTCCCGAGAGGCGCCGGGTTCGACACCGTACCCGAATCCGAGGCTACGCCCTGCGTCGCCTGCCATAGAGCCCGCGCCGCCGGGTTGGTGATGCCGGCCACCTGCGCGTTGGTTGGCACTACGGCCACTCGGGTGCCGCCGGCTCCCCGAATCTTCTGCTGTTCGTAAGTCCCGAAGTAGAACAACTTGTCGCGGAAAATGCGGCCCCCAATCGCCGCGCCCCACTGGTTGTCCCGCAGCGTCGCCGCCCGACCGGTCCGGTCAAAATAGTCGCGCGAGTTCAGCTTGTCGTTGCGGAGGAATTCAAACAGTCGACCATGGAAATCGTTGGTCCCGCTCTTGGTGAGGATCTGGTACTGCGAACTCCCGTTGCGGCCATACTCGGCGCTGAAGTTATTCGCAATCACATTCACTTCTTTAATGCCATCCAGCAGCACCGTGCCGATGCCCGCCCCGCCCGTCGTCGAAACGTCGGAGGCGTTGGCGTTATCAATCGTGATGTTGTTCGCGCGGCCGCGTCCACCGTTCGAGTTGTAGCTGCCCAGGCCAAGAAACGGGTTCCGCACGCTCACCGGCGTCACGCCCGGCGTCGTACCCGCCAACGCCAGAGCGCCACCCTGCAACGGCAGCTGCGTCACCGCTTTGGACTCTACGCTGGTCTGCATCTGCGCCGAGGTGGTCGCAATCGTCAACGCCGACTCTTCAATCACAACTTCAGACTTGGTGGCCGAGACTTCCAGCTTGACACTCACTTCCCGGGTGGCCCCGGAGTTGACGAGCGCCGTTGTCGCCACGCTCGAAAAGCCCGCGTTTTCAATGCGAACCGAGTAGTCGCCGACTGCCAGCAGCGAAAACCGTGCCGTTCCGGTGGCATCCGTCACCGCATCGCGGGAGGTTCCCTGGGTCGAGTTGCGAACAGAAACCTTGGCGCCAACCACGACGGCCGCCGAAGGGTCACTGACGCGGACAACAAGATCACCGGTAATCTGCGCGAAGGAGGATATGGCCAATCCTGTGAAAGCCAACAGGAGCTTGGCGGAGTTTCTGTGTGTCATAGTTCGATGTACCTCTTGGAAAACAAGTCGCCTGGAGAAGGACCAACTCGTCTCTCAAATACTTATCGGGATCGAATGACAAACTTTTATGAAATCCGCATCGTTTACCGCGCCGCCGTCCGCTGCTTGCCGTACAGGAAATAAATCCCCAGCCCCAACGCCAGCCACACAAAGAACCGAACCCAAGTCTCGAGTGGCAAACTCAGCATCAAAACCAAGCAAAAGAAGATAGACAACAGCGGCAGGAAGGGAACCCAGGGGACCCGGAACCCCCGCGGCCGGTCCGGCTCCGTCCTCCGCAAAACCAGCACCCCGATCGACGCCAGCATAAACGCAAACAACGTACCAATATTCGATAGATCCGCAAAGGTTCCAATATCAAAGATACCGGCCGGAATTCCCACTAAAAAGCCCGCCACCCACGTGGCCGTATGCGGCGTCTTATACCGCGGATGCACCGTGGCAAACCGGTCCGGCAAAAACCGGTCCCGCGCCATCGCAAACCAGATCCGCGCCTGCCCGTACTGAAACACGAGCAGCGAACTCAACATCCCGATCACCGCCCCCGTCGAAACCACCACCTGCAGGTTATCCTTGCCGATCGCGGTCAACGCCTTAGCCACCGGCGCCGCCGTATCGAGCTCCTTCCAGTTGATGACCCCCGTCAGCACCGTCGCTACCGACGCATAGAGCACCGCGCAAATCCCCAGCGTCATGAAGATGCCAAACGGGAGATCCCGCTTCGGGTTCCGGCACTCCTCCGCCGCCGTCGAGACCGAATCAAAACCGATATAGGTGAAAAAGACAATCGCCGCGCCCGTCAACACCCCGGAAAACCCGTTCGGCATAAACGGCGTATAGTTGGCCGCCTGCACCGAACCCGCCGCGCCAAACACAAAAATCAGAATCGCCGCCACCTTGATGAACACCATCATCAGGTTAGCCCGCGCCGACTCCTGCACCCCCTTCACGAGCACCCAGGTGACGCCAATCAAGATAATCAGCGTCGGCAGATTAAACCACGCCCCCGAAAACTCCCCCCCCACAATCATCGGCTGCGACAACACAAACGGCAGCTCGACCCCGATCAGCGCCTTCAAAATCGCATTGATGTAGGCCGAAAACCCCACCGCTACGGCCATATTCGAGACCGCGTACTCCAGAATCAGATCCCAGCCGATAATCCAGGCCACAATTTCGCCCATCGTCGCGTAAGCGTACGTGTAGGCGCTGCCCGCCACCGGGATCATTGACGCCAACTCGGCGTAGCACAACCCCGCCAGCCCACAGATTAGCGCAAGAATCAGGAAAGAAAGCGCTACCGCCGGACCCGCGCCAGGCCGGCCAATGGTGGACACGGCATTCGGACCCTGCATCAGCAGGTCCAACACCGGAGCGTGGAAAATAGAGTGCGTCTTCAGCGTAACGCCGGAGGCGGCGGTACCGGTAAGGCTGAAGATGCCGGAGCCGATAACGGCTCCGATGCCTAACGCGGTGAGGCTCCACGGTCCCAGCGACCGCTCGAGCCGCCTGCCGGATTGTTCCGAATCTGCAATCAGAGCATCGATGCTCTTCTTACGAAACAACTGGCTCAAAACAGGAGCCTCCCGCGATGGATTTTCTATCGCCTAGCGCTTACGGATCGTCTGGCCCTTGGCCATCTTCTTCACTTTCTTCTTCATCGATCCGCGCGCTACGGTTTCGGCGCGCTTCGGCTTGGCCGGCGCCTCGGCGCGAGCCTTCCGCTTCAGCGCTTTGCGTTCTTTTCTGTCAGAGACGTGCTTGGTATTCATTCGGAAATTTTCAATCCTGCGTATTTGGCAACGAGCTTCTTCAAGCCGTGGCCGGCAAAACTTACTGTCAGTTTAGCATCATCTCCGTCCCCTTCCTGCCGGAGTACGTTGCCGCGGCCATATTTCGGGTGATTGACCACCGCTCCGACGTAGTTTCCCGGCTTCCGCGCCGCCTGCCGGGGCGGGGCCGGGGTGAAGGGCACCTTGCTTGGCGCAATCATCGGCCGGCCGCTGGTCACCGCCGGGGCCGGACGCGGGGCCGGCGGTGCGGTAGCCGTCTCGGCCTCCAACTCGGCAAACCAGGGCGGCCGGTTGTCGTCGGTCGGCGATGGGGAGGAGGCCGGCGTCGGGGGCGCCGGCGCCGCGGCCTTGGCCGCAATATTCGGCGGCACTTTCACCCCCCGCTCTTCAAAATACCGGGCGATGTTGTCCACCGAGTTATAGGTCTTGCCCGTGAACAGGTTCTTTTTGACCGACTCCCGCACCTCGCCCCGCTCGGCAAACAGCTCCACCTCGGTCTCACCCGTCGCGCCGCCGCCGGCGCCCGCCCGCGCCACCAACGCCTTCGGCACCTCGGCCAGAAAACGCGAAGGCATGGTCGGCTCGGCCGGCCCCCCGCCAAACTTCCTTCGGAAACGCGCCCAGGAAAGCGTCAGCCGCTGTTCGGCCCGCGTCATGCCCACGTAGCAGAGCCGCCGCTCCTCTTCCATGCCCGTGTCATCGTTCAAGCTGCGCGAGTGCGGAAACAGCCCGTCCTCCATCCCGGCCAGAAACACGACCGGAAACTCCAGACCCTTGGCGTTGTGGATCGTCAGCAGGGAAATCCGCGCCGTCTCGTCGAGATTATCGGAATCGGCCACCAGCGCCGTGTGATCGAGAAAATCGGTAATCGAATCGCCCCGTTCGGTCGCCTCGGCCGCCGCGTTCAGCAGTTCGGCGATGTTTTCAAGCCGTCCCTCGGCCTCGGGCGCCGTATCGGTTTCGAGCATCCGCTTGTAGCCGGACTCTTCAAAAACCGTCCGCAAAACCAGCCCGATGTTGTTGGTCGCCACCGCCTGCTGGCAGACCTGGATCAGCTCCCGAAACGCCTTCAACGCACTCTCGGCCCGCGCCCCCAGGCTATGCTTCTGCAGCATGTCCCCAATGGCTTCCCACATCGAAATCCGAAACTGCGCCGCATGCTGCTCAATCTGCTCAAGCGTCGTCTTGCCAATGCCCCGCGCCGGGATGTTGATGCAGCGCACAAGGCCGATGGAATCGTCCAGATTCATCAGCAGCCGCAGATACGCCAGCAGGTCCTTGATCTCGGCGCGCTGATAGAAACTGAACCCCCCGACGACGATATACGGGCGCCCATACCGCCGCAGCGCCTCTTCAATCTGACGCGACTGCGAGTTCGTCCGGTAAAGCACTGCGACCCGCGAATCCGGCTGCCGGCTCAAATGCCGGTCAATCTCGCTCGCGATATAGAGCGCCTCGTTCTCCCCGTCGAGAGCCTCATACACGGTGATCCGGTCGCCCGCCCCGGCCGCCGTCCACAGCGTCTTGCCCTTCCGCTGCTGATTATGCGCTACCACCGCCCCCGCGGCGTCCAGGATGTTCTTCGTCGACCGGTAGTTCTGCTCGAGCCGTATGATCTGCGCCCCGGGGTAGTCCTGTTCAAAATCGAGAATGTTGCGGATATCGGCCCCGCGCCAGCTATAGATCGACTGATCCTCGTCGCCCACCACGCACACATTCCGCCGCACCTGCGACAGCAGCCGCATCAGGTCGTACTGCGAACGGTTGGTGTCCTGGTATTCATCAATCATCAGGTACTCAATCCAGTCGTTGTACTTCCGCAGCGTCTCAGTGTCGTAGGTCAGCAGCCGCACCGATTCGAGCAGCAGATCATCGAAATCGAGCGCATTGGCCTGCCGCAGCTTGGCTTCGTACTGCTCATAAACAACCGCCAGCCGCGACATCTTCGGATCCTGCGTGCGCTTGTAAAAATCGGCCGGCGTCTCATGCTGCGACTTGGCCCGCGAAATCGCGCTCAACGCCGCCCGGTACTGCATGAACTTCTCATCCAGCCCCAGATTCTTGAAGATCCCTTTAATCAGTGCCGTCTGGTCGTCGTCGTCATAAATCAAATACTGCGTCGTAAAATTCGGCCGCAGCTCCGCCAGCCTGGCGCCGTCCTGCCGCAGCAGCCGCACGCAAAACCCATGAAAGGTCGACACCCGCGGCAGGCGCCCGGGATACGATTCCTGCAGCACCTTCGCCACGCGGTCGCGCATTTCGCCCGCCGCCTTATTGGTGAACGTCACCGCCATCACCGCCTGCGGATGCGTGCCCAAATTCTTGATCAGGTGGCCCATCCGGTGCGTGATCACCCGGGTCTTGCCCGAGCCCGCGCCCGCGAGAATAAGGAGCGGCCCGGAGGTGGCGGCGACCGCCTGCTGCTGCTGAGGGTTGAGACCGGAAAGGAAATCCATGCAAAGGAGAGAGACGCTTTGAGCGTAGCACGCGGGTCCGGGTGCGGAGGCCTAGTACTTTAGGGCGATTGACTTATTACTACTAGTACTGTACTAGTATTCCTATGGAAGAGCAAGCCTTCTTAACCCCGGAAGCCCTCCGGGCCGGCCACGAGGATCTTCTGGCCGACCTGCGCGAACAGCGGGCTGAGATGGACCTGGTGATCGCGGTGCTCGAACGTTTGGCATCCGTCCGGACGCGCCCCGTGCGCGATATCATCATCTAGCACCAAACCGATCCAGCAAATCGTGTAACCTACGGGGGTGCGTGGTCGCCTTTCCCTCTGGAGAGTTCGAGTTGGCCAGTCTCGGTGTCATTACAGGTCGCGCACACGAGTTGGGTATGGCTGAAGGCCAGCTTCCCACTCGCGCCAAGCCCTCGATGCTCGTTGATTTCTCGCTGATTGAGAAAGCGCGGGAGGGCGACGATGGCGCCTTCAACCAGGTGGTGCAGGCTTACCGCCGTCGGATCCTGGGCACGATCTCGCGTCTCATCAGCCGTCGCGAGGATGTCGAAGATGTGGGCCAGGAGGTCTTTCTCCGGCTCTATTACTCGCTCGATCAGTTACGGGAACCGGAGATGTTCGAACCCTGGCTCTACCGGTTGACCGTGAATGCCGCCTACGACTACCTGCGGCGGCAGAAGCGGCGTCCCGAGGCGCGCATGGCCGATCTAAGCGAGCAGCAGGTGGTCGTCGCCGACGCCAGCGCCGGAACCCTGGCGCAGACCGAAGCGAACCGGAAGGGAAAGGTGCGCGAGTTCGTTGAAGCGCTGCTTGGCGGCGTAAGCGAAGAAGACCGCATCCTTTTGACGCTCAAAGAGGTGGAAGGACTGTCGCTCAAGCAGTTGGAAGCGATCTACAAGGTCAACGAAAACGCCCTGAAGGTACGCCTGTTCCGCGCCCGCCAGCGTGTATTAAAAGCCTTTGAAAGAAGCGAGTTAAGCTATTAGGTGACCGATATGCCGTCTATGCAGCCCCATCATGATCGCCAAGACCAGTTGAACGAACTGTTTGCGGCCTATCGCCAGGAGATGACCGACTTGGACGGCGGCCCCGATTTCCTGCCCGGCCTGTGGGGCAAAATCGAGAGCCGAAGGGTCCAGACCTCTGTCTGGTTGGCTTGGACGCGCGCCATTCTGTCCGGCGCCTGCGTGGCCGTCGTTCTGTTGGTCAGCGTCGGCCTCTGGGCGCCGCTCGAACGATCCACCTACTATGACGCCTCGTATGTCGAAGCGCTCGACGCCAGCGAGGACGTGGTCGTAATGGCCGCCCTCCATCCGGCCTCTCCCGTTGAGCCCCCTACCGAGTAATCCATGCCCAGAAGTGATCGTCGTATCGGTTTATACTTGACCCTCGTGTTTCTGAGCGGCGTTGCCGTCGGAGCGGGCGGTCTCCAGCTGGTCCGCGGATCGGCCGTCAGCGCCAGCGGCCCGGCCCGCAAGAGCCCTGAGGAGTACCGGCGGGAGTACCTCCGGGAGATGAATCAGCGCCTGCACCTCGACGAACAACAGACCACCGGCCTCCGTGTCATCCTTGAAAAGACCCACGAAGAGTACAAGCGCTTCCGCGAGCAGACCAAGCCCGAAATGCAGCGGATTCAGCAGGAACAGGTTACGGCCGTCAACGCCTTGCTGCGGGACGATCAAAAGCTAGAATACGAGAAGATGCGCTCCGAACGAGAAGCCAGGCGTAAGGCCCGGGGCGAACGCGGCGACGGCTTCTGATCAACCAGACTCTCAAGCCAGCACAAAAGAACTCGAACAAAGAGAGGGCCGATCCTGTGATCGGCCCTTCCGCTTCTTGAGATTCCGGTGCCGCTAGGCCGTAGCGGCGGGAGCAACCTCGCGGGCCCTTTTGAGGTCGGCCGACTTCTGCATCCGCTTGTTGAACCGCTCTACCCGCCCTTCGGTGTCAATCAACTTCTGGCGACCCGTAAAGAACGGATGGCAGGAGGCACAGATTTCCACACGAAGATCCGTCTTATTCGTGGACCGGGTCTGGAACGTGCTGCCACACGCGCAGATCACTTTCAAAAGGTTGTAGGCGGGGTGAATTCCAGCTTTCATGACCTTCTTAGAATAGCACATCCGCGCACGTCCGGCGCGCGGGTTACGCAAAAACCAAAAACCCCTGCCGGGACGAACCGGTCAGGGGCTTTCAGCTTTCTAAGAGTGGGCTTCGTGCAGGGAGGGGTCGGGGTACCGCTTACGACTCCCTCGCCACTGATCGAGGCCTGAGCAAATCAGAGGAGCCGCTACTAGGAGCCAGCACCCTCCCTGCGCCCAGAATTACTGCCTTCTATAACCATGAAACTGGACCACCTCCTTTTTCAGTGATGACCACAGAATAGCCGCACCGCCCCTCCCTGTCAAGAAGATTTTGCCACCGAACCCCCACCCTTGGTGGTCCCCTCCCGACAAAGCACTATCGGTACGCAGAACGTCTCACACAGGGCCTCCCCTGAATCGAGGCCCCGTGCAAACGTTGGGAGGCAATCGCCGCCAAAGCATGTAGTCCCTGAGATGCAACGCGGCTGTCACACGGAGACTTCTTTTTTCTGCGCCGAACCCGCTCCTCCGTTCCGGCCCCGTCCCTGTCAAGCCTTCGGACAAGCTAAGCCTTCGGACAAGCCAAGCCGTCGGACAAGTCAAGCCTTCGGACAAGCCAAGCCGTCGGACAAGGTACACTGTTCAAAATGGCAAAGCGCAAAGCTCGCAAGGCGAAACGGGAAATCGCCTCGCCGCCCGCCCCGGCGGCGGTGCCCCTTGCCGCTCGCGTCGCCGAACCCATCGCCGAACCCATCGCCGAACCCTTCGGCGAGCCCCCCGCCGAGCCCCCCGCCGCCACCCCGGCCTGGGAGCCGCCGGTCGAACCCGTTGCCGCGCCCGTCGTCACGCCAGCCCCGCCCGGCCCCGCCCTGCACGCCGCCTCCGGTCGCCGCGCCCTCGGCGGTTTTTTCCTCTCCGGCCTGCTCTTCTCCCTCCTCGGAGCGTTTTTGCTCTCCTGGGGATACCACCTCCACTCGGATTACCTCACCGTCGGCTTCTACTTTCTGTTCCTCAACTTCGGCGTCTACGCCGCCTTCCACTTCACTCCCTGGCTCCTCAACCGCCACGGCATCCGCTTCGTCCTAGCTCTTGGCAGCGCCATCGCCGCCGCCGCCCTCGTCTATCTGGCCAGCGTCTCCGGCCCCGTCCCCCCGTCGCTCCGCATGGCCGGCCTGTTCGCCGTCGGTCTCAGCGCCGCCATGGTGAACACCGCCATCTTCCACGCCATCACCCCGCTGTACCAGCACGACCCGGCCTCCACCGTAAACCTCGCCGGTATCTTCTTCGGCCTCGGCTCCCTGGCCACCTCCGTCCTCGTCGCCGGGACCTTCAATACCTATTCCTCGGAAGCCATCCTCCTGATCATCGGCTGCATCCCGCTGTTCTACCTCCTGGCCTGGCTCCGCGCCGCCAAAGCCCCTCCCGCACCCCTCGCCAGTGAATTCCCCAGCCTCCGCGTCGCCATTCGCGATTTCCGCTCCCCCGGCGCCATTCTGTTCGGCCTCCTGCTCTTCTTCCAATTCGGCAACGAATGGGCCATCGCCGGCTGGCTGCCTCTGTTCGTCGTCCAACGCCTCGGCGCCAGTCCCGCTACCGGCCTCGGTCTGCTCGCCCTCTACTTCGCCGCCCTCCTCGTCGGCCGCGTCGCCGCCCAAGCGCTCCTCGACCGCATCAAACACTCCCGTCTGCTGCTGTTCAGCGCACTCGGTGCCTTCCTGGGCTGCCTGCTGCTGTCCCTCACGGCTACCGTCCAAGGCGCCTTCGTCGCCATCCTGCTCACCGGCGCCGGCTTTGCCGCCATCTACCCGCTCACCGCCGAAAGCATCGAGCATCGTTTCCGCCTCTATCACCCCGGTTTCTACAACGGCATCTTCTCGCTCGGCCTCACCGGGGCCCTCCTCGCCCCCGCCCTGCTCGGCCTTGCCGCTCACTTCTGGGGCATCGGCACCATCATGTGGTTGCCGCTATTCGGATCCCTCGCCGTCTCCGCCCTCGTGCTCGCCATCTGGCTCGAAGCCCGCCTCAGCCGCGGCTAACCACGCACCAGAGCACCTACCCGGCCGCCGCCCCGGGCCTCGTCACCTCGCCACCAGCGAGGCGCTTCGCCATGCAAAAAAGGCTTGCGTTTTGTCATTAGCGTGATACGCTGTAATTACCTGATAGAGAAAGGCTCAGATATGGACCTCAATAAACTAACCGAAAAATCCCAAGACGCCCTCCGTGCCGCGCAGTCCTTGGCGGTCCAGCGCTCCCACTCCCAGCTCGAGGTCGAACACCTCCTCCTCTCACTCCTCCAGCAGGACGGCGGACTCACCTCCAACCTCCTCAAAAAAACCGGCATCGCCGTCGATAGCTTCCGCTCCCGCGCCGAACAGGAGCTCGCCAAGCTCCCCGTCGTCTCCAAAGTCGACCAGGTCTACGTCTCCACCCGCCTCACCAAACTCGCCACCGACGCCGAAGCCGAAGCCAAACAGATGAAGGATGACTTCGTCTCCACCGAACACTTCGTCCTCGCCATGACCACCGACGCCGGACCCGCCGGCAAACTCTTCAAAGAGTTCGGCATCACCCGCGAACGCCTCCAAACCGCCCTCAAAGACGTCCGCGGCACCCAGCGCGTCACCACCCAAAACCCCGAAGCTACCTACGAATCGCTCGAAAAATACGGCCGCGACCTCACCAAAATGGCCGCCCAGGGCAAGCTCGATCCCGTCATCGGCCGCGACGAAGAGATCCGCCGCGTCATCCAGGTCCTCAGCCGCCGGACCAAAAACAACCCCGTCCTCATCGGCGAACCCGGCGTCGGCAAAACCGCCATCGCCGAAGGCCTCGCCGCCCGCATCGTCCGCGGCGACGTCCCCGAAGGACTCAAAGATAAAAAGGTCGTCTCGCTCGACATGGGCGCCCTCATCGCCGGCGCCAAGTTCCGCGGCGAGTTCGAAGAGCGCCTCAAAGCCGTCCTCAAAGAGGTCCAGTCCGCCGAAGGACAGATCATCCTCTTCATCGACGAACTCCACACCGTCGTCGGGGCAGGGAAGGCCGAAGGCGCCATGGACGCCGGCAACCTCCTCAAGCCCCTCCTCGCTCGCGGCGAACTGCACTGCATCGGCGCCACCACCCTCGACGCGTACCGCAAGCACATCGAAAAGGATCCGGCCCTCGAACGCCGCTTCCAACCCGTCCTCGTCGACCAACCCACCGTCGAAGACACCATCTCCATCCTCCGCGGCCTCCGCGAACGCTACGAGATCCACCACGGCGTCCGCATCAAAGACTCCGCCCTCGTCGCCGCCGCCATTCTCTCGAACCGCTACATCACCGACCGCTTCCTCCCCGACAAAGACATCGACCTCATGGACGAAGCCGCCGCCAAGCTCCGTACCGAAATCGACTCCCTGCCGGCCGAACTCGACGAAGTCCAGCGCCGTCTCATGCAGCTCGAAATCGAACGCGAGTCGCTCAAGAAAGAGACTGACCCCGGCTCGGTCGACCGCCTCGCCAAGCTCGAAAAAGAGCTCGCCGACCTCAAAGCCGGCTCGGCCTCGCTCCAGGCCCAATGGCAGAACGAAAAGTCCGCCGTCGACGGCCTCCGCAAAATCCGCGAACAGATCGAAGGCGTCAAAGCCCAAATCGAACGCGCCGAACGCGAGTACGACATCGAAAAACTCTCCCGCCTCAAGTACGGCGAACTCGTCGAACTGCAAAAGAAGCTCGCCGCCGAAGAGGCCGCCCTTGAATCCGGCCAGAAAGGCCGCCTGCTGAAAGAAGAAGTCGACGAAGAGGACATCGCCGAAGTCGTCGCCCGCTGGAGCGGCGTCCCCGTCTCCCGCCTTCTCGAAGGCGAAATGCAGAAACTCCTGACCCTCTCAAAGGAGCTTCACCGCCGTGTCATCGGCCAGGATGAGGCCGTCGACGCTGTCGCCGACGCGGTCATGCGCGCCCGCAGCGGCCTCAAAGATCCCGCCAAACCCATCGGCTCGTTCATCTTCCTCGGCCCCACCGGCGTCGGCAAAACCGAACTCGCCCGCGCCCTCGCCGAGTTCCTGTTCGACGACGAACGCTCCATGATCCGCATCGACATGTCCGAATACCAGGAGAAACACACCGTCTCCCGCCTCGTCGGCGCCCCTCCCGGATACGTCGGCTTTGAAGAGGGTGGCCAACTCACCGAAGCCGTCCGCCGCCGCCCCTACTCCGTCATCCTCTTTGACGAAATCGAAAAGGCCCACCACGATGTCTTCAACATCCTGCTCCAGGTCCTCGACGACGGCCGCCTCACCGACGGCCAAGGCCGCACCGTCGATTTCAAAAACACCATCGTCATCATGACCTCCAACGTCGGCTCGGCCCGCATCCTCGAACACCGCGGCGGCTACAACGGCGAAGCCTACGAACGCATGAAACGCGCCGTCCTTGAAGAACTCCGCTCCGGCTTCCGCCCCGAGTTCCTCAACCGCATTGACGAAATCATCGTCTTCCACTCCCTCGATGAAAAGCACCTCAAAGAGATCGTCCTCGTCCAGCTCGCCGGCCTCACCAAACGGCTCGCCGACCGGAAAATCTCCCTCGAGTTCTCCGACGCCGCCCTCGAATGGCTCGTCCGCACCGGCTACGATCCCAGCTTCGGCGCTCGCCCCCTCAAACGCGCCATCCAGAAGGAGATCGAAAACCCCCTCGCCAAAAAACTCATCAGCGGCGAGGTCCGCGACGGCCAAACCGTAAAAGTCGAGCTCAATCCCCTCCGCGCCGGACTGGACTTCAATCCTCCTGTATCCGCGATGGCTTGAGACGCATCTATGTTGATAGGAGTGCACTAAATGACTACCAGCGAAGAGCTAAAAACTCTCCCCGTACTGCCCCTCAAAAACACCGTCCTGTTCCCCGGACTCATGCTGCCCCTGTCCGTCGGCCGCAAATCCACCCAGGCGGCCGTCGAAGCAGCGTTGGCGTCCGAAGGAAAGGAGATCCTCATCGTCTCCCAACGCGACGCCGGCATGGAAAACCCCACCCAGGACGACCTCTATGGCGTCGGCACCACCGCCGTCATTCGCCGTCACTCCCGCTCCGCCGATGGCTCTTTTGAACTCATGGTCCTCGGCGTCGACCGTGTCGCTGTCGTCAAAGTGAGCTCCGATCAGGACTACCTACTCGCCCGCGTCCGTCCCCTCGCGCTCCCCGAAGACGCCGGCACCGAAGTCGAGGCCCTCGAACGCACCATCCTCGAACTCGCCTCCCGCGCTATCTCCCTCGCCCACGGCGACGCCACCCCGGACCTCGCCAAACTCCTCTCCGGCCAGGAAGACCCCCTCCGCATGGTCTTCCTGCTCGGCTCCATGATGTCCCTCCCCGTTGACAAAGAGCAGTCGCTCCTTGAAGCCGACACCCGCGTCGACGCCCTCCGCCTTCTCCACAAGTACCTCTGGCACGAAGTCCAGGTCCTCGAACTCCGCTCGAAAATCGCCAGCGAAGCCCGCAGCGAAATGTCCAAAGAGCAGCGCGAGTACATGCTCCGCCAGCAGATGAAAGCCATCCAGCAGGAGCTCGGCGACGACGAAGAGGGCTCCGAGATCGACCAGCTCCACAGCCGCCTCGAAGCCACCCAGCTCCCCGAACAGGCCCGCAAAGAGGTCCAGCGCGAACTCAAAAAGCTCGAACGCACCAACCCCAACGCCCCCGACCACCAGGTCACCCGCGGCTGGATCGAGTACGTCCTCGACCTCCCCTGGACCACCACCACACCCGATAATCTCGACATCGCCAACGCCCGCGCCATCCTCGACGAAGACCACTTCGAACTCAAGGACGTCAAAGAGCGCATCCTCGAACACCTCAGCGTGCTCAAGCTCAACCCCGCCGCCAAAGCGCCCATCCTCTGCCTCGTCGGCCCCCCCGGCGTCGGCAAAACCTCCCTCGGCCAGTCCATCGCCCGCGCCATCGGCCGGAAATTCGAACGCATGAGCCTCGGCGGCATGCACGACGAAGCCGAACTCCGCGGCCACCGCCGCACCTACATCGGCGCCATGGCCGGCCGCCTCATCCAGGCCGTCCGCCGCGCCGGCTCCCACAACCCCGTCCTCCTGCTCGACGAAGTCGACAAGGTCGGCCGCGACTTCCGCGGCGACCCCACCTCCGCCCTCCTCGAAGTCCTCGACCCCGAGCAGAACAAAACCTTCCGCGACAACTATCTCGACCTCGACTTCGACCTCTCGAAGGTCATGTTCATCACCACCGCCAACTCGCTCGACACGATCCCCCGGCCCCTGCTCGACCGCATGGAGATCCTCCGCCTCTCCGGCTACTCCGAAGAAGAAAAGGTACAAATCTCCCGCAAATACCTCATCCCCCGCCAGCTCTCCGAAGCCGGCGTCACCGCCGAACAGTGCGAAATCAGCGACGCCGCCCTGCGCCGCATCATCACCGGCTACACCCGCGAAGCCGGCCTCCGCCGCCTCGAACGCACCATCGGCAAGGTCGTCCGCAAGGTCGCCCTCAAGATCGTCGAAAACAGCCACCACCCGGTCACCATCGCTCCCGAGCACCTCTACGACCTGCTCGGCCCGGAAGCCGTCCCCCCCGAAAAGTTCCGCAAGGAACTCCCGGCCGGCGTCGTCACCGGCCTCGCCTGGACCGAAACCGGCGGCGACGTCCTCTATCTCGAAGCCACCACCCTGCCCGAAGGCAAAGGCCTCACCATCACCGGCCAGCTCGGCGAAGTCATGCAGGAGTCCATGCGCACCGCCCAAAGCTACATCTGGGCCCATGCCCAGGAGTTCGGCATCGATCCCGAGGCCTTTAAAAAACATGGCCTCCACGTCCACGTCCCCGCCGGCGCCATCCCCAAGGACGGACCCTCGGCCGGCATCGCCGCCGCCACCGCCATGACCTCGGCCTACACCAAACTCCCCGTCCGCTCCGACACGGCCATGACCGGCGAAATCACCCTCACCGGCCTCGTCCTCCCCATCGGCGGCGTCAAGGAAAAGGTGCTCGCCGCCCGCCGCGCCGGCATGAAACGCGTCATCCTCCCCGCCGCCAACGAAAAGGATCTCCGCGAACTCCCCGAAGCCGTCCGCAGCGAACTCACCTTCCTCTTCGTCGAACGCATCGAAGAGGTGCTCGCCGCCATGATCCCCGGCCTCGAAGGCAAAATCGCCGCCGCCGCCTAGTAACCGTTCTGTTGCAATTATTTAACAATATTGAAATAATCACCCCGTGGGACGCCTCGGGGTGATTCTTCTGCTTACGGCTTCGACCCTGGCCGCCCAGGACGTCGAATCGCTCCATCAGTTCAATGCGATCTATAAACCCAACGCTCGCTGGAACCTCCAGGGCAACTTCCGCCTCCGCTCCAACCGCAACCTCACCAACCTGTTCGAACTCCGCGGCGGCCCCGTCGCCTCCTACACGCTGAATCCCCGCCTCAGCCTCATCGCCGGCTACTACTACACCGGCCAGGAGCCGCGCCTGCAGCCCGTTTTCCTGCCCCAACATCGCGGCTTCGGCGGCTTTCAAACCCCCCTCATCAAAAACCGAAAAATGTCTCTCGATGCCCGCACCCTCGTCGAGCGCTTCTTCAAAACCCCGTCCGGCAGCTTCACCCGCACCCGCCAGCGCCTCTACTGGCAGCGCCAGCGTGCCGCCTTCATGCCCTACGCCTCCGTCGAAGGCCTCTACGCCCGCCAGCGCGCCACCTTCCGCCTCGGCCTCGGCCTCCTCCGCCAACTCTCCCCCCAACTCCAAATGGCCATGGGCTATGAGCTGCGCCACTACCCTAACGGCTCCCTCGGCCATATCCTCACCACAAATCTCCAATTCGTCCAAAAACCCGAAAACTAACTACCCCACCATCGCCCCAACTCACCCCCCACCGGATCCCCCGCCGGGAAGGGAAGCCGCCGCATCCGCTCCACCCCCGCCGCGTCCGCCCCCTCCCGGCACAAATCCCACCGCTGCCCCAACCCATAAGCCCCAATCACCAGAAAATCCGCCGACGCCGCCAACCGGCAATGCCCCGTCCCGCAAGGCAGCAGCGCCACATCTCCCGCCCGCACCGTCACCTCCCGCCCCCCCGGCGCCGGCCCGCCCAGCAACAGCCGCGCCTCCCCCGCCGCAAACCCCAACGCCTCATGCGCCGTCGAATGGTAATGGTGAAACGGATATACCCCGTTCCGCCACTCCGGCGTCCACCCCTGCCTCCGGAACAACGCCTCCATGGCGTCCACCTTCCCCGAACCCATCACCCCCCGCCACAACAACACCGGCAGAGCCTTGTTGTTCGGCACCCACCCGTTCCGCTTCAGCCACAGCACCTCCGGCCCCCCCGCCGCCCCCAACCCCGTCACCCCCGCCATCCATCCCGCCATCGCTCGCCGTCGCATCTCCCTCTGACATTACCCCCAAACAACGTAAAATAAAACTCCCATTATGCTCACCCGCCGCCACTTCGCCGCCCTCCTCGCCACCGCCGTCCAAGCCCAGCCGCTCCCTTACTCCACCCTCACCGCCGCCGCCCAAGCCCTCCGCCGCCGCCAAACCACCTCCCTCGCCCTCACCAACGCCTGCCTCCACCGCATCGCCGCCGCCCAACCCCGCCTCCACGCCTTCATCACCGTCCTCGCCGACTCCGCCCGCGCCGAAGCCACCGCCGCCGACCGCGAACTCGCCGCCGGACGCCCCCGCGGCCCCCTCCACGGCATCCCCATCGCCGTCAAAGACCTCCTCGACGCCAAAGGCGTCCCCACCACCGCCGCCTCCCGCCACTGGGCCAACAATATCCCCGCGCAAGACGCCCCCGCCCTCGCCAACCTCCGCCGCGCCGGCGCCATCCTCCTCGGCAAGCTCAACATGGATGAGTTCGCCTACAACTTCACCGGCGAAACCAGCGCCTACGGCACCGCCCGCAACCCCTGGAACCCCGCCCACTCCCCCGGCGGCAGCAGTGGCGGCTCCGCCGTCGCCATCGCCGCCGGCCTCTGCTTCGGCGCCATCGGCTCCGACACCGGCGGCTCCATCCGCCTCCCCGCCGCCTTCTGCGGCGTCACCGGCCTCAAAGGAACCTACGGGGCCGTCCCCACCGCCGGCGCCGCCGTCCTCGCCGGCAGCCTCGACCACCTCGGCCCCCTCGCCCGCACCGCCGAAGATGCCGCCCGCCTCCACGAAGCCCTCGGCGCCCCGCCCATCCTCGAAAAACGCGTCAACGTCAAATCCCTCCGCCTCGGCCTCGCCCGCCAGCTCTTCTGGGACAACATCGACCCCGAAACCGACTCCCTCCTCGCCGCCGCCATCCAAACCCTCGCCGCCCTCACCGCCGGCGCCCGCCCCGTCACCCTCCCGCCCCTCACCCGCTCCCCCCTCCTCCCCGGCTTCCCCCACGCCTACGCCGAAATCATCGCCGCCGAATCCTACGCCTACCACGCCCAACGCCTCCAGCAAAACCCCGCACTCTTCCACACCACCACCAAAACCAACCTCACCGGCGGCGCCGACGTCACCCCCGCCCGCTACCAGGCCGCCCTCGCCGAACTCCGCCGCCTCCGCGCCGATCCCGCCCCCTGGTTCCGCCAAGCCGACATCCTCCTCACCCCCACCGCCCCCGGCCCCGCCTTCCCCTTCGGCCAGCACGATCTCGTCTACCTCCGCAACGCCGCCCAGTGGAACCTCCTCGGCTTCCCGGCCCTCTCCCTCCCCTGCGGCTTCACCAAAAACAACCTCCCCGTCGGCCTCCAACTCATCGCCGCCCCCCACCGCGAAGACCAACTCATCGCCGCCGCCACCGCCTTCGAACGCCATACCGACTGGCACCGCAAGCAACCCCGCAGCTAGTATACTGACCCCAATGACGCGCCTGGCCCCCCTCCTCCTCCTCACCTCGCTCCTCCTCCCCGCTCAGGACGCCCGCTTCCGCAACCTGATGAAGGACCTCCTCATCTTCGACGCCCACATCGATACCCCCCGCTACTTCGCCGACGAAAACTACCGCCTCCGCGACCGCCACAACTACTACGAACTCGACATCCCCCGCATGCGCGAAGGCAAGCTCGGCGCCGTCCTGTTCGGCCTCTACGCCCAACCCCAGGACTTCCCCCCCGAACGCTGGCTCCCCCGGGCTCTCGAAACCCTCGAAGCCCTCCACGCCGAAGTCGACGCCAATCCCAAGGATATGGAGTTCGCCTACACCGCCGCCGACGTCGAAAGAATCCACCGCTCCGGCAAACTCGCCGCCCTGGCCAGCCTCGAAGGCGGCCACCTCATCGCCGACAGCCTCGGCGTCCTCCGCCTCTTCCACCGCCTCGGCATCCGCTACATGACCCTGGCCCACTTCGCTTCCAATAACTTCGCCGACTCCATGACCGGACAAACCATCCACACCGGCATCTCCCCCTTCGGCCGCGAACTCATCGCCGAAATGAACCGCCTCGGCATGATCATCGACGTCTCCCACATCTCCGACAAAGCCGTCCTCGACGCCGTCGAACACTCCCGCGCCCCCGTCATCGCCTCCCACTCCTCGGCCAAAGCCATCGCCCCCATCATCCGCAACATGCCCGACTCCGTCATCCAAACCATCGCCCAACGCGGCGGCGTCATCTGCCTCAACTTCCACGCCGGTTACCTCGACAAGGCCGCCTACGAAGTCTACTTCCGCAACCGCCCCGCCCGCGACGCCGAAATCAAAGCCGTCACCGATGGAAAGCCCGTCAATTGGGAAAAGGTCCGCGCCATCCAACGCAAATACTTCGAAAAAATGCCCAAAGTCGACGTCTCCGTCCTCGTCCGCCACCTCGACCACCTCGCCAAAACCGCCGGCGTCGACCATGTCGGCCTCGGCTCAGACTTCGACGGCATCTCCGGCATGGCCCCCGTCGGCATGGAAGATGTCTCGAAATACCCCAACATCGTCAAAGGCCTCATCCAACTCGGCTACTCCGACACCGACATCCGCAAAATCATGGGCCTCAATCTCCTCCGCGTGCTCCGTCAAAACGAAGAGGTCGCCAGGCAAAAATGAACCGCCGCCAATTCCTCGCCCTCGCCGCCCAGCCCCGCAAAAAACGCATCGCCTGCCTATCTTCCACCTATCACGTCCGCTCCCACTCCGATAACTTCATCACCCGCTTCCTCGAAGGCTACTGGATCCACGAAGCCCACTACGATCCCCCCTTCGAAGTCGCCTCCCTCTGGATCGACCAGATCCACCCCGGCGACATCGGCCAGCGCCTCGCCGCCGCCTACAACGTCACCCTCGCCCCCGACATCGCCGGCGCCCTCACCCTCGGCACCGGCCAACTCGCCGTCGATGGCGTCGTCCTCGTCTGCGAACACGGCAACTACCCCCACAACGAAAAGGACCAGCACCTCTACCCCCGCTACGAGTTCTTCGAACAGGTGGTCAACGTCTTCCGCCGCTCCGGCCGCTCCTGCCCCGTCTTCGTCGACAAACATCTCTCCTATGACTGGGCCAAAGCCCAGCAAATGTTCCGCTGGTCCCGCGAGTTAGGCTTCCCCCTCATGGCCGGCTCCAGCGTCCCCGTCACCTTCCGCCGCCCCGACTACGATCCCCCCCGCGGCCTCGTCATGGACTCCGCCCTCGCCGTCGGCGGCGGCTGGGTCGGCGACGGCGGCATCTTCCATATCCTAGAAACCCTGCAAGCCTTCGCCGAACGCCGCCGGGGCGGGGAAACGGGCATCCGCGCCGTCCGCCTCCTCAAAGGGGACGAAGTCTGGAAGGCCGAAAAACAGGGCCTCTGGCGCCGCGACCTCCTCGACGCCGCCCTCGCCCGCCAGCAAAAACCCGCTCCGCAACGCCCCGAAGAGATGAAGGCCACCCTCGGCCTCATCGAATACCGCGACGGCTTCACCGCCGCCACCCTCGCCCTCAGCGGCGTCTCGGACTACCTCGCCGCCGTCAAACCCAAACACGGCCCCCCGCAAGCCACCTGCTGCTACATCCCCATTGAAAACTCCAACAACTTCTCCATGCTCGTCCACGCCATCACCCGCATGATCGCCACCGGCCAGCCCCCCCTCGACGTCCGCCGCACCCTCCTCGTCACCGGCGCCCTCGCCAGCCTCATGGAATCCGGCCACCAGCAAGGCCGCCGCCTCGAAACCCCCCATCTCACCATCGCCTACAAACCCCCGCCCCAATCCTGGTACGCCCCCGGGGAGGGCTCCTAAATGCCGCTCCCCCTCGACCCCGCCCAGAAACTCACGCAACTCGCCACCGGCTTCGCCGCCGCCCACGGCCCCGTCTTCAGCCGCCGCGGCTATCTCCTGTTTACCGACGTCCCCAACCAACGCATCCACAAATGGGAGCCGGGCCAACTCACCACCCTCCGGGAAAACACCCGCCGCGCCACCAACCTCACCTTCGACCATCAGGGCCGCCTCCTCACCGCCGAAGCCGCCGGCCGCCTCACCCGCACTGAAAAGAACGGAGCCCTCACCGTTCTCGCCGAAAAAGGCCTCCAATCCCCCCACGATCTCGTCTACGCCATCGACGGCAGCATCTACTTCACCGATCCTCCCGCCCACCGCGTCTATCAGATCACCCGCCAGGGCCAGCTCCGCCCCGTCGCCGAAGCCCCCCACGCCCGCGCCCTCGCCCTCAGCTCCAACCAGCAGCATCTCTACGTCGCCGGACCCGCCGTCCAGCGCCACGCCATCGCCCCCGACGGCCGCCTCGGCCCCGGCCAACCCTATGCCCCCCTCGCCGTCGAAGGCCTCAAAACCGACGAAGACGGCAACGTCTGGATGGCCACCCCCCAAGGCCTCGCCGTCCACAACCGCCAAGGGGAACCCCTCGGCCTGCTTCCCACCCCGGAGCCGCCCACCAACTGCGCCTTCAGCGGCCCCACCCTTTACCTCACCACGCCCTCCGCCGTCCACCGGATCCAAACCAAGGTATTCGGCACGCGCACGTTCTAACCGGTCCACCCCGCCCCTCGCCTCTCCGCCGGCTATCTCGCCGGGGTAAGTACTTGTTACTTATATCCTCTCCGTGCGGGGGTAAGGCGAAAAGAAGCGGCGAATGAATCTATAGTAACTTCTCGTCCGCCCCCCTGCTCTGATACTTTCTTCTCGTACCTGTATTCCCATGGTTCGCAATTTGCTCGGGGAGCGCCCTCTCGCCAACCCGCGCGGCTCAGTGAAGCAGGAAAAGTTATTGGAGATTCTATGAAACTTATTGGTCTATCTTCGAACATATCTCTGCGCACGCGGCATGCCTCGCTCCGGTTTGCTGGCTTCCTTTTCGCCGTCGGGTCCAGCCTGTTCGGCGCCACTGCTTCTCCGAAAATCTCGCCCGACCTCGCGGCGATGCTCAACTCCCCCAGCGGTCCCGGCACCTCCGTCAATGTAATCGTCCAGTTCTAGCCGCAGTCCGGCGGCTCCCCGTCGTCCCCTCCGCCCCCCGGCGGCTTGGGACCCTCCACCGGCACAGGCCTCGGTTCGCCGGGATCGCCGGGGTCGCCGGGAGGGACCGTATCGATGACCCTTCCCTATCCCGGCGGCGGCCTCGAGTTCATCAATGCTCTAGCAACCACCGTGTCCCTGAGCTCTGTTCCCACCCTGGCCCAGGACTCCCGCATCACCTACATCTCCCTCGACCGGCCCATCGGCGCCAACCTCGAATTCGCCACCCCGGCCGTCAACGCTGCCGCTGTCCACAGTCTCAGCTTCCGCGGCGCCGGCATCGGCATCGCGGTCATCGATAGCGGCGTGCGCAGCGTGGACGACCTCCGGACCGGCAACTGCATTGCTAGCCGCATCGTCTACAACGAAAACTTCGTCGAGGGAGAAAACACCACCGACGATCTCTACGGCCACGGGACCCACGTCGCCGGCATCATCGCCGGCAACGGCAAATGCTCCGACAACAAAGCTACCCTACGCTCCCGCGTCTTCCTGGGCGTCGCTCCGGAAGCGAATATCATCAATCTCCGGGCCCTCAACGCTCAGGGCGCCGGAACCGACTCCTCCGTGCTCCGCGCCATCGGTCGCGCCATCGAACTCCGCGCCGCCCACAACATCCGCGTCATCAACCTCTCCCTGGGCCGCAAGCCCATGGAATCCTACCAGATTGACCCGCTCGGCCGCGCCGTCGCCGCAGCCTGGCAACACGGTATCTTCGTCGCCGTCGCCGCCGGCAATCGCGGCCGGGACAACTCCCGGGGCACCAATGGCTACGGCACCATCGGCTCCCCCGGCAATCACCCCCTCGTCCTCACCGTCGGTGCCATGCGCGACATGGGCACCGTCTCCCGCGCCGACGATCTGATGGCCTCCTACAGCTCCAAGGGCCCCACGGCCGGCGATCGCATCGTCAAGCCCGACCTCGTCGCCCCCGGCAACGAAATCACCTCCGTCCTGGCCCCCGGAACCACCCTCGCCAACACGTTCTCCGCGAAGATCGCGCTCCGCTCCTCCTACCTGAGGGAGGGCACCTTCACGCCCGGGAGCTACATCAACCTCAGCGGTACTAGCATGGCTACCCCCATGGCTGCCGGCGCCGCCGCGCTCTACATCCAAAAGTGGGGCTTCAGCGCCACTCCCGATGCCATTAAGGCCGCTCTGATGAAGACCGCCGTCAAGTCCTTCCCCCGCACCAGCACCTACATCGACCCGCAAACCGGACAACTGCGCACCATCCAGTACGACCTGCTCACCGTCGGCGCCGGCTTTCTCGATGTCCGCGCCGCTCTCAACGAGTTCGCGGCGCCGGCTTTCCTGGGCCGCGCTCTCTCCCCCCGCCTCACCTACAACTGCGGGATGGGCCGCCCCGGCTGCGTCAACCTAACCCACCTTTCGGGCTCGCTGTTCGGCAACGCCGGCCAGCTTCCTGATCGCAACGTCTGGGGCACCTCCGTCCTCTGGGGCGATAGCCTTCTCTGGGGCGATAGCGTCCTGTGGGGCGACAGCGTGGTGTGGGGCGACAGCCGCTCGCAGGGCTACAGTCTCCTCTGGGGCGATAGCCTCCTGTGGGGTGACAGCCTCCTGTGGGGCGACAACACCGGACTCTTCCCCTTGTCCACCGTCGGCGGAGAGGGGGCTTCGGGAGCAGCCGCGATCTTCTAACCGCTCGAATCCGCCTCCCTCCCACTCGTGCGGGGCCCCGGTATCTGCCGGGGCCCCGCATCGCGTTCCCACTCCCTTTAAAAAAATATCTCCTTCCCCCTCAATCACTTACGGTTTCTCCCCCCGGCTTCGCACCCTCCCTGCGCACACACTGGACTCGAAAAGGGAACCGCTGTTTCCCTTTAATCCAGGGAGGATCTTCCATGCTCACTACAGGGGACCAGACGAACCCACCGGCATCGACCATCATCGAACGCAACCGCAGGAACGCTCAAAACTCCACCGGACCCAAATCCATCGCCGGCAAAGCCGTCTCCAGCCAAAACCGGCTCGCGCACGGTCTCTGCGCCAAGTCGCTGCTCATCGCCGGGGAATCGGAAGCCGATTTCGACCAGCTCCGGCAAACCCTCATCGAAGCCTATCAGCCGGTCAGCGCCGAAGAGCGCCTGCTCACCGGCCAGCTCGCGCAGGCCCTCTGGCGCTACAACCGCGCCCAGCGCATCGAAGCCATGTTTCTCCTCCACGGCCAGGCCGAAACCGGAGCATGCCTCGCCGCCCAGGGACACGAAATCCCGGACTTCGACCAACTTTCGCTCCCGCAAGGCGACTGTCGCGTCCTCGGCGTCTTCCTGCGGGAATCCGATGCCCGCGAGTACGATCGCATCCAGCGCTATCTCACCACGGCGGAACGCTCCTACCAAAGAGCTGTTAAACTCCTCGAGCACGCCCAGGAGAAGCGCCGCCACCTGCCGCCCCCGGCAGAACCCGCGCCGCTGCCGGCCGCCGAACCCGTCAAGGTCGTCGCCGCCGCCGCCCTTGGCTTCGAATCGCAAAATGACGGTAACGCCGCGCCGGCCGCTACTCCAAAACCTCGGTTGAACCCAACGGTTGCTCGGTTAACGCCACCAGACGCCGCGTAAACGGATGCCGCGGAGCGGCAAACATCCCGGCCGGGTCCTGCCGCTCCACAATCCGGCCCTCGTGCAACACGGCAATCTCGTCGCAAAACGCCCGCATCACCGCCAGATCGTGCGATAAAAACAGCAGCGCCAGCCCGCTCTCCCGCTGCACATGCCGTACCGTCTCAAGCACCTGGCTCCGCGAGTAGTTGTCGAGCGAGCTCGTCAACTCGTCACCAATCACCAGATCCGGCGCGTGCAGCACCGCCAGCGCAATCACAAACCGCTGCGCCTGCCCCACCGAGATCTGCCGCGGATACCGGCCCAGAAACCCCGTATCCCCCGGCAGGTTGCACCCCGCCAGCAGCCCCTGCATCCGCGCCAAGCCCTCGCCCCACGGCCGCTCGCTGTGCGTCTTCCAAAACAGCCGCACGTGCTCGCCCAGCGTCAGCGCCGGGTTCAACGCCGTCTGCGGCAGTTGCGGAATCAACGCAATCCGCCGCCCCCGAATCCGCCGCCACTCCCGCTCCCCGCGCCCCACCAGCTCCTCGCCCCGAAACCGCACCGAACCCTCCACCACCGCCGGCGCCCGCAACAAACCCAATAGAATCTGCCCCAGCGAACTCTTCCCGCTCCCGCTCTCGCCCGCCAACCCCACCGTCGCCCCCGGCGCAATCGTCATCTCGAGGTCCCGCAGCACCGCCTGCGCCCCGTAGCGTAAACTCACCCGCGCCTCAATCAGCAGCTCCGCTCCCAACTCAGCGCCCCCCCTCCAACTGATCAATGTTCCAGAACACCCGCGGCCGATGGTTCCCCGCCGCCGCGTTCTTCAGCTTCGGCGAGACCGCGCTCAGCGCATGCGGATGCGCCAGGTACAACAGCGGCGCCTCCTCGTCCACAATCCGCTGAAACCGCTCAAGCAAAGCCTTCCGCTTGCCCACGTCCACCGTCTTCACCTGCCGCCGCAGCAGATCATCAATCTCGCCCTCCCACGCCGTCCCCGGCTTGGCCTGCCCCGGCCGCCACGGATGATTCGCCGACGAACTCAGCCACACCGTCATCTGCTGATTCGGATCATCGCTCACCCCCGTCAACCCCAGCACAATCGCCTCGTACGCCTTCGAGCTCCCCATCCGCTCGAGCAGCGACGGCATATCGAGCCCCGCCGGCGTTACCTTGATCCCCGCCCTCCCTAAATCCGCCTGCAGCAGCGTCAGCATCTGCATCCGCGTCCGGCTCGAAGCATTGGTCGCAATCGAAATCTCCACCGCGTTGCCCGCCCCGTCCCGCATCACCCCGCTCCCATCCCGCCGGAAGCCAATCCGCGCCAGGTCCGCCACCACCTCCTCCACCTTCGCCGGCGCCGCCGCCGGCCGCCGGAGCGCCCACTGCGAACCCGGCAGAAACGGGCCAATCCCCCCCGTCCCGCGGCCCCGGTAGACAATCCGCGCCAGGTCGGCCCGCCGGATCAGCCGCGAGACCGCCCGCCGGAACTCCCGGTTCTGAAACCAGACTTTCTTATGCGCCGGAATCGGGGCGTTCTCGTTCAAATTGAACCACAACACCTCGGCCTCCGCCGTCGGCCCGCTGTCCCGCGCCGCCCCCGTCCCGGCGATCTGATCAAAAAACGCCGGGTCCACCGTCTCAAGAAAATCGAGCCGCCCCGCCGTCCACGCCCCCCGCTCAATCTCGGCCGAAGGCAAAATCTCCACCACCACCGCCGACGCCGCCGGATACCCCGCCCCCTTCCAGAAATGCGGGTTCTTCTCAAAACGGATCTGCCGCCCCCGCTCGTACTGCGCCACCCGGAACGGCCCCAACCCTGCCGCCGCCCCGCTCGCCGGCACCATCGGAATCTCGCTGAAGTACAGCGCCGGCGCCGCCAGCGCCTCGGCGAACTTCACCACCACCTCGTCCGCCTTCGGGCTCTCCACGGTCACAATCTGCAGCGTCCGCAGCTCCTCGCCCGCCGGCAGGTTCCGCTTGGCGTCGAGCAGCGCTCGCAGTGTGTGCACCACGTCCCGGCCCGCAAACGGTGTTCCGTCAGAAAACTTCACCCCCGGCCGCAGCCGGAACGTCAACACCCGGTTGCCCGCGCTCAGCTTCCAACTCGCCGCCAGCTCCGGCTCCACCGCCCGCGTCTTGGCGTGCACCCGCACAAGCCGCGCCGTCGTCAGATACCGCACCGCCTCGGAGGCCTGATCGGAAACCGCCAGCGGATCCATCGTCCGCGGATCCGACCGCAGCGAAAACCGGATCTCCGAGGCCCGCAACTCCAACGCCCCCAACCCGGAGACCCACAACCATCCCGCCGCCAACAGAAAAAAGAAGATTCGCATCATGTCCTCTTACTCTCATCGGTCGGTCGCCGCGAGATCGTTTGCAAACTGAGCACCGCGGTGAGCAAAAGGAGCAGCGGCGCCGCCTCCCACCACCGCGCCCCCGGCTGCAGCAGATCCGTCAGCGACGACCCCAACGACGGCGCCGAATCCGGCACCCCCAGTCCCAACAGTCCCAGCGACGACTCCGCCAGCAGAATCGCCGGCGTCAGCATCAGGAAATGGACCCGCGCCAGCGGCACCAGGTGCGGCCAGTAGTGCCGCCGGAACATCTGCGCCCCGCCCATCCCGCTCGCCCGCGCAAACGCCGCCCACGGCTCCTGCCGCAGCTGCCGGCACGCCGCCGCCACGGTCCGCGCCGGCGGCGCCCACCCCAGCGCCGCCAGCATCGTAAACAAAATCACCGTCAACTGCTCCGGCCCCGTATCGAGCGGCGTCCACGCCCGCACGAGAAACACGAGCAGATACCACGGCATCGACTGGAACGTATCGAGCGCCGGCCCCCAGAACGCCATTCCCGCGCGCCCCAGCCGCGACAACAGAAACCCGGCCAGCAGGCCGATACCCGTCGCCACCACCGCCGCCGCGCATGCCCCGGAAAGCGACATCCGCATCCCCCGCAAGTACCGGTAGAGATTATCCCGCCCCAGCGCATCGGTCCCGAGCGGATGCTCCCCCGTCGGCGCGCTCCGTACCGCCTCCCGGTCCTCCTCGGCCAGCCGCTCGGGCACCAGCAGCGGGCCCGCCGCCAGCAGCAGCAGCAGCAGCGAGGCCAGCCGGCGCATCCCCCTTCTCATCGCTCCCTCTGCGCCAACGCCGACGACAGGCTCGTCAGGGCCGAAAACAGTAGCGTCACCGCCCCCAGCAGCGGCAGATCCCGCCCGTAAACCCCGCGCCAGGCCAGCGTCCCCAAACCCGGAAAGCCAACCACAATCTCGACGGCCAGCAGACTCCCCAACAGCAGCGGCACCATGCTCGCCGCGCCCTCAAACAGCTCGCGACCCGCGGCCCGGATCTGCCCGTGCCACGTCATCGTCCACCACCCGCAGCCCATCGCCCGCATCCAAGCCAAGTGCGCCGCCCCTTGCTGCCGCTCGAGCACCGCGTCGAGCACCCGCAGCGTGCGCGGCAGCGCCGCCAGGGCAATGGCCAAAAACGGCGGTCCCTCGGCCAGCGCAATCGGAATCGCAAACAGCGCCGACGGCACACTCTGCAGCACCATCGCCGCCGCCCCGATCCACCCGCGCAGCCAGCCCCGCCACAGGCCCGCCAGCGTCAGCACGCACACCGCCACGCTCAGCACCCCGGCGGCGCAGAACAACTGCCCGCCTGTCGCCGCGGCCCGCTCGGCCACCAGCGTTCGCACCGGGCTCTGAAAGGTGCTCGAGAATCCAAAATCGCCGCGCAGCAGCTTGCCCAGGTACTGCCAGACAAACTGCCCCGGACCGGTCACCGTTCCGCCCGTCGCCCCGCCCGTCGCCCCCAACCCAAACCCGCTCATCGACTCGGCGGCATACTCCCGGCCGGGAGAGTAATAGAGCAGCAAGCCCAACACGGCTGCCGTCAACCCCAGCGCCGCCACCACCCGGACCGCCGCGCGCAGCGGACCTAGGCCGCCCAATCGGCTTCCGACGCCAGCCATCGCGTCCTACCCCGCCCGCCGGCGGTTCACGCCACCGGCTCCATGGACTTATGCACCTGCTTGTCCTGGTACATGGCCACATCGGCCGCCGCCACATACCGCTCACTCGGCTGCACCTCTTCGCCTACCGCCACAAATCCCAAGCTCAAATTGATGTTGAGCGAATCCAACTCCTGCTGCCGCAGCCGCCACCGCAGGCTGGCCGTGATCTCCTGCCGCAGTTGGCTCAACTGCTCGGCTTCCTTGCCCGCCACCGTGAGGACAAACTCATCGCCGCCGAACCGGAACACGGACCCGTGCGCCCCGCAGGCATCGCGCAGCGCGTCGCACACACAGCACAGCACCAGGTCCCCGGTCGCGTGCCCGTGGTCATCGTTCACGGCTTTAAAGTGATTGATGTCCACGTATCCCAGGAACAACTTCTCGCGCCGCCGCCGCGCCTCCTGCTGGATCCGCCAGAAGCGGTCTTCAAAGTCTCTCCGGTTGCCCGCACCCGTCAACGGATCAAGACGCGCCTCCAGCGCCATCGCCTCGTGCAGCCGCAGCAACTGCATCATCACACCCATCCGGCTCGTCACCGAAGAGAGCAGCCGGACATGATCGCGCGTAAACGCCCCCGGCCGGTTCGAGATGATACACATCACCCCCACCAACTCCCGCTCAGAGCCGAACAGCGGCATGGCGCAGGCCGTACGGACCGCCTGCGCATCGGCTGGCTCGCCCACCGCCTCGGCCGTCGCCTCTGTCGCTGCGGTCTGCCGCACCGCCCGATTCTCGGCCGCGCTCGCGGCATTCTCGGCCTGCAGAATTCCGTAGCAGTGATCCCGGCGCATCCGGCCGCCCTCAGTCGCGCTGTAGACAACCATCCCTTCAAAGCCCAGCGCCCGCTCCAGGCGCACACCTACCCGTTCGATCAGATCCGGATAGGACTTCGATCCCACCATGATGTTGAAGACATCCAGCAGGGTTTGCGCCTCGCTGGTCGCCAGATTGATGGCCGCCGCCGCGCTCGCCGGCAGCGAATTCGGTACCCCCGGCGTCGAAGGCGCCGCAAAGCCGGCCGCCGGCGCCTCGCCCCGCACCACCGGGCTCAGATCCTGGAAGGCCAGGTTATTGTCACTCTCCTTGGCCAGTTTCTCGAGCCGCTCACAATGGGCTTCGAGCAGCGCCACAATCTCCGGGTCGTACCGCGTCCCCGAGTCGGCGACGATAATACCCACCGCCGCGGCGACCGTCATGCCCTTCCGGTACGGCCGGTCGCTGACGAGCGCATCAAAACAGTCCACCACCGACAAAATCCGCGCCCCGATCGGAATCGCCAAGCCGCTCAACCCATCCGGATAGCCCGCCCCGGCCCACTGTTCGTGGTGGTGGCGCACAATCGGCACCACCGGATAGGGGAACTCGACCCGTTCAAGAATCTCGGCCCCGATCTTCGGGTGCAGCTTGACCTGTTCAAACTCCTCGGGCGTCAGCTTGCCGGGCTTGGACAGAATATGCTCCGGCACGGCCAGCTTGCCGATATCGTGCAGCAGACTCGCCGCATCGAGGGCATGCGTATCCTGCTCCTCGAGGCCCATCATCCGCCCGAACTCCCGGCAGTAGACGCGCACCCGGTTCAAGTGGCTGCCGGTCACCTCGTCTTTGGCCCCGATGGCGAGCGCCAGCGCCTCCACCGTCCGCATGTGCACCCCGTTCATCTCCCGCACATGCTCGGTGAGCAGCCGCAGCCGCGCCTGCGCCTCCTCAAGCGAGGTCATCTTCATCGAATGGTAGCGGTGGATGAACAGAGCCACCGGCGCCGCCACCAGCAACACCGTCTGCCCCAGCGTCTTTTCAAGAAGCGTCAGAGAACCCACCAATACCGCGCCAATCAGGTGCAAGGATCCCTGCCAGAGAAATGTTTCTCTCCATAGCGGAACAAACGGTTGACGCTTCGCTACGGATAGCATCCCGCACACGAGTCCCGTGTTCACCAAAAAATAAATCAGACCCAGCGCCAGGGAGCCGATCACCAACTCCATGGTGGAATGAAACGGCCTTAGCCTCTCGACCACCAAAATGGCAGCAATCGTCGGCAAAAAGACGCAACAAACATTAAAAACAAATCGGAAAACGAACAACGACTGAGACCCGTTCGACTTCCACTTCGTCTGTCCGACTACCGCCAGTAAGGCAACCAATAGCGCTTCGATGAACGAAAGCTCCAGCAGCGCAAACATCGTGAAGAGAAAAGCGACAGAGATGTTGCCTGCCAAGCCCGGAATCACAACTCGCTGCCGCGAAACCCCTAAGACAATTATCGAAAGCAGCCCCGCCAACAGAGGGTCTGTCCCCTCATCAGGCCGCAGAGTCAACATAGCGGCCGTGGCTACTATGCCAACCACCATCACTGCGGCACCATAATGCCGCTCCGCTCTGGAGACCCGATTCATAAAAACCATCTCAACTATAGTGTATATCGGCTGGAAAATCGAGAGTCCTAACCGCAAGCCTCGCTTTTTTGCCGAAATCTGCAAAGCCAGGGGGGCCGCCACCCTGCCCTGCGGCGATTCCCTGGCAAACCATAGTAGAAACAGTCAATTCTCCAACTGGCCGCTCGCCAACGGTGAAAAGATGATCCGCCGTGACCCACCAAAGAGTGGAGTACTGCGCACCCGCTCCTTAAAGAAAGCTTCCATCCTTTGTCAGTTGAAGTCTTTCCCCGCGGCCAGTCAATGATTCTCGCCATTCGATCCCCTATATCCCGGATCGATCGCTCCACCCCAAACGCCACGCCTATCCCTTCGCCCCAAGCCTCAAACGCATCCGCGCCGTGCGCTGCCGCTTGTAAACAAGAACAACCACCGCAGACTCGATGGCTCAGGAAACCGGGGGGAATGGCCACTGAGCTCCAAAAACATTTCCAAATGGCCTTCTGCGGAACCCGCTCGTAACCGATGTTGCTGAAAACAGCAGATCCTATTGTTCTCCTCGGAGTATGCGGTCTCCCCAAAGCACGTTATCCCCCCAGAGAACGTTGTCCCCCCAGAGAACATTGTCCCCCCAGATCTTCATATCACTCCAAGCAACAGGCTGACCCCACAAACTCCAGTCCCGTGTCACTGAACCAGGGTGCACCAATCGTACCCCCTTACCTCTGACGACCCGCACCTGCGGCGAAGCAGCGCGCACCCCCACCGGCAGGCCATCCCGCGACGCCAACGCCCGGCCAACGTGGAGATATCCGGCCCCCAAGGATCTTACGTCGTGCCTCACTGTCCGCGTTATGCCGGTCGAATCGGTCGAAGTGACGGAAGCAGGAAAAGTCGTCGCCTTGGACGCTGTCTTCATGATCCGCGCCTTAATCACGTCGGGCACAAAAGGTTGCCGCGCGGAGGACCACGGGGGGCGTAAAGACGCATCGTTCTGGATCATCAAGGCCGCGGTCCCCGCTACCAGCGGCGCTGCCATCGAAGTGCCGCTTAGGTAAAGATAATCCAGCGAAGGCGTCGTACCGCACGCGCCCGCATTGCTGCAATAAGCGCTCTTCGGAACGCGCAGCGCAGAAGCACTGGTGGCCAGCGTCGAGCCCGGCGCCAGCACGGAAGCCACCATGTTGCCCGCGGCCATTATATCCGGCTTCAGAACTCCGTCCAGAATCGACGGCCCTTTCGAACTGAAAGTCGCCACCGTCTCGTCCGTGCGCGCAATCGTGTTGCTGTGCCGCAAGGCCCCCACGGTAATCACCGCCGGATGGTTCCCCGGTGAGGTAATAGTTCCATGTCCGCCCATACCATTCAAATTGTGACGGCCCCAGTTACCCGCTGAAACCACCACCACAATGCCACTCCGCCAAGCCGCCGCCACCGCCCGGCCCAAGGGATCCATTGTGTAGGACTCCGACACCGGCCTCCCCAGCGAGAGATTGATCACCCGAATGTTGTGCTGCTCCCGGTTGCGAATGGCCCAAAGCATCGCCCGCAGAACATCATACTCCTGGCCCTCGCCGTTCCGGTTGAGCACCTTCAGGCTGAGGAGACGCGCCGAGGGCGCTACCCCATGCAGACGGTTGGAAGCGCTCGGTTCCGCCGCGGACCGCGCACCGCTGCCCGCAATGATGCCGGCCACGTGCGTCCCGTGCCCGTACGCATCGCCCGCCGCCGGCTCACCCGCCACAAAACTCTGCCGCACCACGACCTGGGAGCCGAAATCCGGATGATCCGCAATCCCGGAGTCAATCACCGCTACCCCAACCGACGCGGCCGCCGCAGCGTTCTGCGCCAAAGAGGAGTTTGCCGTGTAGGGAAAGTTGGGAACCCCCGCCCCGGCCATGCCGAAGTCCGCAGTCGGCTTCAGCTTCCGGTCGACACTCACCAGATCGATTTCGACGACGGGCGCCATCGTGCACATTGCCCTCGCCGTCGATCTTACGAAAGCCATGTGAAACTCCGGGATGAACTGCCAGGTCGACACCCCTTGGAGCGTTCGAAACGCCACCTGTAGAGGCAAAGGATCGCTCCCCGGTCGCAACGTCACCAGGTACTCGACCACGGCGGTTTGCGGGGTGCCGGCCGGAATGCCACACTTGCCGGCCCAGCCCAGCACGCCACACGCGAGCGACATCGACAGAAATCTAAATATACGCATGTTATCGGTCATAGCCCATTCCCTACTCTCTGTCTCTGAACCCTAAATCCGAATCCGATACCCACGCCGGGTGGGGAGTTCTCGGTCTCCCCACCCGGCGAATCGCTACTGATCGCCTTTCAGGACTTGGTCGCCCCAGAGGACGTTGTCGCCCCAGAGGACGTTGTCGCCCCAGAGGACGTTGTCACCCCAGAGGACATTGTCACCCCAGAGGACATTGTCACCCCAGAGGACATTGTCACCCCAGAGGACATTGTCACCCCAGAGGACGTTGTCGCCCCAGAGGACGTTGTCACCCCAGAGGACGTTGTCACCCCGCAGGACATTGTCGCCCCACAGGACATTGTTCGGATACACCGACCCCGGATGCACCACGTACACCCCGCCACCCTTCCTCACCCGCACCTGCGGCGATGCCGCCCGCACCCCAGGCTTCAACGTGTCCCTCGACTTCAGCGCCGCCCCGATATCCAGGTACCCGGCTCCCATGGAACGTACGTTTTGATACACCGTCCGCATCACCCCGGTTGAATCCGGAGCCGTAAACGAAGCAGGAAACGCGGAAGGCTTCGTCGCCGTCTTCATGATCCGCGCCTTGATCGTATCCGGCACAAAAGTCTGTCCTGCTGCTGTCCAAGCCGGTCGCAACGCGGCATCGTTCAGAATCATCAGCGCCGCCGTCCCCGCCACCATCGGCGCCGCCATCGACGTACCACTCAGATACAGATAATCGGTCGAGGGCGTCGTCCCGCAGGTCGATGCCGTGCAATAGTAACCCCGGGGAACCCGCATCGCCGACGGACTCAGCGCCAGCGTAGAATTCGGCGACAGCAACGAAGCGACCTTGTTGCCCACCGCCACCACGTCCGGCTTCATCACCCCGTCAACAATGGAAGGGCCCCTCGAGCTAAAACTCGCCAGCCTCTCGTCCATCCGCGCCGACGTATCCCGGTGCCGCAAAGCCCCCACCGTAATCACCGCGGGATGGTTGCCCGGCGACGTAATCGTCCCGTAGCCCCCCATCTTCCCATTCAACCGGCCCCAGTTCCCCGCCGAGACCACCACCACAATCCCGTTCCGCCACGCCGTCTCCACAGCCCGGCCCAACGGATCGGTCGAATAGGACTCCCACACCGGCCGACCTACCGAAAGATTCATCACCCGGATATTGTGGGTACTCCTGTTCCCAATCACCCAGTCGATACCCTGTAAGACGGACAGGTCCGTTCCCGCGCCATTGGCGTCGAGAACCTTCACGCTCGCCACCCGCACCGCCGGCGCCACGCCGTGCAGCTGGTTGATGGAACCCGCCTCGGTCGCTGACTTCGTGCCGTCGCCCGCGATGATTCCCGCCACATGCGTCCCATGACCGTAGCCATCTCCCCCGGCCGCCTGGCTCGCTATAAAACTCGGCCCAACCAGCACCCGGGAAGCCCCCGTGCTCGTCCGCAGATCCGGGTGTTCAAAAACCCCCGAATCAAGTACCGCCACCGTCACGGGCGTTCCCGTGGTCGATACGTTGGTTTGCAGCGGCGAATTCGATGCGTAGGGAGACGAGGGAACCCCCGCGCCAACCATGCCGAAGTCAGACTGCATCCGTACGGTCCGGTTCGGCGACACCACGTCAATATCCACATCGGCGGCCACCTTGCATATTTTCAGCTTAGTGGACCGTACGTAGATGATGCCCAGATTTGGCAACTCCTGCCAAAGCGAAGTTTGGCTCCGGTGCTTCAGTCTCAGCGCCGCGGCGTTGGAGCCCTGCTTTGTCGTGATAAGCACGTCAATCTCTGCATTGTTTTTTGTCCCGTCCGGCACGTCCAAGGAGCACTTGCCCGCCCACGCCAGGTTCCCGATCAGGGCCAACAGCGCCAGGCCACGTACTATCCAAAAATTTCGAATCATTGCTTCACCTCACTGTCTACTGCCCATCTGGCAGGTTGAAAAATTCCCAAACCGAGCGGACTCCCCGCTGGGGCTCCCGTCGAACAAAGATCTTGGTTTTGCCTATGTCGCTATCGTACGAGCAATTCGCTTGCGAATCCCTCAGTAAACTTCCCTTCCTAACTGCTGCAGAACCCTCATAAAAAAACTCAGACTGCGTATTACCGTTGCGATATTCGTTACTTCCGATTCGGGTGTAATGGTACATCCGTGCCGCCAAACGCCCGAACGTAACAGTGATTCCCCCGCTGAACCAAGCGAACCCCCGCCCGAAACCCCAAAATCCAAAAGTACTAGTACGAACGGTTGTTCCATAACGGGTGAATCCCTCAATACGAAAATTATACGGGAAAACCCTTCCACTGCCGCTGAATTTTACAATTGCAATCCTTTTTGGTACTAAGTGATAGTACTGTTCTCTGGGATTTCCTGAGGCAGTTTCCCCTCTCGACCCGCCCATCGCCCCCTCCCGCTCCCGAACCGAGTATCATCAATCTGGAGGACTTCGATGCCGATCCGGTCCATTCCCCGATTTGCTCTCCCTTTCCTGCTCACCGTCGCCGCCGCGGCCAACCCCCGCTTCGCCTCCGACGTCCTGCCCATCCTCCGCGCCAAATGCATCGCCTGCCACGGCGACAAAGCCGCCCAGGCCGGCCTCACCCTCACCTCTCGCGACGCCCTCCTCCGCGGCGGCCACTCCGGCGCCGCCGTCCTCCCCGGCAAGCCCAACGACAGTCTCCTGCTCAGCATGGTCTCCACCGGCCGCATGCCCGTCGCCGGTCCCAAACTCAACCCCGCCGAAGTCGATACCCTCCGCCAGTGGATCGAACAGGGCGCGCTCAACGCCGGCGAATCCCCCGGCGCCGCCCGCCCGCCCGTCGCCCAGCGCGATGTCGAAACCATCCTCAGCGCCAAGTGCTGGGTCTGTCACGGCCGCCGCGAGCAGAGCGCCGGGCTCGACCTCCGGTCCCACGCCTCGCTCCTCCGCGGCGGCCGCTCCGGCCCCGCCCTCGTCCCGGGTAATCCCGAAGCCAGCCTCCTCGTCCAGCGCATCGCCGCCCAGCAGATGCCCCCGCCCAAACTCCAGGAGCAGTTCTCCGTCCGCGGCCTCACCGAAGACGAACTCGCCAAGGTCAAACAATGGATCGCCGAAGGCGCCCGCCCCGATTCCGAAAAGCCTCTCCCCGTTCAACCCGCCGCCGACCCCGCCATCCGCCCCCAGGACCGCGCCTTCTGGTCCTTCCATCCGCCCCAGCGCGGCACGCTCCCCGCTACCGGCCAGCCCCCGGCCGTCGGCCACCCCATCGACGCTCTCCTTCCCGCCAAGCTGCCCCCGGCCTCGCCCCAGGCCCTCCTCCGCCGCGCCTACTTCGACCTTACCGGCCTGCCCCCTACTCCCGAGCAGTTCACGGCGTATAAGAATGACTATCCCGCCCTCCTCGACCAGCTCCTGGCCTCCCCCCGCTACGCCGAACGCTGGGCCCGCCACTGGCTCGACGCCGTCGGGTACGCCGACAGCGAGGGCGGCAACAACTCCGACCTCCCCCGCAAAAACGCCTGGCGCTACCGCGACTACGTCGTCCGCGCCATCGCCGAGAATAAACCCTACGACCGTTTCCTCACCGAGCAGCTCGCCGGCGACGAACTCTTCGACCATCGCACCGTCAGCCAACTGACCCCCGCCCAGCTCGACTTGCTCGCCGCCACCGGCTTCTGGCGCATGGCTCCCGACGGCACCAACAGCACCGAACAGAACTTCATCCCCGAACGCATGGATGTCATCGCCGGCCAGCTCGAAATCTTCGGCTCCGCCGTCCTCGGCCTCTCGCTCGGCTGCGCCCGCTGCCACGACCATAAATACGATCCGCTCCCCACCCGGGACTACTACCGCCTCGTCGCCGTCCTCACCCCGGCCTTCGACCCCTATGCCTGGCTCCCCGGCGAGTTCCCCTGCGGCGGCGTCGGCGCCAAATGCGACGAAAACAACACCCGCTACTACATCGCCAAGGCCACCCCGGAGTACGCCGCCGCCCAGGCCCACAACGCCCCCATCAACGCCCGCATCCAGACCCTCGAAGCCTCCCTCGCCGCGCTCGACAAGTCCGGCACTACCTATAAGAAGGACAAAGCCGACCTCGAAGCCAAGCTGAACAAAGAGCGCGCTCTGCGCAAAACCCCGCCGCTCGTCCGCGCCCTGTTCGACCTCGGCCCGGAACCGCCGCCCACCCGGATCCTCCTCCGCGGCGACGTCGCCAGCCCCGGCCCGCTCGTCGAACCCGGCCCGCCCTCCATCCTCAGCGCCGGCCTGCCGGAGTACCGGCCCGTCCCGCTCGCCCACTCCTCCGGCCGCCGCCTCGCGCTCGCCCAGTGGCTCACCCATCCCGCCCATCCGCTCACCGCCCGCGTCATCGTCAACCGCATCTGGCAGCAGCACTTCGGCACGGGCCTCGTCTCCACGCCCGGCAACTTCGGCCGCATGGGCGCCGCGCCCACCAACCAGCCGCTGCTCGACTTTCTCGCCGCGGAGCTCGTCCGCACCGGCTGGGACCTCCGCGCCATCCACCGCCTCATCATGACCTCGGCCGCCTACCGCCAGCAGGCCGGCGAAGGCGGCTTCCCCCTCCGCCGCATCGACGCCGAATCTATCCGCGACTCCATCCTCCAGATCGCCGGCCGCCTCGACACCACGCAGTTCGGCCCCCCGGACCCGGTCAAAACGCTCTCCGATGGCGAAGTCATCACCACGAGCCGCCGCCGCAGCCTCTACGTCGAACAGCGCCGCACGCGCCCGGTCTCGCTGCTCGAAACCTTCGACCAGCCCTTCATGAACCCCAACTGCGTGCAGCGCGGCCAGTCCGTCGTCTCCTCGCAGGCGCTCCATCTCATGAACAGCGACCTCGTCCGCGAGAACGCCCGCTTCATGGCCGGCCGCATCGCCGACGCCGTGGGCGACAACCCCGCGGCGCAGATCGAACGCGCCTACCTGCTCGCCCTCGCCCGCAAGCCCACCGCCGCCGAATCCGCCGCTGCCCTCGACGCCTTCGCGCGGCTCACCCCGGAATGGACCCGCCAGCTTGAAGCCGACCGCCCCGCCGAACCCGTCGCCGGCCGCGCCCGCTGGCTCGCCCTCTCCACCCTCTGCTACACCCTCATCAACTCAGCCGAATTTCTCTATCTCGATTAAGGAGCCCCGCATGCCAACCCGCCGCGATCTCTTCTCCCGCCTGTCCGATGGCCTGATGGGCACCGCCCTCGCCTCGCTGCTCGCCCGCGACCTGCCGGCCGCCGCCCCCACCCTCTACGACCTCACCCCGAAAAAGCCCCACCACCCGCCCAAGGCCAAGGCCATCATCCAGCTCTTCCAGAACGGCGGCCCCAGCCAGGTCGACCTGTTCGACCACAAGCCCGCCCTCACCAAATACGCCGGCCAGGCGCCCGGCCGCGACCTCGCCAGCGAAGTCCGCGCCGTCCGCGAAACCGGCGGCCTCATGCCCTCCCGCTACCGGTTCAACCGCCACGGCCAGTCGGGCCTCGAAATCTCGGAAGCCCTGCCGCACCTGGCCAAGGTCGCCGATGAGATTACGGTCGTCCGGTCGATGTACACGACCCACCTGGCGCACGAAGCTGCGCTGTTTATCATGCACGGTGGCCGCATTCTGCCCACGCGCCCCTCGCTCGGCTCCTGGATCCTCTACGGCTTGGGGTCGGAGAACCAGAACCTGCCGGCCTATGTCGTGCTCGATGATCCCAAGGGGCCGCCCATTAACTTTATCCAGAACTGGCAGTCGGGCTGGCTCCCGGCCGTATACCAGGGCACCCGCGTCCGTTCGGAAGGCTCGCCGATTCTGAACCTGCACGCCAAGGCCGAAGACCCCGCCGGCGTGGTCGACCTCACCCGCAGCCTGCTCCACCGCATGGACGCCGCCCACCGCGACCGCCACCCCGGCAACGCCGAACTGCAGGCCCGCATCGCCAACTATGAGCTAGCGGCCCGCATGCAGATGGAGGCGACCGACGCCCTTGATCTATCGAAGGAGAGCGAGGCGACCAAGGAGGCCTACGGCATGAACGACGAGCGCACGGCCTCCTACGGCAAGCGCTGTCTGATGGCCCGGCGCCTGATTGAACGGGGCGTGCGCCTGGTGCAGGTCTATATTGAAGGGCAGATCTGGGATAACCACAACAAGATCTGGGAGGGCCTTGAGTACGCCTGCGGCAAGACGGACCGCCCCTCGGCCGCGCTGGTGCGTGATCTGAAAGAGCGCGGTCTGCTCGATTCGACGCTGGTGGTCTGGGGCGGGGAATTCGGCCGCCTGCCGATTGCCCAGGCCCCCGGCGATACCGCCGGCCGCGACCACGGCCCCTCCGGCTTCAGCCTCTGGATGGCCGGCGGCGGCGTCAAGCGCGGCTTCGGCTACGGCGCCACCGACGAGATCGGCTACCGCGCGGCGGAGAGCAAAGTGAGCGTCCACGATTTCCACGCGACTGTCCTCCACTTGCTCGGCATGAACCACCGCGACCTGACCTTCCAGCGGGAAGGCCGCCACGAGCGCATCACCGACGAGTTCCCGGCCCGCGTGGTGAACGAAATTCTGGCCTGACCAACGCCCCGGCCCCTCGCTCGCCGCTCGACGAAGGCCGACCCGCCGCCCGCCCGGCAACCGCCACCTGACCTTTCCCCGCGTAGGGGCGGGAACAAGATTCTGGCCGCTGCGGCTGCCTCAGAGCAGCAGCCGCAGCGGCGCCTCCAGCGTCTGCACCAGCGCCTCCAGAAACCGCGCCGCCGCCACCCCGTCAATCACCCGGTGATCGACGGAGACCGACAGCGGCAGCGTCAGCCGCGCCACCACCGCATCGCCCTCCACCACCGGCCGCTTGGCCATGCGCCCCACGGCGATGATCAGGCTCTGCGGCGGATTGAGAATGGCCTGAAACCGGTCGACGCCAAAGGCGCCGAGGTTTGAAATCGTCAGGCTCGCCCCTTCGCTGTCGCCCGCCTGCAGCCGTCCGGCTCGGCTCTTGTCGACGATCGTCTGCCGGGTGCGGGCGATCGCGCCCACCCCCAGTTGGTCCGCGTCCCGGATTACGGGCACGAGCAGATTCTCCTCGGTCTGCACCGCCAGGCCAATGTGCGCCGTCTCCCAGGGGACGCTCTCGCCGTCGCGCCAGTAGCGGTTCACCTCCGGCCGTGCGCGCAGCGCGAGCGCCGCGGCTTTGATCAGCAGGTCGTTGACGGACAGGCGCACGCCGTCGCGTTCGAGGAGCACCGGCAGCAGCTCCTCGCGCAGTCGGGCCAGCGCCGTCGCGTTCACGTCGGCCTGCACGTAGAAGTGCGGCGTGCGGAAGCTCTCTTCGAGGCGCGCGGCAATCACGCGCCGGCCGCGCGCCGCGACGGACGGGGCCTCTACCGGCACCGCCGCCGGTTTCGGCAAGGCCGCGGCCGCCCGCAGCACATCCTCTTCGACAATCCGCCGCCCTCCCGGCGCCGGGCTCACCGCGGCCAGTTCGATGCCCAGGCTCTTGGCCCGCGCCCTTGCCCGCGGACTCGCCGGCGTCGGCCGGGCCGCGGCCGTCTCCCCAGCCGCTGGCTCGGCAGCGGCCGCGGCGCTAGCGATCTCCGCCACCTGCTCTCCCTCGGCCGCCAGATAACCGATCACCTGCCCCACCACCACCAGCGCCCCCGCCGCCGGCCCGCCCTCGAGCGGCCGCAGAATCCCGCTGTCGAGCGCCTCCACCTCCATCGTTACCTTATCGCTTTCGAGCGCAAACAGCGGTTCGCCGCTCACTACCCGCTCGCCCGGCTGCTTCAGCCATCCGGCGAAGATGCCATCCTCAGACGACCAGCCAAGGCGCGGAACGTTAATCTCGATCGCCATCGCTTACCTCTCCCGGATCAGCTGCCGCATCGCGTCGGCCAGCGCGGCCTGGCTCGGCACCACCGCTGCTTCGAGCGGCGGACTATACGGCGTCGGCGCCGCGGCGCCCGTCACGCGGCGAATCGGCGCATCGAGAAAGTCGAAGCCCCGGCTCGCCACCTGCGCCGCAATCTCCGCGCCCAGGTTGCACTGCGCAAAGGTCTCTTCGGCAATCAGCAACCGCCCGGTCTTTTCCACCGAGGCGAGAATCGTTTCGACATCAAGCGGCGCAATTGTCCGCGGGTCAATCACCTCGACCGATAGCCCCTCACCCGCCAGCTCTCCGGCCGCCGCCACCGCTTTCGGCACCATCGCACCCACGGCCACCACCGTCAACTGCCCGCCGGCCTGCACCACCCGCGCTACGCCGAACGGAATCTCGTAGCTCGCGGCCGGCACCGGCCCCTTCACGGCCATCAGCTCGCGCGGCTCGAGGAAGAGCACCGGATCCTGGCAGCGCAGGGCGTGCGTGAACAGCCCCTTGGCGTCGTAGGGCGACGAGGGCACCACCACGCGCAGCCCCGGAATGTGGCTGTAGAGCGAGTAGTAGCTGCCCGAGTGGTGCGTAGCCGCCGCATGGCCGATGCCGATGCAGCCCCGCAGCAGCACCGGCATCTTCAGCCGCCCGCTGCTCATGTACTGCATCTTCGCAATCTGGTTCACAATCTCGCCAAACGCATCGTTGAGAAAGTCGATGAACATGAAGTCCACCACCGGCCGCCCGCCCACCATCGCCGCCCCGCAGGCCAGGCCCGTGAAGCCCCGCTCGGCAATCGGCGTATCGCGCAGCCGTTCGGCCCCGTACTTGGCAAACAGGCCCGCCGTCGTGCCGAAGTTGCCGCCCCGCACCCCGATGCCCTCGCCGAGGACAAAGATCGATGCGTCGTCCCGCATCTGCTCATCGAGCGCCTCGAGCGTTGCCGCCACCAGCGAGATCTCCCGGCCGCTGCCCGGGCCGCCCGCGGGCTCGCGTACTACCCGTGCCGGGGCGTAGACGTGCGTGGTCGCCTCGTCGGCCGTCGGCCACGGCGCTGCTTCGGCCCCCTTGCTCGCGGCGGCCACGCTGGCGGCCACCTCCTCGTCGATCCGGTCGAACTCGGCCGCCCGCTCCGGGTGCGCCGCGCGTAGCCGCTGAATCGGGCAGCGCCGCCGCCACTCCTCTACCTCTTCGCGCGTGCGATAGGTATAGTCGCCCATCCCCTCGGAGTGCGGCCGCGTGCGGTAGGTTAAACACTCAATCAGCGTCGGCCCTTGCCCGGCCCGCGCGCGCTCGACGGCCTCGCGCGCCGCCTCGGCCACCGCCCAGGCATCGTTGCCGTCCACCTGCACGCCCGGCATCCCGTAGCCGAACGCCCGCGCCGCCACGTCCGGATTGCCCGCCGCCGCCTGAAACGGCACCTCGGTGGCAAACTGATTGTTCTCGCACACGAACAGCACCGGCAGCTTCCAAATTGACGCCAGATTCAGCCCTTCGTGGAAGGCGCCGTTGTTGGTGGCGCCATCGCCGAAGAAGGCCACGCCCACGCGGTCCGTTTTCGCCAGCCGGAAGGCGTAGCCGGCGCCGGTGGCCTGCAGAATGCTCGGACCCACAATGCCGCTCGTCCCCATCAGGCCGATCTCCGGCGCAAACAGGTGCATCGACCCGCCCCGCCCCCGGCTGCATCCCGTCGCCCGGCCAAACAACTCGGCGAACAGCTCTTCCACCGGCAGCCCCTTGGCCAGCGCGTGGCCGTGGCCGCGGTGTGTGCTGAAAACCGCATCGTCCGCGCGCAAATGCAGGCACACGCCCGCCGCGATCGCCTCCTGGCCCACGTACGTATGGCAGGCCCCGTGAATCAGCTGCCGGGCATAACAGCGCGCTAGCTGCTCCTCGGCCACCCGGATCAACTGCATCGTGCGGTATATCGTCGTGATGCTCATCTACTTGGTGCTCCTGGGTCCCACGGACCCGCCGCCGTTCATCGCCAGGTTGCCGCCGTCCATCGGAATCAGCGCGCCGGTAATCCAGCTCGACGCATCGGAAGCCAGAAACACGGCTAGTCCCTGAATGTCCTCCGGCCGGCCCAGCCTCCCGGCTGGGATCCCGCTCAGGAAGCGGTCCCGCAGCGCCGGCGAAGCGGCCATCCGCTCCTCGAGCCCCGGGTTCACCACCTGCGCCGGCAGAATCGCGTTCACGCGGACCCCGCGGCCCGCCCACTCCGTGCTCAACTCCCGCGTCATCTGCGCCACGGCGCCCATGGCCATGCTGTAGGCCACGTGGCCCCGGCCCAGCGCCGTAATGCTGGCGAGCGAACCAATATTGACAATGCTCCCGCGCCCGGCCGCCAGCATCCGCCGCCCCGCCTCCTGGCAGGCGCAGAAGCGCCCCACCACCAGGTTCCGCAGCACCTGCTCGACATCTTCAATCACCAACTCCTCCGGCGGACCCATGATCGATTCCCCGGCCACGTTGCCGAGAAAGTCGATCCGGCCAAATTCGCTGTCCACGCGCCGGAAGATCTCGCGCACCTCCTCCGGGCGCGACACATCGGCCGCGGCCACCTCGGCCCGGCGGCCGCCCTCGCGGATCGTCACCGCCGTGGCCTCCGCTCCGTCGCGATTCCGGTCCACCAGCAGCAGGTCGGCCCCGGCCCCGGCCAGCGCGACGGCCATCGCGCGGCCCATGCCCTGCGCCGCGCCCGAAACCACGGCGACCCGTCCCGTCAGATCAAACATTTTTTGGATCATACGATTGGCGTCTTGTCCTTACACAACTGATGATAATGCCACCCAGGCCGTAGCACGCGGCTAGAAACAGCAGACACTGCCGGTCGCTCGCTCCCTGCTGCCGCATGTACCCCATCAGGTGGTTCCCGCAGTAGCCGGCCAGGTTGGCCAGCATGTTAATCAAACCAATACTGGCCGCCGCCGCCGTTGCCGTCAACGAGAGCGTCGGCAGCGCCCAGAACGGCGCCGGCCAGGAGACGGCCCAGAAGCCCGTCAGGCACAGCCAAACCATCACCACCCCAAACGACTGCTCCGGTCGCGCCGACCCGGCCAGAAACACCGCCGTCGCCAGCATCGCCCCCGCGCAGTACCATTTGTGCTGCCCCGTCCGGTCCGACACGCGCCCCGAGATAACCACTCCCGCGAGGCCGCACAGATGATACAGCCCCGTGTAAGCCAGCGAGGCCTGGTCCGACCCGCCCGACAAACTCTTCACCGTCGTCGGCAGCCAGAAACCCATCGCGTAGCCCCCCGTGTTCGCCGCGAAGATCCCGCCCGCCAGCAGCCACACCTCGCGCATCCGCAGCGTCTGCCACAACGTCAGCTGGGCGATCTCGCTTTTGGCCCGCGCCTCGGCCGCCAACTCCGCTTCGAGAAACTCGCGTTCGGCCGCCGTCAGCCAGCGGGCGTCCCGCGGGCGGTCCGTCAGGTAGACGAGCGTCACCACCCCCAACACCACCGCCGGCAGCCCTTCGAGAAGAAACAGCCACTGCCAACCCGCCATCCCCATCCACGTCACATCGAGCAGCAGGCCGGACAGCGGCGCCCCCACCGCCAGACTCACCGGCACGGCCACAATCAACCCGGAAAGCGCCCGCCCCCGCAGCGCGGCCGGAAACCAGTGCGTGAAGTAGACAATGATGCCCGGAAAGAAGCCCGCCTCGGCCACGCCCAGCAGAAACCGCGCCGCGTTGAACTGCCCCGGCGTTTCGACAAACGCCGTTCCCGCCGAGATCACGCCCCACGTCAGCAGAATGCGAGAGAACCATTTCCGTGCGCTCCAGTGCTCCACCAGCAGCGCCCCGGGCACCTCGAGCAAGAGATAGCCGATAAAGAACAGCCCGATGCCCAGGCCGAAGGTCTCTTCGGAAAAGCCGAGATCCTGCCCCATGCGTAACTTGGCGAAGCCGACGTTGGCGCGGTCCAGATACGCGACCAGATAGAGCAGGATGACCAGCGGAAGAATCCGCCAGGCCACTTTGCGGCGCAGGGCCGCGATCTGTTCGGCGGTCAGTGAGGGCTCTCCCATGGGACAGGCCTACTATACTCGATCTACAGCGGCACGGCGTTCTTCGAGACGTAATCCTCTACCGGGCTCTCATCCCGCCCGACGTAGTGGTAGTACTCGGCGTAGCGCACCCCGTGCGCCTTGCCCCGCACCCGGTCCCGCGACAGCGCAAAGTGCCGCGTATACTGCCGGTTGGCCGTCGCGTCGTCGTTGCCGAGCAGCGGCAGCCGCTTGCCCTGCGCCGCCAGTTTCGCCTTCAGCATCGCTCCCTGATTACCCGCCGGCCCCTGCGTCACGTTGGCCAGATTGGCATGCACCTTGTCGTCCATGAAATCGGTGATGTCCACGACGCGGTTGACAATCTGTGGCCCGCGTGAAAAGTAATAAGCATCCTTTGGCCCGTGCGGGGTGAGGCCCGCCTTGAAATGCTCCGGATAGTCCCACCGGCTCGACGCCATCCAGAAGGCCGACTCGGTCGCCTTCGCCGTCACCGTATGGTCCGGGTTCCGCTCGTATAAGCCCGAAGGGTCATACACAATCACCGTGTCCACCTTCAACACGCGGAACAGGAAGATCAGCCGCGCGCGGATCTCGACGAGCGGCCAGGCGTCCATATTGTGGTTCGGGTAGTTCAGAAAGAACGACTCCTTGCACCGCAGGCGCCGCCCCACCTCGTAAGTATCCTGCTCGTTCTTGTAGACAATGTCGCCGATGGTCGGCCCCGTGCCCGCCATCGAGTCGTTCGACAGCGTGATCAGATAGCCCGTGTAGCCTTCGTCGATGAGCTTCAAAACGAGCCCGCCGGCGTAGATCGGAATATCGTCGCAGTGCGGCTGAATCGCCGCCAACACCTTCCCCTTATGCGGCTGCCCGCTCTGCCGCCGCTCTACCGTTACCGGCAACTGGTAGGAGGTCGACGCTCCGCCCCCGGACTCATACTCCCGGCCGATCTCCGGCTCGGTCGTCGTCTGCATCAGCCCCGCCGACAGGCTGGTTCCAAAGAAGTTCCTGCGATCCATCCCGACATCCTATCGCGACTTCCCGGCTGAGACCTCCCCGCCTGAGATATGATGCGTTCCGTACATGACACGCCGAGCTCTCCTTGCCGGAGCCGCCACCACCGCCATGCCTGCTCCCTCATACCGTATCCTCGACCCCCACGTCCACGTCTACGAACGGGACCCGCGCTTCCCCTTCTGGAAAGGCAACCCCACGCACCCCACCGACGACAAGACCCCGGAGATGCTCATCGACCTGATGCGCGCGAACGGCGTGGCCAAGACCGTCATCATCCAGGTCCGCCACTACCTGTTCGATAACTCGTATCTGCTCCACGTCCTCAGGAAGTATCCCCAATACTTCCAGGGCGTCTGCCGCGTCAATCCCGAAAGCCCCGACGCCCCCGAGCACCTCTCCGAACTCACTCAGGCCGGCATCCGCGGTGTCCGCCTCAGCCCCGCCGCCAACGCCTCCGGCGACTGGATTCGCGGCCCCCTCATGAAGCCGCTCTGGAAGCGCTGCGAACAACTCCAGGTGCCCATGAACATCCTCGCCCCCATCTCGCGCATGCCCGACATCGGCGCCCTCATCGATCAGTTCCCCGACCTCACCATCGTCATCGACCACATGGCCGACTGCCCCGTCGACCAGCCCGCCGAACTCGACAAGCTCATCGCCCTCAAGCGCCACCCCAAACTCTTCGTCAAGGTCTCCCACACCTGGAGCTTCTCCCGCCAGGCCTACCCCTGGATGGACGCCCAGGAGCACGTCAAACGCCTCCACGCCGCCTTCGGCCCCCAGCGTCTCATGTGGGGCACCGACTGGCCCGTCTCGCTCCCCCACGCCACCTACCCGCAAACCCTCGCCGTCGTCCGCGACGAAATGAAGTTCCTCAACGAGGACGACAAACACTGGATGCTGTCGAAAACCATCGAACGCGTCTGGCCCTTCGGCTGATCCCTCTCCCTCGGAGACTGTCTTTATGATGCGCCTCAGCTGCCTCTCCCTCAGCTACCAGAATCAGTTCCGCGCGGGCAAAATGGACCTGCCCGCCTTCATCCGCACCGCCCGCGCGCTCAACCTCGACGGGGTCGACCTGCACATGCAGCACCTCAAAAGCTTCGACCGCATTTATCTCAAACAGCTCCGCCGCCTCTGTCTCGACAACGGCCTGTCCATCCCCAGCTTCCCCGTCTCTACCGAGTTCGGACTCTACCCCGACCGCATCAACGCCGAAATCGAAAAGTGCCGCGTCGCCATGGAGACCGGCCTCTTCCTCGGCGCCCCGCTCGTCCGCGTCTTCGTCGGCTCCACCCCGCCCGGCGGCAACCCGCAGGACGCCTTCGCCCGCGGCGTCGACGCCCTCCGCCGCTGCGCCGAAATCGGCGCCGACCTCGGCATGGTCGTCGCCCTGCAAAACCACAGCGGCCTCACCTCCACCGGCGACGACATGCTCCGCTTCCACCAGGCCGTCAACCATCCCAACTTCTCCCTCGTCCTCGACACCGGCCACTTCACCGGCCGCCAGGGGCCCAACGGCCCGAAACAGGAAGGCCACACCTACGACCACTACTACCGCAGTCTCACCCAGGTCGCCCCCATCGCCCCCTTCGTCCGCGTCAAACTTTATCAGGTCGACGAGCAGGGCCGCGAACAGTTCATCGACTACCACCGCGTCTTCGATATCCTCCGCGGCGTCCACTACAACGGCTACTGCAGCCTCGTCTACGAAGGCACGGAAGACGAACTCGCCGCCATCCCGCGCGGCGCCCGCTTCCTGCGCCGTGTCATGACGGCGGCCTAAGCCCCCCGTGCGGCGTGTATACTCGCTGCTATGAAAACTTCGCGCCGCCGCCTCCTGCAATCCTCCGCTCTGCTGCCCGCTGCTGCCGCCTCCGCCGCCGTTCCCGCCCAGGAACGCACGGCTTCCGCGCCGTCTTCCCTCTACGCGAGCCTCGGCATCAAGCCCGTCATCAACGGCGTCGGCGTGGTCACCGTCCTCGGTGGGTCTCTCATGCCGCCCGAAGTCGTCCAGGCGATGGAGGAGGCCGCCCGCTACTTCATCCCCCTGCCGGAACTGCAGAAGAAGGTCGGCGCCCGCCTCGCGGAGCTTTTGCACGCCCCCGCCTGCATGGTCACCTGCGGCGCCGCCTCGGCCATCTCAGTCGGCACCGCCGCCTGCCTCTCGCAGGGCGACCCCGCCAAGCTCCGCCAACTGCCCGGCCGCGATGGCATCCGCTACGAAGTCATCCAGCAGCGCTCGCACCGCTCCGGCTACGAACACCAGATGGAGCTCTGCGGCGCCAAAATCGTCACCGTCGAAACCCGCCAGGAGCTCGAAAACGCCATCAACGAACGCACCGGCATGCTCTTCTTCCTGAATAAAGCCGAACCCCTTGGCCAGGTCTCGGCCGAGGATTTCGTCAAGATCGGCAAGGCCCGCGGCATCCCCACCATGAACGACGCCGCCTCCGACGCCACGCCCAAAGAGAACCTCTGGAAGTACACGAAGATGGGCTTCGACCTCGTCATCTTCTCGGGTGGCAAGGCCCTGCGCGGGCCGCAGGCCAGCGGCCTCTTGCTCGGCCGCAAGGATCTCATCGAAGCCGCCCAGCCCGCCATGTCGCCCTACGGCGGCATTGGCCGCGGCATGAAGGTGGGCAAGGAGGAGATGGTCGGCCTGCTCGCCGCCGTTGAGCGCTATCTCAAAGTGGACCACGCCGCCGAGTGGAAGCTGCTCGAATCGCGCGTCGCCTCCATCCGCCAGGCCCTCGCCGGGGTTAAGGGAGTCACCACCGAACGGCACATCCCCGTCATCGCCAACGAACTCCCCCATGTCACCGTCCATTGGGACGAAGCCACCCGCGGTCTCACCGCGCAGCAGGTCGGCGACCAGTTGCAAGCGAGCGACCCGCCCATTCAGGTCCAGCGCCCCGCTAAAGGCCAACTCCTGATCTCGGTCTGGATGATGCGCGGCAACGAGCACGAAATCGTCGGCCGCCGCCTCAAAGAGATCTTCGGCTAACCCCTGCGCCCGCGGGGATAAGGTCCGCGCACCTATCCCCGCGCCCGCGGCTGAGTAAGTGCGATTGGCCGCGAAAATGAATCCGCGGTTTGTAGGTTCCGCCGCGGCTCTCCGTTACGATGCGGATAGGTGACAATGTGGCTTCACGGATCGTGGTAGTGCCCTCTTCGGCTTTCGTTTAGCTGTTGTCACCGAATCCAGTTCGTTCGGAGAGAAAAATGAAAAATAGAGCATGGGCGTCTAACTTCGCGCTGTTAGTTGCCTCGGCCGGCTGTCTCCTGCAAGCCCAGATCAACGATAAAGTAGCCCCGGATGTGATCTTCCGGGAGATGAGTTCGTTACCCGGCCAGGCGCCTCCACCGCCCGCCACGGCCAACGTAATTGTGCAGTTGAACACCAACTTGGCCGGTTCGAACCTCGGCCTGATACAGGCCTATACCCGCACCGTCACCAGTCGCGAACTGCAGCAACTCGTGCAGGATCCCAATGTGAAGTACGTCTCTCGGGACCGCTCCGTCGGCGCCAACCTCGAATACGCTACCCCTACCGTCTTCGGCGGTAGCTCCCTTGCGGCCGCCAGCAGCCCCTGGAAAGGACGCGGCATCGGCATCGCCGTCATCGATAGCGGCGTCAATCCCCACGAAGACCTGAAGGACGGCAACTGCGGCGTCAGCCGCATCGTCTACGAAGAAAACTTCGTGCCGGGGGAGTCGACCACCCGCGATCTGTACGGCCACGGTACCCACGTCGCCGGGATTCTCGCCGGCAACGGCCTCTGCAGCGATCGCGGTCTGCCGCGCACGCGGCGCTTCACCGGCGTGGCCCCGCAGGCCCACCTGATCAACCTGCGCGTCCTCAATGCTCAGGGTAGTGCTCTCGATTCCACCGTCATCCGCGCCATCGACCGCGCCGTGCGCCTCCGGAATACCCACAATATCCGGGTCATCAACCTATCGCTTGGCCGCGGCATCTTCGAGTCGTACAAGAACGACCCGCTCTGCCAGGCTGTCGAACGCGCCTGGGCCGCCGGCATCGTCGTCGTCGTCGCGGCCGGCAACCGGGGCCGGGAGAACACCGCCGGGAACAACGGCTACGGCACCATCGGTTCGCCCGGTAACGATCCCTTCGTCATCACCGTGGGCGCCACGCGCGATATGTCCTCGGTCGGGCGCCATGACGATGTGATGGCCTCGTATAGCTCCAAGGGGCCCACCACGATCGACTGGATCGCTAAACCCGACTTGGTCGCCCCCGGCAACTCCATCATCGCTCCGCTCGCGGGCGCCTCCACGACTCTGGCCCGGGAGAACGCTAAGGACATCACCCCGCTCAGCTACTATACTCCCGTTCCGGTCGCCTGGGCCGCCTTGCCGAGCACCAGCGGCAATGGCTACCTCAAGTTGAGCGGCACCAGCATGGCCACCCCGATGGTCGCCGGTGCGGCGGCTCTGTTGATCGAAAAGGCGGGCATGGCCGGCATCACCCCCGATACCGTCAAAGCCCGGCTCATGAAGTCGGCTGCCAAGACCCTCCCGGCTTCGAGCACCTTCCTGCAGAACGGCGTTTCCGGGACGATTCAAAACGATATGTTCACCATCGGGGCCGGCGCCCTCGATGTGGTCGCCGCCCTCAACAACGCCGACACCGCCCCGGCGGGCAAGCGTGCCTTGTCGCCGCAGGCTGTCTATACCTGCCAAAAACCGGGCCGCAACTGCGTCGCCATCACCCACTCTCCCGGCTCGGTCTTCGCCGGCAGCAGCGTCTGGGGCAACCGGCCCGTCTGGGGCGGGTCCGTCCTGTGGGGCGACAGTGTGCTCTGGGGCGATAGCGTCGTCTGGGGCGATGCCTCGCAGAAAGGGTTCAGCGTCCTTTGGGGCGACTCCATCGCCTGGGGCGTGAGCGTCCTGTGGGGCGATGGCGGCGGCCTGTTCCCGACCTCTGTCCTGGACGGCGATCGCTAAGCGGAGAACCATCGGACAGCAAAGGACGACCCGCCTTCGGCCGGTCGTCCTTTGCTTTTGCTCTCCTGCCTTGGCCTGGGAAAGGCGGGGACGGCTGGTACCGGGAGGGTATCAAAGTAATCGGTTTCCCCCAGTGCGGCCTAAGGTGAGTCCTCCTGTTGTTCTCCTTCATATTGGCGATGAGATAGGTGGATAGATGTCGGAATCGGCCAAAGTCGAGAGTCGGAAACCCGCCGCGGGCAGTTCGTTGCCGTGGCGCGCCCGGATCTTTGTGGGGCTGATGATTACTCTGGCGGTGCTGTCCTTCTTCGACGCCGCCGGGCGGCAGGAATCCTGGCAGGTCTGGCGTTTTACGCTGTACCTGGCGATGTCGGTGGTCGCCTCGGCCATGAAGGTGGGTTTGCCGGGCGTCCGTGGCAACATGTCGGCGAACGTGTTCTTTTTCATGTTCAGCATCGTGACGCTGTCGAGCCTGGAGACGCTGACCATCGGCATCTTCTCCGCGATGGCGCAGACTTTGTGGCGCCCGAAGTCGAAGCCCAACTGGGTGCGGGCCGGTTTTAACTGTTCTCTGATCGTGCTGGCGATTTGGATGGGTTGGCGGGTGTTCCATCTGGGTCCGGTGTTCGGGGTGACGCTGCCGCATTACGTGCGCCTGTTTCTGATGGCGGCAGCCTACTTCGTCTGCAATGTCGTGCCAGTGGCCATGATCGTCAGCTTAAGCGAGGGTCGCTCCCTCGTGAAGATCTGCCGCGATACCTACTTCTGGACCATCAGCAACTACCTGCTCGGAGCGGCGGTGACGGCCATCCTTGAGGCCGTCGAAATGACGATGGGCTGGGAGGCCATCGCCCTGATCGTCCCGGTCCTTTATATGACCTACCGCGTCTACAGCCAGTATCTCGGCCAGGTGGTCGCTGAAAAGTCCCAGGCTGAGTTCGAACGGGCCCAGGCGGATGCCCAGCGCGCCCACGCCGAAGATGTCTCCGCCCTCCACCTGCGCACGATTGAAGCCCTTGCCCTCGCCATTGAAGCCAAAGACCAGACCACGCACGACCATCTCCAGCGCGTGCAGATCTACTGCATCGAGTTGGCCAAACTGATGAAACTGGGCGAGGCCGAGATCCAGGCCCTCCAGGCCGCCGCTCTCCTGCATGACATCGGCAAGCTGGCCGTGCCGGAGCACATCATCTCAAAGCCCGGAAAACTGACGCGAGAAGAGTTCGAGAAGATGAAGATTCATCCCGTAGTCGGCGCCGAAATCCTTCAGCATGTGCAGTTCCCCTATCCGGTCGAACCCATCGTGCGCCATCATCACGAGCGGTGGGACGGTACCGGCTACCCGGCGGGTTTGAAGGGCGAAGACATCCCGATCGGGGCGCGCATCCTGGCCGCCGTCGATTGCCTGGACGCCTTGGCCAGCGACCGCCAGTACCGCAAAGCCCTGCCGCTCGATGACGCCATGGCGGAAGTGGTGAAGATGGCGGGCCGCAACTACGACCCGCAAGTGGTGGAACTCCTGCATGCCAACTACCGGGAATGGGAGCCCATGACCCGTCCGGCGACCAATCCGAGAACCAAACTGTCCACCAATATTCGCGTCGAGCGGGGCGAGAGTCCGGCCACCGGACTGGCGGCCAGCGGCGAGTCCGGTGCGGGCTTGACGAGATCGACCGAGTTCCTCTCCTCGATCGGGGCCGCGCGGCACGAGGCGCAGGTTTTCTTCGAACTCACGCAGGATATGGGCAGCACCCTGGCGCTTGACGAAATGCTCAGCATCGTCGCGCTGCGGCTCAAGAAGTTGATCCCGCACGACAGTCTCGCCGTCTATCTCAAAAAAGACGGCGAACTGGAACCGGCCTTTGTCGCCGGCGATGACTTCCGGCTCTTCTCCTCCCTGCGGATTCCCCTCGGACAGGGGTTGAGCGGCTGGGTCGTTACCCATCAGCAGGCCATCGTCAACGGCAATCCGGCCATGGAGACGAGCCACCTGGCCGATCTGAGCAAAGACAGTAAGCTGCAAGCGGCGCTTTGCATGCCCTTGGGCGATGGAGAAAACACGACGGGCGTCCTCGCGCTGTACTCCGCCGCTAAGGACTCCTTCACCCAGGATCACCTCCGCGTCGTGATGATGATCGGCTCGAAGCTGTCGCAGTCGATCCAGAACAGCCTCGTCCTCCGCCGCGCCGAGGACACCTCACTCACGGACTACCTCACCGGACTGCCCAACGCCCGGTCGCTGTTCCACCACCTCGATGAGGCCTTGAAGAAGCACCCCCTCCTGAGCGTCCTGGTCTGCGACTTGGATGGGTTCAAAGGAATCAACGACCGGTTCGGGCATCAGGAGGGTGATCGCTTGCTCAAAGAGGTCGCCGGGGCGTTGAAGCTTTACTGCCGCGTCGATGACTACGTGGCGCGGATGGGCGGCGATGAGTTTGTCATTATGCTCCCTGGCATGGATGCCACCGAAAATCCCGACAAGCTCGACACGATCATTGGCGCGGTCGAAGCCGTTGGCATTGAACGCTACGGCAAGGTGGCTGTATCCCTCAGCATCGGCGTCGCCATCGCCCCCCAGGACGGCACCGAACAGGATAAGATCATCGCCGCCGCCGATCGCCGGATGTACAAGATCAAGGCCAAACGGAAAGGACAAAGAGCTCTCATCGAGGAGACCGAACCCAAGCTGCCTACCCCGCCGGAAATCGAAAGCAAGCCCACCGACACAGCCAGCCTCGCCAGTCTTCACGTCATTCCCGGCCCCGGGGAGGAGCGTCGCCTGGCGTTGCTCGGCCCTTCCACCGATCTTGTCGCGGTCGTGCAGAGAAACGATCCCACCATCTGAGGTTCGCCCCCCGGCACCAGGACCGGCTTTCTCCCTCTCCGCACCGCCGGTTTCCCGTCTTAGCGAAACCGGCTGGAACGATTGCCCTGGAGCCGTGTTTCGCTCACCGGTCGGGCGCAAATCCGAACCCGCCCGGAGATCAGAAAAGATCACATCGTGTTATCCAGGGCGGGGCAATCGTACTGCTGCTCACCGCGGCCGCCTGCAGCCAGCGAGCCGGGCTCGGGCTGCCACTGCCGGGCTTGACACCGGCCCACATCGCCCGGTTTGACTCCCGAAGACAGGACTTCTTCGGCGCAGAGGGACCCACCGACGGGCTCGGCCCCGCTTGCAACGGCCGAAGTTGCGCGCATCGCCACTCCGTGCCGCCGATTGGCGGGATCGGTAACCAGGCCGTCACCCGGGCCGGCGTCCTGACGCAGGGCATCTTCATCGAACCCGTCAGCGGAAGCCTGATCCACAAGTTTTGCAACCCCGGCCAACGCCCACGTCGTCGCCACCCATATCTCGGCGGCCATTCCCGCGAAAGCGATTCGCCCCCTGGCCGACAATCCTCCCCCGAACCCCGATGGCATACGCGGCCGCGCGGCCCTCGTCTTCGATCCGGCGTCGCGGACGCAACGCATCGGCCGGTTCGGCTGGAAGGCGCAGGTTGCCACCTGAATTATGCACAGCAGGCATAGCCGCCGCCTCCCGCGTGCCGGAAGCCTCGCAGGGGTGGATGAAAGGCGGTGTTCTGTGACGTGTTTTGACCTTGTTTTGACCTTGGATAGTCCTCCCTTCCGCCCTGGTTTGCGCCGGGCGGAGGCGCCGTGCATAAATCTCTATGCGCGAAGCGGCGTGTTCACCACTGGCATAAAGCCATCCATCTTCTTTTCAATCAACCGCAGCCGCACCATCAACCGGTCGAATCGATCCCGCTCCTGGTATTGATATCCAAAGTGTATTGAGATCCAAAGTGAATCTCCGTCTGCCCACCATGGCGCGTGATCTTGGCCGCCAAATACAGCAGCCGCAATCGAGTCGTCGCCACCGTCCGATGCCGCAACTCCGGCACCGTCAC
>JAPKZB010000045.1 GCA_026393985.1 Acidobacteriota bacterium
GCAGTTACCCAATGCAGGCCGTGTTCCGACAAGCGCACCTTGCCCTGCGCTGCTGACCGGCCCGACCCTGATCTTTGACAGTTTCCGACCAAAACGAAGAACAAGGGAACCCTTGAAAGAACCCCCTGCGCGTAAATTGATGAAAACACACAATCGTCATTTTTTGCGTTTTTCAAACTCCCGGCAATTTCGCCAAACCTTCGCTTTTTCGCTCTTCGAGCTCGTAAGAAAGGGCTGGTGAGAAAACCGGGTTAGCCCCATATCTTTGAAAAAGCCCATGCGGTCTAATCGTCCATCTACGCCCCGCTGATTCCCTTCATGAAATTCCTCTACCTCGCTCTCGCCAACACTCGAAGAACGCTTCACCCGACACCGTCAAACCCTTCCTCACCATCCACTGCCTTCGGGTTGAAATGGCGAGCGTTCTTGGCGCGGAGCGCCGGACGTCTGCGAGGCGCTGGAGGATACTGGAGTCGCGGGGTGTGGTGACGGCAACGGTTGATGACGATGGTGCGGCGGACCGCAAGGTGCGCTCAGCGCCAGGGTGCCTTCTGGTAAGCCGTGGTGAACGGCTCACCGTCGAGTAGGAGCATGGGATCGCCGGTTTTGGGATGATTCCGCTTTTCCAGGCTAAATGTGCGGGTGCCGGTTTGGGCCGATACCGACGTGATGGTGTCCGACGTCGCCGTCCAGGTTCCGGCGTCGCTATTGGCGGAGGCGGTTCCGTAGCCGGGTCCGGTGGAGCCGGACTCGGCGGCGTGCTGATAGGAGCCATCGGCCTGCAGGGTGAAACACGCGCTGCTTCCGCTCACGCCGGCGCTGTTGTTGCGCGTGGCCATCCGGCACCACTTGCCGATCAATTCGGGGAGAATCCCCCCTGCCCGCGCGCCGAGGGGCCGCGCGGCGCCGCCCGTTTTGTCGAAGGTCAGGGCTTTGCCGTTGATCAACCAAGTCATCGTATTACCGTTGACGTTCACGGTGGCCGCGAAGGTCCCGTCGGGCCCGGTTAGGGTTAACTGGCTGCCGCTGCGCGCATACCGGTATACAACTCCGGCGACGAGGGCGGAGCCATCGGGATTGATTTGCAGGTTGCTGAGAGGCCCCTACCAGGCGCCGGTGATCTGGCCGGCCGACGCCGGGGCGGCGTCCGGGAGGAGGCGGTGGAGTTGCATCTGTCCGTCGGGGAACTTCCAGGTCCAGAGGTCGCTGGTGAGGTCGTAGGCGACGCGCAGGGGCTCGCCGGCGCCGCTGAAGACAATCGTCCCCGCTTCGTCGCTCCATCGATGGGTTTTGTCTCCGACCACGGCGGTCCCGTCGGCGTTGATCCGGACGGGGCCGCGGGGGCTTTGCCATTCTCCGACCAGGGGCGAGGCTGTTGTGCCGGTGATTTCGAGGGTATGCGTCTGCCCGTCGGTAGTCAGTACGAGCCGCGTGCCATCGCGCCTGGCCGCGAAGGAAAAGCTTTGCCGTGGCTGGTGAAGGTTCCCTGGAGGGCTCCGTTCAGCGCCTGGGCCTGGACGGGCAGTGTCTGGCCGTCCAGCAGGAAGGCCCCGGTGCAGTTCCCGCTCTGGCGCGCCAGTTCGAGTCTCATTTTTTTGTTTTCGAATGTTCCGGCGAAAGGATCGGCGGTGCGCGCCAAGGGGTTTTGCGCCCAGAGGGCGGCGCTAGCGGACAATGCGGACTTCGCGGCCGAAGAAGGAGAGGCGCAAGGGATAGAGCAGCGGGGTGGAACCGTCTTCGAGCGGTTCGGCGCGCAGGATGGGCTGAAAGTTAGGATCGATGCAGTCCAGCATTTTGCCGCCGGCCATGACGCGGACGGCGAGTTGGGCAGGATCCGGAAGTGAGAATCGGAAGCCGTCCCGGGACGACACGCTCTGCCACTGGCGGAGGAAGTTGGCGCGGGTCTCCTCCTCCTTCATTTTGAAGGCCTGGGCTACTTCGCGGAAGCGGGTGCCGGCGAACTGGAGGTAGGGAGACGGGTCGCCGGCGCGGAAGCCTTCGGCGAGGCGGCGGACGAAGACGAAGACGAGCTGATTCAATTCCGGGGATGGCGCGACGGGGGTCGCCTCGAGCCAGGACCAGCGGGGGAGCCAGACGGGGAGTTCGGCCTCGGCGTTCAGGAGGACGGGGGGACTGACCGCGGTGCCGGGCGCGGGACGCCAGACGAGGGAGGCGAGTTTGCGGACGGCTGGGTCGTCGGGGAGGACGCCGCGGGGACCGGCGAGGAGGTCGAGGGTGGCGAACAGGCCGGGAGCGGCGCTGTAGGGGTCGGCGGGAGCGAAGGGGTGGGCGGCGAGGGCGCCGGGGCTGACGACGAGAGTGACGATGTTCCTGGCGGGGAGAAGATAGTCGTGAACGGGGCGGCCATCGAGGCGGCAGTGAACGGGGTCGACGCGGGAGACCGCGATGCCGTTGAGCCAGGCTTCGGCGACACAGCCGGCGGCGTGGAGACGGAGGTAGTAGATTTCCTGGAGCATAGCGGGGCTTAGAAGGGCACGGCGCGATTGTAGATTTCGGAACGATCGATGATGTGATAAACGTCCTCTCGGAGGCCTTCCCCGGGGGACTGGGTGCGGATAAAGGCGTCGAGGCCGTTCCACTGGATCTGAGCGTAGATTTCGACGTTGGCGCCGCTATCGAGGCGGGTGCCGCCTTCGGCGGTGAAACCGGTACGGGCACCGGCGGAGCGTTCGTAGCGGACAACGTAGACGTCGAATACGGCTTCGCCGCGGACCTCCATGGGGAGGGTCGCCTGGCCGCGGGCCGTGGGGGGAAGGACGGGGCGGCCAGGGCGGCGGAGGTCCCAGGTGCTGCTGATATTGAGGCCGGCATCGTTGATTTCGCCGACGAGGCGAAGGGCAGCGGGGCCGGCGGAGATGCCGAAGGAGAGATTGAGACCGATCTTGAAGAGCCAAAGGGAGAGGGAGGCGATCCAGCCGAAGTAAACCTGATGGTCGGTGTGCTCTTTCCAGCCCCAACTCATGGCGAGGGAGCCCTGCAGAAAAGAGATGGAGGTTTCAAAGCGGAAGCCGACCTGGGGCACCATGTTGCGAACGAGTTCGCGGATGGCGTTGACCGCGTTTTCGACCGAGGAGAGGGTTCGGACGATGGCGGTGAGGTTGGCGGTGACGTCCTCTGCCATCCCGTTTTTCTTGAGTTCGAGGGTGGGGCGGTCGGGTTCGGCGTCTCGGACGGCACTGGAGGTGACGTCGAGGGAAGAGCCGTCACCGAGCGGGGTAGAGCTGGCGGTTCGGTGGATGGTAAAGCCTTCCCGGGTGGTGGAGCGCTCGGAGGAGGTGGAGCCGTCGCGTTCGCGAGTGGCGGAGGAAGCGGTGCTGGTTACGCCGTCGTCCGAGGCGCGGGTTTCGGTGGTGGTGCCGGTGACGGTGCGGGTGGCAGCGCGGGAGTAGGAGCGGCGGCCGAGGGGGGGCGCGGTAAAGGTGAGGGTGTACTGGTCGTAGGGGAAGACGCGAACGTCGACGTGGCCATTGCCGACGGGGCGGCCGGAGTTGCGAACGCCGCAGGATTCAACGGAGACGCGGTAGAGGGTGGGGGAGACGTTGAGCGGGAAGTAGCGATCGAAGATGCGGCTGAGGGTGGAGGATGGGGTGGCCCGGTAGACGTTAAACGAGAAGACAGAGGCGGAGGGGCAGGCGCGGACGAGGTCGGGTTCGCCGGGGCGATCGACGGTGACGCGGACGTGCGTGCTGTCGTGGTGGGCGAAGGGGTGGACGCGGACGTTGATCTGGGTGACGGCGGCGGTGCCGCGGCGTTCGCCGACGACTTCGATGTGGTTACGGCGGGGGGCGAGGGGGTCGGTGCCGCGGAGGGAGACCGCGCGGGTAGCGGTGGAGGGGGGATCGGGGACCCACTGGCCGCCGGAGCGGCGGTAGCCATTTTGGCGGGAGCCGGGAATGGCTTCGAGGATGATGTCGTCGATGTCGCAGGGGACCGGAGGCGGGGGCGGTCCGGGGCATTCCTGCACTTCGCTGGCCGAAGCGGAGTTGAACTCCGAGCAGGTGTTCTCGTCGCTACTGCGATATTGGTCGGGGGGGACGGATTGGAGAGGGCCCATGGTTTCTCGGGAGTCAGTCCTGCTCCGCGCCTTGGGCGCGGCGGGGTAGACGCATTTTGGTTTCGTAGACGAGTTGATGGATCCGGACGTGCGGGGTGCGTTCGGGGTCGTGGAGGATTTCAGCGGCCCACCGGTGTTCGGGGAGCTTGGGGAAGCCGGCGCCCCAGACGAACCAGAGGTTGGCGAAGCGGGCGATCTGCTGTTCGGTTTGCAGTTCATGGGCCTTGGCGGCGCGGACGGCGGCTTCGAGAAACGGGCGGTAGCCGTCGCCGAGAGCGTCGGCCCGGGCGGGCCAGATCCGGCGGAAGTGGTCCATGAGGCGGTCGAGGAACAGGCTCTGTTGGGAGTCGGCAAGGACCTCGAGTTGGGGGGAGCGGATGATCATAGGGGGCCGGCCGTGATGGTTTCGTGGAGGAGGCAATTGTCGCGCAGGCGAAAGGACTCGATAGCGTAAGCGGATTTGCCTTCGCAGAGGAACCGGGTGATGGGGCCGAAGAAGCCGGGGAGTTCGCCGGGTAACAGGATGGGGAGAAAGACGCGGAGGACGCGGGGGTCGTAGTAGCGAAAGAGTTTGGTGGATCCGTCTTCCATGGTGACGCGGAGATGGCGGCGGAGTTGGAGCCGGAGGGGACCCATGGGTTGATCGGTGAGGACGAAGACGCCGAAGTGATGCCCCCAGCCGCAATCGAGGAGCCAGCCAAGAAAGGGAGAGTTAGGTTCGAGGCGAACGAGGTAAGGGGCGACTACTTCGACGCCGGGTTTGAGTTCGCCGCGGTAGAGGCAGACGTGTTCCGGCTGGAGTCCGTCGAGATGGTCGAGGAGGTCCTCCATGGAGGCGCCGTCGACAACGGCGTAGGCGGACAGGCCGGGCTGGGTAAACAGGAGATCAGAGAGGAGTTGTCGCATGGATACGGGCTCCGGGGAAGGAGGGTTATCGCCGCACGGGCGAAGGGGTTAGTCCGTTCAAGGGTCGCAGAAGGCGGCGCCGGATTGGGCGGCGAGGGAGAGGGAGCGGGCGCTCTTGCTCCACTGGCTCCGGGGGGTGGGGGTGTGGCCGCCGGGAACGCCCTTGCCCGCCTCCGCAGGGAGATCGGGCTTGTCGGGGGCGCAGCCGGCGCCCTTGCCGGCTGAGCCGCCGGAGTTGATCCCGACCATGGTGCCGGAGATGAAGATGCCGCCGGGGTTGAGATTGATGAAGTTACCGCCCACCTTAAGCGAGAGCGAGCTGGCGGCTTCAAGAAAGACGTTGCTGCCGCCTTTGACGTGGACCGACTGGGCGGCGTCGACAGCATAGTTCGCGCTGGTTTGGTAGTGCTGATCGGAGTCGGAGGTGAGCGAAACGGTGCCGCTGACCTGGGCTTTTTGGTCCCCCTTGACGGTGGAGGAGTAGTTGCCTTCGATCCGTTCTCTGTAGTCCTTCTCGACGATGACGTTCTTGTTGTGCCCGGTGGTTTCGCACATCTCCTGGCCGATGCGGACGTGCAGGTCTTTTTGGGCGTGGAGGAAGATCTGTTCGGAATCCTTCTTGTCTTCGAAGCGGAGTTCGTTGAAGCCGCCGCCGCCGGGGCTGGAGCGGGATTTGAAAGTGGTGACGGTTTTGTTGTCGGGCAGTGAGTAGCCCGGCATGGTGTCGGCGTTGTAGACGCTGCCGACGATGACGGGTTGATCGGGGTCGCCCTGTTCAAAGGCCACGAGGACTTCATGGCCGATGCGGGGGATGGAGAGGAAGCCGAAGCCTTTGCCGGCCCAGGGCATGGCGCAGCGAACCCAGCAGGAGCTTTCCGAGCCGTAGGCCAGGGCGCGGTCCCAGGGGAACTGCACTTTGACGCGGCCGTATTTGTCGGTATAGATCTCCTCGCCGGGGGGGCCGACGACGACGGCGCTCTGGGTGCCGGAGACGATGGGCTTGGCGGTGAGGCGCTGGGGCCGGAACGGGAGGGCAAGGGGGATGCAGTGGAAGGAGGCGAGGGAGGGGACGGTGGCGCCGATTTCCGAGGAATCGCCGGTTTGGGCGATGGTGAAGTGAACGCGGGTGAGGACGTAGAGGTCGTTGTCCTCATAGTGGCGGTCGAGCTTGAAGCGGGCGCCGGCGGACACGCCGAGAAAGCGGGTCTGGGCGCGGATGGCGAGGGAGTTGACCGCTTCCTGCTGCATGCGGATTTGGGCGGTGCGGTGGCTGTCGTCGAAGATTTTCTGAAGCTCGCCGGACTGCTCGCCGCCCGAGGAGGAGATGCCGTCGAAGCGGAGGGAGTAGCCACCCGGGTAGTCGTAGCGCTCCCAGGCGTTGTTGCCGCCAAGGGCGAGGGCGTGGCGAGTTTGCCCGATGTTGACGGATTCGGTGATGAGATCCTGGGCTTCGAGGTTCTTGTAGGGAAGTTGGAAGTGGTGATCCCAGAGCGTCGTTTTGCCGGAGCGGAGGGTCTGCTGCTTTTCCCAGGAGTAGACGATTTCGACCTCGTCGATCCGGCTCGAATCGGGGTCGTAATAGAGAACCGGGGCGCCGGGAAGATCTTTGTGGGTGGCGGGGGTATCGGCGACGACCAGGGTATGGCCGGAGTTGGTGTGACGGAAATAGTAAAAGATGCCTTCGTCTTCCATGAGGCGGGAGGCGAAAGCGAAGTCGGATTCGCGGCACTGGACGCAGAACTCGCGGGGTTGGTAGGAGCCCTGGAGTTCCCAGGCGACGCTGAGCGTGCCGAGCACGGCTTTGAGAATGTCGGGAACGGACTGCTGTTGGAAGATGCGGCTTTGGGTGGACCGGGTGAGGGTCCAGAGGGCGGGCACGATGTGGAGGGTGTAGGCGGTGGTGTCGTTACCGCGGGCACCCCGGGAGACTGTGTTGACGAGGCCTTGGAAAAAACGCGCGGGTTCCGCCGCAGAGAAGAGGCGAACCGCGATGCCGACGGGTTGTCCGAGGAGTTTTGAAAAATCGATGGTCTCGGTGTTGGACGCCACCACGTGGACTTGATAGTGGAAGAGTTGAGATAGCTCTTCGTCGCCTTCGAGGGAGCGGATCAGGAGCTTATCCTTGCCCAAGGGAGTCAAGAGTTCGAGTAGCCTGTTTTCCTGTTTCCATTCCGCCATAGTGTACTCCTCCGCAGAGTTACTCCTGCCGCTCACCGCGCTTAGTTTGACCTTCCGGACTTCGCGATCTTAACAAAATCCGTCTTCCTCGAATCACGCGCAACAGGAGGTGCAACTCCATCAAGAAACGTTTCACCACCCGATGATCGGGTATGCTATCCGGATGCGTCGCCGTGACTTTCTGCCACTTCCCCTGACTGCGCTGCTGGCGCGGGCCGAAGAGTACATCTACACTCCGGACTCCTCCCGCCAACCGAATGTTCCGCGGGGCACGGTGACGGCGCATACGCTCACGACGAGCAAGGTGTACCCGGGTACGACGCACGACTATTGGGTTTACGTCCCGGCGCAATACAACGCCGCAACGCCGGCCGCCGTGATGTTTTTTCAAGACGGCCGTACGTTCGTCAATGAGGCCGGCGCGTTTCGCGTTCCCATTGTGTTTGACAATCTCATTCATCAGGGTGCGATGCCGGTGACGATCGCGATTCTGATCAACCCGGGAACCTTGCCGCCGCTTTCTTCCGACCAGCAGCCCCGCTTCCACCGCAGCCACGAGTACGACGCCGTGACGCCGCTTTACGCGCGCTTCCTCATCGAAGACATGCTGCCGTTGGTGGGGAACTCCTACAACCTCACCAAGGACCCTAACCTGCGCGCGATCTCCGGATCCTCGTCCGGCGGAAACTGCAGCGTGAACGCGGCCTGGGAGCGCCCCGACGCTTTTCGCCGGGTGCTGAGCTTCATCGCCGGGTTTACACACCAGCGGGGCGCACTGATTCTGCCCTCGCAGGTGCGTAAGTTCGAGGGCAAGCCGCTTCGCATCTTTCTGCAGGACGGCACGGGCGATGTGAACATCCAAAGCAACCAGGATATGATCGCGGCGCTGGACCAAGGGGGCTATGACGCCAAACTCGTCGTGGGCAGCGAGGGGCACAACTCCAAGCACGGCGGACCGCTGCTGCCGGAGGCCCTGCGCTGGGTTTGGCGGGACTGGAAGACCCCGATTGCCAAACCGCTGAAGTCGTTCGCCTCGCGGTTTGTTGACCAAGCCGTGGAGTGGCAGCCGGTTTCGCGCGGGCACGGGGCGCCGTCGAGCCTCGCTGTGGATGCGGGCGGCAACGTCTACTTCGCCGACTCCGCCAAGCGCTGTCTCCACAAGATTGACCACGCCAGTGGGGCGGTGACCGTTTTCCGGGCGGACACAGGAGCCGCGAGCCTGATGTTCGGGCCGGATGGACGGCTGTTTGCCACCCAACCGGCGCGGCGCCGGATTGTGGCCTACGACGCGACGGGGCGGGAGTCGTTGGTGGCCGCCAATGTGGCCGCGCAGCACCTGGCCGTGGCGCCGACGGGCGACGTCTACTTTACGGATCCGGGCGGGCGCCGGGTGTGGCGGGTGGACGCCAAGGGCGGGAAGCACCTCGTGCATGAGGGGATGGTGGAACCGTCCGGCCTTCGCCTGTCGCCGGACCACTCGCTGCTGCAGGTGGCCGATGCGGCGACGCGGTGGGTGTGGTCGTTTCAGATGCAACCGGGCGGCGGGCTCGCCCACGGGATTCCGTTTCACCGGTTGGAGATAGAAGACGAGGTGGCGAACGGCCAGACGCGGGCTGGAGCTGCGGAGTTCACTCCGGACAGCGAGGGCTTTTTGTACGTGGCGACGCGGCTGGGTCTGCAGGTGAGTGATCCGGCGGGGCGCACGGCGGCGGTGCTGTTGAAGCCGGAGGGGAACGCGCTGGCGAGCGCCGTATTTGGCGGGCCGGGGCTGGATACGCTTTATGTTTCGGCCGGGGACGCGATTTTCCGGCGGCCGAGCAGGCGGAGCGGTGTGTTGCCGTGGAAGGCGGTAAAGCCGCCGGTACCGCGGCTCTAGGCGGGAGCTACAGCGGGGCAAGAAGGCGGCGGCCGCGGCAGATGGTGAGCCGGCAGAAGATGCGCCGTTTGGCCGTTTCGGCCTGGCGCAAGGAGTCGACGAGGCGGAACTCACCGTCTTCGAGGCTGAGCAGAGCGAGGTCGGCGGGGGCGCCGGGGGCGAGGGTCCCCATGCCGGGAAGCCGGCCGATGATGCGGGCGGGATTGATCGTCGAGCGTTGCAGGACTTCGTCGAAGGGCATGCCGAGGTGGAGCAGTTTGGTCATGGTGGTGGGCATGTCGTAGACGGGCCCTTCGATGTTGCGGGCGTAGAGGTCACTGGAGATGGTATCGACGGGGAAGCCGGCGGCGAGGCACTTGCGCGCCTCGGCGAAGCTGAAGCTGCCGAGGCCGTGGCCGAGATCGAAGACGACGCCGCGCGCGCGGGCTTCGGCGACGCCGGGCTGGAGTTTGCCGGCGGGATCGCAGAGGGAGGTGCCGTGGCCGGTGTAGGCGTGGGTGAGGATATCGCCGGCGCGCAGGTGGCTGAGGATTTCCGGCACTTCGGGCGGGGCATCGCTGATGTGGACCATGAGTTTGAGCTTGTGTTCGTCGCAGAGTTCGCGGGCGATCCGGAGGAACTCGGGGCTGAAGCGCCCGTTCATGTTCGACCCGATTTGAACCTTGACGCCCAGGAGGGAATCGGGATGGTTGGCGATGACGGCGGCCGTGGGTGCCATGCTGGCGCGGGCGTGGCGGATGGGGTCGGCGGTGGGGTCGCGGTTGGCCGGGTAGAGATACACGAAGCCGAAGACGCGGACCTGGGAGCGGTCGACGACGTAGCGGCGGAAGCCGGGAGCGTTGTCGTGGGCGAAGCTGCCGGCGTCGACCCAGGTGGTGACGCCGGAGCGGGCGGCGACGGTATCGGCGTCGATACTGGGGACCGAGCCGCCGCCGAAGAAGATGTGGGAGTGGAGATCGACGAGGCCGGGCACGACATAGAGGCCGGTGGCGTTGATGACTTCGCGGGCTTGGCGGGGTTCGAGGCCGGGGGCGATGGCGGCTATTTTGCCGTCGCGGAGGGCGATGTCGGCGCGGGCGGCGAAGCCGCGGGCGGGGTCGCGCACCTCGCCGTGGCGGATGAGGAGGTCCCAGGGGCGGTCGGGGGGCTGGGCGAGAGAAACCGAGGCGGCGGCGCCGGCGGCGAGTTGGCGGCGGGTGAGCATACTGCGGGCATTCTATCGTTCCTTGGGGCCGGGGAGTGAGGCCCGCGCGGCGGGCGGTGCGCCGATATACTAGGTCAGTTATGAGAATTCATCGACGCACGTTGCTGCAGTTACCTGCCGCGGGATTGCTCTGGGGAGCGGCCGGGCCCCGGCACCGGGAGGTGTTTGCCAAGCCGGGAAGGTTTGGCGGCTGGCCGGCCAACCATGGCATGTGGGCCTGGGGCGATGAGTTGCTCGTGGGTTTCGAAGCCGGCTGGTTCAAGGCCAACTCGCTGGCCGGGCGGGAGCATTCGATTGACTACTCCAAGCCGGCCGAGCATGTGCTGGCGCGGAGCCTGGACGGGGGCGAGAGCTGGGCGATTGAGAAGCCGGCGGCGCTGATTCCGCCGCCGGGCTTGAAGGTGGCGGGCGTGCCGGGCGAACCGGGCGGGAAAGAGCCCGGGCCCTGCCCGGGAGGAATCGACTTTACGGCGCCGGGGTTTGCGCTGACGGCGCGGATGACAAGCATTCATGTGGGCCCTTCGCGCTTTCTGGTGACGGCGGATAAGGGCAAGACGTGGCAGGGCCCTTACATCATTCCGGATTTTGGGACGCCGGGGATTGCGGCGCGGACGGACTACGTTGTCGACGGACGGCAGTCACTGACGATGTTTCTCACTGCGGGTAAGCAGAACAAGCGGGAGGGCCGCGTGATCTGCGTGCGGACGCAGGATGGGGGCAAGAGTTTTGCGTTGGTCGGCAACGTTTGTCCGGAGCCGGAGGGCGACGACTACGCGATTATGCCGAGTTCGCTGCGGTTGGGGCCGAAGACGCTGCTGTCGACCATCCGGCACCGGAAGTTCATTGCGGCGTGGCGGAGCGAGGACAATGGGGTGAGCTGGCGGCAGCTTTCGCAGCCTGTCGATGATACGGGCGGCGGGAACCCGCCGGCGCTGATCCGGCTGCGCGATGGCCGGCTGGTGCTGACTTACGGATTCCGGAATAAGCCATACAGCATTCGGGCGCGGATCAGCCGCGACCAGGGGCAGACGTGGGGGCCGGATATCATGCTGCGGGACGATGGCGGGGCGTGGGACCTGGGTTACACGCGGACCGTGCAGCGGAAGGACGGCAAGTTAGTGACGATTTATTACTACAATACGAACGCGGGCGCCGAACGGTTTATTGGCGCGACGATTTGGGAGGCCTAATGCGGTGGACTCTTTTGCTTCTGGCCGCCGGGTTGTGGGGGGCGGAGCCATTTCATAAGGCGGAGCTGATCTTTCCGCCCGAGAAGTGGCACAACCATTCGTCGTCGATCGTGGAGCTGCCGGACGGGAACCTGTGGGTGGTGTGGTTCCACGGCTCAGGTGAGCGGCAGTCAGATGATGTGTTGGTACAGGGGGCGCGGCGGGTTAAGGGAACCTGGACCAAGCCGTTTGTGGTGGCCGATACGCCGGGGTTTCCGGATACGAACTGCGTAACGTGGATTGATCGGGACCAACGGCTGTGGCTGCTGTGGCCGGTGATTCTGGCCAACACGTGGGAGTCGGCGCTGATGAAGTACCGGATTTCGACCGAGTATCAGCAGGTCGACGGGCCGCCGCGGTGGGGTTTCAGCGACAACATTCTGCTGAAGCCGGCGCGGATGTACGAGCGGACCAAAGAGGTGATGGAGAAGGACCTGAAGGGTCCGGCGCCGCGGGCGCGGTGGGCTTCGCAGATGATTGAGCTGAGCGCGGACAAGCTGAGTTCGCGGATCGGGTGGTTTACGCGGACGCACCCGGTGCAGTTGCCGAGCGGACGGATTCTGGTGCCGATGTATTCGGACGGGTACTCGTTCGGCATCATGGCGATTTCCGATGATAACGGGGTGAGCTGGGAGGCGAGCGAACCGATTGTGAGCTACGGGGGCATACAGCCTTCGGTGGTGCGGAAGAAGAGCGGTGAGTTAGTGGCCTACATGCGGGACAACGGGCCACCGCCGAAGCGGGTGATCCGGTCGGTGTCGAGGGATGAGGGCAGGACGTGGTCGGCCGGTGAGGATACGGAGATTCCGAATCCGGGGACGAGCCTCGAGGCGATCGCTCTGCGCGATGGGCGGTGGCTGATGGTGTTCAACGATGTGGAGCGGGGCCGGAATTCGCTGGCCGTGGCGCTGTCCGATGACGAAGGCGCGACGTGGAAGTGGAAGCGGAACCTGGATAAGGGGGACGGGCAGTATCACTATCCGTCAGTAATTCAGGCCAAGGACGGCACGATTCATGTGACTTATAGCGTCTTTGAGACACCGGGTAAGGCGATCCGCCATGCGCAATTCAATCCGGAGTGGGTGATGCAGTGAGGCTCTGGCTGGTTCTGTGTCTGTTCGCGGGGACTCTGGCGGGCGCGCAGCCAACGCGGGAGGGGTATGTCGATTCCGGAGGGGTGAAGATTCACTACGCGGCGATGGGGAAGGGGCCGCTGGTGGTGATGATTCACGGATTTCCGGATTACTGGTACACGTGGCGGCACCAGATGGAGGCGCTGGCGCCTTCGTTTGAGGTGGTGGCGATCGACAACCGGGGCTATAACCTTTCCGATAAGCCGAAGGGCGCCGAGAGCTATGATATGCGGCTGCTGGTGGGCGACGTGGCGGCGGTGATCCGGCATTTCGGGCGGCAGAAGGCGATTGTGGTGGGGCATGACTGGGGTGGGGCAATTGCGTGGCAGGTGGCGTTGCAGAGGCCGGAGTTAGTGGACAAGCTGGTGATTTTGAACCTGCCGCATCCGAACGGGATGACGCGGGAGCTGGCGTCGAATCCGGAGCAGCAGAAGAATGCGGCCTACGCGCGGCGGTTTCAGGCCGAGGGGGCGGAGCAGGGGCTGACGGCGGAGGGATTAGCGCGTTGGGTCAAAGACCCGGAGGCGCGGAAGCTGTATGTGGAGGCGTTCGGGCGGAGCGACTTTCGAGCGATGATGGCTTACTACCAGCGTAATTATCCGCGGGAGCCCTACACGGCGCGGGAGGAGACCCGGAAGGTGATGGCGCCGGTGCTGCAGTTTCATGGCTTAAACGATGCGGCGCTCCTGGCGGGTGGGCTGAACGGAACGTGGCAGTGGGTGGCGAAGGACTGGACACTGGTGACGGTGCCGGGGGCGGGGCACTTTGTGCAGCAGGATGCGGCCGAGTTGGTATCAAAGACAATGAAGATGTGGCTTTTGAGGGACTGAGCGATGGCAACGGTTTATGACGTAGTAGTGGTAGGTTCGGGCGCGGCGGGCGGTACGCTGGCGGCGCATCTGGCGCGCTCCGGGGCGCACGTGGCGATTGTCGAGGGCGGGCCGAAGATTAACACGCGGACCGACTTTCCGACTCACTCGATGCCGTGGGAGTTTGCCAACCGGCAGATTCCGCGGATGAAGCCGGGCAAGCCGGGCATGGAGAGCGAGCGGGCGCGGGGCTTGGGCGGCAAGACGTTAACGTGGAACGCAGTGGCGTGGCGCTTTTCACAGCGCGACTTCAAGGGCAAGACCTTTGACGGCGGGGGCGAGGATTGGCCGATTGATTATGCCGAACTGGCGCCGTACTACGACCGGGTGGAGCGCGAGGTGGGGGTGTGCGGCAACTACGACGGATTGAAGGATCTGCCGGACGGAATCTTTCTGCCGCCGGCGCCTTACAAGTGTTCCGATAAACTGATCGACAAGGGTGCGCGGAAGCTGGGTCTGAAGACGATTCATGTCCGGAAGGCGACGCTGACGCAGGCCAAGTTCGGGCGGCCGGGCTGCCACTTCTGCGGCAACTGCATGGCGGGCTGCGACGTGGTGGCGAAGTATAACAGTTACGATGTGCACTTAGTGCCGGCGATGAAGACGGGTAAGCTAGAGATGATCCCGAACGCCGTGGTGCGCGAGGTGATGATGGGCGCCGACGGGCGGGCGCGGGGCGTGAAGTTTGTCCACCGGGAGACGAAGGCCGAAGGAGAAGTGCTGGGCAAGGCGGTGGTGGTTTCCTGCGCCTGCGTGCAGAGCGTGGCGCTGCTGCAGATGTCGGCCAAGGGGGGCTTGGCGAATTCGAGCGGCCAGTTGGGTAAGCACTTCATTCCGCACTTTACGGGCGGAGTAGAGGCGTTTCTCGACGGGTTGGTGGGGACGCCGCTCAAGGAGGACGAAGGCTTTCTGGACCATGCGTATCTGCCTAGTTTCATGCACGAGCGGAAGCGGGATTATGTGCGGAGCTTTGGCGCGCAATTCGGCTACCAGAACCGGCGGGGCGTGGGATGGGCGCGGGAGACGCCGGGAATGGGCGCGGCTTATAAGAAGGCCGTGAAGGAGCGGTATCCGGCCTTTGTGGTGTTCAGTCCCTACGGCGAGATGGTGCCGAACCGGAAGTCCTACATTGATCTCGACTATGCGAAGTTAGATCAGTATGGGTTGCCCTCAGCCCGGCGGCAGGTGACGTGGATGGACAACGATTGGAAGATCTTCCGCGACATGCAGAACTGGTCGAAGGAGATTCTGCTGGCGGCCGGGGCGAAGATTCAGCGGGTGTGGGAGGAGCCGCGGACCAACCATGAGTTGGGCGGCGCGCGAATGGGCAACGACCCGCGGACTTCGGTGGTGAACGCATACTGCCAGACGCATGACGTGAAGAACCTGTTTGTGCTGGACGGGAGCGTGTTTCCTTCGGCATCGGAGAAGAACCCGACCCTGACGATTATGGCGCTGGCGGCGCGGACGGCCGAGCACATGGCGGCGCGGGCGAAGAGAGGAGAACTGTAATGGCGGAACGTCGGGATGCATTGAAGATTATCGGGTCGATTTCGGCCACGTGCGCGTTTCCATTTGCGGCGGATGAGCTGTACGCGCAGCACGAGGGGACGCACGGGACGGTGAGCGGGCAGGCGAAGCTGCCGGAGCCGGCTTACTTCAGCAAGGCAGATTTTGTAACGATTGCGGCGATGGCTGAGCGGATCATTCCGCAGACGGATACGCCGGGGGCGGGGGCGGCCGGGGTGCCAGCCTACATCGACTTCGTGGTGGGCAAGAATCCGGCGCAGCAGAAGGTGTTCGCGGCCGGGTTGGCGTGGCTGAAGAAACAGACCAACGGGAAGCCGTTCGCGGAGCTGGACGAGAAGGCGCAGTTGGCGATCTTGGAACCGCTGTGCGCGCGGTGCGACGCAGGACCGGTGAAAGGTACCGGAGAACGTTTCTTCAAGACGGTGAAGGCTTTGACGGCCGATGGGTACTGGACGTCGAAGGCGGGGATGGCTGACACGTTAGGGTTTAAGGGCAACGCGATTCTGGGTGCTTACCCGGAGTGCTTGCACGAGCACTAAGCAGGGCTGCTCCGCCCCGGAGCGTTGGCAAAAGAGAGAGAATAAGCGCATGTTTGTGCGGGCCTTATTCTCTCTCCTCTTGCCGGCAGCCTACGCCGCGGCGCAGACACCGGAGCTCGAACACTTTGAGAAGAGTGTGCGGCCGGTGCTGGTGCGCAGTTGTCAGGGTTGCCATGGCGCGAAGCTGGAGCACGCCGGACTGCGCCTCGATTCACGCGCCGCGCTGCTTAAGGGCGGTGTAAGCGGCCCGGCCATTACGCCGGGCGATCCGCAGAACAGTCGGCTGGTGCAGGCGATCCGTCACCAGCGGTCGAAGATGCCGCTAGGAGGCACCCCCTTGCCGGCGGACCAGATCCAGGCGATTGAGCAGTGGGTGAAAAGCGGGGCGCCCTGGCCCCAGGACGCTAACGCCGCCGCTACCCCGAAGTCGATCCGGGAGCGCGCCAAGGAGTACTGGGCGCTGCGGCCCGTCGTCAAGCCTTCTCTGCCCCCGGTGGTGCGCCGGGACTGGGTCCGCACGCCCGTAGACACCTTCATTCTCGCCGCACTTGAAAAAGCCAAACTTTCTCCCGCGCTTCCGGCCGACCGCGCCACGCTGCTCCGGCGCGTCACCTTCGACCTGACCGGCCTGCCGCCCAAACCCGAAGAGCTGCTGGCCTTCGAGAAAGACCCCTCGCCCAACGCCTTTGCTCAGGTGGTCGAGCGGCTACTCCGTTCGCCGCGCTTCGGCGAACACTGGGCGCGTCACTGGATGGATCTGGTCCGCTACGCCGAATCTCACGGCAGCCAGGGAGACTTCGACCTTCCCTACGCCTGGCGCTACCGCGACTATCTCATCCGCGCGCTGAACCACGACGTCCCCTACGACCAACTGATTCGCGAACACCTGGCCGGCGATCTGATTGCCAACCCGCGGCGCAACGCTCAGGAGCACATCAACGAATCCACGCTCGGCACGGCGCACCTCCGGATGGTTGAGTACGGCTACGTTCCCGTCGATGCCCTCGATGACCAGTTCAAGGTGGTGGACAACCAGATCGACGTCATCTCGAAAGCCTTTCAAGGCCTGACCGTCTCGTGCGCCCGCTGCCACGATCACAAGTTCGATCCCATCACGCAGAAGGATTTTTACGCCCTCTATGGGGTGCTGGCCAGTTCGCGTCACGGGCAGGTGGTGATCGATACGCCGGACCATCTCAACCGGCATCGCGAGGAGCTGGCGCGGCTGCGCACGGCCCTGCGCGGCGAACTGGTCCGCGTTTGGCGCGAAGCCAAGCCCGAGCTGTCCGCCGACCTGCCTCCCCCACCGGCGCCTCTCCCCGCCCCGGGCAAGCCTGCGGCGGAGCCGCCCAAGCCGGACTACGGGCCGCTGGCGCTCTGGCGGGATTTGAAAGACACGGCGGCCGGCGAAGCGTTTCGCACCGCCTGGCAAGGGGCGACGAAGAAGCTGCAAACGGACCTCGCCGCGCGCCGCGAGTTTAATGCTCAGGGCGGCTTTCGCCGCATATGGAACCTGGAACAGCCGGTCGACTACGCAACCTGGTTCCGCAGCGGCAACGGGCTGCCCGCACAACCATCGGCTGCCGGCGAGTTCTTCGTTATCCCGGAGGGCGACCGCATGGTCAACGGCATCTATCCGGCGGGCGTCTATTCGCATCTCCTTTCGGCCAAACACAGCGGCGTGCTGCAGTCACCGCGGTTCCGGATCGACACGGACTCGATCAGCATTCGTGCCCTGGGCGGCAACCTGGCCTGGGCCCGCGTGGTCGTCGAGAATTATGCTCTGGGCAACGGCGGCATCTTTCCGGCCCTGACGCTGGGTGACGACACGATGCGTTGGCTTCGTTTCGACACCAAGTACCGGCGCGGCGCCCACGCCTACATCGAATTCGCCGTCTACGAAGACCGTGCCCGTTTGGCCGGAAACGGACCCATCGATGGCCGGTCGCATTTCGGTGCCGCCGAAGTGGTCTTTCATGACGGCGCCGCACCGCCAAAGGAGGAGACCAGCGCCGTCTCACTGCTGCTCGACGGTCCGGCACCGGAGTCGGCCGCGCAACTCTCCGAACGCTACACGGCGATCCTGCGCCGCTGCGTCGACGCCTGGAGCGCGGGGACGCTTACCGCGGTCGAAGCCGCGTTTCTGGACTTTTTCGTTCGCCACGGTCTGCTGCCCAACACGCTGAAGCAGATGCCGGCCAGCGCCGCCGCGCTCATCAGCCGCTACCGGACGCTGGAGGCCGAGGTCCCGGTGCCGCGCCGCGTGCCGGGCACCATGGCCGGTACGGCGTTTGACCAGCCGCTGTTCCTTCGCGGCAACCACATGCAACCCGGGCCAACCGTGCCGCGGCGGTACCTCGAAGCGCTGGGCAGCCCCGATTGTGCAAGCCCGCAAAGCGGACGCCAGGAGCTCGCCGAGGCCATTGCGAGCCCGGCGAATCCGCTGACAGCGCGCGTGATGGTGAACCGCATCTGGCACCATCTGTTCGGCCGCGGCATTGTTCGCACCGTGGACAACTTCGGCCGCAACGGCGAGAAGCCCACGCACCCGGAGCTGCTCGATTACCTCGCGGCCCGCTTTGTCGAGGAGCGCTGGTCAATCAAGGCGATGATCCGGCTGCTGGTTACTTCAAGCGTCTATCAGCTGAGTGCGCAGCCCTCAGCCGCCGCGGCCCAAACCGACTCCGGCAACATTCTGCTGCAGCATGCGCGCTGGCGCCGCCTCACGGCCGAATCGCTCCGTGACTCGATTCTGGCGGTCACGGGCGACCTTGACGCCAAGCTCTATGGCCCGGGGATTGACGTCTATTACACGGGCAAAACCGAGGGCGGCGGCAAGGTGGGCCCGCTCGACGGGGCGCGGCGCCGGAGCGTCTATCAGCGCATCAAGCGCAACGCTCAGAATCCGCTGCTCGAAGTCTTTGATGCGCCCAAGCCCACAAGCACGCGCGGCCAGCGCGACTCAACCAACGTGCCCGCGCAATCGCTTGCCATGCTGAACGACCCGTTTGTGATTGAACAGGCTTCGCGCTGGGCCGAACGCATTCTGGCCGACGGGGGCACGAGCGTGCGCGACCGGGTGCAGCGGATGTTTCTCCGTGCGCTGGGACGGCCGGCCACCGCGGCCGAACTCACTGCCAGCCTGGACTACCTTGCCTCGCCCGGCCGCTCCGACGCCGAACTGCTCGGGCAGCGCGAGGTTTGGCGGGATTTCGCTCACTCGCTCTTCAACCTCAAAGAATTCCTGTATCTTCGTTAAACCCCCATGCAGAATCGACGCTTGCTCTCCCGTCGCGACATGCTCCGGCGCGCCTCCACCGGCTTCGGCCTGACCGCCTTCGCGGGCCTGGCCGCCGAAGATGCGGCGAAGGAGCCGCACTTTCCGCCCAAAATCAAAAGTGTCATTTTTTGTTTTATGTCCGGCGGCGTCTCCCACGTCGACAGCTTCGATCCGAAGCCGCGTCTCACGCGCGATGCGGGCAAGCCGATGCCGATGCCCGTCAAGCCCACCATGTTCAATGACGTCAAGGGCATCATGCCCAGTCCGTGGAGGTTTAAGAACTACGGCCAGTGCGGCATGCCGGTGAGCGAGCTGTTTCCGCACATGGCCGCCCGCGCCGACGATCTGTGTCTGATCCGTTCGATGACCAGCACGGCCAACGAACACGCCCAGGGGAACTTCTTTCTTCACACGGGGCAGCCGTTTCTCGGTTTTCCGAACGCGGGCGCGTGGATCAACTACGGCCTCGGCAGCGAGAACCGTAACCTGCCCGGCTTTGTGGTGCTGGCCAGCGGCGGGGTGCCGCTTGGCGGCATCGGTATGTACGGCAGCGGCTTCCTGCCGGCCGAACACCAGGCCTCGTTGCTCTACCCGGAAGCGACCGAGCCGCTGAACAACATCAAACCGAAGGAGGCGGACCGCGACCAGCAGCGGCGCCTCGCCTTTATCCGGTCCATGGACCAGCAGTTCACCGCCCGGACGGCGGCCGATGCGCAGGTGGAGACCGCCATTCGCAACTACGAGACGGCCTACCGGATGCAGACCGCCGTCCCGGAATTGATGGAGCTGCGGGGGGAGAGCGAAGCGACCAAAAAGCTCTACGGGATGGACTCTCCCAACGCGAACACGGCGGCATATGGCAAGCAGTGTCTGCTGGCCCGGCGGCTGGTGGAACGCGGCGTCCGCTTCATTGAACTGACCTGCCTGATGCGCCCGGCCGATCCCGGCCAGTCCGGCAACCCGTGGGATCAGCATTCGGTGCTCCGCGAGGGCCACACCGAGATGGCGCTCCAGGTGGACCAGCCTATTGCGGGCCTGATTACGGATCTGAAGGCGCGCGGACTGTTTGAGCAGACGCTGATTATCTGGGCCGGCGAGTTTGGCCGGACGCCGTTTGCGCAGGGCGTCAACGGCCGGGATCACAACCCGTTCGGCTTCAGCATTTGGCTGGCCGGGGGCGGGGTGAAGCGCGGATTCCTCTACGGGCAGACGGACGAGTTCGGCTACTATGCGGTGGAAGACAGCATGACGGTCTACGATCTTTGGGCCACGGTGCTGCACCTGCTCGGCGTGGACCACGAACGCCTCACCTACCGTTTCAGCGGGCGCGATTACCGTCTTTCGGACGTTCACGGGCGCGTCATCCGAGACCTGCTCCGCGCCTGAGCGCCACGCGGCGGCGCCGTGGGCATATGATCTTAGGGATGACCAGGCGCCAGTTCACGACCCTGGCCGCTCTCGGGGCGGCCTCCGCGCAGACCCGCGAAACCACCATCGACATCGCCGACCGCCGGGAGCTGTTCGTCGACCGGCACCTTGTGGAGCGCACGACCGGCGGCACGGCCTTTCGGCTGCACGCTCCGCAGCCGCGCGAAACCGTGCTGGTGCACGATGCTCCGTGGGAGGGCCCGGGGAGCGGCTACCACAGCATCTTTGAAGATGCTGGCCGCTACCGCATGTTCTACAAGGCCTATCATCTGGACGTCTCGGATGGCAAGCTGCGCGCCGACGCCCATCCTGGCCACTGCTGCTATGCCGAGAGCGAAGACGGCATCCATTGGCGCAAGCCGGAGCTGGGGCTGGTAGAGTTCCGGGGGAGCAAGGCGAACAACATCGTGCTGGCCTCGGGACCACAGGGTGGGCTAAATCTGGACGCGGCGCATCCGGCTATGTTTCTCGACGCCAACCCCGCGGCGGGGCCGGAGGCCCGCTATAAGGCATTTATCCGTTCGGCCGACCGCAAGGCGCACGGGCTGATTGCCCTGCGCTCGGCCGACGGCTTCCGCTGGACGCCCATGCGGGGCGCGCCGGTGGTTACCGACGGCGCGTTTGATTCGCAGAACCTGGGCTTCTGGGATGGCGCGCGCGGGCAGTACCGCGCCTACTGGCGCTCGTTTACCGAAGGCGTGACAACCGGCGAGACGTGGAAGCCGAGCGGACTACGGGCGATTCGCACGGCGGTGTCCGATGACTTTGTCACCTGGCGCGAGGCGCGGGATCTGCGCTACATCGACTCGCCGGCCGAGCAGTTGTATACGAACCAGGTGAAGCCTTACGCGCGCGCGCCGCACCTGCTCATCGGCTTTCCCACGCGCTATACGGAGCGGCCGTGGTCGCCTTCGTTGCGGGCGCTGCCCGAGGAGGAGCACCGGCGGCAGCGGTCGACGGCGTCGATGCGCTATGGCACAGCGATCACTGAGGCGCTGCTGATGGCGAGCCGCGATGGCGTGCTGTTTCACCGTTGGAACGAGGCCTTTCTGCGGCCGGGGATCGAGCGGCCAGGGACGTGGAACTACGGCCACCAGTACATCGGCTGGCACCTGGTCGAGACGCGTTCGGCGCTGGCCGGGGCACCGAATGAGCTCTCGCTCTATGCGAGCGAAAGCTACTGGACGGGGAAAAGCAGCGAGGTGCGGCGGTATACGCTGCGGCTGGACGGCTTTGTGAGCGCGAGCGCCGGGGTGGGCGGGGGCGAACTGATCACCCGGCCGGTGCGGTTCGCGGGTGGCCGGCTGCGGCTGAACTTTGCGACTTCGGCGGTGGGATTGGTGCAGGTGGAGCTGCAGAAGCCCGACGGGGGACCGTTGCCCGGGTTCGCGGCGGCGGACTGCGACGAAGTCTTCGGCGACACGGTGGACCGGGCGGTTTCGTGGCGGGGATCAGAGGATATCGGCGCGCTGACGGGTACGCCGGTGCGGGTGCGATTCGTGCTGCGGGACGCCGACCTTTATGCCTTCCGGTTTGCGAAGCTTTAAGGCGCGGCGTGGTCGCCGGAGGATTCAATCTCGTCGAGGAAGCGTGGGCGATACTGGCGGACGAGATAGAACGGGTCGGGGATGAGAACGAGCGGATCGCCGGGGTCGCGCCCGAAGCGGAGCGTCGTCGCGGACAGGGTCGATGGCTTGGACCAGATCGGGATGGCCGAGTTGACCGGTAAGGCCCAGGTTGAGCGAGAGGTCGTAGGGGCCCAGCATGACGGCGTCGATCCCCGGTTGGCGGGCCAGCGTGGCCACGCGCTCAATGCCCGCGGGCGATTCGATTTGGATCGTGACCAATAGACCGGCATCCACCCCGTCCCAGCCGGCGCGGTCCACGGAGCGGTTGTGCTCGATGGAGAGGCCGCGGCGCTCTTGGGGCGGGGCGAAAAGCGCATCGCGGAGGGTGCCGATCTGGTCTTCGGTCTCGGTCAGGGGAGAATCAAGCCGGCCGGCCCTATATCGAGATACTTCCGCAGAAGGTGGAAAACACAGCCGTCCGGGCGGATTAGCAGAAATCTCTGCAAGTAACTGCTGATCCTGCTCAGATAACTCGCGATTCTCTTCGCGTTCCCATGCAAACTGGTCATCTTCAGCGTTACCGTCCGCGCCTGTTCGGTCTGCTGTCACTGGTGTCCAAATTAGCTGGAAACCGGCTGGGGCTGAATTGAAATCAAAGGACTTGCGGTGTTGATTTCCGCGTTTTGAATTTGAGATTGCCCATCGGGAGAGGGAGAGCTGGTGTCGGGCGGTCCCGTCTGGTTCCAGGAGACCAGACTGGGCCCGGGGCCATGTAGTCTTTTCGGAGAGGTGGTGGGCCTTCAAACGGGTTGTCTTAATCTTCAGATTTTGCTTGAGGGCCTTGAACAGCAGTTCGATTTGCCACCTTTGGCGATACACGGCAGCGACGGGCA
>JAPKZB010000012.1 GCA_026393985.1 Acidobacteriota bacterium
GGCTTTGGCAACCCCGAGGTGGACCAGTTTGCCCTCGCTGGCTTGGAGTCCTTCGTAGATTTCACGGAGGCTTTGGGCTTGGCCGAGCTGGCAGAAGAGCATGGCCACGAACTGGTCCCAGCAGCGAAGACCGCGGGAGCGCCGTTCGCCCTGGTGGCGACGGACGATCTCTTCAAACATCGTCCGGGGAACCTGCTGGAGAAGCTGGCTGAAAATGCTGGATACTTGAGACAAGGCTGGGGTTCTCGTAGGGCTGGAGTCGATTCTTGCAGGAAACGTCTCCCTACCCTACCAGGGCCTCACCCTTCAGCGCGATTCGCTAATTTGGACACGAGTGGTGCGATGCAGTCGGGGTTCTGGTAGGGGATGCGGCCGCAGATTTGCGCCAAGGCGGGTTTCCGATACGCGCTTGAAGGCGCGGCGTCTATTTGACGGCGGCTTGCAGGACGGCGAAGGGGGAGGGGATCTTGCGGTTGAAACGGCGGCCGCAGGAGCCTTGGGTGGTGGTGCATGCGAGGCGGCAGGCGTCAGCGGCAGCGGTATTTTGCGGCAGACAGGGGCAGATGGAACAGCGGGTGCCCCGGGAGAGATAGGTTTCGCTCCACTGCTTGCGGACCTGAATCATAGTTGCTATTTATTTGCAAGTATAGGATGGGGGACCACCAGAGTCCAGTATGGACTCGAAAAGTTTTCCGGGCGGGATATGATGGTGGACCTTGGGATACAAACTGGTTCGCTGGGTGATGGTTTTGGCGCCGGGGGCGCTGTTGTATTTTTTGCCGTGGCCGGGGTTTACCGAACTGCAGCGGCATTTGGTAGCGGTGTTTTTGGCAACGATACTGGCGTTGGTGGTGCAGCCGATGGCGATGGGGGCCTGCGTGCTGGTGGCGATGACGCTGCTGGCGGTAACGGGGACGGTGCCGGCGAACCGGGTGCTGCTGGGGTTCAGCAACCAGACGGTGTGGCTGATTTTTTCGGCGTATTTGTTTGCGCGGGCGGTGAGTTCGACGGGTTTGGGGATGCGGGTGGCTTATGAGTTGATAGCGCGGTTTGCGACGACGCCGCTGCGGCTGGGGTATGCGGTGGTGGCGGCGGGTATGGTGGTGGCGCCGTTTGTGCCGTCGGATACGGCGCGGGGCGGGAGCGTGGTGTTTCCGGTGACGCGGAGTTTGGCGCTGGCGTTTGGGTCGGAGCCGGGGGAGACGGCGCGGCGGATGGGATCGTTCTTAATGCTGGTTTGTTTTCACGGGAACTATCTGGCGTCGGCGGTTTTTTTGACGAGCATGGTGGCGAACCCACTGATGGCGCAGATGGCGATGAAGATCGGGGGGGTGGAGATCACGTGGTTAGGCTGGCTGGCGGGGAGCTGCGTGCCGGCGGCGGTGGCGGGGTTGGTGGTGCCGTACTGTATTTCGCGGTGGCATGCGCCGGAGTTGACAGAGACGGGTCCGGCGCGGGAGTTGGCGGTGGGGCGGCTGCGGGAGATGGGGGCGATGAGCGGGGCGGAGCGGGGATTGGTGCTGATTTTGGGGATGGTAATGCTGGGTTGGGTGACGTCGCCGTGGCACGGGGTGGGGAATGCGTATGTGGCGCTGGTGGGGATTTGCGCGCAGTTAGTGACGGGATTGCTGCGGTGGGAGGAGTTAGTGGGGGAGACGAAGGCTTGGGATGTATTGCTGTGGTTTGCGCCGTTGATCATGATGGCGGATGAGTTGAATGCGGGGGGCGCGGTGCGGGTGGGGTCGGAGGCGTTGTTCGGGCGGCTGGCGGGGATGAATTGGGTGATGGGTTTGGTGGTGTTAGTGCTGGTTTATTTGTATGTTCACTATGTTTTTGCGAGTATGACGGCGCAGGTGACGGCGTTGTATCCGGCGTTTTTGACGGCGGCGCTGGCGCTGGGGGCACCGCCGTTGGTGGCGGCGTTGCCGTTGGGTTATTTTTCGAACTTGAACGCGGGGTTGACGCCGTACGGGACGGGATCGGCGCCGGTGTTTTATGGTTCGGGGTATGTGGGGGAGGGGGAGTGGTGGCGGATCGGGTTTTTGGTTTCGTTGATGAATGTGGTGGTGTGGTTAGGGGTGGGCGGGGTTTGGTGGAAGATGATCGGGATGTGGTAGGGGCGGATTGACAGGGGGCGGGGGAGTGTGAAGGACTACGGCGCGTTGGCTTTTTATCCTTTCCCTTTCTGGAGATCTTTGTGTTGCCAACTTTTCGCCGCCCGCTGTCCGGATGGGCTTGGACGCTTGTTCATTTGCTCGAGCGCGCTGTGGGCGCAGACGACCGGAACCGGAACGCCGGTGGGGACGGTGGTGTACTCGACGGGGGAGGGGAGCGACCCGGACTGTTGAGATTCCGCGGATTGACATTGAGATGCAACTGGGCAGGGTGACTGAGACGGTGCAGGTATCGGGTGGGGCGCCGTTGCTCGATACGGAGACATCGGCGTCGGGGTTGGTGCTTTCGGGCGAGACGCTGGGGGCGATTCCGGTGAGTTAGAAGCGGCCGGTGCGGATGATGTACGACTACCCGGGGATGAACTCGATAAACGGGTATCAGGTGCTGGGGCAGCGTTCGCGGCAACGTTCGCGGGCGATTGGCCATCGGATGGACGGGGTGAACGGCAAGGAGCCAGGGCTTGCAAACCTGGGCGGCCCGCATGAGCAGGTATCGCCGACGCAGGATGCGTTTGAAGAGGTCAAGCTTTACACGACGGGGATGCCGGCCGAGTATGGGCACTAGGCCGGCGGTTTGATGTCGATGGTGATGAAGTCGGGGACGAACGAATGGCAAGGGGCGGTGGAGAATCGGTGCGTCAACAAGAACGTGGTGCATCGGACGGCGCTCGAGCAGTTGGCGCGAACGAATCCCTTTACCTAAAACGAGTCGAAGGGGTTGTTCTACGGGCCGCTCAACCTGCCGAAGCTGTGCCGGGGCAAGGACCGGAGGTTCTTGCTGGCGGGGACGGCGCCGGCACGGACGCCGGTGCCGACCGAGGCGATGAGGATCGGTGATTTTTTGGGCGGGAGGGTTTCAACCGGGCGGTGCTCAAGGAGACGGCGCTGACCAAGGGCGGGGACTGGGTGAAGAAGCCGAGCTGGCTGCCGCGTTGCGGAACCTGACGTTGAATCTGGGGGTGCAGGATTCCCACGAGAGTCCGCTTGAGACCAAGTATGGCCAGCAGTCGCAGTTTGATACGACGGTGCGGGACGCGCTGACGGGGCGGATGGGGGCGATTGTGCGCAAGGCGGGTCCGCTGGCGCGGAAGGATTTGAACAACATTGCGCCGCGGTTGGGCTTGGCGTGGAATCTCCCTCCGAAGATGGTGTTCCGGGTATCGCTCCGGCTGGTGCATCAGGATATCTTCGCCACGGACCGGAACAGTATGTTTCAGGAGTATCTGGCGACGGCGAATCTGCCGCCGCCGATGGGGGATCCGCAGGTATGTCTTCTGCCTGTCGCCGGGGCCGGGGCCGATTACTCACGATGTGGAGACGGACGGGTCGGTGCCGTTTGTGGGGACGAACTACAGCGGGCGGCAGGTGCACTTGTGGGATCCGAACATGCGGCTGCCGTACGTGACGAGCTGGTCGGGCGGGCTGCAGTGGAGCTTCCGGAATAACTGGGTTTTGGAGGGGCAGTACCAGGGTCAGGCGGGTGTGGGGTTGTTGAATCACTGGAACGTGAGTGTACTGCCGCTGGATATCTTGCGGGACCTGAATCCATTGAACACGATCTTCACGGGGGTGCAGAACTATCTGCCGTATCCGCATTTTGGGGAGGTGCGGTTGTTTTCAAACCTTGGCCATAACTCCTACCGTGGCGGCACGGTGCGGGTGGCAGTTGACGATGACGCAGACGCTGCAATCGGGGCCGCCTTTCAACGTGTCGTTCGCCGGGAGTCCGAACCGGTATCTGCCGGGCGAGTCGAGGCCGAACACTCTGACGACGCATCAGGCGGCGCAGGTGCAGAACTGGACGCTGGGGGACAACCGGTTCCCGACGCAGGCGCAGAATCCGTATCTAAACTTCAGTTCGTTTGCTTATCCGGCGGCGTTTACGCCGGGCAACCCGGGGCGGAATGTGTTCGAGGGCCCGGCTTGGCGTCGACGCAGTTTTCGGTGGCCAAGCGGTGGACGCTGAAGGAGCGGTTCCCTTTTCAGACCCGGCTCGACGGGAACAAGATGCCGTTCAAGCAGCCGCAGTATGGCGATCCGAACGGTTCGTTTAGCGCGAACACGCCGGGGGCGTTTGCCCGGATTGGGAGCGCGAGGCAGGGGGCGTTTTCCGATATTGGGATGGCGAATTGGAATCTGCTGCGGATTGGACGGTTTCAATTCTGGGCGGGGCGGTCTGCTAGGATACCGGGATGTTTTCCACTCTACCCGGAGGCGCCGTCGCCCTGTTGTTTCTTCTTCCTTGTGGTCTGGCGGGGGCGGAGGAGTTGGCGGCGCGTTTAGGGAGAATTTTCGATTCTCCCGCGTTTGCGCAGAAGCGATTCGGGCCCGCGCGGTGGGTGCGGGGCGGGGCGGGCTACACGACGCTCGAAACGGCCGCGGGCGCCAACGAGATTGTGGAGTACGATACGGTGTCGGGCGAGCGGAAGGTGGTGGTGCCGGCCCGGCAACTCACGCCGCCGGGCGGGGCGCGGGCGCTGACGGTGGACGACTATGAGTGGAGCACGGATGCCAAGCGGCTGCTGATTTACACGGAGTCGCGCAAGGTTTGGCGGACGAACTCGCGGGGCGACTACTGGGTTTTAGACCGGACAGCGGGTACCTTGAAGCAGTTGGGGGGTGGGGCGCCCGCTTCGTCGCTGAGCTTTGCCAAATTTTCGCCGGATGGCAGCCGGGTGGCGTATGTGCGGGGGAATAACCTGTGGGTGGAGGAGGTAGGGACGGGCAAGCCGCAGGCATTGACGACTGACGGGTCGGCGACGCTGGTGAACGGGGCTTCGGATTGGGTGTACGAGGAGGAGTTGAGTGTCCGTGACGGTTTTCGATGGTCGCGGGACGGGCAGAGCTTGGCGTTCTGGCAGTTTGATGTGACGGGGGTGGAGCAGTTTGCGTTGATCGACAATACGAGTGCGCTGTACCCGAAGGTGACGCAGATTCCTTACCCGAAGGCGGGCGGGCGGAACGCGGCGGTGCGAGTGGGGGTGGTGAGCGTGGCCGGCGGCGCGCCGCGGTGGATGGCGATTCCCGGGGACTCGCGCGCGCACTATCTGTTCCGGATGGAGTGGCTGCCGGATGGTTCCGGGCTGGCCATTGGTCAACTGAACCGACGGCAGAACCGGGCGACGGTGTACGTGGCGGATCCGCGGAGCGGGGTGGCGCGGGCGATGTTTGAAGACCAGGATGCGGCGTGGGTGGATGTGCCGCCGGGGGATGACCGGAGGGGCGGTTTTCATTGGCTGCAGCAGGGCAAGAGTCTGCTTTGGCTGAGCGAGCGGGACGGGTGGCGGCATGTGTACGCGGCGCGGCGGGAGGGCGGGGCACCGGTGCTGCTGACGCCGGAACCGGCGGATGTCTTGTCGGTCGAGGGCTTGGCGCCGGACGGCGAGGGGATCTATTATCTGGCGTCGCCGGATAACTCGACGCAGCGGTACTTGCACCGCAGTGCGGTGGGGCGATCGGGGGCGGCGAGGCGGCTGACGCCGGCCGGGGAGCCGGGGACACATGGCTACGATATCTCGCCAGATGGACGGTGGGCGTTCCATACCTACTCCCGTTTTGACCGACCGCCGGTGGTTGACCTGGTGAGCCTGCCGGAGCATAAGCGGGTGCGGCTGCTTGAGGACAACGCGGCGCTGCGAGCGAATGCGGCGGGGACGGTGGAGCCGCCGGTGGAATTTCTGCAGTTAGAACTGGCGAGCGGCCCGGTGGTGGATGGGTGGCTGCTGAAGCCGAGGGGGTTTGATCCGGCCAAGCGGTATCCGCTGGTGGTGTATGTGTATGGGGAGCCGGCCGGGGTGACGGTGACGGATGGGTGGCCGGGGGCGCGGGGGCTGTTCCATCGGGCGTTGGCGGCGGAGGGGTATCTGGTGGCAAGTTTCGATACGCGAGGGACGCCGGCGTTGAAGGGCAGGGCGTGGCGGAAGTCAATTTACGGGGCGGTGGGGGTGATCTCGGCGCAGGAGCAAACGGAGGCGGTGACGGCGTTGGGGCGTTTGAAGAGTTATGTGGATGTGTCGCGGGTGGGGGTGTGGGGTTGGAGCGGAGGTGGTTCAAATACGCTGAATCTGATGTTCCGGTCTCCGGATTTGTTCCGGGTGGGGGTGTCGGTGGCGCCGGTGCCGGATCAGCGGCTGTACGACACGATCTATCAGGAGCGTTACATGGGCCTGCCGGAGGAGAATGCGGCCGGCTACCGGAGCGGTTCGCCGATCCATCATGCCGAGGGATTGCGGGGGAAGTTGTTGCTGGTGCACGGGTCGGGGGATGATAACGTACACATCCAGGGGACGCAGAAGCTGGTGAACCGGCTGATTGAACTGGGTAAGCCGTTTGATTATATGGACTACCCGAACCGGACGCACGCGATCGCCGAGGGTGAGGGAACAACGCTGCATTTGTATCGGTTGATTGCGCGGTATCTTACGATGCATCTGCCGGCCGGGGGGCGGTAGAGGGTGTTGGATTACATTGGCGCCGATTTTGTGTAGAATCTCGAACGGTAGTTCAATCTGATTCGAGGTCATGATGAAAGTTTACTCATCTTGGTTGTTCGTGTTGTTGCTATCCCCTGTCGCCTTTGCGCAGACGACATCGACAGAGATACTTGGGACGGTGGTGGACCCGTCGGGGGCATCCATTCCGGGCGCCGCGGTGGTGCTGCGCCGGGCGTCGACCGGGGAGACCCGGCAGACGACGACAAGTAACGACGGGAACTATAACTTCCCGTTGATTGATGTGGGCGAGTATACGATCAAGGTAACGGCCAACGGCTTTACGACGCAGGAGCAGAAGAATGTCACGGTGCAGCTGCAGCAGAAGGCGCGCGTGGATTTTGCAATGCAGGTGGGTAAGTCGACCGATGTGATTGAGGTGACGGCCACGGGCGTGGCGCTGAAGACTGAGGATGCTTCGGTGGGCGGCAATATTGATAATAAGCGGGTCGTGGAGTTGCCGCTGAACGGGCGCAACGTGGCGACGCTGGCGGTGTTGGTTCCCGGGGTGCAGTTTGGGATCCGCATGGGACTGGACGGTTCGGGGGGCTTTCCGATTCCGGGCAACGGCGTGGCGATTTCTGCCAACGGGCAGCGCGAGGTGAACCAGCAGGTGACGCTCGACGGAGTGATTGCCACCGAGCCGCGGATCAACACGGCTTCGTTTTCCCCGTCGATTGACGCGCTCGAAGAGTTCAAGGTGCAGACATCGTCTTATTCGGCGGAGTACGGGCAGAACTCGGGCGCGATCATGCAGATGGTGGTGAAGTCGGGAACGAATAATTTCCATGGGACGGTGTATGAGTTTCTGCGCAACGATAAGTTTGCCGCCAAGGACTACTTTTTGAATTTTCAGCAGCCGGCGGGCAGCCGGTTGTCGCCGAAGCCGGTGCTGCGGCGGAACCAGTTTGGCGTGTTCGTGAGCGGTCCGGTGCTGTTTCCGAAGATTTACAACGGGAAGGACCGGACGTTCTGGAGCTTTAATTTTGAGGGCCGGCGGGAGGCGCGCGAGGTGGTGCAGGAGGCGTTCTGGTTTCCCGAGTCGTTTCGGCGGGGCGATTTTTCGTCGTTGCTGACGCCGCCGCTTAATGCCGCCGGGGTGCCGATCCGGCAGCCCACCATCATTTTCGATCCGACCACGGGGGAGCCGTTCCGGGACTCCTCGGGCCGGATAACCAATATCATTCCGCCGTCGCGCATCAGCAAGCCGGCGCAGGATTTCGTGAATCGTTTTCTGCCGCTTCCGATGTTCGCGCCGGCTGATCCGCTCGACATCAACGCTCGCGGGTCGGTGCCGAACGTGATCAGCAACAACCAGACGATGTTCCGCATCGACCACACGCTGAACTCGAAGGACAAGGTGTTTGTGCGGTTCATTACGGACCGCGGCAGCTGGAGGAATGGGTTTATCAACCCGAGCTTCGACTACTTTGTCACTTCGATCAACACGAACATGGCGGCGCAGTGGGTGCGGATCATCAATCCTACGACGGTAAACGAGTTCCGCTACGGGTTGAACAAGTCCGACAACAATACGCTGAACCCGCGCACGAATACGGGGTTTGATCTCGATTCGCTGGGTCTGGGTCAGTTCCGGGTGACCTCGGGGCGGAAGTTGACCGACCGCGAGGTGGGGCTGCCGTCGACGATTATCGGCGGGGACCGCGACGGCGGCAACGGTTACGACTTCAACACGGTGCACCAGTTTACAAACAACCTGTCGATGACGCGCGGGGTGCATACGTTGAAGGCTGGTTTTGAGTTCCGGCGTCTGCTGCTTGACCGGGCGGCGGCGAACGTGCCGCGCGGATCGATTGCCTGCTGCCCGGGCGGCTACAGCCTGGCGGGCTGGCTGATGGGCTATTTCGGCAACACGGAAACGGGCGAGGGCTTTCCGTTTACGGCGCCGCGGCAGAATCGGTGGTCGGGTTACTTCCTCGATGACTGGAAGGTGACGCGGAAGCTGACGATGAACATTGGCGTGCGGTGGGACCTATTCCAGGTGCCGCTTGATTCGTTCGGGGCGTGGCGCTCGCTGCGTTTGGACGTGCTGACGCGGGTGCCGGACGGGCGGAGCCTGCCGACGGTGGTTCCCGAGGTGAACAAGGTGAACTGGTCGTCGTATAACTCGGACAACCGGTACTTTATGCCGCGGATTGGCTTGGCCTACCGGGCGACGAACAAGTGGGTGGTCCGGTCGGGTTTCGGGTGGTTTGCCAACGCGCAGCAGTTGAATAACTTCACGATTCTGAACCTGGTGCCTCCGATTTCGGGCACGATCGCCTACCAGACGCAGGAAGATATTCTGCCCGTGTTCCCGTACGAGTACGCGGGGCGGACGTACAACGTGCAGACGGTGCGTTTGCGGCCGGGCTTCATCAATTCGGTGGGGAATATCTACGGCGCCGGGGCGGGATCGATCGCTTCGGTGCGGAATACGATTCTGGTGCCGCCGGATAACAAGGCGTCGAACCACTGGCAGTGGAGTTTTGACCTGCAGCGGGAGCTGCCGTTTAACGTGCTGGCGACGGTGGGCTACGTGGGGAGCAAGACGAACCACCTGGATAACACGGTGACCTTCAACAACCCGGATCCAGCGTATCTGAATACGAACATCCAGGCGCGGCGGCCCTATCCGTTCCACGTTTCGCAGGGCGAGGTGGATGCGGCGGGCAACCCGCGGATCTTCGGGACGGGGAACATCCGGTATCTCGACTCCTACGGCAACGGCAGTTACCATGCGCTGCAGGTGAACGTCGAGAAGCGGTACAGCCACGGGCTGGTGCTCGGCTGGGCGTTTACTTACTCGAAGGCGCTCGGCGAGGGTTACGGCCGGAACGAGAGCGGCGCCGGGGTTTCGAACGGGTACCAGAACCCGCGGGACCGCCGGCAGGCGCGGTCGCGATTTGGCTTCGACGTGCAGCGCAACTCGGTATTGAACTTTGTGTACGAGATGCCGTTCCTGAACCGTTTCAAGGGCGTGGCCGGCGCGTTTTTGGCGGGGTGGCAGACGAACGGCGTCTACACACTGCGCACGGGTTTCCCGTTTACGGTCAACGGCGGGAACCTGAATACGGGCGGGTTCACGCTGCCGGACCGGTTGGAGGACGGGCGGTTGCTCGGGCAGGCGACGCGGCAGCGGTGGTATAACACGCAAGCCTTCCGGCGGACGGATTGCAACATCAACGGGCGGCCGGACCTTTGTAAGTATGGTAACGCGGCGATGGACGCGATGGTGAGTCCGGGAGGGAACACGATGGACTTCTCGATGTACAAGAACTGGAAGCTGCGGTTCTTGGGCGAGCAGGGCCGGATTCAGTTCCGTTCCGAGTTTTTCAATCTGTTCAACACGCCGAACTTTGGGCAGCCGAACGGGATCAGCTTTACGACGACGAGCTCGGTTACGCCGGACGGTCCACGCGACGCGGAGATCCGGAGTTTGCGGAACCCGATGCGGGTGATTCAGTTCGCGGCCAAGATCTACTTCTGATCCTGGCATCGCGGCGCGGTTCCCGGTGGGGCGGGGGCCGCGTCCGCGGGTTAGCGGGTGGGACGGGTGACCTGGCGGCAGGTGCGCTGGCACGGATCGCGGCTGTGCATGCGATGGGGGCGTAGCCGAGTACGCCGTCTGCATGGAGGCAGGACCCGTCGGTGCCGGAGCCGTCGCGGCGGCCGTTATTGGGGCCTACTACGAGCAGCGGGCGCGCATAGGTTCGACAACGTATCCCGTTCTCTGAGACGGTTATGATGAAGTGCCCGCCGGGTTTGAACCGTCTGATCTATCGATTCTGTAACGGTTTCGCTTACTGTGGGGATGCATCTAGAGTCCGTCCAGAACTTTAGTGAGCCACGTTTCGTTGGGACCTGAGGTCTATTATGGTATTTTCATAAGCGGCAAAAAAGAGGAAGGGTACGCAAAGAAGCCAGTCATAATATCGTGTGACCGCCACCCTCCCCCTTCCAGCCTCCTCTCTCCTCCCCTGCCAAGACGATCTGCGACCCTTCGTCCCCCCCACCGTCCTCGGCAACCTCGAATATCGTCGGTTTCGCTCGCAACTGGAATCGATCGATCACCTCCTGCGCCATCTCGGCGTCGAACGGCGTTTCGTCGAAACCGCCCTTGCTCAGGAACTTGCCAAACGGGAAGCCGA